>NZ_JADYVD010000002.1 GCF_020193575.1 Ensifer sp. IC4062
GAGCGACAAAACGAAGACGTTCCTCCATCACCGAACACTCTCTCCACGGCATCAACACCTCCGACCAAAGCCGAAAGTGTTACCCATGTGTCCGGTACGAAACGTTACCTATGTCTCGGGTCGCTCAATTGTCCGATTGCAGCGGCCCGCAGATCTATCATTCTTTGATAGCGACTTTCCGCAAGTGCGCTTCCTGCGCACATGTAAAATCACGCTCGCCTATTCCCTGACGACCGCAGCGCCACGCGTCCTTGAGACGGGCAAGGTCGCTGTCGCACTTTGGATCGCCGCATGATTCCGAAAATTGATTCCGATTTGAGGAATCATGCAGCAGTCCGATTCCCGGGATAGCGCCTGCTTTGAAGGATTCGCGAATCCAGTTCGTTGATTCTCTTATGAATCAGCAAAAAGTCTCCGCGTCGCCGCTTCGCCAGACACCGTTTGGGTGGAGTCTTGTCTGTGAGAGGACAGGAGGCGCGGCCGCCCATGCCCGGTTTTCCCCCAGTTTTTGGCCATTTTCTGCCCCTTTCTGAAACAGGAAGCTCGCTGCTCCTTTATGCTAAGCCCTCGTCGCTAAAGGATTTTCTTAACCCTTTGTTAATTCCCTCCGGAGGTCTGAGGCGATTTTGTGTCGTTTCAGCAACAGGGATCACGGAAGGGCAGCGCAAAGCACGTGATCTGGCAAGTTGGACGTTGCGTGCCCCATCCGGTTTTGTATTTTCAACTCCGGAAGCAAGGGCGGTTGATCGTCCGACTTCTTGAACGTTGGGGATGGGGCAGGGAACGCTGTCCTTCAGCAAAGAAACCCAGACCCGTTTGAAACTTTTGACTGGAGGTCAGAAATGAACATCAAGAGCCTTCTTCTCGGCTCCGCTGCTGCTCTCGCAGCAGTATCCGGCGCTCAGGCAGCCGACGCAATCGTCGCCGCCGAGCCGGAGCCCATGGAATACGTTCGCGTCTGCGACGCTTTCGGCACGGGCTACTTCTACATCCCGGGCACGGAAACCTGCCTCAAGATCGGCGGCTTCATCCGCGTACAGGGCTCGTTCGGTCGTGATGAAGTGACCAGCCGTTACGATGGTCGCGACTTCGGTAACCAGGCCACCTCGGACTGGGACATGTTCTCCCGCGCCTACATCTCGTTCGACGCCAAGAGCGACACCGAATTCGGCACGCTCACCGGCTTCTTCGCTGCTGAGTTCAACGCCGACAACGACACCGACTCCGGCGACAGCGACTTCATCGACGTCGATGAAGCCTACATTCAGCTCGGTGGCTTCAAGGCCGGCTTCTTCTACAGCTGGTGGGATAAGGGCCTGAACGGTGAAACCGACACGCTCGGCAACTTCACCGAATTCAACTCGCTCGCTTACCTCTATGACGGCGGCACCTTCCAGGCCGGTATCTCGGTCGACGAACTCGAAGGCACCTCCACGAAGGACAACGGCGTCGGCGTTGCCGGTATCGTTTCGGCCACCCTCGGCGGCGTAAGCTTCGACCTGCTCGGCGGCTTCGACACCGAACTCGAAGAAGGCGCGATCCGCGGCTTGCTTTCGGCTGACCTCGGCCCGGGCGTCTTCCAGCTCGCTGGTATCTGGGCATCCGACCCGAACGCTTACTGGGCTCGTTCCGAGTGGACGGTTGCTGCTTCGTACCGTTGGAACGTCAACGACAAGCTCGCAATCACCCCGGGCGCACAGTACTTCGGTAGCCTCCAGGAGTCGCTCACCGACTTCGGTGACGACGATGCATGGCGCGTTGGTGGTACGGTTGACTACCAGATCACCGAAGGTCTCGCGACCCGTCTGTCGGTTCAGTACGAAGATCAGGACAACGGCGACGACGAAGTCTTCGGCTTCCTGCGCTTCCAGCGTGACTTCTAATCTGACCTGACCTCGGTCAGTTAGGGAAAGCCCGGCTCAAGAGCCGGGCTTTTCTCGTTTCGGGCGGTTCTTCGCGGGAGAGATGCTACTGCGCGGCAGTCGAGTGCGAACGGCTACTGTTGGAGAAAAGCAGCTATCGCCTGTCTCGGGCCGTCTAGGTGCAGAAGCGGCGCGTGTCCCTGTCCGACCGCCGTCACCGCCACCAAGTTCGGATGCCGCCGCTTCATCTCCTCGACCGTGGATTCCGACAGCAGCCTGGAGCGCTCCCCACGAATGACCATCATCGGTAGGTCGGCGAAAGCGCTGTATTGCGGCCAAAGATCGGGCAGTGATGTGTCGGCCGTAAGCGGGTGCAGCTGAGCCGCGATCGCCGGGTCGAAGTCGGTGACCGGAATGCCGCCTTCGTCGCGATAGATCGCCTTCGCCATCTCCTGCCAATCGCGCTCGCGAAGGATCGGAAAATCATGCCCATGCACGGACTGCAGGTAGCTAGGTGCCGCAGTCCAGCTTGCCGGTCCTGCCGTCGCGTTAAGATAATCTCTGATTCGCAGCAGTCCCTCGATGTCGATGACAGGGCCGATGTCGTTGAGAATGACGCCTGCGATCAGGGCGGGGGCCAGGCCGATGAGGTGATGCAGGATCAGCCCGCCACGCGACGTGCCGATGAAGATCGCCTTCTCGATATCAAAATGCCTGCAGGCGGCGATGAGGTCCGAGGTTTCCACCGCGATTGTGTAGCGAGTCTTGTCGTCATCGCGCTCCGAGCCGCCTCGCCCGCGGGAATCAAGAGAGAAGATGAAATGTCCGCCTCCTGGAGGGGAGGCGAGAAAGCCCGCGAGCTCGTGGAAGTCGCGGCTGTTGCGCGTAAGGCCGGGGAGGCAGACGACCGGGATCTGTCCATGCCGCACGTCGCCGTAGGATCTGGCATAAAGCCGCAAGCCGTCCTGTACCCGAAAGAGATGCTCGCGAAATTCACTCCGATCCATGATTACTCCGTTCGGTCGAGAGGAGGTGAAATCGTAGCTTCTCGATGCGTAACGGCAAGTAGGTGAAGGCTTAACCGACGGCGTTTGTACCCGGCCGAACAACGGGTTCTCATGCGACGATGGGAATCTTTCTGCGCGCCACGGCTCTTCGCACTCTTGCTCGATACGAAGAACCGTGGATTGCCACCGTGAGTGCTCTTAGCTGTAGGGCGAGTAGCACTGGCGACGCGGGCCGCCATACGGCTGATAGGTATTGTCCCAGGCGCGATAGGACCGATAGCGCGCATAGCACCAGCGGGTATGGGCGCTGCCGCCGCCGTAATATCTCGGGCCAACATATCTCGGCTGGCTCAGCAGACCGCCGACGATCGCACCGGTCGCCAGGCCGCCGAAGAATGCACCAAGGTCATTGTCATCGTCATCGTAGTCGCGGTAGTAACGGCGATGATAGCGATCACGATAGTAGCGGTCACGATAATAGCCTTGCCGGTAATAACCGCGCCGTGGACAGCTGACACCCCAGCAACGGGGCCTACTCTTGCGCTCTTCACCGCGCTCATAGGGGAATTGTGCGAGCTGCACGTCCGCAGCTTGCGGCTTTACTGCCGGAGCGATCGGAAATGCTTCTGCGGGCGGAACGCTGCTCATCGCCGTTGCCAGCGACAGGGCGACAATTGCTAACGTCTTCATTGGCTTCACCATTTCCTTTCGGAGCAGCTAGATTCTTTTAGGAAGAAAATGGCTGAAGTGGCATTTTGTGCCGTGTTCCGATTGCCGATCACGATCATTTGATCGCCGCGTTTTCATCGCGAAAATCTCGGATCGACAAGCCCGATACCATCTGGGCTTAGGGCAATTGTCGGCCGGTTCTTAAATCGGAAACGATGTCTGCGGGCTCTCCCAACCGGGCTTTGTAAACCTGGTAGTTCTCCATCACCCGCTGGACGTAGTTGCGCGTCTCCTGAAAGGGTATGCGCTCGATCCAGTCCACCACGTCATCGATCGGCTTGCCGCGCGGGTCGCCATAACGTTCGAGCCACTGCGGCACGCGGCCCGGGCCGGCATTGTAAGCGATGAACGTCAGTATGTAGGAGCCGCCGAAACTGCTGATCTGCTCGCCGAGATAATGCGCTCCGAGTGTCGCATTATAGCCTGCATCGGTCGTCAGACGGTCCTTGGAATAGGCAAGGCCGAAGCGGCTCGCAACACCTTTGGCGGTGCCCGGCAGAAGTTGCAGTAGCCCGCGGGCATTGGCGGCGGAGATGGCGGCCGGGTTGAAGGCGCTTTCTTGCCGGGCAATCGCATAGGCAAGCGCCTTGCCGGCGCCAGTGATATCGGCGCTCGACGGGATGACGCCGATCGGAAAGGCAAGCGCAGCGACATCGATGCCGCGCGCGAAAGCGATCTTGCCAATTTGCAGCGAAAGCTGGTGATTGCCTGTTTCTTCCGCGCGCGCCGCAAGCATCGCGAGTTCGCCGGGACTGGTCAGTTCATCGGCCAGCGACCGGTAAAGGCTGTCCGCGCGCCAGCCGTGGCCTGCGGCGTCGAGCCGGGCGATGGCCCGAACGGCCTCGCGGCCTTCGAATCTTGTTCGATCTTCGGACGTCGCGGAGGGGTAGCTTACGTCAAGCGTCGGGCGGCCGAGCCTAGCTGAAGCAAGTTGTCCGTAGAAGGTGCCCGGGTAGCGCGCCGCGTTGCCAAAATATTCGCTCGAATCGCCGGTGCCCCCCGCTTCGGCGGCGCGTCCGAGCCAGTACCAGGCGCGCGAGGCTGAGATGGGTCGGTCCGACGCCTCCAGGATCTTCTGGAAATGACCTGCCGCGGTTGCCGGATCTTCCAAGCCGCGGAGCGCGTACCAGCCGGCATGAAACTCGGCGTCGACAATATCGGTCGCCTTGGTTGCCGCGTGGTTGGCGGCGATGCGGTAGGCGCCGCGGAAATCGCCAGCGTCGAGGAGGCCGCGGCTGACGATGCGCTGCTCGATCCACCATTCGCCCGGGTCGACAAGGGCTTCGCTACCCCTCGGCATTTGGGCGAGGAGCTTCGCTGCCTCCTGGTATTTCTCCTGCTTGCGCAGATGCTCGATGCGGACAAACAGAAAGGCGGGGTCGTCTCGCCACGACGGATCGACGGCTTTGATCAGCGATGCCGCATTGCCGGTGCCACGGCTAACCGCGGCCCAAGCCCGGTATAGCGACTGCGCTTTGCCGAGATCGCCGAAGCGCGCTGCTTGCCCGACACGGCCGCGATAGAGAAGCATCTCCATACGGCGCTTGTGGTCGGCAGGCGTCAGCAGACCGGAAAATTCCGAGAGGATCTTTGTTTCGGTCTCCTCATCGAGCGCCTCCTTCCACCAGACGGCGCTTAGATGTCTTGCTGCGACTATCTTTTGTCCTTGTGCCGCGAGCGCCCGGGCCAGGATGATCGCTCCCTCCGCGGTTTCCGGCCGGGTAGCTCCGAAGGCCGCGATCACATCTGCTGCAGGCGGGTTTTCCCGATAGAGCGCCCTTTCCGAATGCGCACGCAGCGATTTCAAGCCGGGCCAGCCCTGAAGCTCCCGCTGTGCTTCGGCGATTTCGTAGGATGGAATGCCCCTCTGCCCAGAAACGGCGATGGCCCAAGTGAGGGTATGGCGCTCCAGCGTTTCGGAGCGCATGCCGTCGCGAACGGCGATTGCTTTGGCGGGCTGGCGATTGGAAAGTGCGTCGAGGCCTGTTTTCAAGTCTGCGTCAATGGGTGTGACAGCCGCGGTTAATGCGCTGGTGAGGTCCTTGGTCGCGACACGTCCCGCTTTGCCGGCCGAGTCAGGCTTGTTCGCCGGTAGCGGTTTCCGCGCTTCGCCCGCCGCGATCGAGGAAGTCAGCATCACGGCAACGATCATGGCGGCGACAGACAGAAGGAGTGGTCCGCGCATCAAGAGCCCCCGTGTTTCCCCATTCATTCTCCGCCTGACCGCCTGCCAAAAGTTAGCGGCATTTATTTGTGGCCGCAAATCATGGTTGCGGTATTCTCAAGGGGTCCGTTCCAGCATTGCTTCGAGCTGACCGAACCGCCTCTCGCGCTATCGCTTGGGTGAAAACCGACATGAAATGCGTCTTCACGACGCTTGCCGCAACCACGTCACATGATTATGGTGCGGCAGTTTTTTAACCGTCGATTGCGGCCAAAGCGTGGGAGGTTCCTGCTCCTCGCGGTCGTCAGGAGTTGTGCATGTTCAAGGGTTCCATTCCCGCACTCGTAACGCCGTTCACCGCCGCCGGCTCGGTGGACGCGGATAGTTTCGTCGCGCATGTGGAATGGCAGATAAAAGAGGGCAGCCATGGGCTGGTGCCGGTGGGCACCACCGGGGAGTCGCCGACCTTGTCCCATGACGAGCACAAGAAGGTCGTCGAACTCTGTGTCGAAGCGGCGGCCGGACGCGTGCCGGTCATTGCCGGTGCCGGCTCCAACAATACGACCGAAGCGATCGAGCTTGCACAGCATGCGGAGAAGGCGGGCGCTGACGCCCTTCTAGTCGTGACCCCCTATTACAACAAACCCACGCAGAAGGGCCTCTTTGCTCACTATGCAGCAATCGCCGAAAGCGTGAAGCTGCCGATCGTAATCTATAATATTCCCGGTCGTTCGGTCGTTGACATGAGTGCCGAGACGATGGCCGCACTGGCAAAGGCCTATCCTACGATCATCGGCGTCAAGGATGCGACCGGCAAGATCGAGCGCGTCTCCGAGCAGCGTATGGCCTGCGGCAAGGAGTTCGTGCAGCTCTCCGGGGAGGATGCGACTGCCCTTGGTTTCAACGCGCATGGCGGTGTGGGCTGCATTTCCGTGACCGCCAATGTTGCGCCGCGTCTTTGTGCGGAATTTCAGGAAGCGACACTGGCCGGTGAATTCGCAAAGGCGCTCGAGTATCAAGACAAATTGATGCCGCTCCACAAAGCAATTTTCATGGAGCCTGGCCTTTGCGGCGCAAAATATGCACTGCATCGCCTGGGGCGGATGAGCCGTGCCGTTCGTTCGCCGCTCTTGGCGACGCTTGAGCCAAGTACCGAAGCCGCGATCGATGCTGCGCTCCGGCACGCGGGATTGATGAACTGATGGCCCCCAAAGGCAGCCAGCGCGCGGTCAAGAAAGTGGTGGCGGAGAATCGCAAGGCCCGCTTCAACTACGAGATCGTCGATACCTACGAAGCCGGCCTTGTCCTGACCGGCACGGAGGTCAAGTCGCTGCGTGAAGGTAAGGCCAACATTTCGGAATCCTACGCCACCGATGAAGGCGGCGAGATCTGGCTGATCAACTCCTATCTGCCGGAATATTTGCAGGCCAACCGCTTCAACCACGAAACGCGCCGGCGCCGCAAATTGCTGTTGTCGAAGCGGGAAGTGAACCGACTGCAGGGTGCCGTCAACCGCGAAGGCATGTCGTTGATCCCGTTGCGGATCTATTTCAATGACCGCGGGCGGGCGAAGCTGGAGCTTGCGCTGGGTAAGGGCAAGAAGCTGCACGACAAGCGTGAGACCTCGAAGGAGCGCGATTGGAATCGGCAGAAGAACCGCCTGCTCAAGGAGCGCGGCTGAACTGCGGCCGAAGAGGGGAACGCTCCCGCCGCCCCGTGCATAGATTCCTGATCTTAGAGCTCGACGTCATCGGCGACCGGCTCAACCGGACGCGGCGAGCGTTCCGAGGGTTCCCGGCCGATCTCGTTTCTAAGCGTAACGAGGTCGATGAAGTGATCCGCCTGACGTCGCAGGTCGTCGGCGATCATCGGCGGTTGGGTCGACATGGTCGAGACTACCGAGACCTTGCGCCCCTTGCGCTGCAGCGCTTCGACGAGCGTGGTGAAGTCGCCGTCGCCCGAGAAGATGACGAGATGATCGACCGTCTCGGACTGCTCCATCGCGTCGATGGCCAGCTCTATATCCATGTTGCCCTTGATCTTGCGTCGTCCGAGCGAGTCGGTAAATTCTTTGGCCGGCTTGGTGATGACCTTGTAGCCATTGTAGTCCAGCCAGTCGATCAAGGGACGGATCGACGAATATTCCTGGTCTTCGATAAGCGCGGTGTAATAGTAGGCCCTGAGCAGGTAGCCGCGTTTCTGGAACGCTTTCAGCAGCTTGCGATAGTCGATGTCGAAACCGAGACTTTTCGATGCGGCGTAGAGATTGGCGCCGTCTATGAAAAGTGCGATTTTCTCGCGGGGATCGAACATCGTAATTTCCTTTTTCATGCCCGGCGCATTTTCGAGCTCCCGAAGGAAGCGTGCGCAGAAAATAGGTGGATTACATTAACAATTGCTGATATTGCAAATAATGTAGGTTATACCACGCTTTAATCCAAGCAGCGCACGGCGCATATAGCTAGTTTTAGCAGTTGCTGCATCTCGTCCACACTTCAATTTCCGATTGCCGCTGCACATTCGACCATTACGTCGTGCAATGCAATCGGCATGTGTGGCCACACTTGCGGCGCGTAACACGTTATATTCTACCATGTGTCATTGGTTGATGTGAGCACCGAATGCAGGAAAAACTTGAACTTATGCTGTTTTGATTGTATCCGGGCGGCTAATTCCTGAAATCGGAGCTGATGAGGCCGCCAAGCGACGGCTGTTCCGGTCTCGTGTCGTTTAATCCGTGCAGCGGCAACGCCGCCGCGCCTTGAGTCGCAAAGGACAGGCTATGGCCCGCGTCACCGTCGAAGATTGCATTGACAAAGTCGACAACCGTTTCGAACTTGTTTTGCTCGCCAGCCACCGCGCACGCCTGATTTCGCAGGGTGCTGCTATCACCGTTGATCGCGACAACGACAAGAACCCTGTCGTGGCGTTGCGCGAGATCGCTGACGAGACCCTTTCGCCCGGCGATCTGAAGGAGGACTTGATCCACTCGCTGCAGAAGCACGTCGAGGTGGACGAGCCCGAGCCAGATCCGGCTTCGCTGACCCAGCCGGAAGCGGCCGCCGCTTTCGCGGATGCGGCGGAAGAGGAAGATCAGCCGGAAGCACTGACATTCGACCGCATGTCCGAAGAGGAACTGCTTGCAGGCATCGAAGGTCTGGTGCCCCCGGAAAAGAGCGACGACTACTAAGATCCGTTCCGGAACTCATGTTCCGACGTGTTTTCAAAGCAGTGCGCCACTCCTATGATTGGCGCACTTTTTATTTGCCTTTTCCCACGGAGCCGCCAGCGGATGATGCGCCAATACGAGCTCGTTGAGCGCGTGCAGAAATACAAGCCCGACGTCAATGAAGCCCTGCTGAACAAGGCTTACGTCTATGCCATGCAGAAGCACGGCCAGCAGAAACGGGCAAGCGGCGATCCTTACATCTCTCATCCCCTCGAAGTGGCGGCCATCCTTACGGAAATGCATCTGGATGAGTCTACCATCGCGGTTGCCCTGCTGCACGATACGATCGAGGATACGACTGCCACACGGCAGGAGATCGACGACCTCTTCGGCGAAGACATTGGTGCGCTGGTCGAGGGTCTGACGAAGATCAAGAAGCTCGATCTCGTCACAAAAAAGGCGAAGCAGGCGGAGAACCTGCGCAAACTCTTGCTTGCCATCTCGGACGACGTCCGCGTTCTGCTCGTTAAGCTTGCCGACCGGCTACATAACATGCGCACGCTTGACCATATGTCGCCGGAGAAGCGCGCACGCATTTCCGAAGAGACGATGGACATTTATGCGCCGCTGGCCGGGCGCATGGGCATGCAGGACATGCGCGAGGAGCTCGAGAACCTCGCTTTCCGCCATATCAACCCTGAGGCCTACGAGACGGTCACGAGGCGGCTGCAGGAACTGTCCGAGCGCAATGAGGGCCTGATCAAGAAGATTGAGGAGGAGCTAAGCGAACTGCTGCAGGCCGAAGGCCTGAAGGAAGCGTTGGTCAAGGGGCGCCAGAAGAAACCCTATTCGGTCTTTCGCAAGATGCAGTCCAAGTCGCTTTCCTTCGAACAACTGTCGGACGTCTGGGGCTTCCGCATCATCGTCGATGATATTCCCTCGTGCTATCGGGCGCTCGGCATCGTGCACACGCGCTGGCGCGTCGTCCCGGGTCGTTTCAAGGACTATATTTCGACGCCGAAGCAGAACGACTACCAGTCCCTGCACACGACGATCATCGGCCCGTCGCGCCAGCGCATCGAGCTGCAGATCCGCACGAAGCGCATGCACGATATCGCGGAATACGGCATCGCCGCGCACGCGCTCTACAAGGATCGCGATGCTGTGGCGGCCGACGCGCCGCGATCACCCACGTCGAACGCATATTCCTGGCTTCGCCGCACGATCGAAGCGTTGGCGGAAGGCGACAATCCCGAGGAGTTCCTGGAGCACACCAAGCTTGAGCTGTTCCAGGATCAGGTATTCTGCTTCACCCCGAAAGGGCAGCTGATCGCCTTGCCGCGTGGTGCCACGCCAATCGATTTCGCCTATGCCGTGCATACGAATATCGGCGATACCTGCGTCGGTGCGAAGATCAACGGCCGCATCATGCCGCTGGTCACACGCCTTAACAACGGTGACGAGGTCGAGATCATACGCTCCGGCATCCAGGTGCCGCCGCCTGCATGGGAGGAAATCGTCGTCACCGGCAAGGCGCGCGCCGCGATCCGTCGCGCAACGCGGGCGGCCGTCCGCAAGCAATATGCCGGTCTCGGCTACCGCATTCTGGAGCGGACGTTCGAACGCGCCGGCAAGAGTTTTTCGCGCGAGGGGTTGAAGCCGGCCTTGCACAGGCTCGGACAGAAGGAAGTCGAGGACGCCATCGCCGCTGTCGGACGGGGTGAACTGTCCTCGCTCGACGTCCTGCGCGCCGTATTCCCAGATCATCAGGACGAGCGGGTCACGGTAAAGCCCAGCGCAGATGACGGCTGGTTCAATATGCGCAGCGCTGCAGGAATGGTCTTCAAACTTCCCGGCCGCACGAAAGAGATGGTTGAAGCACAACAGGCCGAAGGGCCGGAAGCGCTACCGATCCGCGGACTTTCCGGCAATGCCGAGGTGCACTTCAGCCCGGCTGGCGCGGTTCCGGGAGACCGCATCGTCGGTATCATGGACCGCGACAAGGGGATAACCATCTATCCGATCCAGTCGCCGATCCTGCAAAAGTTCGATGACGAGCCGGAGCGCTGGATCGATGTGCGGTGGGACCTCGACGAAGCGAACAATAGCCGGTTCATAGCCAGGATCGCGGTCAGCGCGCTGAACGAGCCCGGCACCTTGGCGGAGATCGCCCAAGCGATCGCGACGAGCGATGTCAACATCCGCTCGCTCTCCATGGGACGGGTAGCGGCGGATTTCAGTGAGCTGCAATTCGATTTGGAAGTCTGGGATCTGCGTCAGTTGAACCATCTGATCGCCCAGCTGAAAGAGCTGCCGAGCATTTCCATGGTCAAGCGGCTGTTCGAATAGCCATGTGAGGAAACTGCGAGGGGAGGCTCGCGAGCCATCGCCATTTTTCAGCGGGCGATGGTTGGCGGTTCGTATCATTGAGCCGCTACTGCATGATTTCATAAATCGGGAAAGAGCACCTCGAGAGTGCCACGGATATAGAGTACGCCGAGCGGCTTCGAGGCAACGCTGAACGCGGGGCACGTCGGCGGAGCGTCTGCTCCATCCTACCAGCTCTTCACCTTCAAATCTTCGCTGCGGCCGATCGAGAGCACAGGCTACCCATACTCACGTGTAGCTCGTTCCCCACCACGCTTCACCATAGAGTCCGCGACGTGGCTCGTGACCGACACGTCTCAATCACGCAAAACAGGAGCGCATCATGTCGCAGGCAGAAGCAAAACCCCGTACGACTGGTCAGCAGGAGATAAGCATGAGCTTGGACAACACCTCACACCCCGCAAGATCGGGGCCCGAAGAGTTGGTTCCATCGCGCTATGCGGTGCGGGTCGGCGAGATTGACGTGCTGGTGGTCAGCGATGGGGTGCTACCGCTTCCAACCGCGATGTTGGCCCACAACGTCGACCCGACCGTCCGGGCGGCCTGGCTGGACGACATGTTCCTGCCGCCGGACGCTTACGATTGGGCGCTGAACGTGGTCGTGGTGCGTAGCGGCAGCCAGACCATACTCGTCGACGCTGGGCTAGGATTCGACCCGGACTTGAACTTGCCGCGGGCCGGGCAGTTGATCAAGCGACTGGAGGCCGCCGGCATCGATCTTGCGTCCGTGACCGACGTGGTGCTTACCCACATGCACATGGACCACATTGGCGGGCTGCTCGTCGAGGGGGTGAAGGAGCGGCTGCGCCCGGACCTGCGGATCCACGTGGCGGCCGCAGAGGTCAAGTTCTGGGAGACGCCCGATTTCTCCCACGTCTCCATGCCCCCGGGTTTCCCGGACGCGCTTCGGTCGGCCGCCAAGCGGTTCGTGAAAGAGTACCAGAGTTACCTGCGGCTGTTCGATGAGGAGTCCGAGGTGGCGCCGGGGGTGGTCGTCCGTCGCACCGGCGGCCACACCCCCGGGCACAGCGTGGTCCGCGTGGCGTCCGGCGGCGACGGGCTGACGTTCGCCGGCGACCTCGTGTTCCAGGTCGGGTTCGAACACCCGGAGTGGTACAACGGCTTCGAACACGACCCCCAGGAAGCGGCTCGCGTCCGGATCCGTCTTTTGCGGGAGCTGGCGGCGACCGGCGAACTGCTGGTGGCCACCCACCTGCCGTTCCCGTCCGTCGGCCACGTGGCGGGCGACGGCGACCACTTTCGTTGGGTACCGGTCTTCTGGGATTACTGACCGCTTGTTGGGTTGGGACCGAACGAGAACCATCGCGCCATGATCGTCTGTTCGTGCAATGTGTTGAGCGATGAGGATGTCCGCTCCGCCGTCGAGGCGGAGCGGACACGCTCGACCAGCCGGGTCTATGGCTGTCTCGGCTGCAGCGTCCAGTGCGGCGGCTGCGCGCGCACTATCCGCCGCATCATGGACGAGGTGCTCGGCAGCACTCGTGCGGCACCTGCAACGGCAGCGTGCGGTTCTCGCAACTCCGACTCGGCCGCCGCAGGCCAGTCTTCGGGGAGTACTGGCCGCTTGTTGGGCTAAGGCCGAAATAGACGACCGCATACGTTTGAACAATTGGTCGAGCGCTGACAATACCGCCCGTATCTTCGTCGGTTTAGCTTCGGCTCCTCCTCCGTTAGCAGGTCGATGATCTCGCGTCCGCGCCACACGGGCTTATACTCCGGCAGTATGCAGGTGTAGGGCTCTGCTCGGGATCGATCCGGTATTTTACGTTTCCCCGCGTGTTTTGCTTGTCGGCCGCAACCCTCTGATCGACCATTGCCGGGTTTCATAGCATAGTTCGCTGCATCTGCTCACGGAATGGGCAAGTAGCCGCATGGAATCTCGCAAGTCATGCGGTGCCTGCATGGCTGCCGTCTCATCCTGGCGCTGGTGGTACGATGTTCCCCAAACTATCTTTTGGTCGGGAGGTAAACGAAGAGGTTTGCCATGTTTAAGCAGTTGAAGAAACTCACCCGTGCCCTGCACATCCCTACCGTTCAAGAACGTGAGGCCGCCTATCTAAACGGTTCCGTCGATCGGATCGACCTGGAATACCGCCAGCGCCAGATCGATCGTGGCCTGTTTCGCAACAGCTTCTGATGCGTTGCGCCGCCTTGGGTTGCACTTTTCAATAAGCTATGCGTCTGCCGAATAGCTTCGTTGCAGATCTCCGCGGCGCCGTACGTGACTTGCCTGTGACGGGCATGACGCCTATCTTGCGGCCCACAACGGGGCGGAGGCGCTTTGGTCGTGCCCATGGCCGCCTCGAGATGCGATCATGGCGGCATAATGTTATTCAGGCGCAGAAAACCGGTTACGATTTCCGAAAGGCTTCGCGCGCTGTTGTGGCCGCGCAAGGGCCTCTGGCGCGGGCTGCGCTACGTTGCCCTGCGCGTTCTGCGCCTGTCGTCCTCTCCGCACTCGATTGCGGTCGGAGTTGCGGCAGGCGCCGCATCGTCGTTTACGCCGTTTATCGGCCTTCACATTGTTCTTGCCGTCGCCCTCGCATCGATCTTCTCCGGCAATCTTATTGCGGCCGCTATCACAACGGCGCTCGCAAATCCGATAACCATTCCGGTGATCCTGACGGCATCGTATGAGATCGGCACTGTGCTGACGGAGCCGCAGAATGGCACCGCTGTCAGCGGCGCCGAAATCGGCAACATGGTCGAACGTCTGGAACTGACGGAGCTCTGGGGGCCAGTCTTCAAACCGATGCTCATCGGCTCGCTTCCACTCGCCATTCTCGGCGCACTTGTCTTCTATGCGCTCGCCTACCAAGCGGCCCGCCTCTTCCAACAGCGGCGCCGGCGAGCACGTTCCCAAACTGTCGGACACTCATCATGATCATCGGCATCGGCAGCGATCTCATCGATATCCGCCGAATAGAGAACTCGCTCGAACGTTTCGGTGAACGTTTCGTCAATCGATGCTTCACGGACATCGAGATCGCAAAATCGGACGGCCGGAAGAACCGCGCTGCGTCCTATGCCAAGCGCTTCGCCGCCAAGGAGGCCTGTTCGAAGGCACTAGGCACTGGTTTGGCTCAAGGGGTTTTCTGGAAGGATATGGGCGTCGTCAACATGCCTGGCGGAAAGCCGACAATGCAACTGACCGGCGGCGCAGCCGCGCGGCTCCAGAAAATGCTACCTGCAGGCCATCGTGCCGCCATTCACCTGACGATCACGGATGACTTCCCGCTCGCACAAGCCTTCGTGATTATCGAGGCGCTGCCCGTTGCCCCGGTGGAGGGAACGGTTTAGAGCATTCTGCTCAGAAGCGGACCGGCGATCGCTTGAAGCGCGGAGTTCCGGCAACATATAGGATCGGGTGCGTGGCGACGCGCAGCACGGAGCCTGAAGCGCAAGTATCGGGCATCCGAAGCAGGATGACAAAGGAAGACAGCAGCGTGGAAGAAAAGACAGAAACGAAGCAGAGCGGCCTCTGGGAGAATGTAAAGGTCATCATCCAGGCGCTGCTTTTGGCGGTCGTCATCCGAACAGTCTTCTTCCAGCCATTTACGATCCCGTCGGGTTCGATGATGCCGACCCTGCTTGTTGGCGACTACATTTTTGTGAACAAGTTCGCCTATGGCTATTCGAAGTACTCGTTGCCTTTCTCGCCGGATCTTTTCAGCGGGCGAATTTTCGCGAGCGAGCCGAAGCGCGGGGATATCGTGGTC
The DNA here is from genome assembly GCF_020193575.1 of Ensifer sp. IC4062. Taxonomy (GTDB): domain Bacteria; phylum Pseudomonadota; class Alphaproteobacteria; order Rhizobiales; family Rhizobiaceae; genus Sinorhizobium. The sequence continues at coordinate 15,060 of NZ_JADYVD010000002.1, forward strand.
TTCCGCTTTCCGCCGAATCCCGACATCGACTACATCAAGCGTCTCGTCGGCCTTCCGGGCGACCGGATCCAGGTGAGGAACAGTATCCTCTACGTCAACGACAAGCCCGTCGATCGCGTTCCCGCCGGCACCTTCCGCGCCGACGACCAATACGACACCGGCGGCGACGTGCCGGTCTACCGTGAGACGATGGACAACGGCGTTTCATACGCCACGCTCGACCAATTTCCGGATTCGCGCGGCGACAACACACGTGAGTTCATCGTCCCTGAGGGCCACTATTTCATGATGGGCGACAACCGCGACAATTCCGCCGACAGCCGCTTCGACGTCGGCTTCGTGCCGGCGGAGAACCTGGTGGGCCGGGCCAGCCTGATCTTCTTCTCGCTCGGCAACGACACGTCGTTCCGCGAGGTCTGGAAATGGCCGGCAAACCTACGTTATGACCGCCTGTTCAAGGTCGTCGAATGATGAAGGGGCGATCGCTGAGCGCGGAGGATCGGGCGAGACTCGAGGCCGTGATCGGTTATCAGTTCTCCGAGAAGGAACGCCTGGATCGGGCGCTGACGCATTCCAGTGCCCGCAACGCCAAGGGCAGCAACTACCAGCGTCTCGAATTCCTGGGCGATCGGGTCCTCGGTCTGTGTGTCGCCGAGCTTCTGTTCCAGACCTTTCGCGACGCGAACGAGGGTGAACTTTCCGTCCGACTGAACCAATTGGTCAGCGCTGAAAGCTGCGCGAGGGTCGCCGACGACCTGGCGCTGTACGAGTTCATCCGCACCGGTTCGGACGTAAAGAAGATCACCGGCAAGCATATGATGAATGTGCGCGCCGATGTGGTAGAGTCGCTGATCGCCGCAATCTATCTCGATGGCGGTCTGGAGGCGGCGCGGCGCTTCGTGCTGCATCACTGGACGGATCGGGCGGCCAGCGCCGACGGAGCCCGTCGCGATGCGAAAACTGAATTGCAGGAATGGGCGCATGCCAGATTCGGTGTTGCGCCGAAATACAGGACGGATGATCGCTCCGGCCCCGATCACGACCCGCGCTTCACGGTAACGGTCGAGGTTGCGGGGCTTCAACCGGAGACCGGAACCGATCGCTCCAAACGCGGCGCCGAACAGGTTGCCGCGACACGATTACTGGAGCGTGAAGGCGTTTGGCAGCAGAAGCCTGCCGGAAATTGACGGAAGCTATGACGGATATGGAACATGATACGGCCGCCGCCGGCGCGCCGACCCGCTCGGGTTTCGTGGCGCTGATCGGCGCCACCAATGCCGGGAAATCGACGCTCGTTAATCGCCTCGTCGGTGCGAAGGTATCGATCGTCAGCCACAAGGTGCAGACGACGCGCGCCATCGTGCGTGGCATCGCGATCCACGACAACGCGCAGATTGTCTTCATGGATACGCCCGGCATATTCAAGCCACGGCGCAGGCTCGATCGCGCCATGGTGACGACCGCCTGGGGCGGCGCCAAGGATGCCGATCTGATAATGCTGCTGGTCGACAGCGAGCGCGGACTGAAGGGGGACGCAGAGGCGATCCTCGAAGGGTTGAAGGACGTTCCTCAGCCGAAAATCCTCGTGCTCAACAAGATCGATCAGGTTCGTCCGGAGGATTTGCTGAAACTTGCGGCTGCGGCAAACGAGATGGTCAAGTTCGAGCGCACTTTTATGATCTCAGCGCTTTCCGGCTCCGGCTGCAACGATGTCATGGACTATCTAGCGAAGGCGCTGCCGGAGGGACCGTGGTACTATCCGGAGGATCAGATCTCGGATCTTCCGATGCGCCAGCTTGCCGCCGAGATCACCCGCGAGAAACTGTTCCTCCGGCTGCATCAGGAGCTCCCCTATGCCTCGCACGTCGAGACGGAGAAATGGGAGGAGCGCAAGGACGGTTCCGTGCGCATCGAGCAGGTGATCTATGTCGAGCGCGAAAGCCAGAAGAAGATTGCGCTGGGCAAGGGAGGAGAGGCGATCAAGGCGATTTCGACCGCCGCGCGCAAGGAAATCTCAGAAATCCTCGAGCAACCGGTCCATCTTTTTCTGTTCGTAAAAGTGCGCGAGAACTGGGGCGACGACCCCGAGCGCTTCCGCGAAATGGGGCTCGAATTCCCGCGGTAGCCGCCCACTACAGCGCCGCGCGCCCTTTGAGATGCGCAAAGGAGGCTGTAGCACTTTGAATTGCTGTGGCTATTAGCGGTTTGCTTGGTGATTCGTGGCGGCCATCCGTTTCCCGAGGAGCGGGGCGATCGTCTCCGCCCGGTTGGTCCAAACATAGCCCGCGAAATCCTTAGGAACGAGCGTCAAGTCGTCAGCACTGTCGATGCCGGAAGTAAACTCGCCGCCACCATAGCGCCCGAGCAGGATGACCTCGCTTCCGGCATCTCTCATTCGCGCGGCAAAGCGGTTGGGCCAGCCCCAAAGGAACGGCGCGTAGTTAGCTGGCACGACGATAAGTGTATCGCGGCAAGCTTCCGGTACGATGCCGGTCCAGCCGTAGGCGGCATAGCGGCCAAGGCAAGCGAGCGTGGACTGCTTGTCATAGCCCCGCAAGCCGGGAACCAGCCGCAGGGTTTCCTGTGTCGGTGCGCTGCCGCCATAGACGCCGAAGACCGATTTCCGCCATTCGGGATGGGCGCGCAACAGGACCGCGAGTGTCGCGCCTTCCGCCCGCCGTTCGCTCTTGAAATTGATGAGGAAGCGGCCGTGGGGCAGGGCGGTGAATACTTCCGTCAAGGTCGGCATGTGGCCTTGCGCATGGCCGCGGAAGGGAAAGGTCTTGCCACCGTCGGCCGTGTAGCCGTAGCCGATGTCGAGCGTCTTCAGCTTCGACATCGGTGTCTCCTCGGTCACGCCCGTCCCATCCGTGCGGCAGTCGAGCGTCCAGTCGTGGAACACAGCAAATTCGCGATCCGGAGTGAGGTGAACATCAAGCTCCACGACCTCTGCACCGCTGTCCATAGCCGCTTGCATGGAGGCGATCGTGTTTTCGAGATAGGCGTGGCGTGGCGGCTCGATCCGCTTGGCCGTGCACGTATCGTTTTCAACGCCGTCCGGTTTGAACACCTGATGAATGCCGCGATGCGCCACGATTTTTACCGCTCCAGGCGGCGGCGCGACCAACATGGAAGTATTTAGAAACCAGAGGGCGGCTGCAATGGCAAGCACCGCAACGATGAGCTTCTTCATCGTGACTCCTCCTCTAGCGGGCCGCTTCACCCGGCAAATGGATGATGCGAACGCAGGCACACGGATGCCGAACGATCTGTCACCTCCGCGCGCATTGACCGGACATCAACCCTGTGGAACCTAAGCCATAGGTGCCGGTTTAGGCAACGCCTGCAAGAGGACTCTTCATGCCGCAGCTCGTCGATGGAAAATGGGTCAACGGTGATGTCGCCGCGAGCGAAATGAAGGACGGTGCCTTCCATCGTGAACCGACCCGATTCCACGGCTGGGTCACGCCCGACGGACGGTCCGGCCCAGATGGGCAATCGGCGCTGCCCGCGGAGGCCGGGCGCTACCGGCTGTTCGTCTCTTATCTGTGCCCCTGGGCTTCACGCACCATCGCCATGCGCAACCTCAAGGGCCTCGAAGCCATAGTCGGTCTGACGGTCGCCGAACCCGTTCTGGATGAAGATGGTTGGACTTATGACCCGCCGGTCGACGCAGGACCGCGCGTCGGGGAGATTAGATACCATCATCAGCTCTACACAGCGAGCGATCCGCATTACACCGGCAAGGTGTCGGTGCCGGTGCTGTGGGACATGAAAGAAGGCCGCATCGTCAACAACGAATCGGCCGACATCATCCGAATCCTCAATTCGGCATTCGACCATCTGACTGGTAATTGCCTGGATTTCTATCCGGCCGCCCTGCGCGCGGAGATCGATCGTTGGAACGAGCCGATCTATGCCCGTGTTAACAACGGCGTCTATCGCGCCGGTTTCGCCAAGACGCAGACAGCCTACGACGAGGCGGTTTTCAGTCTGTTCGGCATGCTCGACGACCTCGATCAGCATCTTGCTCAGAATCGCTATCTTGCCGGCGCCTATCTCACCGAGGCGGATATTCGCCTTTTCGTCACCTTGATCCGTTTCGATGCCGCCTATCACGGCGCTTTCAAGTGCAACATCCGCCGGATCGAGGACTATCCGTCGCTGTCGAATTATATGCGCGAAATCTATCAGTGGCCCGCCATCCGTGAATCGGTGCGTATCGACCACATCAAACGTGGCTACTACGGCATCCGCCATGTCAATCCGACCGGAATCGTTCCAGCGGGGCCGGTGCTCGATCTCGATCGCCCGCACGATCGCACCCGTCTCCGCGGCCTCGGCGTTTTCGGCAATTAGGGTGGGCGGCGGTCTACCTCCCACCCTCTCTCGACACAACGGAGCGGATAGTCTGCTTTTCTTCGAATTTACTAAGGAAGCAGAGCTTTGAGGGGCCACAAAGAACCCCATTGATAAACTGTGGAACGCCGCTAAGTTAATGGAAGTTCTGATGGATAGGAGCCCGGTGGGGCCAGCCTGACGAAATTCACCGGTGCGCGGCGACCCTGCCTGCTGCCGGAAGCCGTGGGGCTACAGCCAAGTCGGTTCTCGCTTTTCAGGATGCGTCAGCGCCGTTTCTTGAAATGCATGCCTGCACGCACATCCTCCAAAAGCCGATCGAACCCGCCGAGCGTCTCCTGTGCGGAAGGACGTTATGTCCGTGTAGGTCTGATGCTGAGGTAGGATATGAATGCGGCATTCTTGAACATGCTCCGCCGTCTTGTCCAAAAGGGCAAGCTGACGGTTGTTTTCGCATCGGGGGAAGCGGTGGTCTTCGGGGATGGTACGGGAAAGCCCGCCACCATACGGATTGCCGACGCTGAAGCTGAAAAAGCCATCCTGCACGACCCCGGCCTCAAGTTCGGTGAAATGTATATGGACGGTCGCATGCTCGTTGAGGAAGGCGATATTTTCGACGTGCTTTCCATCGTCAAGAATAACGACCTCGCAAACGCCGCGACCTTTCGAAATTCGATCGTGGCGCTGCTGCATGTGCTGCGTCAGCAACTCAAGAGCCGGCTGCCCGTCAACCGCAACCGCCACAACGTCGCCCACCACTACGATCTCGATGGGAAACTCTTCAATCTCTTCCTCGATGAGGATTGGCAATATTCCTGTGCCTATTTCCATCCGCCGGGAATTTCGCTCGATGAAGCCCAACGTGCCAAGAAGCGGCACATCGCGGCGAAGCTCCTACTCGAGCCCGGCCAGAAGGTGCTCGAAGTCGGTTCCGGCTGGGGCGGCATGGCGATGTATCTCGCCGAATCGTCAGGAGTCGAAGTCACCGGCATCACGCTGAGCGAAGAGCAATTGAAGGTCTCGCGCGAGCGCGCGGCGCGACGCGGACTGGCCGATCGCGTGCGCTTCGAACTGCAGGACTACCGTACCATGCAGGGGCGGCAGTTCGACCGCATCGTCTCGGTGGGTATGTTCGAGCACGTGGGCATCGGCAACTACGGCAACTTTTTCCGCAAGATGAAAGAACTGCTGACACCCGAAGGGATAATGCTGCTTCACTCCATCGGCCAGATCTACAAGCCCTGGGCCACCAATCCCTGGATCGAGAAATACATCTTTCCCGGCGGTTACATCCCGGCGCTCTCCGAAGTGCTGCCGTCCGTCGAGAGCACCCGGCTGCTCGTCAAGGATATCGAGATCCTGCCGATGCACTACGCCTGGACCCTGAGGGCCTGGCGTGAGCGCTTTGTGGCGAAGCGGGAGGAGGCGATCAGGCTCTACGACGAACGTTTCTTCCGCATGTGGGAATTCTATCTCGCAGCCTCAGAAACGGCTTTTCTCTACGATAAGCACTTCGTCTTCCAGTTGCAGCTTTCGCCCTCACTGGGGTCGGTGCCGGTCTCGCGGGACTATATCGCTGAAAAGGAGCGCGAACTGCTCGAATTCGAGAGAACCCGCCGGCGATTGGAACTGGTCGCAGTCTAGCCGGCATAGGCTCGGCCGCAGGCGGGGAGAAGGGGCAAGCCGCGGCGCAACTGCTCCACCAAACGACGGCGAGATATGACGCGCGAGGGCGGCGCCCCCGCACGCGAGGAGAGTTAGGGTGAGGGGGCAAAAGGTCGCTTCCGGTGGGTGAAGCGGCAGAAATCCTCCGCCATCTTCTGTGGAGTTCGGTCATGAGAGCATCGGCCTTCACTTGGCCTTGATGGTCTGCGCCAGTATGGTCCGCCCGGAAACAGAATGGAACGCAGAATGACCGCAAAGCCCATTGCCGCCATCATCGCCAGCGAGATCAAGTCAAGCGCCGCCCAGGTTGCCGCTGCCGTCGAGTTGCTCGACGCGGGAGCAACGGTGCCTTTCATTGCCCGCTATCGCAAGGAGGTCACCGGCGGGCTCGACGACACGCAGCTGCGTGTGCTTTCGGAACGGCTCACTTATCTGCGCGAACTCGAGGCGCGCCGGAACTCGATCCTCGAGTCGATCCGCGGCCAGGACAAGCTCACAGACGAGCTCGAAGGCAAAATTGCCGCTGCCGTCACCAAGGCGGAGCTTGAAGACATCTATCTGCCCTATAAACCGAAGCGGCGAACCAAAGCCGAAATTGCCCGGGAGCGGGGCCTTGGACCATTGGCGGAGGCGATTCTTGCCGATCGGTCGGTCGCACCGTCTGACCGAGCCGGTGCATTCCTGTCGGCAGATGTAACCGACATCAAGGCTGCGCTCGACGGCGCCCGCGACATCATCGCCGAAGGCATGACCGAAAATGCCGACCTTCTGGGGCGTTTGCGCAATTACATGAAGGATGCGGCTTTCCTGCGCGCCAGAGTGGTCGACGGCAAACAGGAAGCGGGTGCGAAATTCTCGGACTACTTCGATCATTCCGAGCGCTGGGCAACAGCACCCGGTCATCGGGCGCTTGCGATGCTGCGCGGCTGGAACGAGGAGATCCTCTCCGTCGATATCGTCGTCGACCAGGACGATCAGTCGCCGATGAAACCGGTCGAGCGCATGATCGCGGCCGCCTACAATGTCGGCGCGCACCTGCCTGGAGACAAGTGGCTCGCAGACGTGATCGGCTGGACCTGGCGCGTCAAACTTTCCATGTCGCTCTCGCTGGACCTGATGCGCGAGTTGCGCGAACGGGCGGAAGAAGAGGCAATCCGCGTCTTCGCGCGAAATCTCAAGGATCTGCTGCTTGCCGCGCCCGCCGGCTCGCGCGCCACCATGGGCCTTGATCCGGGCATCCGCACCGGGGTCAAGGTCGCGGTTATCGACGGCACCGGCAAGTTGCTCGACACGACAACGGTCTATCCCTTTCCTCCGAAAAATGACATTCGCGGCACCCAGGCGGAGCTCGCGTCGCTCATCCGCAAGCACAAGGTCGAACTGATTGCCATCGGCAACGGCACGGGCAGTCGTGAGACCGAGAAGCTCGTGGCCGACATGCTTGCGCAGCTATCGGCGCCGAAACCCACAAAGGTCATCGTCTCCGAGGCAGGCGCATCGGTGTACTCCGCGTCCGAAACGGCGGCGGCCGAATTTCCCACGCTCGACGTCTCGCTGCGCGGTGCCGTTTCGATTGCCCGGAGACTGCAGGATCCGCTCGCCGAGCTCGTCAAGATCGAGCCGAAATCGATTGGCGTCGGTCAATACCAGCATGATGTCGACCAGTCGAAGCTCAGCCGTTCGCTCGACGCGGTCGTCGAAGATGCGGTGAACGCCGTCGGCGTCGATCTCAACACCGCCTCGGCATCGCTGCTGGCGCGCGTCTCGGGTCTCGGCAAATCCTCTGCGGAAGCGATTGTCGCGCACCGTGACGCGACCGGGCCCTTTTCCAGCCGTCAGCAGCTTTTGAAGGTACCGCGTCTTGGTGCCCGGACCTTCGAACAATGTGCCGGCTTTCTTCGGATCCCGAACGGAACTGAGCCGCTCGATGCGTCCTCGGTGCACCCGGAGGCTTACGGTCTCGCGAAAAAGATCGTCGCCGCTTGCGGTCGCGACGTCCGGTCGCTGATGGGCGACAGCACTGCTCTGAAGAAGCTCGATCCGCGTGCCTTTGTCGACGAGCGTTTCGGCCTGCCGACGGTCAAGGATATTCTTGCAGAGCTGGAAAAGCCCGGCCGCGATCCGCGCCCGAGCTTCAAGACGGCGACCTTTGCCGAGGGCGTCGATGACATCAAGGACCTGAAAGTCGGGATGCAACTCGAGGGTACTGTCACGAATGTCGCCGCCTTCGGGGCATTCGTCGACATCGGCGTGCACCAGGATGGCCTTGTCCACGTGTCGCAACTAGCCGATCGTTTCGTCAAGGACCCGCATGAGGTCGTGAAGGCGGGCGATGTCGTACAAGTGCGTGTCACCGAAGTCGATGTTGTCCGCAAGCGTATCGGTCTTTCGATGCGCAAGGACGGCGGCGCAGAAAGGGGGCGCGAGGCCAGGGGACCCGCATCGAATGGCGGCGGCACCGGCAATGCAGCCGAGCGTCAGCCGCGATCGCAGGCTCCGGCTCAGGGTGCACTTGGCGCCGCGTTGATGGCGGCGATGAAAGAAAAGTGATCAGCAAAGTGGAACGGCCGGTGCCAACGATCGTTTCTCCCACATCGACTGTTGGCATGACGGCTTCCAGGTAAATGATCTATATATTAGTTAATTGAAATATAGCCTGCGTTCCGTCATACTCCTCTCGTGGCGACACCGGTCTCGGGTCGCGAGCAGGTGTCGACCATAAGTGCCGGTCCACGGCGGAACAGGTCAGCGGAAATCCTCTTCCGCCGGGAGCCCCCGGCGAAAGGAGGTGCCTCATGGTAGGCAATGTGATCCGCGGCCTCACGAGAGCCATCATATTGGCTGTAGCGGTGATGGCACATCCCTATCCGGCGGATTCGCAGGCCATCGCGAATTGTGCCGACCGATCTCAGGTGATCGAGTTTTTAGCGCAGAAGTATGACGAGAGGCCCGCGGCGATCGGGTTGATCAATCAGCAGGCTGTCATGGAAGTCTTTGCCGCCGACAACGGCAGTTGGACCCTGATCGTGACGGATGTCTCCGGCCGAAGCTGCGTCATTCTCGCAGGAAAAAGCTGGGACCCGATGCCGCAGGTGATGGGTCCGAAGGCATGACGATCGAGAGTTCCGACTGCAGCCGCACTTTCACGTGACGGCGTGATTAATCCGCCGTCACGTGAAAGCTTCCTATCCCAGCTTGCCCGGGACATGTTTCCATCGGTCAATCCGGCCGGCCGACGCTAGCATAGCTGAACCCGTGCCTAGTGACTTCGTCCTTGCGGTAGATGTTGCGCAGGTCGACGAGCAACGGGGTCTTCATCACGGTCTTGAGCCGCGCGAAATCGAGCGCCCGGAATTCGTTCCATTCGGTGACAATGACCAGAGCGTCGGCGTCCGCCGCCGCGTCGTAGGGATCGGTCGCATAATCCATGCCGTCGATCACCTTGCGGGCATTCTCGACACCCTCCGGATCGTATCCGACGACCCTGGCGCCGACGTCCTGCAGGGTCTGAACGATCGCGATCGCCGGGCTGTCGCGCATGTCGTCGGTGTTCGGCTTGAAGGTGAGACCGAGTATGGCGACCTTGCGCCCGCGAAGATCACCCCCTGCGGCGGCAATCACCTTGCGGCCCATTGCGCGCTTGCGGTTGTCGTTGATCGCGACGGTCGTCTCGACGAGGCGAACGGGGCTGTCGTGGTCCTGGGCGGTCTTGACGAGTGCCAGCGTATCCTTGGGAAAGCAGGAGCCGCCATAGCCCGGCCCGGCGTGGAGGAACTTCGAGCCGATGCGGCCGTCGAGGCCAATGCCGCGGGCGACGTCCTGGACATCGGCGCCGACCTTTTCGCACAGATCGGCCATCTCGTTGATGAAGGTAATCTTCATGGCCAGGAAGGCGTTGCCGGCATACTTGATCAATTCGGAGGTGCGGCGGGTGGTAAAGACAAGCGGCGCCTGGTTGAGGTAGAGCGGGCGGTAAACCTCGGTCATGACCTCGCGTGCCCGCTGGTCGTTGCCGTTGAGACCGACGACAATGCGATCCGGCCGCTTGAAATCCTCGATCGCTGCACCTTCACGGAGGAACTCCGGATTGGACACCACGGCGACGTCCGCTTCCGGATTGGTTTCGCGGATAATGCGTTCGACCTCGTCACCCGTTCCGACGGGAACCGTCGACTTCGTTACGACGACGGTGAAGCCGGTGAGATTGGTCGCGATCTCCCGGGCGGCGGCATAGACGTAGGAGAGATCGGCATGCCCGTCGCCGCGCCGGGATGGTGTGCCGACGGCGATGAAGATCACCTCGCTTTCTGCGACGGCCGACTTGAGGTCAGTCGTAAAGCTCAGGCGTCCCGACGCGACATTGCTGGCGACAAGATGGTCGAGACCCGGTTCGAAGATCGGGATTTGTCCCTGCTTGAGCGCCTTGATCTTGCCCTCATCCTTGTCGAGGCAGATCACGTCGTGGCCAAAATCCGCAAAACAGACGCCCGAAACAAGGCCGACATAGCCGGCGCCGATCATCGTGATTTTCATCGGTTCTTCCTTTGTTTGGTGGGTTTTTCTTGAGGATGTGGGTTAGATAAGTCTGTGTATTAAAGGCGAAATAGACCTATTTGCGACCATTTTGAGCCCGATCTGAGGTTTTGCGGCAGCGTTGCTGCGGACAAACGGGTCATGTGACCTGGCCGGTTTTACGATAATATTGCTCATACCACTCCGCAAAGCGCGCGACACCCTCCTCGACCGAAATCGACGGCTTGAAATCAGTCAACGCTTCGAGCAGATCCGGCGAAGCATAGGTGCGCGGAACGTCACCTTGTTGCATCGGAAGCATGTTGCGGATGGCCGGCCGGCCGACCGCCTTTTCGATCGTTTCGACGAAGGTCATCAATTCGACCGGCTGGCCGCCGCCGATATTGACGACGCGGAACGGCGCCTGATGGGAAAGCGTGTCCTTCGCCTTTGCTGTGGGAACACGATTTTCCTCCGCCGGCGCAACATGCGAAAGCCTGAGGATACCTTCGACGAGATCATCAATGTAGGTGAAGTCCCGGCTCATCCGGCCCTCGCCGTAGACGTCGATCGGCCGATCGTTGTAAATCGCGTCCACGAACTTGAACAGTGCCATGTCCGGACGTCCCCACGGGCCGTAGACCGTGAAGAAGCGGAACGCCGTCGTCGGCACTCTGTAGAGATGGGCGTAGCTATGCGCCATCAATTCCATCGATTTTTTCGTTGCCGCATAGAGCGTCAGCGGCTCGTCGGCCCGGTCCATCTCAGAAAAGGGGATCTTTTCGTTGGCGCCGTAGATCGAGGACGTTGAGGCGAGCATCAGGTGTCTGGGACCAATCGCGCGCGCAAGCTCCAGTATGTTCCAAGTGCCGATGAGGTTCGAGTCGACATAGGCCTTGGGATTTTCAAGGCTGTAGCGAACGCCCGCCTGCGCTGCAAGATGAATGATCACCTCGGGCTCTGCAAGCTCTGCAGCCTGGTCGAGCGCTCGCCGGTCCTCAAGCATCGCTGTCACCGCCTTGAAGCCATTGGAGCGCTTCAAGATTCCATGGCGCCGCTCCTTGAGCGTCACATCATAGTAGGGCGTTATGCCATCGAAGCCGACCACGAAGTGGCCCTCGTCGATCAGCCGTTTGGCGACGTGGAAACCGATGAAGCCTGCTGTGCCGGTAATCAGGTAGCGCACGGCGGTATCCCCAAGTTGCATAGTAGGACCGTTCATACGAAGAAAGCAGAGCGATGGAAAGTCGAATCCGTCACTCGGGCGGGCTTTCAAGTCCGCGATGCAAGGCCGTCAGAACAGACATGGCGTGGCCCGCATACTGGCTGATCCAGCGATCGTGAATGGCTTGGATTGGTAGCGCATTCAAATGGTTCCATCGCTCGCGCCCCTCACGGTGGACGAGGATCAGGCCCGCATCCTCCAGGACTTTCAGGTGTTGCATCACGGTGCAGCGGTCGAGCTGCGAGAAGTGCTCGCAAAGCATGCCGGTCGTCTGGGGCGCGGCTTTCAGGGCGTCCAGCATCTGCCGGCGCAAGCCGTTGGCCAGCGCCTTGAAAACAGCGTCGTCTTTCGAATCAGTTGACATGTTATATTTTTATAACATATGATCGCATCGCACAATGACGAGGAGGAAGACATGACCTTGGAATTTCGCGTGAATGGTCGCATCGCCCGTCCCATCGATGAGGTGTTCGACGCCGTCGTCAATCCGGATCAGCTCAGCCGTTATTTCGTAACGCTAGGCGGTGTCAGCGCACCACTGGTCGCCGGCACGACCGTGACCTGGTGGGGCGAGGTGCCAGTTGAGGTGGAAACCGTCGAGCCGAACGAGAGAGTCGTGTTCCGGTGGGACGCCATGGTGGCCGAGGGCGAGGCTCCGTATCGAACCAAGGTGGAGATACGCTTCAAGTCTCTCGACGACGGCGCAACGATGGTCACGATCGCCGAAACCGGTTGGCGGGAGAACGAACAGGGGCAGAAAAGCTCCTACATGAACTGCGAAGGCTGGTCGCAGATGCTCGCCTGCATGAAGGCCTGGCTCGAATATGGCATCAACTTGCGCGAGGGTTATTACGTCAGCGAACTCTCGGGCAAGCCGGCGCTCGAGCCTCAAGCGTAGGAGGGCGTGCCATGCCGACCGAGATCAAGGGCGGGCTCAATATCGCCATGAAGGTTCCGAGCCATCAGTACGAAGCCGTGATCGCCTTTTACCGCGACGTTGTCGGGCTTCCGCCTTTCGACGAGAAGACGCCTGCGAAGGGGTTCCTTCTCGGGCCAAACCGCCTCTGGATAGATGAGGCTCCCAATTACAGCCAAGCGGAAATCTGGCTGGAGCTTTTCACCAACGACCATGAGAAGGCGCTCGACCATCTCGCAGCGAATGGAGCCGTGCGCTGCGATGCGGTCGAGGAGTTGGGCGAAGGCTTTCGCGGCGGCTGGATCATGAACCCTGCGAACATCGTGCACATGGTACGCGAGCCGGACGCCTGGTGAGGCGTCACATGGGAAGCGGTTGCCCCGCACCGCTGGCTGTCGACATTGGCGCTTCGAGCGGCCCGCCCATGAGCGGCTCGGATTGCAGCACGACGACGCGCGTATCCGTCGGCACGCGGCTGTAAAGATCGATGATGTCCGGATTGAAAAGCCGGATGCAGCCGCTTGAAACGGCCTTTCCGATCGACCATGCCTCGGTGGTTCCGTGGATGCGAAACAGCGTGTCGCGGTTGCCCTGGTAAAGGTAGAGCGCGCGCGGGCCAAGAGGGTTGCGGATTCCCGGCTCCATGCCGCCGGCGAGCGGCCCATAGCGTTCCGGCTCTCGTGCGACCATGTCCGACGTCGGCGTCCAGCGCGGCCACTCGGCCTTGCGTCCGACGCGTGCCTCGCCCTGGAATTCCAGCCCCGCCTTGCCGACACCGATTCCATAGCGCAACGCCATGCCGCCATCCTGCACGAGATAGAGGAAACGATTCTGGGTGTCGACGACGATCGTGCCCGGCGGTTCCGAGGTGGGATAGGCCACCTGCTGGCGCAGAAAGCGAGGCTCGACCTTGCTGATATCGGTGGCGGCAAGCGGGAACTTTTCCTCCGGTCTCGGTCCGTACATGGCGACGTAATAGGGATCCGGTCCTCTCGGCTTGGCATTTTGGCCACTGGTCGCGCAACCCGCGAGAACAGACGAAACGAGGAGAAAGGCGATGAGCCGCGCCGAGCTATCGGCGCTGTTCCGGGACACACACATAGTTGATCCTGCTGACTGCAAATTCTTGGACTCGGGAGGCATTGCAACGACTAGCTCGGCTTGAGCGCCAAAAGTGTCCGAGAAGAGGCAGGATGGCGGCAGAAATGTGGCCGCTGGCCGGTGTCGCGAAAAGGTGACAGTGGCCGTAGAGACCCGTTCTCGTCGCTCCGTCACGAAGGCGAAGCATCCATGCTTGATCCGCTTTCGGGCCCGGGTGTATGCCATGTCCCATGCAGTGGAGCGACCAGGCCATCATACTCGGCATCCGGCGGCATGGCGAAAGCTCTGTCATCGCGGAAGTCATGACCGCCGTGCACGGACGGCATCTCGGCCTCGTGCGCTCCGGCAGATCGCGTACGATGCAGCCCGTGCTGCAGCCCGGCAACTCCGTCGAGGTTACTTGGCGGGCGCGGCTGGACGAGCATCTCGGCGAGTTTCGGGTGGAACCGCTTCAACTGCGCGCCGCAAGGCTGATGGAAGCGGCGACCTCCGTCTATGGCATCCAGGCCCTCGGCGCGCTGTTGCGGCTGCTGCCGGAGCGTGATCCACACCCGCATCTCTACGATGCGCTTGCCGTCATCGTCGACCATCTTCAGGATCCGGCGGATGCCGGGGAACTTTTCGTACGCTTCGAACTCGCCGTCTTGAACGACCTCGGCTTCGGACTTGATTTATCGGAATGTGCCGCGACCGGCGCACGTCAGGATCTCGTCTACGTCTCGCCCAAGTCCGGCCGCGCCGTCAGCCGGGAGGCGGGCGCGCGTTATGCCGAACGCATGCTCGCCCTTCCGGATTTCCTGTCTCCCGGCGGGCACCAGGCGGCCAACCACGACAGCCTCGCCGCCGCGTTCCGGCTGACCGCGTATTTTCTCAACCGCCATGTCTACGAGCCGCGCGGCCTTGATGCCGCTTCCGTCCGTGACCCCTTTGTGCACGCGGCGCTGAAGGCATTGAAATCTTCTCCGCCGTCTGCGGCTTGATCGGGGACTATCGACAACTTGCCACGATGGATTCGGACGCCGCGTTTCCGCGGGGTCCGTTGCCTATCGGACTCAACCGATCCGGCCGCCGCCGCGCTTGGTGACGGCCACCACGGCAGGACGCACCGGCATGTCGTCCTTGAAGTCCGGCCAACGCGTTGCCGGCGTGTCATAGGTGGCAAGGCCGGCGTCGCCCGGGTGTTGCACGGCGAGGAAGAACGTGTCGGATGTCGGGTTGAAGCAGGGTCCGCACATCTCGGCGCCGACGGGAACGCGGAAGAACAGCTTGGAGGTTCCGCGGGCTCCGCCCTCGGTGTCGATTGCCCAGACCCCGTCCGTGCGGCCGGTTTCCTTCTCATTGTTGCCGTCCGTCGAAATCCAGAGCCTGCCGTCCGCGTCGATCGTGCAGTTATCCGGCATGCCGAACCAGCCGTTCTTCGTCGTTGCCGTCGAGAACGACGCACCGACTTCGGCCACGCTCGGATCGCCGCATTTCAAAAGCACGTCCCAACGGCTGGTGAGCGAGGCGAAGTCGCCATCGGTTTCGGTGATTTCGATGATGTGGCCGAAGGCGTTCTTGGCGCGCGGATTGGCGGCGTTGATTTCTTCCGCCTTGCGCTTGGTGTTGTTGGTCAACATCACGTAGACCTTGCCGGTCTTCGGGTTGGGCTGGATGTCCTCCGGGCGGTCCATCTTGGTCGCGCCGAGCGCGTCGGCGGCAAGCCGGGTGTCGATCAGCACGTCAGCCTGGGAAGCGAAGCCGTTCTCGGCGGTCAACGGTCCCTCGCCGTGGACGAGCGGCATCCAGGTGACGGTGCCGTCCTCATCGAACTTCGCCACGTAGAGCGTGCCTTCATCCAAGAGGTCCATGTTGGCGGAACGGTCGTTCGGGTTGTAGGTGCCCTTGGTCACGAACTTGTAGACATAATCGTAACGCTCGTCGTCGCCGGAATAGAGCACGACACGCCCGTCCTTGTTGACGATGGATTCGCAACCTTCGTGCTTGAACCGGCCAAGCGCCGTGCGCTTCTTCGGGACGGAGGTCGGGTCGAGGGCATCCACTTCGACGATCCAGCCGAAGCGATTGGCCTCTGTCGGCTCCTTGGACACATCGAAACGGTCGTAGAATTTCGACCACTCGTATTGTCCGCCCGGTGCCCCAAGGCGCTTCAACTGCTTGAATTCCGGATGGTCTTCGGCGAGCTCGCCGCCAAAATAGCCGTTGAAGTTTTCCTCGGCCATCATGTAGGTGCCCCAGGCAGTGACGCCGCCGGCGCAATTGTTGACGGTGCCGAAGACTTTCTTGCCGGTCGGGTCGGACGGGGTCTTCACACGGTCATGGCCGGCAACGGGCCCAGAAAGCTGCATTTCGGTGTTGAGCGTGATGCGGCGGTTATATTTGCCGTCGAGCACCGGCTGCCACTTGCCGTCCACCTTGCGGATTTCGATGATCGTGCCGCCGTGCGCGGCCATTTCGATGTCGACGAGGTCCTTGGTGTATTCGCCGAGGGTAACCTTTTCTTCCTCTACTTCCTTGCCGTCCTTGGTCACCTTCTCCTTCACGATGGAAGCGAAGGCCGGGAACATCAGTTCCGCGTTGGTGTATTCGTGGTTGACGACCAGCAGACCGTGATCTGCACTGCCCCCGAGCGGGATGAAGCCGACATAGTCATTGTTGTAACCGAAGAGCTTGTCCTGGGCCGCGGCCGTCTGGTTTTTCGGGTCAAAGTCCGGGCTGTCGGCAAAAACCTTGTCGCCCCAGCGCAGAAGGATATCGGCATCATAGCCATCGGCGACGTGATGGTTTTCGTCGACGCCGGCCTCAACTTCGGTGAAGTCGAAACGCGAGGCGCTCTCGGCACGCGCTTCATCGGCCGTCAAAAGCGCGAACGGGCTCACCGTCGTCGAAATGGCGGCCACGGCGAGCGAGCCGCCGATGAACGAGCGGCGCGAGAAACGGCGATTGATGATGTCCCCCATGGTCGGATTGGTGGAACAGTTCTGGCCGACGTCCTCCAATTCCTCCCTGCGTTCCGTCAGCGTCTTGAATTCTGTTTCTTCTGTTGAGGCGAGATACTTGTCCATTGCCGGTTCTCCTCATTGAACGATGGAGCCGCCGCCTATCCTGCGACGTCCGCCTGCCGCTGTAGCAGCAAGTTCATGACAGTTCCGCGACAGTTCAGTGAAGAGATTGCTGCGCCCCGCCTGTCAATGCATTTGGCGCTTGTGCGAAAACCTGTATGGTCGCGAGCAGCCTGCAAAGATTGCCGGTACTGTATGATTTCCTTAAATCGACATCGATCTAAAGACAAAATCATGCAGCAATTCAGAGTGCTACAGCGATCTTTGCGCGTCCGATTGGACGCGCGGCGTTGTAGGGGGGAAGATGCTGGAAATCATTGCCTTTGTTGCCTTTGCCATGGCGCTCGCCGCTTTTCTCGGTGGCCGAAAGACCGCGGATCGGCTGGCGAACGAGATCAATTCGCTGAAAGTCGAGATCGCTCGATTGAGCGAGCGGCAGACTGCGGCCGGACCTGCTCTCTCGCAGGCGGCCGACGAGGCGCAGGTTCCTGATGCGATCGCCGGTGAAGAGGAAGGAAAGAATGGTCCCTGGTCTCGCGCAGCGCGAGACGGCGCGCACGTCTTCGGTGGGGAGCCGTCGGACCGGGAGAAGGTTGAGGAGGCGGGCCAGGACGAGCAGGTTCCGGCGGCGGTCACGGCGGAGCCAGCCTCGACGGGGAGCCTCGAGAGCCGAATCGGCGGCCAATGGCCGGTTTGGGTCGGCGGCCTGGCACTGGCGCTCGGTGGCTACTTCCTGGTGCAATATTCGATCGATGCAGGGCTGCTGAGCCCGGCCGTTCGACTGACGCTCGCGGCGGCTTTCGGTCTACTGCTCGGGATTGCCGGCGAAGTGATCCGCCGTCGTGCGATGCCGACGATTGCCGACAGGTTCCGTCATGCGATGATCCCGGGCGTGCTGACGGCGGCCGGCACTGTCACGCTGTTCGGTGTCGTCTATGCCGCCCACGGCATCTACGGGTTCATCGGCACGGCAACCGCTTTCGTACTGCTGGCGCTGGTTTCGCTGGTGACGGTGGCGTTGTCGCTGCTGCATGGCCAGGCCCTTGCCGGCCTCGGGCTTCTCGCCTCGTTACTCACACCCTTGTTTGTATCGAGCGCAGAACCTCGACCCTGGGTGCTGTTCGGCTTCCTCTCGATTGCCTGGCTTGCGACGCTCTGCGCCTCGCGCCTGCGCCAGTGGACGATCGTGCCGACGCTCGCCAATGTCGGGCTTGGGCTCTGGGGGCTCGTCTATGTTGTCGGTGTGACGCGCTTCGAAGCGCCGCCCATCACCTTCGCGCTGCTGGTGATGATTGCGGGCATCGGATTGATCTGGCCCGGTGCCGCCGAGCGAACGGCAGGACCAGAGTACGAGTCGGAGGCGGGGCGTGCTGCTGTGACCGAGGGCAGTCCGTGGGAGAGACTGTTTGCGCCACCGCATGCGGCAGTGACCATTTCGGCCGCGATCGCGGCAACGATTCTGGCACTTCTCTTCATCAGTCCGGCGGTCACCGCCGAGCGTTTCCCGATCCAGGAGTTTGTGGTGGTGATCGCAGCGCTCGCGTTGCTCGGCGCACTGAGGGCAACGGCCGTTTACCCGGCTCTCTTCGCCGCCTTTGGCGCCATCGCCGGCACGTGGAGCCTGACTGCGCTCAGCAATGTTCTTGCCTATCTCGACCTGTCTCGCACGCAGCCCGAGATCGTCATTTCCGGCAGCACGGCGATGCTGACAGCGATGGTGCTGTCGGCGGTCTTCGTCCTCTTGGCTTCCTTCGTGCTCGCTAGGCGGCTCGAGATACAGTCGCAGTTTGCCATCCTGTGGGCGGGCGTTGCGGCCATCGTGCCAAACGCGCTTCTTGCCATGTCTTTCCTCATGACGGGCAAATTCGCCTTTGATCTGTCGCATGGTCTCGCAGCCTTCGTCGGCGGTTTGTTCCTTCTTGTTCTCGTGGAGTGGTTACACCGCCGAACCGCCGAAACGAGAGATTTGCACATCGCCGGCGGGCTGCCGGTTGCAGGCTCCTTCGGCCTCTTTGTCCTCGGTCTGCATGCCTGGACGGACGGCCTTGTCACCACGCTTGCGGTCGCTCTGCTTGGCGCCGGCTACACCTTGGCCACACGTGCTCGCTCCTGGCCCGTTCTGCCCTGGATAACCATCGGATCTGCCCTGGTGGTTCTGGCACGGATCGCCTGGGAGCCGACGATCGTCGGTGCCGGCAATCTCTCGACCACGCCGGTCTTCAATGCCCTCCTGCCAGGCTACGGCATTCCGGCACTGCTGCTGGTGGCGTCCGCCTATCTGCTTCGCGCGTCGCCGGCGACACGCGTACGCAATCTGCTGCAGGCGCTCGCAAGCCTGTTCGTGCTGCTGACACTGGCGATCCTTGTCCGTCATGCGATGAATGGCGGCGTTTTGGACAGCTCTGTTCCAACGCTGGCGGAGCAGTCAATTTATACGCTGCTCGCAATCGGGGCGTCCGGCATCTTCATGACCTTGGACACGAGGTCGCCGAGTCCGGTGTTCCGTTACGGCGGCATGGCACTCGGCGTACTTTCGATGCTGTCGGTGCTTTCGGCACACCTTCTTGGCCTCAATCCCTATTTCAGTGGCGAATTGCTCGGCAGGATCCCGTTCTTCGATCTCCTCTTCATAGGCTATCTGCTGCCAGGCATCGCCTATGCTGGCCTCTCGTGGTATGCGCGCGACAAACGGCCCTGGCCTTACGTGGCCGCGCTTGCGGTAAGCGGTGCCATGCTTGCCTTTGCTTGGGCGAGCCTCAGCGTTCGCCGCTTCTGGCAAGGGGAGAATGTCACGGACTGGAAGGGCTTCCTCCAGGGGGAAACCTACACTTATTCCGTCGTCTGGCTCGTGCTCGGCGTGCTGCTTCTGGTTGCTGGCTCGCGCTTCAATGCGAAGAGCATCCGCATCGCTTCGGCCGTGCTCGTCTTCATCGCCGTGCTGAAGGTCTTCCTTATCGACATGTCAAATCTGGAAGGCTTCCTGCGCGCCCTATCGTTCATCGGTCTCGGTGGCGTGCTGATCGGTATCGGCCTCTTCTACCAAAAGATCCTCTCCAATACGGGGAACGGCGGCCGTCCCGACACTGCCGCCGGAACCACGACCGAGGCAGGCGAAAGGACAAGCCGCGCATGACACGCCTTCCGGAGCTGGGCGCCGCCTTTGCGCCTCATGACGAGCTTGCGAGGGAGCTCTTGCCACATGCCTTCGCCGACGGCGACGGTTCGCACGATGCGTCGCATCTCATTCGGGTCTGGAAAAACGCTGGGCGCATACAGGCCGCGGAGGGTGGCGATACGCGTATTCTCGTAGCCGCCGTCCTGCTCCACGATTGCGTTGCGGTCGAGAAGAATTCACCACAGCGTGCCGAGGCTTCCCGGCTTGCGGCGGAGAAGGCATGGCAAATTCTCGACGGGCTCGGCTGGCGCACGGCGGATATCTCGCCCGTTGCCCATGCGATCCTCACACATAGCTTTTCCGCCAACTTACCGCCCGAGACGCTGGAGGCGAAGATCCTGCAGGATGCAGACCGGCTCGACGCGATCGGCATGATTGGCGCGGCGCGCTGCTTTTACATCGCCGGACGCATGGGCAGTGGGCTCTACGATCCGCTGGACCCGCGGGCCGAGAATCGGCCGCTCGACGACAAGGCCTTCGCGATCGATCATTTCGAGACAAAGCTGTTTCGTCTGGCGGACGGCTTCCAGACGCTGACAGGGCGTCAGCTGGCGACGGAGCGGCAAGCGAGGCTGCGTGGCGTGCTTGCCATGCTGCTGGATGAAATCTAAATCTTTCAACGGATTGGCGCCGCTCCGTGAATCAGATTGCGAGCGGCCTGATTCAATTTCTGAGCTCGGGAAGATCGACATGAAAGTGACCGGCCTTAACATCCATCCTCTGAAGAGCGGCCGCGCCATTCCGCAAACCGTCGTGACGGTCAGTCTCGATGGGCTCGCCGGCGACCGGCGCTTCATGGTGGTCGAACCGGATGGCCATTTCATCACCCAGCGCGAGTTGCAGGCGCTTGCACAGGTCGAAGCGGCGCATATCGACGGCGGCGTTAGCCTGAAAATGAACGGCAACGAATTGTCGGTGCGGTTCGATCCGGATCGTCGGCTTGACGTCCGCGTCTGGTCGAGCGAGGTCGACGCCGCGGTGGCCGACGATGCGGCCAATGACGTGCTGTCCGGCTGGTTCGGGCGGTCGGTGAAGCTCGTCCACATGGACGAACAGGCGGAGCGCTTCGTCGGCGCCGAATGGGCGGGCGCGGCAGCGCCGGTCGGATTTGCCGATGGCTTTCCGATCCTCATCACGACGACCGGGTCGCTGGCCGACCTCAACCGCACACTGGTCGAGAAAGGGCAGGAGCCAGTCGGCATGGAGCGCTTCCGCACCAATATCCTGATCGAGTACGATGACCCCTGGGAAGAAGACTGGTGGGAAAGCCTGGAGATCGCGGGCATCACCTTTGATCTCGTCAAACCCTGCGCCCGATGCATCATGACTACGCAGGATCAGCAGACCGGCGAAAGGATCGGCGGCAATCCGATCCAGGGTCTTGCGGAAAAACGCATGTCCGTCGACCGACGCGTGGCGGGAGTTCTCTTCGGTTGGAATGCGGTGCCGCGAGGTGAGGGCACCGTCAAGCTCGGCGACGAGGCCAGGGTTATTCGGCGGCGCGGCGAGCGCTGGCCGATGAAGATACGTACCGCCAATTGATGCACATTCCATGCGGGGGCGGCTACAGCGCCGGAGCATCAATTCCTGTGATCCCATCGTCAATTTAATTGGCTTTCCTCAATTTGAGCGTCGCCATAACATGCGCCCTCATCAGTTTGGGCGCCATAGCTATGGCCCCTCATCGGAGCTCGTCATGTCTGCTGTTTCTGCCACCGCAAACCGTGTCTCCGAGCGCAGCAGCCTGCCGTGGCTGATCATCGCGGCCGGTTCCGTGATCGCGATGCTCACCTTCGGTCCGCGCTCCGCCATGGGTTTCTTCCAGTTGCCGATGCTTGCCGACACGGGATGGGATCGAACGACGTTCGGCCTGGCGATGGCGCTCCAGAATCTCTGCTGGGGACTTGGCCAGCCATTCTTCGGGGCAATAGCCGACAAGTTCGGTACTTGGCGCGTGCTGGCGCTGTCCGGTGTTATCTATGCGGCGGGTCTCATCATTATGGCCTTTGCCAATGCTCCGATCTGGTTGCACGTGGGCGGCGGCGTGCTCGTCGGTCTCGGCGTTGCTTCCGGTTCTTTCGGCATCGTGCTTTCCGCTTTTGCCCGCAATGTCGCGCCGGAGCAGCGCTCGCTCGCCTTCGGCATCGGCACGGCTGCCGGCTCGGCGGGCATGTTCCTGTTCGCGCCGCTGAGTCAGGGACTGATTTCCGCCTTTGGCTGGTCCGACAGCCTGGTCTATCTTGGTGTGCTGATGCTGCTCGTCCCGCTTGTCGCAATTCCCTTACGCGGAAACGCGTCTTCCGGCCGCCAGTCGGAAACGCACTACAAGCAGACAGTCGGCGAGGCCCTGAGGGAAGCGCTCGGGCATAAAAGCTACCTGCTGCTGGTTTCGGGCTTCTTTGTCTGCGGTTATCAGGTCGCCTTCATCACCGCCCATTTTCCCGCCTATATAGGCGATATCGGCATCGATGCCCGTTATGCGGTGATTGCGCTTGCGCTGATCGGTTTCTTCAACATCATCGGGTCGTTCTCGGCCGGCATCATCGGACAGCACTATTCGAAGCCCTATTTCCTGGCGCTGATCTATCTTGCCCGATCTGTCGCTGTTGCGGCCTTCCTGCTGCTGCCGCAGTCGCCGGTCTCGGTCATTGTCTTTGCCATTGTCATGGGCCTGCTATGGCTGTCGACCGTGCCGCCGACCAACGGTCTGGTGGCGATCATGTTCGGGACGAGACATCTCGGCCTGCTTGGCGGCATCGTCTTCCTCTCCCACCAGGTCGGTTCCTTCCTCGGCGTCTGGATGGGCGGCTATCTATACGACCGCTTCGGTTCCTATGATCCGGTCTGGTGGCTGGGTGTCGCGCTCGGTGTTTTTGCGGCTATCGTCCATTGGCCGATCGAGGAGCGCAGCGTCGCAAGACCGGCGACGGCGTGAACGACGACAATACCGGTGCGCCCGAAAACGGGCGCATCCTCCTTGAAATCTGTCACAAAACTTTCTAAATCAGTCGCCGCGGCTTGGCCGCTTTTGTTTTGACCCAATTATGCTCAAGATGAGCATAATTGGTAACTGCCGGGAACGGCGGGGGAGGAGAGCTCGATGACCAATCTTGACTTTCGCGCGGACGCAGCGCCAGCTCCGGCATTCGTCAGTGCCGCTGCGCGCTTCGGTGTCATCGAAAAACCGGACCTCGCCTACACGCAGGCGATCGCCCGCGAGACCGCGCATCTCTACGAGAAGGTCAAAGATTTCATCCCGGCCATCGAGTGGCCCGCCTACGCGCCCTATGTTCATGCGATCAATCGGCTGAAAAAGGAGCGCAACGCCGTCATTCTGGCGCACAACTACCAGACGCCCGATATTTTCCATTGCGTCGCCGATATCGTCGGGGATTCGCTGCAGCTCGCGCGCGACGCCACTAAGGTCGACGCCGAAATCATCGTCCAGTGTGGGGTGCATTTCATGGCCGAGACCTCGAAGCTCCTCAATCCTGAAAAGACCGTGCTGATCCCGGATGCCAGGGCGGGTTGCTCTTTGTCCGAATCGATCACCGGCGCAGATGTACGCCTGCTCAAGGAGCGTTACCCCGGCGTGCCGGTCGTCACCTACGTCAACACCTCGGCCGAAGTGAAGGCGGAGACCGACATCTGCTGCACGTCGTCTAACGTGCTGGCGGTCGTAGAGAGCCTGGAGTCCGACACCGTCCTCTGCATTCCCGACGAATATCTCGCGATGAATGTCGCGCGCCAGACAAACAAGAAAATCCTTACCTGGAAGGGCCATTGCGAGGTCCATGAACGCTTCACCGCGGCGGAACTCCTCGCTTACAAGGAGGCCAATCCGGGCATCGAGATCATCGGTCATCCGGAATGCCACCCCGATGTTATCGCCGTCTGCGATTTCGCCGGCTCCACGTCGGGCATGATCAACTACGTCAAGGACAAGCAGCCGCAAAAGGTACTTCTCGTCACCGAATGCTCCATGGCTTCCAATATCCAGGCGGAAGTCGAGGGCGTCGATTTCGTGAAGCCCTGCAATCTCTGTCCGCACATGAAGCGCATCACGCTGCCGAAGATTCTCGACAGCCTGCTCACCATGACGGAAGAGGTTCTGGTCGACCCGGCGATTGCCGGTCGCGCACGCCTTGCGGTCGAGCGCATGGTGAACCTCAAGCAGTAATCGATGCCCGGGCTAAAGGCCCGGCGCCCATGCATGTGGCTGGAGGAGTTACCGAGCCATGCTGAAAGACCATTTTCGCCCGCAATCCTTTAACGGCATCGATGACATCGTCATCGTCGGCGGCGGGCTTGCCGGGCTCTTCTGCGCACTGAAGCTGGCGCCGCGTCCCGTGACAATCCTTGCCGCCGCCCCGATCGGGCACGGTGCCTCGTCGGCCTGGGCGCAAGGCGGAATCGCTGCCGCAATGAGCTCGGGTGACACGTTCGAAAAGCACGTCGCCGATACGGTCACTGCCGGTGCCGGTATCGTCGACGAGAAAATGACACGGATGATGGTCGCCGAGGGACCGGCGCGCATTCACGACCTGCTCGAATACGGCGTGCCCTTCGACCGGGATCTCGAAGGCAAGCTTCTGCTTTCGCGCGAGGCTGCGCATTCCGAGCGGCGTATCGTTCGCGTCAGGGGCGACATGGCCGGCAAGGCGATCATGGAAGCGTTGATCGCCGCGGTTCGCAGGACTCCGTCTATCCGCATCATCGAAGGTTATGTGGTGGAGGAACTGGTGCGTGAGGGGCGCTTCATCTCCGGCGTCGTGGCGAGGCCGGATGCCGGCCAATCTAAGACGCGCGTTTCCTTCCCGGCACGCGCCGTCGTGCTGTGCTCCGGCGGCATCGGGCATCTTTACGCCGTCACCACCAATCCGTGGGAGGCCTGCGGCCAGGGTGTCGGCATGGCTGCTCGGGCCGGCGCTATCATTGCCGATCCGGAATTCGTCCAGTTCCATCCGACCGCGATCAATATCGGCAAGGACCCGGCGCCATTGGCTACAGAGGCGCTGCGTGGTGACGGCGCCGTGCTTGTCAATTCCGCAGGTCACCGCTTCATGCTCGACATTCATCGCGATGGCGAGCTCGCGCCGCGGGATGTCGTCTCGCGTGGCGTTTTTGCCGAGGTTCAGGCGGGACGTGGCGCTTTCCTCGATTGCACCAAGGCGGTCGGCAAACATTTCCCTGAGATGTTCCCGACCGTTTACGCTTCCTGCCTAGCGGCCGGTATCGATCCCGTGACGCAACCGATCCCGATCGTCCCTGCGGTTCATTATCACATGGGCGGCGTGCTGACCGACGGGCAGGGCCGCACCTCGATCGATGGTCTCTGGGCAGCGGGCGAGGTGACCTCGACCGGCGTTCACGGTGCCAACCGTCTGGCTTCCAACTCGCTGCTCGAGGCGGTCGTCTTCGCCGCGCGCATTGCGGAAAACATCAAGGGCACCTTGCCGGCGCCGAAGCTCACCGAATGGGGTGACGACGCTGGCGAGAGCGACGATCCGGTAACGGTCGAGGACAGCCCGCCGTTCAAGATTTTGCGCAGCCTGATGAGCGACTGCGTCGGCGTTATCCGCACGCGCGAGAGCCTGACGCGGGCGATCCGCGAGATCGCCGCGCTGGAGCGCGCCAACAACCGGCTGCGCTTTGCCAACATCATCACCGCCGCCAAGCTCATCGCTGTCGCAGCCCTTCAGCGCACCGAAAGCCGCGGTGGCCATTTCCGCGCCGACTGCCCGTCCGAGCGCCCCGAATGGCAGCGGCGCACGTACCTAACGCTGGCGCAGGTCGAGCGCCTCGCGGCAGAAGTGGCCGAAACCGAGCCGGCGTGACGCCGGCCCGGTATCCGCAAGCGCCTCTGCATGATTCCTTAAATCGGAATCGATTTTCGGACAAAAATCATGCAGCAATTCAAAGTGCTACGGCGATCTTAGCGCGTCCAATTGGACGCGCGGCGCTGTAATGACATCCCGACAGATGTAGGAGCCAAGCCCATGACTGCCGCGCTACGCCCGGAACTACCTGCTCTCATGGTCGAAAACCAAGTGAGGGCCGCCCTCCTTGAGGATCTCGGCCGCGCGGGCGATATCACGACGCTATCGACGATCGGTCCGGATAGGACGGCGTCGGCGGACATGCGCGTTCGCGATGCGGGTGTCATCGCAGGTATGGAACTGGCAAGAACGGCATTTCGGTCGATCGATCCGTCGATCCGTTTCGACGTGCTCGCTGCAGATGGCGATCGCGTCGCGCCTGGCACCACCATTGCGCGGATATCCGGTCGTGCACGGGGGCTATTGTCCGCCGAACGCGTCGCGCTCAATTTCCTCATGCATCTCTCCGGGATCGCCAGCTACACGGCGAAATTCGCCGATGAGATCGCACATACGACTGCCAAGGTCTGCTGCACGCGCAAGACCATCCCCGGCCTGCGTGCCCTGGAGAAATACGCGGTTCGTCTCGGCGGGGGCTCCAACCATCGCTACGGCCTCGATGACGCGGTGCTGATCAAGGACAACCACATCGCCGTATCCGGCGGTGTTGCCGACGCCATTCGTGCCGCACGCGCCTACTGCGGCCATCTCGTTAAGGTGGAGGTCGAGGTCGACGGGCTTGCGCAGATGCGCGAGGCACTGACTGCTGCGCCGGACGTGATCCTGCTCGACAACATGGGACCGGAGTTGCTGCGCGAGGCCGTTGCCATCAACGCCGGACACTGGCGGTTGAATCCGGCCGACTATGCCGCCGACCCGCGACGCACGCGGCTCGAAGCGTCGGGCAACGTCAAGATCGATACGATCCGGACAATCGCTGAGACCGGCGTCGATTACATCTCGACTTCGAAGATCACCATGGCGGCGCCGACACTCGATATCGGCCTCGACGTGACGATCTCGAGCATTTCCCAGGAAAAGTGAGTACCGGTTCTCCGCCCGGAATTGCGTAAGGTCAAAGAGTTACCGTGCGGTTCGCCGTCAGGCGCACACATGCGCCGAAATCATCGACCACAACTCTTCCGCGCTCGCGTGGAACGACATCACCATCCGTGCGTTGCTCTCTCTGTCCGGCGTGCGAGGAAGGATTTGGCGATGATCAGACTATCAGCTCTAGTTGCACTGGCCATCGGCGCGGCACCCACTGGGCCTGCGATCGCGTTTGCGCAAGAGTCATCGCAGACCGCTGTCGCGAATTTCATCGGCAAGGATGGCAAAGAGACGGGTAGGGCCGCATTGACGGCGGCCGGAAAAGGGGTGCTGATCGAGATGGAGGTCAACGACCTGCCAAAGGACACCTGGGTTGCCTTCCATGTTCACGAAGTCGGAACCTGCGACCCGGCCGGCGGCTTCGAGTCGGCGGGCAAGCATTTTGCGGGCGAGGACGCGAACGCCGAGCACGGGTTCCTGGCGACCAAGGGTCCGCATGCAGGCGACATGCCGAACCAATATGTCGGCGCCGACGGGACTCTGCGCGCGCAGGTGTTTAACGGATTCGTGTCTCTCGACGACAAGGGCACCGCGATTCGTGGCCGCGCCTTGATGATCCACGCGCGTTCGGATGACAATCGCAGCCAACCGGCGGGTGACGCGGGTGACCGGCTGGCTTGTGCCGTAATCCAATAGGTCTGTTGTTTTTATCGACCGCCGACTTTCAGTCCAGGCGCAGGCCGCTCGTCGAGGATCTGGCGGCGGAAGCGGAAAAGCGCGGCCGGCCGGCCTCCGGTGGAGGCAAGTGTTCCCCCTGTCGGCTCGACGAGTTCCGCCCCCTCGACCAGACGTCGGAAGTTCTGCTTGTGCAAATGGCGGCCGGAGATTGCTTCGACGGTCGCCTGCAGATCGGTCAGCGTGAATTCCGGTGGCATCAGTTCGAACACGACAGGTCGGTATTTGATCTTGCCGCGCAATCTGGCCACCGCCGTCGCGACGATGCGACGGTGGTCGTGGCGCATCGCCAAGCCGATCGCCGGGTTGTCGAGGTCGCGGCAATGCCCGTCGATCACCGCTTCGCGCACAAGGCCGGCCTCGTAAAGCAACTCGTAGCGTTCGAGCACGCGCTCCTCATCCCAGGGGAAATCGTCAAGGCCGAAGGCGAGCCGAACGCGGGAGCGACGCTGCGCGGCGGAGGCCGATCGTTCATCATATGGCGGACTGGTCTCCCAGCGGGCGAGCGCCGGCAGGATCACCTGATCGAGGAGAGCGGGGCGCCCCCGCCGCCAATCCTCCCACGGCAGATAGTCGTACCAGTCTCGCCAGTGAGCGCCGGCGTCGGCCAGTCGCTCGTTGTTCTCGGCGTCTGTGCGCGTCAGCGCCAGATAACCGACGGAGACCATGTGCTTGCCTTCCTCGCCCGGCAGCCGCTGGCGACCGCGGTCGCCGAAAGTGTAGAGCTGTTCGATATATCCAAGCCTAAGAGCGATGCGTTTTTCGACGCGGTCGCGCAGGCCTGTCTCGAAGGTGCGGTGACGCGCCGGATCGAACGGGCCGAAGGGCAGGCTGTCGCGGGCGTCGCCATCCGCCTCGCTGACGGCGAGGATGTGCGGGCTGCGGTTGACCACAGCGACGATCGCCGCATTGAGGCCGATCTCGACCGTGATTGCAGGCGCGTCAGTCAGCATGCCGCGCGCGCTCCGCTCGAGTGGGGAGCATGAATGGCGCATTGCCGTCGGCATCGGCGCCGCGGCCGATGGACCGCACGGCAGCAACGAGCCTGCCCCTTCGCGACAGCGCCTCGTCGCCGATCTCCACCAATCGCGGGTTGGGCGTTGCAAATGGCGACGCGTGGCGCAGGCGCGTTGCGAGCGCGGCATCGTCCTGGTCCGGCTCGACCGCCAGCGCCGCGATCAACGCCGCCGCCGGCGAGCGAGAAACGCCCATCCAGCAATGGATGAGGAGCGGCCGGGTACGGTCCCAGTTTCGGGCAAAATCAATAATCCACCGGACGTGCTCCTCCTGCGGGGCAATCAGGTCGCCCGTTCCCGCGAAGCTGATGTCGTTGACACCGATCGTCAGGTGTTTCGCGCGGTCGATGACGGCGGGACGGTGAAAATCCTGTCCCTTGGCAAGCAGGCTCACCATTTCGCGGCAACCGTGGCGAACGGCCATTTCCGCGATGCGCGCAAGCGGCGAGACGACGATGCCGGTCATTCAGGCTTCCGCCTTTGCCATGGCTCGTTCCCCTTCGAGCGTATTGAACCGTTCGGCGAAGAGCCGCTGCGCTTCGACCGCCGGCAGCGGATCGATCAGCAGGGTGTCCCGCGTGATGCCGCGTGGCTGGCCGAAGAACTTACGGGCCTCTTCCGGCGAGAAACCGGCAAGCTCGGTCGCCTCGAAATAGGCCGCGATGTGATCGGCCTTCTTGATCCGCTCCTTGAGTTCCTTAGGCGTATGAGGCGGCAAGCCGAAGCGCAGGTGTACGGCGCTTTCGAGCCGCTTTTCGACAGTCTTGTAACCACCGCCGACGACCGCTTTGAACGGTGAGATCATGTCGCCGATGACATATTCCGGGGCGTCGTGAAGCAGCGCCATCAGGCATTCGTCCGCATTGCAGCGGTTGCTCCGACGGAAGATATCCTCGACCATCAGGCTATGCTGGGCGACCGAAAAAGCGTGATCGCCCGACGTCTGGCCGTTCCAGCGCGCGACGCGAGCAAGGCCGTGGGCGATATCGGAAAGCTCGACGTCGAGCGGCGAGGGGTCGAGCAGGTCGAGCCGCCGGCCGGAAAGCATACGCTGCCAGGCTCTCGCACTCATCATGCGCTTGCCTCGTCCGCCTCGGTCGGGAATGAAAGACCTGTCCAGCCGGGCAGGGTCAATGTCACGGGCACGTCACCGGCGAGAATGGTGTCCCCCTTGGCGATCGCTTCACCGGCCTTGTCGATGCGGACGATGGCGAGAGCCGCCTTATTCCGGACCGTGCCGAGAGCGCCAATCGATCGGCCGTTGACAGAGATGCTCGCACCTGTCGGCGGCAGCGGCGCTTCGCCGCTAACGATCACGACGCGACGGCGTGCAGTGGCTCGGTGCTGCATGCGGGAAACGACCTCCTGGCCGACATAGCAGCCCTTCCGGAACGAGAGCCCGCCATTGAGGTCCATCAGCACATCGTGCGGAAAGGCATCCTGCAAGGCGAAATCGGAGCCCGAAACGGCAACACCGCTCGCGATTCTCAACTGCTCGAGTTCGACGACCGTGGCGTCCGCGCCCTCGATTTCGCGATAAAGACGGAAAACGGAAAGCCCGGCCTTCTCAAATCGCAGGTCGCGATAACTCCCCGCCGGCGGCTCTTCGCCGAATATGACCGTGACCGGCGCCGGCGACCGCATGGCAAGCTCGACTGCAGAGCGCAATTTATACATGGTGAGCCGCTTCAGCAGCGACTCGGCCTGGTCGCCCGGCGTCTCCAGCCTGAGAGCGTCGCCATCGCGGGAAATCAGAAAGTCGAACAGGATCTTGCCCTGCGGCGTCAGCAAAGCGCCGGGACCTGCTTCATCGACGCCGAGCCCGCCAAGGTCGGTGGTGATCAGGTTTTGCAGAAGATCTTCGGCGTCCCTCCCGGAAACGCTGACGATCGCGCGGTCATCAAGGCAAACCTTCGACATCGCTCGAATCCTGTTCTCTTTGTCGAAGAGGTAGGATGTTCTCAGGGCATCGGCAAGCGTGCCGCCGAAACGGGGCGAGAAAAGTGCTCCCCCTGGTGCGCTGGATCACTCAGTCGCCGGCGACGAAGAATTTCCACTGACCGTCGGGCGTGATGCCGACGCGGTAGAAGTTATAGCTCCCGAATTCTTCCATCTGGGCGAAGTCGCCGGCGGTCACGAGTCGGAACAGATCCACTTTTTCCGGCGCCGTCAGTGAAGACAACGGCTTCTCGGCAAAATAGGGCCACACATAGGCCTCCTCCGGCGTCCCCTTGTCCGCGAGGACGAAGCCGGTCGACAGAACATCGAGAAGGATCGCCAGGATTTCGACGCCGTCCTGATCGCCGGAAAGGCCCTTGAGTGTTGTAACCGGATCCTCGTCGCTGCTGACGCCTGTCACCTGCGTCTGAGTTGGCCCCTTGCCGAGCAGGGGCCGCAATCTTTCGATATCCCCCGAGGCGGCGGCTTCGACGATCAGTTGACGCATGCGGGCAGCGGCGGCCGGAATCTTGGAGACATCCGTCAGCACCTCGACCGGTTCAACGATTTGCGGGGCCCCGATTTCGTCATCCTTTGCCGCAGCATTGTCGACCAATGGGTCAGGCGTCGGAATTTCGAGAGGCGCCGTCTCCTCTGGCTCGACCTGTTGAGGCTGGTCGGAGGGCGCCCTTTTCTGATCACTGGCAATCGGGCCAGGGACCCCTTGAAGTTCGCTGAGCGCAAACGTGGGAGCAGCCATGAGCGGCGTGCACGCGGCTACGCCGACCAAAAGCAGCGTAGCAAGGCGAACCGAGGAAACCCGGTTTGCAAGGTTCCGTCTCATTGAGGCAGTCCCGATATTATTGGATTGTCCGCTGTGGCGAGAATTCTCCGGCCAGCATTCGCTCACGAAGCGAATTCAGCATCGCCTCGGCACCTTCTTCGCCATGGAGGCGGATGGTTTCCCGCATGGCCAGCGCGATCGCGGCGTCGGCGATGATCTCCGGTTCGATACCGTCCGCCATGCCGTCAGCCCAGGCTTCGTTCTGATGTTCAAGGGCGGCCTGCATTTTCTCATGGACGATCATGTCGTCGATGTCGGTCAGGCTTGGTTCCATCATTCGTTCCATGCGACTTCCAATACGTGCACTTGGCTCAATCTAACGACGTTCCGCTGAACCGCAACTGAACGGGGCGGATAGGCCGGCGACTTCTTACCACTCTCTTAACGAACTTAGCAGCCTTTTCCCGAAACGACACGGGGTCGCGAAAAAAGAGGTTAATTTCTCCCTAATTTCCAAAGCGGGCGACGATTTCTGACGCAAGTGTTGCACCTTCGGCACGGTATCGCTGCTCGGCGAGCGTGGCCGGCTCGGTGCAAGTCGTGTAAACGGATGCGAAGGTCCTATACCCGCGGTTGAAAGCGGCGGTCAGGCGCTCGCGCCGTTTCGGTTCGTCGGCCGTCTCCTTGTCGATCAATTCCTGCGTCGAACGTCGCCACGTGTCTTCCTCAGCCTTGAGGCAGAGATTGCGCAGGTAATGGACCGATCCGAGAATCTCGGCGAGGCGAATCAGTCGCTGGTCATAGGGTGTGGTGGCGCTCTCCCCGGTTACAGGAGGCGCCGCCTTGTCCGGTTTTGGCGTCTCTTCTTGCTGAGCGGCGGCGCCGACCGCGAAAACGAGGAGGGCGCCAGTCAAGGCAAGTCGGAAAATAGGCAGGGCGCTGGTCATGATCCCATCAAATCCGAATCAGCGTCGGTTTTATGGCAAACATCGCGTGCGCGGAGCGTTGACTGGAGTCCGGACAGTCGTTCCACGCAATGGCGAACGCTCTCAGGAATCGGCAGTTCGAAGATTTCCTCGGGGGTAAACCAGCCGACGCTGGCGGCGTCATCGTTGGCGATCGCGACGGCGTCGCTATCCGCCTGAACCCTGAAAACCGAAAGCACGAAATGGCGCCCCTCCGATTCCTTTCCAGGCAGATCGTACGTTTCGAAGAGCATCGGGTCGCGGCCGCTGATGCCGGTCTCCTCCGCAAGTTCGCGCAGCGCAGTATCCGCCGGGGTTTCGCCCGGCTCTGCCCGACCGCCGGGAAAGGCGTACATGTCGGCCGATGGCGGGTTGGCGCGCCGGACGAGTAGATAGCGCCCGTCCCGTTCGAGGACGGCGGAGGAGGCGAGTTGGGGCTGCTTTGGCATCGCGGAATCAAAATGGCGTTGGATCGTTGACCCATCCTACGTGAAGTGCCACATCCGTGTCATGTGCGGACGATTTGCGCTGACAGCGACGCCAGAAGAATTGATGGAACTGTTTGGGCTGCTGGAGGCGGAAGGTTTCCCGGCGCGCTACAACATCGCGCCAACGCAGCCGATCATCGTGGTTGTTGCCTCGGATCGCGCGAAGCCCGGCAGCAACCTTCCGGAGCGCAAAGCTATGCTTGTCCGCTGGGGCTTCACGCCGGGCTGGGCGAAGGATCCACGCAAGTTCCCGCTCCTCATCAACGCCCGCTCCGAATCGGCGGTCGGAAAGGCGGCCTTCCGTGCGGCGATGCGGCATCGCCGCATTCTGGTGCCGGCTTCCGGCTTCTACGAGTGGCACCGCCCCGCAAAAGGTGGCGGCGAAACTTCCCAAGCCTACTGGGTCCGCCCGAAGAAGGGTGGGATCGTCGCCTTTGCCGGCCTCATGGAGACTTGGTCTTCAGCAGACGGCTCCGAGGTCGATACGGCAGCGATCCTCACCACCGGCGCAAACAAGCCGATTCGGTATATCCATGATCGCATGCCGGTCGTGATCCAGCCTGAGGACTTTGCCCGCTGGCTAGATTGCAAGACCCAGGAACCGCGCAACGTTGCCGATCTCATGGCGCCGGCTCCGGACGACTATTTCGAGGCGATTGCTGTATCGGACAAGGTCAACAAGGTCGCAAATACCGGCCCCGAGCTCCAGGACGAAGTGGTCCTTGTCAGGTCGCCGGAAACGGCAGACCGGAACCGCGCTGACGACCGGAACGGCGACGACAGGCAGATGTCTCTCTTTTAGCAGCGCGCCGCGTCGGCGAGGTCTAGACGGTGCGCTTGACGAGCTTGCCTGCCGGCTTGGCCTTGGCCTTGGCCTGCAGCGCTGCGGCGAGCACGGCCTTTAGGCCAAGCGGCCGATACAGCGTTACCAGATCGGCGACGGGCGGTTTCGTTTCGGTGATCTTGGCGGCCTTCACTTGCATTCTCTCCTTGATGCATTCCCTTGCCGGAAACACTTCGCTTTCCCGTTATGCGCGAAAACAAAGCTCCTCCTTGTTCCTCCGGAAACAGGGTCGGATGCAGAGGCCAATCTGCAAATCGCGAATCTCCCTCCCGTTGCGGCGATCCAGATAAGCCAAATGATGACAAAACCATGGCCGCCATCGTTTGATGATGCCGCGCGTTGCTTGCCTGTGGTTGACCTCTTGACCGGCGTGATGTGAAGCGCGATAAGTGTCGCCATGAAAACGGTTATCTGCATTATCTGCCGGAAGATTATTCGCTAGCGATCCGCTGGCCTGGCCGTTTTCGTCTCCCGAAATCCAAGATGACAAACGTGCGGGCCGCCCGGACGCTGTATATTCCGACGGTTGCACGCAGGCTTGGAGATTTGGGATGGGCGGAATGCCGACGTTGAAGCTGTACAACACACTGACGCGAGAGAAGGCTGATTTCCGGCCCATCGACCCGAAGAACGTGCGTATGTATGTCTGCGGCCCCACGGTTTACGACTACGCGCATATCGGCAACGCGCGGCCGACCATCGTCTTCGACGTTCTTTTTCGGCTGCTGCGCCATGTCTATGGCGCCAATCATGTCACCTATGCCCGTAACATCACTGACGTCGACGATAAGATCAACGCACGAGCCCTGCGGGATTATCCGGGGCTCTCGCTGAACGAGGCGATCCGGCGCGTAACCGAGAAAACCGAGACGCAGTTTCTGGAGGATGCCACGGCGCTCGGCTGCCTCGACCCTGACGTGCAGCCGCGCGCCACCGAGAATATCGCCCAGATGATCGAGCTCATCGACAAGCTGATAGCCAAGGGACACGCTTATCATGCCGCCGGCGAGGTGCTGTTCGATACGAAGTCGATGGCCGACTATGGCCAGCTTTCAAAGCGCAACCTCGACGAACAGCAGGCCGGAGCCCGCATCGCGGTCGATGCCCACAAGAAAAATCCCGGCGATTTCGTGCTTTGGAAGCTTTCTGAGGACGACGAGCCTGGTTGGGAGAGCCCCTGGGGACGTGGTCGCCCCGGCTGGCACATCGAATGCTCGGCGATGAGCGGACGTTATCTCGGCGAAGTATTCGACATTCACGGGGGCGGGCTGGATCTGATCTTTCCGCATCATGAAAACGAAATCGCCCAGTCGCGTTGCGCCCACGGAACCGATGTGATGGCGAATGTGTGGATGCACAATGGCTTCCTGCAGGTCGAGGGCCGCAAGATGTCGAAGTCCGAAGGCAATTTCGTTACGATCTACGAGCTCCTCCACACCGAGAGGTTCGGCGGGCGCAAATGGCCGGGCGAGGTGTTGCGGCTTGCGATGCTGATGACGCACTACCGTGAGCCGATCGACTTCTCCATCAAGCGCCTTGAGGAGGCCGAGCACCTGCTGTCAAAATGGCCCGTGCCCGGAGAGGCATTCGGCGAACCGGATCCTGCAATCGTCGCGGCGCTTGCCGATGACCTCAACACCGTCGCCGCGGTCCAGGCACTGCATGCGCTTGCCCAGAGGGCATCGGTCGATTCGCGTCAGGCGGGCGTTTTCGCTGCAAGCGCAGCCCTGCTCGGCGTTGCGCCGAAGGAGATCGAACTCGACGAGGCAGTCGTGCATGAGATCGACGAGCGCGTGCGTGCCCGTCTCGAACTCATCAAGGCGAAGAACTTCGCTGAAGCTGACCGCATTCGCGACGACCTTCAGGCACGAGGAATCCAACTCAAGGACGGCAAGGACCCGGAGACCGGGGAACGGGTGACGACTTGGGAGGTCAAGCGGTCACAGGCGTGACACGTCGCTGGCAAACGGGGCGACGACCCCCGTGAGAAGGAAGAGGAGTGTGACATGACGGACGAGATCCATACTGGCGGATGCCAATGTGGCGCGATCCGCTTTCGCGTCGAGGGAGAGCTCGGCGACGCCTCGGTTTGCCATTGCCGGATGTGCCAGAAGGCGAGCGGAAACTTCTATCTGCCGCTCGTCTCCGTGCGCGGCGCAAAGGTTACCTGGACACGCGGCGAGCGCAGGCGCTTCCAGTCGTCGAACGCCGTTCGGCGCGGCTTCTGCGGTGATTGTGGCACGCCACTGACCTATGAGGCGCCGGACGGCATGGCACTGGCGATCGCAGCCTTTGACAGGCCTCAAGGAATCGTACCGACGATCCAGTGGGGCACCGAGGGAAAGCTGCCCTATGTCGACAGGGTGCACGAACTGCCGGGCGAAGAGACGATGGCGGATGTGGCAGCGGGTTCATTCCTCGCCGATCTCGTTTCCTATCAGCACCCCGATCACGACACCGAAACCTGGCCACCGGAGGCAAAGCGATGACCGATGCTGTACGAACAGGAGGATGCCAGTGCGGAGCCGTGCGCTTCCGCATCCATGGAAAGCTTGGCCGCCCGTCGATCTGCCACTGCCGCATGTGCCAAAAGCAGTTCGGGTCGTTCTTTTCGGCGCTCGTCACGGCCCCGAAGGATGGGCTGGAGTGGACCCGCGACGAGCCGAGCTACTTCCAATCCTCGGTCAATATCGATCGCGGCTTCTGTCCGCAATGCGGCACGCCGCTGACCTATCGGCATCCGGGCGGCCTCGAAATCGCGATCGGCGCCTTTGATGACCGTTCCGACCTTCCTCCGAAAATCCAGGTCAATTACGCCTCAAGACTGCCCTGGGTCGAGACGATTTTCGAGCAGCCTGTGCATGATGACCCGGATTATTATGCCCGGCAGGAACAGATCATCTCCTTCCAGCACCCCGACCACGAAACGGATCAGTGGCCGGCAGGCGGGGCCTGGAAGTGATGATCAGGCGCATCTTTACCGGCGGCTGCCAGTGCGGCGCGGTGCGATATCGCGCCGAGGGTACGCTCGACGACCCGCATCTTTGTCATTGCCGCATGTGCCAGAAGGCGGCGGGCAACTACTTCCTGCCGCTCGCCAATATCAAGCGGGACGATTTTCAGATCACCCGCGGACAGCCGTCCTGGTTTCAGTCGTCGCAACTCGTCCGACGTGGCTTTTGCCGAGACTGCGGCACACCGCTCTTCTATGACATGCCTGGCGCGGATTTCTTGAACATCGCCCTTGGCTCGCTCGACGATCCGGACGACGTGCAGCCGATCTATCAGTCCGGGATCGAGTCGCGTGTATTCTGGTTCTCTCATCTGCCGCGTCTTCCTGAAAAGGAGACCGACGACCGCAGCGAAGAATCGGCCGCGCGTCGCTTGCTCGTCCTGGAATCGAACCGCCAGCATCCCGACTACGACACCGTGC
Organism: Ensifer sp. IC4062; assembly: GCF_020193575.1. GTDB lineage: Bacteria > Pseudomonadota > Alphaproteobacteria > Rhizobiales > Rhizobiaceae > Sinorhizobium. Next base: position 52,207 of record NZ_JADYVD010000002.1, read on the forward strand.
ATTGGCCACCCGAGGAAGACCTGTTGTGAGTGTTACATTGCGTACCCTTTATCCGGAAATAGAGCCCTACGCCTCCGGCCATCTCGATGTCGGCCACGGCCACGCAATTTATTGGGAACGAGTGGGAACACCCGGGGCAAAGCCCGCGGTCTTTCTGCATGGCGGACCCGGCGGCACCATCTCACCGAACCACCGTCGCCTTTTCGACCCGGCACTTTACGATGTCACGCTGTTCGATCAGCGCGGCTGCGGCAAGTCCACCCCCCACGCGGAGACCGAGGCGAATACCACGTGGCATCTCGTTGCCGATATCGAACGCTTGCGTGAATTGGCCGGCGTCGAAAAATGGCTTGTTTTTGGTGGTTCCTGGGGTTCGACGCTGGCGCTCGCCTATGCCGAAACCCACCCAAACCGTGTTTCGGAACTTGTCGTCAGGGGCATCTATACGCTGACCCGGGCCGAACTCGACTGGTATTACCAGTTCGGCGTCTCGGAAATGTTTCCCGACAAATGGGAACGCTTCGTTGCTCCGATCCCACCGGAAGAGCGCCATGAGATGATGCTGGCGTATCATCGGCGGCTGACGAGCGAGGACCGCGCGACCCGGCTCGCCGCCGCCAAAGCCTGGAGCAAATGGGAAGGCGAAACGATTACGCTGCTGCCGGAACCGGAGACGAGCGGGAAGTTCGAGGATGAGGAATTCGCCCACGCCTTCGCCCGCATCGAGAACCATTTCTTCGTCAATGCCGGTTGGCTGGAGGAGGGGCAGTTGCTGCGCGACGCGTACAAGCTCCACGGGATCCCAGGTTTGATCGTGCATGGCCGCTACGACATGCCGTGCCCGGCCAAATATGCCTGGGAGTTGCACAAGGCCTGGCCGGAGGCGGAGTTCCATCTGATCGAGGGAGCGGGACACGCCTATTCGGAGCCGGGCATTCTCGACTGCCTGATCCGAGCGACGGACAAATTTGCAGGCAAGACGGAATAGTACGGAAAGTGTCCGCGGTTTTCGCGGGCATTCCGCGCTGACTTATTACCACGTTGGAACTGAGCCATGACCAGGGAACGCATCTATCTCTTCGACACCACGCTTCGTGACGGGCAGCAGACGCCCGGCATCGATTTTTCCGTCGAGGACAAGATTGCGATTGCGACCATGGTCGACGAGTTCGGCATGGATTATGTCGAAGGCGGCTACCCGGGAGCCAACCCGACGGACACGGAGTTCTTCAAGCGGACGCGCACGCAGAAGGCTTCATTCGTGGCGTTCGGCATGACCAAGCGTGCCGGCGTGTCCGCCTCCAACGACCCGGGCCTGCGCGCCTTGCTCGATGCCAAGAGCGATGCGATCTGTCTCGTTGCCAAGAGCTGGGACTATCATGTCGAGGTCGCGCTCGGCTGCTCGAACGAGGAGAACCTCGACAATATCCGCGCCTCGGTCGAGGCCGTTGTCGCCTCGGGCCGTGAGGCCATGGTCGATTGCGAGCATTTCTTTGACGGCTACAAGGCAAACCCGGCCTATGCGCTTGCCTGCGCCAGGACGGCGCTGGAGGCGGGAGCGCGCTGGGTCGTGCTGTGCGACACCAATGGCGGCACGCAGCCGCCCGAGGTGCGCGAAATCGTTGCTGCCGTGATCGCCGGAGGCGTGCCCGGTGCCCATCTCGGCATTCATGCCCATAATGACACCGGCCAGGCGGTGGCGAATTCGCTCGCCGCCGTGGAGGCCGGTGTCCGCCAGATCCAGGGAACGCTGAACGGCATCGGCGAACGCTGCGGCAATGCCAATCTGGTGACACTGATTGCGACGCTGGCGTTGAAAGAAACCTATTCGAGCCGCTTCCAAACCGGCATTGATTCGGAAAAACTGCAGGAATTGACGACGCTCGCCCATGCGTTCGACGAGCTATTGAACCGTTCGCCGGACCCACAGGCGCCATATGTCGGCGCATCGGCCTTTGCGACCAAGGCGGGAATACACGCCTCGGCCCTGTTGAAGGACCCCAAAACCTACGAACATGTCGCGCCCGAAAGCGTTGGCAACCTGCGCAAGGTCATGGTCTCGGACCAGGGCGGCAAGGCCAATTTCATCAACGCGCTCAAGCGTCGCGGCATCAACGTCGCCAAGGACGATCCTAGGCTCGACAAGCTGATCGCCATCGTCAAGGAGCGCGAGGCTACTGGTTACGCCTACGAAGGCGCCGATGCGAGTTTTGCCCTGCTCGCAAGCCGCATCCTCGGGACCGTTCCCGATTTCTTCCATGTCGAGGGCTTCCGCGTGATGGTCGAACGGCGTTTCGATGCGAACGGCAACTTGAAGACCGTCTCGGAAGCGGTAGTCAAGGTCGTCGTCGATGGGGAAGTCATGATGTCCGTTGCCGAAGGCCACGGCCCGGTCAATGCGCTCGACCTTGCGTTACGCAAGGACCTCGGCAAATACCAGTCGGAGATCGCCGATCTAGAGCTTGCCGACTACAAGGTGCGTATCCTCAACGGCGGTACCGAGGCGATCACGCGCGTCCTGATCGAATCGACCGACCGCACCGGAGCGCGCTGGTGGACGGTGGGCGTTTCCGACAACATCATAGATGCGTCCTTCCAGGCGCTCATGGATAGTATCGTTTACAAGCTGCTCAAGAACCGCGATCAGATCGGATTGATTGCAGCCGAATGATGTTCCCTGACTTTTCGCGGTTCGATCAGAGAGTTTTACTCTTCGTTCACGGAAATGAATTGGTGCATTACCGCGCATTGGAGTAGGACGCGACGGTGAAAGGCATCGGTCCGTTGACCATGCCTTCGATAGGACTGCCGCCGCGCCCGTTTCGCCGCGTCCGAGATGTCAGGAACCAGACCATGACCGAGCCCAACGCGAAGATCCCCGCCGAAAATACTGATTCCGCCAAGGGGTTCGCTTTTGCGCTTTCGGCCTATCTGCTCTGGGGCTTCCTGCCATTCTTCATGAAGGCGGTGGCACACATCCCGGCGCCGGAAGTCGTCGCCCATCGCATTGTCTGGTCCGTGCCGCTTGCAGGCCTCGTTTTGCTGTCGCTCGGTCGCACGCAAGAGCTGAAGACGGCGCTCCGGTCCCCGAGCATGCTGAGAATGGCGACACTCACCGCCGTGCTCATCACGATCAACTGGGGCATCTATGTCTGGGCGATCGGTGCCGGCCGCGCAATCGAGACTGCGCTTGGCTATTATATCAATCCGCTGTTTTCAATCTTCTTAGGGGCCGTCTTGCTGAAGGAACGGCCGAACGCGGCACAAATGGTGGCGATCGCACTTGCCGCTATCGCCGTTGCCGTGCTCGCGTTCGATGCCGGCGGCCTGCCGTGGGTGTCGATCGGACTTTGCATCTCCTGGGGCTTCTACGCCTTCTTCCGCAAGACGCTGCCGATCGGACCGAACCAGGGCTTCTTCTTGGAGGTTCTGCTGCTTAGCATTCCGGCAATCGGCTACATCCTTTGGCTCGAAGCCACTGGCCAGGGCCATTTTGGCGATACCGGTGTCGCCGATGTCCTGTGGCTGCTCTCCTGCGGCGTCGTCACGGCCGTGCCGCTGATGATTTATGCCAACGGCGCGAAGCTCTTGCGGCTCTCCACTATCGGTATCATGCAGTATATCGCCCCGACGATGATCTTCGTCATTGCGGTCTTCGTCTTCCACGAGCCCTTCGGGACCGCGAAACTCATCGCCTTTGCGCTGATCTGGGGCGCGCTCGTCGTCTATTCGGGGGCGATGCTCGCCGAAAGCAGAGCCCGTCGCGCGGCGCAACCGGCTCCGGCTGAGTAGAACAGCGCCGCGCGTCTTTTCTAGAGCTTGGAAATGATCTCTGTCTCGCCCTCACGCCCTATCGCTGCGGCTGAGTCGAGAATTGCGGGGACGATGTCTTCTGCCCGCTCGATCACCAATGGCTGCACGAGATGGGCCGTGTGCACGAAGCCCTGATCGCGCATATGCTGCAACAGTTCCAGCATCGGGTTCCAGAAGCTGTTGATGTTGCCGAAGACCATCGGCTTCCTGTGGCGGCCGAGCTGCGCCCAGGTCATGATTTCGACGATTTCCTCAAGCGTGCCGATGCCGCCCGGCAGCGCCACGAATGCATCGGAACGCTCGAACATCGTGTGCTTGCGCTCATGCATATCGACAGTGACAACGAGTTCGTTGAGCTGTCCCAGCGAATGGCGGGTTGCTTCCTTGTCCATGAGGAATTCCGGAATGATGCCGGTAACCTCGCCGCCTGCCGCAAGTACGCCGCTTGCGACCGCGCCCATGATGCCGCGCGTGCCGCCGCCATAGACGAGGCGCAGGCCATGATCGGCGATCGATTTTCCCAATGTGCGCCCTGCCTGTATGTGGGCCGCATCTCGTCCAGGCTGAGAACCGCAATAGACGCAGATCGATCGAATCGGGGTATTTTGCTTGGTCATGGAGCCAAAAGACATTGCAGCGCAGCATCGGTCAAGAAAAATGAGGGAAAAAGCAGCGGCAATGAGGCCTGTACGAGACTTGGGCGCTTGTATGAAACTATAGGAAACGTTAGCAATTTCAGTAATACGTTGAAGAATTAGGACGAGTGGGCGGCTGTTGCGCTATAATGGCAAAAAATGTCCGCGCCCGCGGGCCGATAAAAGGGGACATGCGCGGAGCATTGTATTGCTCCGCCCCGTGTGGAGAGTAGCATGATGAAGAACAATGCCGGTTGGGTGGCGCTGAGCGTCTTGGCAGCCGCGACCGCCTTGATGGTTTTCGTGGTCCAGCCAAATCTGCGTGACGACGACAATGAGCAGCCCGCACAGACGACCGCGAGCGGCGGCCAGCCGGCCGAGACCAAACCGGCGGGCAAGGTCGAAAGCACTCCGGCCGCACCGGAGCAGGTGGCCACAAAGAACGCCACAAGCAATGCGACAGCCGGGGCGTCCAATCCCGCAAACTGGACGGTTCCGGGCTTCGACATTCTTCGCGTCGAACCCGATGGGTCGACCGTCATCGCCGGGCGCGCGCAGCCTGGCACCAAACTCGAAATCCTCAGCGGCAATATCGTTATCGGCACGGCGGACGTCGGTGCCGCCGGCGATTTCGCCGCCGTCTTTGACAAGCCGCTGGTCGCCGGCGACCACCAGTTGACCCTGCGCAGTGTCGGTGCAGGCGGCGCAACCAAGACGTCCGAAGAAGTTGCGACGGTCTCGGTGCCGAAGGATTCAACCGGCCAGTTGCTGGCAATGGTGTCCAAGCCCGGCGAAGCGAGCCGCCTGATCACCACGCCTCAGATCGATGCGAAGCCGGCGGAGGTTGCTGTTCTGCCGAATGCACAGGGCGGTGAGCCTGCGGGCAAGCTCGAGACCCCGACCAAACCCGCTGGCGTTCCGGGTCTTCAGGTTACCGCCGTCGAGATCGAGGGCGGGACGATGTACGTCGCCGGCAACGCGAAGCCTGGCGCGCTGGTGCGTATCTATGCCGATGACAAGTTCGTCGGCGAGATGAAGGCCGACGACAAGGGCAAGTTCGTCGTCGACGGCTCGATCGAACTGGCTGTCGGCAGCCATATAATCCGAGCCGACATGCTGAACGAGGACGGCAGCAAGGTGGCGATGCGCGCATCGGTGCCCTTCGACCGACCGGTAGGCAGTCAGGTGGCAGCCGTAGCTGGCTCGCAGTCGGAGGCGGCGAGCGGCGGGTTTGATCGCTTGCGGACCGAGGCGAGCAAGGCAGTTGCCTTGCTGAAGGGACTTTTCGCGGGTGGCAAACAACCCTCCGCCGAGCAGCTTGCGGCCGCCCGTTCGGCCACGGAATTCGCGCTGCAGTCGCTCGCCGACTTCAAACCCGCGGACAATGCAAACGAGGCGCTGGCGACCGCCGCCGCTGAAGCATCGAAAGCCGCGGCCGATGCACTGACGGTGCTCAAGTCGTCACAGCAGGACCCGGAGAGCGTCGCGGACGCGCTTGCAAAGGTCCAGGCAACGATCGGTTCTGCGTTGACCCGGCCGAGTGCTGTCGCTGAGGCCGTGGTTGAGCCTGGAGCCACGACGACGGATGCCGCCGAGGCGGCGGTGCCGCCGTTGGCCGAAGGTACCGGCAGCGCTGCTGCAGCGCCGGCTTCCGAACACGCAGCGGCAACGGCACCGGTCGAGACCCCTGGGCAACCCACGACGATCGAGCAGGCTCCGCTCAAGGAGAGCAAGACTTCGGTGATCATCCGCCGCGGCGACACGCTCTGGCAGATTTCGCGCCGCGTCTACGGCGCAGGGGTTCGCTACACGACGATTTATCTTGCTAACCGGGAGCAGATCGAAAATCCCGACTTGATCCGTCCAGGCCAGGTTTTCGGTGTTCCCGACGAGGCGATGTCCGAAGACGAATCGCGGGCAATGCATCGCAAGCATCTGAAGCACGAAGAATAGTCCGCCTTTTGCCGGCAATCCATTGCGGCGAGAAGCATGCGGACCTATCTGTCAGAAAACGCGGCGTCTCCAAAAGGCGCCGCTTTTCATTGACGATCTACAGCGCCGTGCGTCGTTTCAGACGCACAAAGGACGCTGTAGCACTTTGAGTTGGCGCATGTTTCCTTAAATCGGTTCCGATTTAGGGAAACATGCAGCAGAATCGGAAGCGGACTGAGACGTGGCACCCCAAGACCAGAGAAAGACGGTTTCCGCCAACACGAGCAATCCGTTGGAGACCATAGCGAACCTCTGGCCCTATATGTGGCCGGCCGATCGCGCAGATCTGAAAATGCGGGTGGTGTGGGCGACGGTGATCCTCGTGGTCGCGAAGGTCGTCCTTATCCTCGTCCCCTATTTCTTCAAGTGGGCCACCGACGCCCTCAACAGTGGGCCGGACGCGCTGGCCTCGCTGCCGCAGTTCCTGACCGGCGCGGTCATGCTGGTGCTCGCTTACAACCTGGCGCGTCTGCTGCAGGCGGGCCTGAACCAACTGCGTGACGCACTCTTTGCGAGCGTCGGCCAGCACGCTGTGCGGCAGCTTGCCTTCAGGACCTTCGTCCACATGCATCAGCTCTCGCTCCGCTTTCATCTCGAGCGGCGCACGGGCGGGCTTTCGCGCATTATCGAGCGCGGAACCAAGGGCATCGAGACGATTGTCCGGTTTACGATCTTGAACAGCGTGCCGACGCTGATCGAATTCCTGCTGACGGCTGTGATCTTCTGGTGGGGCTACGGCTTCAGCTATCTCTTTGTGACGGCCGTGACGGTTTGGCTCTACATCTGGTTCACAGTGCGCGCCAGCGACTGGCGCATCGCAATTCGTCGCTCGATGAACGATAGCGACACTGACGCGAACACCAAAGCGATCGACTCGCTCCTCAACTTCGAGACTGTCAAATATTTCGGCAACGAAGAGATGGAGGCCAAACGCTTCGACAAATCGATGGAGCGTTACGAGCGCGCCGCGACCCAGGTCTGGACTTCGCTCGGCTGGCTGAACTTCGGTCAGGCGTTGATCTTCGGCGCGGGTACCGCGGTGATGATGACGATATCGGCGCTCGCCGTGCAGCGCGGCGATCAGACGATCGGTGATTTCGTCTTTGTCAACGCCATGCTGATCCAGCTTGCCATACCGCTGAATTTCATCGGCTTTGTCTACCGCGAAATCCGCCAGGGCCTGACCGACATCGAGCACATGTTCGATCTGCTCGATGTTCAGGCGGAAGTTGTCGATCGCGTGGACGCAAGGGAACTGGCAATCGACAAGGGCGCGATTTCCTTCAGGGATGTGCATTTCGCCTACGATGCCGCCCGCCCCATCCTCAAGGGGATTTCCTTTGACGTTCCCGCCGGCAAGACAGTGGCGGTCGTTGGACCGTCCGGAGCGGGCAAGTCGACATTGTCGCGGCTGCTTTACCGCTTCTACGATGTTCAGGGAGGATCGATCACCGTCGACGGACAGGATGTTCGCGACGTGACGCAGAAAAGCTTGCGCGCGGTGATCGGCATGGTCCCGCAGGACACGGTGCTTTTCAACGATACGATCGCCTATAACATCCGCTACGGTCGCATCGAGGCGTCCGAATCCGAGGTCGAGGCGGCTGCCGAGGCGGCGCAGATCGCTGATTTCATCCGCGGCCTTCCGGAAGGTTTCCGGGCCATGGTCGGCGAACGCGGACTGAAACTTTCAGGTGGCGAGAAGCAGCGCGTGGCGATCGCGCGCACGATTCTGAAGGCGCCGCCGATCCTGATTCTCGACGAGGCGACATCCGCGCTCGATACCAAGACGGAACAGGAAATTCAGGCGGCACTGGACGTTGTGTCCCGCAACCGCACGACGCTCGTCATCGCCCACCGCCTGTCGACGGTTATCCATGCGGACGAGATCATCGTCCTGAAGGACGGCGTGATCGCCGAGCGCGGTACGCATGGGGAACTGATCGATCGCGATGGCCTTTACGCTTCCATGTGGAGCCGCCAGCGCGAGGCAACACAGGCGGAAGAGCAGTTGAAGCGGGTGCGCGAGAGCGACGATCTGGGCATCATCGACCGCGGCCAGCCTGCTGCTTGATGATCGGTGGCGAGCGCGTGGCGTTTGACGCCAATCTTTCGACGTTGCCGGATTCCGGAATTCGCGCTAGGTCACGATCCACGTCAATTCTGGAGTAGAGTTCATGAGCTTGGTCAACACGGTACGCAACACGCTCGTTCCGGTGCACAAGGAAGGTTACCGCTTCATCGCGATCTTCTTCGTTGTTTCGCTGGTGCTTGGCTTACTGTGGGAACCGTTGATGTGGATCGGCTTCGTCTTGACTGCGTGGTGCGCCTACTTCTTCCGCGATCCCGAACGCATGACGCCGATCGACGACGATCTCGTGATCAGCCCGGCCGATGGGCGCGTCTCCTCGATTGCCTTGGTGACCCCACCGGATGAATTGGGCCTGGGATCGACGCCCATGCTGCGCATCTCGGTTTTCATGAACGTCTTCAATTGCCATGTGAACCGCGCTCCGATGAGCGGGACGGTGCGCCGCATCGCCTATCGGGCCGGCAGGTTCGTAAACGCCGAGCTCGACAAGGCAAGCCACGAGAACGAACGCAATGGCCTCGTCATCGAGACGAAACACGGCGAAATCGGCGTGATCCAGATTGCCGGCCTGGTCGCGCGGCGCATTCTCTGCTGGACCGCGCAAAACGCGTCGCTCGAAGCGGGCGAGCGCTTCGGCCTCATCCGGTTCGGCTCCCGGCTTGATGTGTTTCTGCCGGAAGGAGCTGAGCCGCGCGTCAGCGTCGGGCAAACCGCCGTCGCCGGCGAAACGGTGCTCGCTGAATTCGGCTCCGCGAAGGGGCCGGTGGTCAGCCGCCGCGCATAAGGAGCCGTCATGGAAGAGCCCCAGCACGAAAAGCCTACGGAAGCAGTGCAAACGGCCGCGGAGGTGGATGGATCGAACGACAAGGCGCGCGGGCCGCGCCTGCGCGAAATTCCGCTGCGCCTGATGATCCCGAACATGATCACCGTGCTCGCGATCTGCGCCGGCCTCTCCGGCATCCGGCTTGCCTTCGAGAACCGCGTCGAGCTCGCCGTCGCGATGGTACTGTTTGCAGCGTTTCTGGACGGTATCGATGGACGGGTCGCCCGCCTGCTCAAGGCGACGTCGAACTTCGGCGGCCAGATGGATTCGCTTGCAGACATCATCAATTTCGGCGTCGCGCCGGCACTGGTTCTTTATGTCTTCGTGCTTGACCAGGCGCGGTCGATCGGCTGGATCGCCGCCTTGATCTACGCGATCGCCACCGGATTGCGGCTGGCGCGCTTTAACGTCATGGCCGAGCGCCAGGTCAAGGCATCCTGGCAGTCGGAATATTTCGTTGGTGTTCCAGCACCTGCCGGCGCCATGCTGGTGCTGCTGCCGGTCTATCTCGGTCTGCTCGGCCTTGCTCCGGACCGGCTGTTTGCGCTGATCGCTTCGGCCTACACGGTGCTGATTGCCTTTCTTCTGGTCAGCCGCCTGCCGGTCTGGTCCGGGAAGTCGGAGAACCGCGTGCGGCGCGATCTCGTCCTGCCGGCAATTCTCGTCGTCGTTTTCTATGTGGCGACGCTGATGACTTATACGTGGGAAACAATGGTGGTGACGGCGCTCGCCTACCTGATCAGCCTGCCGTTTGGCGCGCGCTCGTGGCAGCGTAAATATGGCGATTGGCCGGCGCACCCGGCGCAGGGGGGCGATGGACTCCCGGGCGATAACGACTAGCTAGCAGGCGAGCCTCACGACAAAAAGAAGAAAGCCACCGCGGGTCTCCGCGGTGGCTTTCTCTTTTTGCTTTCGGTCGGCCGGAATTATTCAGGCATTCGATAGTCGACGATCTTGTTTTCGCGAACCATGAACAATTTGCCGGTCTCGGTCTGGTCGGGCCCGAGAAGCGGCATCAGTGCCGCCGCGACCTCGGATGGATGCGGCACGGTCGCCGGATCTTCGCCGGGCATCGCCTGGGCCCGCATTGCGGTGCGCGTTGGTCCCGGATCGACGCTGAGAATGCGGAGCGACAGCCGTTGAGTTTCGTTCGCCCAGGTGCGTGCCAGCGCCTCGACGGCGGCCTTGGAAGCAGAGTAGGGCCCCCAGAACGGCTTGCACTTGTGCGCGGCACCCGACGAGATAACAAGCGCACGGCCAGCGTCGGACTTGACGAGCAGCGGCTCGACTGAGCGGATCAGCCGCCAGGTCGCGGTGACGTTGATGGTCATCACCTTTTCGAACACCTTGGCCTCGACATGGCCGATTGGTGAAATCGTGCCGAGCACTCCAGCATTGGCAACGAGGATATCGAGTTTGCCCCAACGCTCGTGGATTGCTCCTCCGAGCTTGTCGATCGCCGCCATGTCCGCGAGATCGAAGGGGACGAGCGTGGCCGAACCGCCGACCGCCTTGATGGCATCGTCCAGTTCTTCCAGGCCTCCGACCGTGCGCGCGCAGGCGATGACATGCGCGCCAGCCTTGGCAAGTTCGAGGGCAGTGAAATAGCCGATACCGCGCGATGCGCCGGTGACCAGGGCGACCCGGTCTTTCAGATTGGGCGTCATTTGATTGTCTTTTATCCGTTGCTGGCGAGAACCGAGAGTTTGCGGACGTTGCTTGTGCCATCCTGGTCGAGCAGGCGCGTCGGGTAGTCACCGGTGAAATAATGATCGGTGAATTGCGGAGCTTGCGGGTCGCGCGGCGCACCACCGACGGCCCGGTAGAGCCCGTCGATCGACAGGAACTCGAGCGAGTCCGCACCAATGAAGCGGCACATGGACGCGAGATCGGCATGCTGGTTGGCGAGCAACTTGTCGCGGTCCGGCGTATCGATGCCATAGAAGTCCGGATGGAAGATCATCGGGCTTGCCACGCGGATATGGACTTCGCGTGCACCGGCATCGCGGATCATCTGCACGATCTTGACCGACGTCGTCCCGCGCACGATGGAATCGTCGACGAGGACCACGCGCTTGTCCTTGATCATGGCGCGGTTGGCCGAATGCTTCAGCTTGACGCCGAACGCCCGGATCTGCTGCGTCGGCTCGATGAAGGTACGTCCGACATAGTGGTTGCGGATGATGCCGTATTCGAAGGGAATGCCGCTCTGCTGTGCATAACCGAGCGCGGCCGGAGTGCCGCCGTCGGGCACAGGAACGACCACATCCGCCTCGACGGGCGATTCCTTGGCGAGATTGACGCCCATGTTCTTGCGCGCCACATAGACACTGCGACCGCCGACGACCGAATCTGGGCGGGCGAAGTAGACATATTCGAAGAGGCAGAGCCGTTCCGGCTGCGGTGCTTCCGGCTTGCGCGCATCGATCGAAATCGAGCCGTCCGGCTGGATCTCGCAAATGACCACTTCGCCATTTTCGATATCACGGATGTACTTGGCGCCAATGATGTCGAGCGCGCAAGTTTCCGAGCAGAAGATCGGCTTGCCGTCGAGTTCGCCCATGACGAGGGGGCGGATACCGATCGGGTCGCGCGCGGCGATCAGCTTCGTGCGCGTCATGGCCAGCATCGAATAGCCTCCTTCCATCTGGCGGATGGCGTCGATGAAGCGATCGGAGGAGGAGGTCTGCTTGGAGCGGGCGATGAGGTGAAGGACGACTTCGGTGTCTGAGGTCGACTGACATATCGCACCGTCGGCAATCAACTGCCGGCGCAGCGTCAGCCCGTTGGTGAAATTGCCGTTATGGGCGATAGCAATGCCGCCGACTTCGAGTTCGGCAAAGAGCGGCTGCACGTTGCGCAGTGCCACCTCACCGGTCGTCGAGTACCGCGTGTGTCCGATGGAAATATAACCGGGCAGCTTGGCCAGCGTGGCGGGGTCGGTATAGTGGTCTCCGACGAGACCCATGCGCTTTTCGGTATAAAACTGCTTGCCGTCGAAGGTGACGATACCGGCCGCTTCCTGGCCGCGATGCTGGAGCGCGTGCAATCCAAGAGCCGTCAGGGTGGCTGCATCCGGATGTCCCAGAATGCCGAAAACTCCGCATTCTTCATGCAGGGTGTCGCCATCGAGTTCGTCGTGGATTTCACTGGATCTGAGATCGGTCATCACAAGTTCGCCTTTTGCTCCATGCCGGTGCGCATATCGTGATCAGGCTGCCCGTCTTCAAGCGATCTTAGCCGAAAACAGTAGCAAGCGTTATTCCAAATGGACAAAGCCCGCGCAGCGGGCCTTGTCGCAAAACTGATGTTCTGTCTCAGCCGTTCGTCGGCCCATCCTGTACGGGGGGCTGTTCGGTCGCGCCCGGAGGCGTTTCGGGTTCGCCTTCGCCCGTGGTGTCCTTGCCACGTAGGCGGTCGAGGATGGTGGCATCGGCCTCTTCCGGCAAAAGTGCGATCAGCTTGTTGCCGAGATTGTCGAGCAGCGGTTTCGATTTCGCCTGGGTAACCCAGATCGGCTGCTGTTGCGGTGCCACCAGCCAGTTGAAGAACAGCATGGCGACGACGACAAGCAAAATGCCGCGGGCGCCGCCGAAGAGGAAGCCAAGGGTCCGGTCGAGGGCGCCGATGCGGCTGTCGATGATGAAATCGGCGATCCGCATCGTGATGAATGAAATGACGATCAGCGCCACCAGGAAGACCACGGCAGCCGAGCCGATCATCGCGACCGTAGCGCTGCCGGTATATTGCGAGGCGTAGGGCAGCAGGTAGGGATAGAGGAAATAGGCGGCCGCGGCCGCGCCGACCCAGCTCGCGACCGACAGAACCTCGCGCGAGAACCCGCGGACCATGGCGAGGATGGCCGAAAACAGCGCGACGCCGAGAACGATACCGTCGAGAATTGTAATGGGCATGTTGTCCTTACTCCGACCCCGTCTTGATCCGGGACATACCAAGCTTATCCGCCGTCGGTCCTGTCTGCACGCACTCAGAGCGTCTTTCCACGACCAATTGTCAAAGCGCACATCTGCGGATGCTCTTGCCGATCCCCGCCGAGGTCATTCGTCTTCGCCTTCCGTCTGCCTCAGTGCGCTCCGCGATCCGGCGATACGCGCCACGAGATCCGGCAGGCTCTCCATCTCGCTCCACCGGCCGTTCCCGTTCTTCGGCAGTTCGGTCGATGCAGACGGCAATACGGCCTGGGAGAAACCGAGCTTTTCGGCTTCTTTGAGACGCTGGGCGGTATGCGCAACCGGCCGGATGGCGCCCGACAAGCTGACTTCGCCGAAATAGACGCAATCGGCCGGAAGGGCAAGCCCGGCAAGCGACGAAACCAGCGCGGAGGCGACCGCAAGGTCGGCGGCAGGCTCGGAAATACGGTAACCGCCGGCAATATTGAGATAAACGTCGTGCTGGCCGAGACGAACGCCGCAATGCGCTTCAAGCACGGCGAGTATCATCGATAGGCGGGCGGAATCCCAGCCGACGACCGCACGGCGCGGTGTGCCGAGCGAGGTCGGTGCGACCAGCGCCTGCACCTCCACCAGCACCGGCCGGGTTCCTTCCATCCCGGCAAAGACGGCGGCCCCGGGCGATTTCTCGTTGCGCTCCCCGAGAAACAGCTCCGAAGGATTGGCGACTTCGCGCAGGCCCCTGTCCGACATCTCGAACACGCCGATCTCGTCGGTCGGACCGAAGCGGTTCTTGACGGTCCTCAGGATGCGATAGTGATGACCGCGATCGCCCTCGAAATAGAGCACGGCATCCACCATGTGCTCCACGACGCGCGGGCCGGCGATCTGGCCCTCCTTCGTCACGTGGCCGACGAGCACGACCGCCGTACCGGTCTGCTTGGCGAAGCGGATCATCGCCTGGACGCCGGTTCGTACCTGAGTCACGGTTCCGGGCGCCGAATCGACGATGTCGCTCCAGAGCGTCTGGATCGAATCGATGATGACGAGGTCGGGGCGCTTGCCGTCGGCAAGCGTCGCCAGGATGTCCTCGACATTGGTCTCTGCGGCGAGAAGCACGTCGCTGTCGGCCGCCCCGAGCCGCTGGGCGCGCAGACGCACCTGGGCGACTGCCTCCTCGCCCGAGACATAGATGACGCGATGCTTGCGGCGCGAAAGAGCCGCTGCCGCCTGCATCAGCACGGTCGACTTGCCGATGCCGGGGTCGCCGCCGACGAGCAAAGCCGAGCCGCGCACGAAGCCGCCGCCCGTGACGCGGTCGAGCTCGGAAATCCCCGTCTCGATACGCGGCGCGTCCTCGATCTCGCCGGAAAGGGTTGTGAGTGCGACGGGCCGCCCCTTCTTTGGCGCGCGCGAGGGGCCGCCGCCGATGCCTGCGGTCGGATCTTCCTCGATGATCGTGTTCCACTCGCCGCAGCCATCGCATTTGCCCGCCCAGCGGGAATGAACGGTGCCGCAATTTTGGCAGATGAACTGGGTGCGGGCTTTCGCCATCGAGACTAGCTTTCGGATATGCGGGAGACTGCGTGAAGATGGCTACGATTCTGAGAATCACCGCCACTGCTGACATAATGCCGTGAAATGCGGCCCGAAAGGATGTTTTTTGGCGGCTGTCCGTAGAAGCGGGGAGGTTCCGTGTTCACGCCCCGCCGATGTAGCTTCGATAATAGCGATGCCCAAGACTGGTCAGCAGCTCGTAGCCGATCGTTCCGCCGGCGCGCGCGACGTCGTCTATCGCGACATTGCGGCCGAAGAGTTCGATGTAATCGCCGGCGCGGACGGCCTTTTCCGGGAGGTCGGTCACGTCGAACAGGCTGAGGTCCATGGTGACCCGGCCGACATGCGGCACCTTCCTGCCATGCAGGAAGCCATAGGCGCCCGACGGCATCGCCTGCCTGAGCGTCACGCCGCCGCCAGATACCGAACGGTGATATCCGTCAGCGTAGCCGATCGCGACCGTTGCGATGCGGCTCTCGCGGGCGAAACGAGCCGATGCGCCGTAGCTCGCAGTGGCGCCGGAGGGGACCGTGCGGACCTGAATGATACGTGCTTCGGCGGTCACCACCGGCTTCATCGGGTTGATCGCGCCGCTCACCGCCTCGCCGCCATAAACGGCAATTCCGGGACGGGTAAGATCGAAATGGTAGTCCCTGCCGAGGAAAACACCACCGGAATTCGCAAGGCTCGCCGGAACTCCCTCGAAGGCGGCGGCCACCTCCCGGAAACGCTCGAGCTGGTAGAGATTCATCGGAAGCTTGGGATCGTCGCCGCAGGCAAGATGGCTCATGATCAGCACGGGGGAGAAGCTTGCTGGACGCGCGGGATCGTTGGCAAGCGCGACCGCTTCCTCGACCGATAGCCCGAGTCGGTTCATCCCGGTGTCGACGTGAAGCACACAAGGATGATCGCCGCGTTCGGACAGGGCCGCCATGAAGACGGCGAGTTGCTCCTCCGAGTTGATGATTGGCACGAGATCATTGTCGAAAAAGAGCTCCTCGTTGCCCGGCCACATACCAGCCAGAATGTAGATGCGCCCATCCGGAACCAACGGGCGGAGCTCCACGCCCTCTTCCGCATTGGCGACGAAGAAGTCGCGTGCACCGGCGGCGTAAAGGGCAGGAGCCGCCTGCGCTATGCCGAGGCCATAGGCATCCGCCTTGAGAACGGCGGCCGCGCGAGCCGTGCCGGAGCGCTCGTTCATGGCGCGCCAATTGTCGGCCAGCGCCGCGAGGTCGATGGTGAGCCTGTTGGAGGCGGAGAGGAATTCTGGGTCGTGCATACCGGAAGCCCTGAGTGGATGATACAGCAGCAATACATCCTGGCGGCGAAGGTCGCAAACGATCCGCTGCCGCCGGCGGTCGGTGGGCCGGAGCAACGAGCACTTTTGTGCAAGACGCGCAATGATGATGCCGCTAGTCTTTGCGCGATGCAGACGATTTCGCAGGAAGAGGCTATCGAGGCCATGCCGCTCAAGGGCGCCGAGCAGACACGCTTCTGGCGTGATGCGCGGTTCAAGGGCATGGAATGCTTGAGGGCCACCTTTATCACCCACGAGTTTGCGCCCCATGCCCACGACACATTCAGCATCGGCGCGATCGAGGCGGGCTCGCAGATCAGCACGATCAAGGGCGAACGATCGCAGACCGGCCCCGGCGATCTCTATCTCATCAATCCTGACGAGATTCACGACGGGCATCCGGGGCTAGACGGATACCGCTATCGTATGATCTATCCATCCGTGGAATTGCTCGTCGATGTCATCGAGGACGTCACCGGTCGCGCCTTCAGAGGAACGCCCTGCTTCTCGCGCTTGCTACTCCGTGACCCTGAGCTTGCCGTAGCCTTTCATCGCGCCCACAGAGCCCTTGAGGGAAAGGTGGGCGCCCTGGAGGCGGACGAGGGAATGTTCAGCTTCCTGGCCAAACTGTTCCAGCGTCACGGCAGCGCTATCATCCTCCCCGTGGAGACGCGCGAGCCCTCGGCCGTGCATCGCGCCAGGGACTATCTGATCGCCAATTATTCTCGCGACCTTGGCCTCGACGAGCTTGCTGAGGTGGCCGGGCTCAGCCGTGCGCATCTGATCCGCGCATTCCGCAAGGAATTTCACATCACGCCGCACGCCTTCTTGACCGACAAGCGCGTGCGGGAAGCAAAGACGCTGCTGCGGCAGGGCTGGTCGGCCGTCGATACGGCCTATCACTGCGGCTTCGCCGATCAGGCACATTTCAGCCGCCATTTCAAGGCGAGAACCGGCGTCACTCCGGGCGCCTTCCGGGCCGGCTGATCAATTTCGTTCAAGACGCGCCGCCTTCTTCGCGTCTATTTGCCTAGAGCATCCCGCTTTCAGGTGGCATCAGCGAACGCGGATAAGATGCTCAAGAATCAAAGTGCTGGAGCGCCTTTTGTGCGTTCATTTGACGGCACGGCGCTCCAGGTGCGCTTTAAATGCGGAGTAACCGGCGTGAACAAGAAGGATGTTATTCGAGAGTTTTCTGGCGGGGTCAGGGCGATGGCGCCGCTCATCGTCGCTGTTATGCCGATCGGCCTTGTCTTTGGTGCCGTTGCAGCAAGTAAGGGCCTGTCCAGCCTCGAGGTGATGCTGATGAGTGCCTTCGTCTTTGCCGGTGGCTCGCAGTTCGTGGCAATGGACATCTGGAGTCATCCGGTGTCTTGGGGCGCGCTCGGTTTTTCGGCGCTGCTCGTCAACATCCGGCACGTGCTGATGAGCGCCTCTATTGGCACCAAGATGCCTGCCTTCTCCGGTTCGGCGAAATACGCCGCGATGCTGCTGCTGGCCGATGAAATCTGGGCAATGGCGGAGACACGGGCAGCACAGGCGCGCCTGTCCGCCGCCTGGTATGCCGGTCTTGCCGTGCCTTTCTACGTCGTGTGGGTTTTGACAAGCCTCGCAGGCGCGGTCGCCGGCGCTTTCCTTGGCGACCCGAAGGCAATCGGCCTCGACTTTGCATTTCCGGCGGTTTTTGTCGTTCTGCTGATGGGATTTTGGAAGGGGCGCGAGACCGGTGCCGTGCTTGCGGCCAGTGCTGCGGCGGCGGTGATGACCCAGCAATTGCTTCCCGGCGTCTGGTATATCGGCGCGGGTGCTGCCGCCGGCGTCATTGCAACGCTTGTCCTCGATCGGCGCCGGGAGGTCTGTGCATGACAGTCGATCCGAATGTTTTCCTCGCGATCCTGGCGATGGCTGCGGCGACGGCACTGACACGCATCAGCGGTTTGCTGCTCATCCGCTTCGTGACGATCGGACCGCAACAAAGAAGAGCATTGGATGCGATACCGCCAGCCGTCCTGATGGCTGTGATCGCCCCGACGGCGCTGGTCACTGGACCGGCCGAAACGCTAGCGGTGCTCGCAACTGCGCTTGCAGCGACGCGGTTGCCGCTGCTTGCGGCGGTTGCGACAGGCGTAGTCGTGGTGGGCGTTGCGAGAGCGGTGATTGGAGCGTGAGAGCGCTACTGCGAGGAACATGTCAATCGGCCCCACATCCGCCTGCGGGCACCTTCTCCGCAAGCGGGGCGGAGGACTCGCGACGGGCTCCCAGTTCCCTCGCCCCGCTTGCGGGGAGAGGGCTAGGGTGAGGGGGCAAAAATCCGCGTGTAGTCTGCCGCTTAGTGCTCGTACTGCGTGAAGGACGGATCCGCCAGGTCCGAGAAGCGTGTGTATTCGGATTGGAAGGCGAGCTTCACCGTGCCGGTTGGTCCGTGGCGCTGCTTGGCGATGATCACGTCCGCCGTGCCCTTGACCTTGTCCATCTGCATCTTCCACTCTTCGTACTTCGGATCGAGTTCGTCGCGCGGTTCCATGTTCTTCACGTAGTATTCCTCGCGGAATACGAAGAGCACCACGTCGGCGTCCTGCTCGATCGATCCCGATTCACGCAGGTCCGAGAGCTGCGGGCGCTTGTCCTCACGGCTTTCAACGGCGCGCGAGAGCTGTGAGAGCGCGATGATCGGCACGTTCAGTTCCTTGCCGAGCGCCTTGAGGCCGGTGGTGATTTCGGTGATTTCCTGCACGCGGTTGTCGCCCGCCTTCTTCGAACCGGTCATGAGCTGGACGTAGTCGACGACGAGCACGTCGAGACCGCGCTGACGCTTGAGGCGGCGGGCGCGCGCCGCGAGCTGGGCGATCGAGATGCCACCGGTCTGGTCGATATAGAGCGGCACCTTCTGCATCATCATCGAACAGGCGACGAGCTTCTCGAAATCGGCTTCCGAAATGTCGCCGCGGCGGATCTTCGAGGACGAAACCTCGGTCTGCTCGGAGATGATACGCGTGGCGAGCTGCTCGGACGACATTTCGAGCGAATAGAAGCCAACGACGCCACCGTTCTTCGCCTTGAAGGAGCCGTCCGGTTGCACCTCGGGCTCGTAAGCCGCGGCGATGTTGTAGGCGATGTTGGTCGCGAGCGATGTCTTGCCCATGCCCGGGCGACCGGCGAGGATGATCAGGTCCGAACGCTGCAGGCCGCCCATCTTGCCATCGAGCGAATGGATGCCGGTCGAAATGCCGGAGAGATGGCCGTCCCTGTCCTTCGCCGTCGCAGCCATGTCGATGGCGAGTGTCACAGCGTCGCTGAATGACTGGAAGCCACCGTCATAGCGTCCTGTTTCGGCAAGCTCGAAAAGGCGCCGCTCCGCGTCCTCGATCTGGCTCTGCGGCGGCATATCGAGCGGCGCGTCATAGGCGATGTTGACCATGTCCTCGCCGATGGTGATCAGCGAACGGCGGAGCGCCAGGTCGTAGATGGCGCGGCCGTAATCCTCGGCATTGATGATCGAAACAGCCTCGGCGGCAAGGCGTGCGAGATATTGGGCAACAGTCAGGTCGCCGACTTTTTCGTCCGCCTTGAGGAAGGTCTTGATGGTGACCGGGTTGGCGGTCTTGCCCATGCGGATGATCTCGCCGGCGACCTCGAAGATACGGCGGTGCAACGGCTCGAACAGATGTACCGGTTTCAGGAAATCGGACACCCGATAGTACGCATCATTGTTGACGAGGATCGCGCCGAGCAGCGCCTGCTCGGCTTCCAGGTTGTTCGGCGCTTCGCGATAGTGCTGGTCCGCCTGATCCTTCGTCAAAGGGGCAAGCTTGCGCGCTGCGTCGTTCATGGTGTTTCCGTTTCCGCCTGTAAGTCCGTGAGCTTTCCGGTTTGCTGTCTGCAGCGCGCGGCGTCTAGTGTAGACGTGCAACAGTTCCGCGGCACTCAACCCCACCCGTCGCCTTTGCCCGTTGTTCACATTGATCCACAGGGGGTGCGACAAAGCCTAAAAAGATCGTACTCACACAGACATCGGTGTTGCGGCCGGGATGGACAATCTATCTGATTCGCGTTCTCGCGTCGTTTGTAGTCCCGCAAGGGCGACAGCCGCGTCGTGGAAAAAGGAAAAGCCCGGATCGCGGGGATCCGGGCTTTTCCTTCAGTTCTTTGGCTGCGGCTTATTCTTCTTCAGCTTCGAACTCAGCTTCCGGGTTGAAGAAGTCTTCCGGCTTCAGGGCGTCTTCGTCGACGCCGTAGATGGCGTCAGCGGAGGTCAGGCTTTCGCCCTTGGCCTGACGCTCGGCTTCTTCGGCCGAACGGGCAACGTTGATGTCAATGCCAATCTCGACTTCCGCGTGCAAGTGCAGCGTCACCTTGTGCAGGCCAATCGCCTTGATCGGTTGGTTGAGGTCGACCTGGTTGCGGTTGATGTTGAAGCCTTCGGAAGCAAGCGTCTCGACGATGTCGCGGGCGGCAACCGAGCCGTAGAGCTGGCCGGTTTCACCAGCGGAGCGGACGATGATGAAGGCCTTGCCGTCGAGCTTGTCTGCGACCTTCTGGGCTTCGGACTTGCGCTCGAGGTTGCGGGCTTCGAGTGTTGCGCGCTCGGATTCGAAGCGTGCCTTGTTGGCGGCGTTGGCGCGCAGCGCCTTGCCGAGCGGCAGCAGGTAGTTGCGTGCGAAGCCGTCGCGAACCTTTACGGTTTCGCCCATCTGGCCGAGCTTGGCGATGCGTTCGAGGAGAATGACTTCCATTTTGATTTCCTTTCAGTCGTCGTTGTTTCGTTGGTCAGTTTTTTCCCGTCGGCGTGACCGCGATGGTGCGTCGCGTATCGGTCAGGCCGGACAGGAGGAAGAACACAGCCGGGATCGTGAACACGAACACCGACAGGTAGGCGATCCACAGAACGGGAAGCCGCCAGGACTTGCCACGCGTGCGGAAGTGGAATGAGGCAAAGCCCGAGAGCAGGAAGCCTGCGCCGAACGTGCCGCAAATGAGGGCGCCGATCGCCGCCGGCGCGCCGCCGAGAAAGGCGAGGACCAGGCCGGCGAGAAACACGAAAATGGCATTGCGAGGCATCCTCAACGAGGACGGAATGTCTTCGCGCGGACGCAGCGACCCTCCGGACATTTGGACAATTCGGGTTGCCAGATAATAGGCGGCAAACAGCATCAGCACCCAGATTGCGCCCTGCACGAGCGGCAGCGCGAGCGTGAACATCGACTTGATCTGGGCGATTGCCGCGGCATCCGGATTGTAGAGCGGCTCCTGCGCCTTTACCGCCTCGATCACCATGTCGATCATCTGGTCCGAGACGCTGGAATCGTAACCGACGATGTAGCCGACGATGATCATGCCGACGGTAACGAGCCCGCAGAGATGGCCGAGGATGTCAGACAACGGATACCAGGCAAGCGCCCCTTCTGGACCGCCGAGTTCGGGGGCCGGGCGCGCGAGGTTTGCGAGGTGACTGAGCCAGCCTGCCGGAACAAGCGTTACGAGCAGGATCAGCAGCGCGAAATAGGAGGAAACGAGCGTAGCGGCAGTCGTGCCGGCAACGACGATCGCTACGATCGCGGCCGCGTTGCCCCAACCGAGGCCGGCAATCAGGATGGGCAGTGCGGAAGCCGCATAGAGAACGATCGCAAAGGACGACTGCGTGTTCGCGCCCATCGACAGAAGAGCGGCGGTAATGCCGGCAAGCGCGCCGGTGATCAGCGATGTCCTGTTCCAGATAGTCACGTTCGCTGTCCTGCTTCAACGCAGTTAGGGGTCGAGTGGCCCCAACATGGGATTTTGGCGCATGCGCCGGTTTCCGATCCGCGCCCACCGCGGAAGGGAGAGAGGCAAGGCACTCACGGTGCGGAAATGCCTTGCCTCGGAGTCAGCTTCCGTCGAGTCAACCGACTGACGGAGAGTCAGTTCGCTTTACGATACGACGTAGGGCAGCAGACCGAGGAAGCGTGCACGCTTGATCGCCTGGGCGAGTTCGCGCTGCTTCTTCTGCGAAACGGCCGTGATACGGGACGGAACGATCTTGCCGCGCTCGGAAATGTAACGCTGCAGGAGGCGGATGTCCTTGTAGTCGATCCGCGGAGCGTTTGCGCCCGAGAATGGGCAGGTCTTGCGGCGACGGTGGAACGGACGGCGCACCGGAGCGGAAGAAACTTCAGCCATTGTTTTTATCTCCTAAGCTTCGGGTTACGCGCGGTCTTCACGCGGACGGCGCGGACGGTCTTCGCGGTCGCCACGGTCCGGACGCGGGCCGCGGTCGAAACCGCCTTCACGCGGGCCACGGCCTTCGCCGCGGGGACGATCGTCGCGATCACGCTTCTGCATCATCGCGGACGGGCCTTCTTCGTGCTTTTCGACGGCGATCGTCATGTACCGCAGGATGTCTTCGTTGATGCGCATCTGGCGCTCGACTTCGTGGACGGCCGGTGCCGGGGCATCGATGTCCATCAGGACGTAGTGAGCCTTGCGGTTCTTCTTGATGCGGTAGGTGAGGGACTTCAGGCCCCAGTTCTCGACGCGACCGACCTTGCCGCCGTTTGTTTCGATGACGCCCTTGTACTGCTCGACGAGGGCATCGACCTGCTGCGGCGTGATATCCTGCCGGGCAAGGAATACGTGTTCATAAAGAGCCATTGTGGCTTGCCTTTCTTGCGTTAATCAGCCCGGACCTCGGCGGCTAAGCCTCAACGACTGTTCTTAAGGTCCGCAAGGCGGCCGGCAAGAAAGTGTTGTATCGAGACGGTCGAGAGCGGAGACACGGGAGGCCGGAATGCCTTGCATTCCTGGCGGCTTCCAATGCGGAAACCGGCCCTCCGTTCAGCCACCAGCCAGAAGACCGGGTGTTTCGAACAGCGCGCTTATACGGATTTTCCGCTGAAATGCAAGCCGCGATCCGAACTTCGGTGTCCAGGCTGTCCGGGGAACAATCGCCGAGCGCTGCTGTTGGGTAGCGGCAAGTCTTAACAGCGGGAGCCGACGATGGCCCATGTTGATCCAAGAACGCAGGCGTGCATCGACGATTGCCTGGACTGCTATGCCGCTTGCCTGTCGACTGCGATGAACCACTGCCTCCAGGCGGGCGGCGAACATACCGAGCCGGCACATTTCAGGCTGATGGCGGCCTGCTCCGAGATCTGCCGAACCGCGGCGCATTTCATGTTGATCGGGAGTCCCCATCACCGGCATGTGTGCCGGGAATGCGCGGAGATCTGCACCGAATGCGCCAAGGATTGCGAGCGCATCGGCGACATGGCCGAATGCGCCGAAGCCTGCTGGCGCTGCGCCGAGAGTTGCCGTCAGATGGCGGCTTAAGCCCTCGCTTCGCGGGTGGTGGGTCAGATCGGCGCCGGGTATAGCCGATGAAGGCGCCGGATGCCGTTCATTACATCTTGCGAAAGCGTGATAGCGGCACCGCCGATGTCGGTCTTCAGTTGTTCTATCGACGTTGCACCGATGATGACTGAAGCCAGGAACGGCCGTGTCAGACAGAAAGCGATCGCCATCTGCGCCGGGTCGACACCATGCTGGCGAGCGAGCGCCACATAAGCGGCGACGGCGGGTTCCTGATGCGGCGTGAAGCGGCCGCCAAGGTCGCCGTTGATCGACAGGCGCGATCCTGCGGGTTTTGCCCCCTGAAGGTATTTGCCGGTCAGGAGACCGGCCGCGAGTGGCGAATAGGCAAGCAGGCCGACATCCTCGTGATGGGAGAGTTCCGCCAGATCGAGGTCAAAGGTGCGATAAAGCAGATTGTACTCGTTCTGGATCGTGGCAACGCGCGGCAGGCCATGCCTTTCGGCCATGTCGAGCATTGCCATCGTGCCCCAGGCGGTGTCGTTCGAAAGCCCGATAGCGCGAATCTTGCCCGCCTTCACGAGTTCGCCAAGCTTGTCGAGGATTACCCTCAGGTCGGCGGCGACATGCTCCTTGTCCTGCTTCGACGGGTCGTAGGACCAGGCATTGCGGAAGTGATAGTGGCCGCGATTCGGCCAATGAAGCTGGTAAATGTCGACATAGTCCGTCTTCAGCCGCTTGAGGCTGGCATTCAGGGCCTCCTCGATTCCTTCGGGCGTCATTGGGCCGCCGTCGCGGATATAAGGACGGCCGGGGCCGGCCACCTTGGTCGCGAGCACCACATCGTCGCGCCGGCCCCTTGCTGCCAGCCAGTTGCCGATGATGCGTTCGGTGTTGCCGTAGGTTTCGGCCGAAAGCGGTGTCGTCGGATAGAGTTCGGCCGTATCGATGAAATTGACGCCACGGTCGAAGGCGTAACTAAGCTGTCCGTGGGCTTCGGTCTGGGTGTTTTGGGAGCCCCAGGTCATTGTGCCGAGGCAGATTTCCGAAACCTTGATGCCGGTGCGGCCGAGCGTGTTGTAGCGCATGAAATAACGTTCCTCGTGAGGGGCGGTTTGGCGCCGGCGGGAGAGAAGGGCGCGCCGCCAATAAATTGAGTGGTGCCGCGGTCGATGGCTGTTTTGTGGGGCGCGGCAGCAAATGCGCGGGCAAACTTACGCCTAGATTGACGAAGATCAAGGGCAAAAGCCTGTCCGCAGTGGTGAAGGACGACCTCCGCGCTTGACACCCTCTTCAGGAATGTGAATGGAGAGGAAAACTGGCGCGGGTGAAGCATGTGAGGCGGTTCCGCCGGCATCCGCTCTAATGTGTAAGAACGATCGCGATGGTCTAGTTGGCTCCGATCGGTTCGTGATCCAGGGAGGGCTCCCATGAGCATTGCATTCACGTTCCCCGGGCAGGGCAGTCAGGCTGTCGGCATGGGCAAGGATCTGGCGGACGCCTTTCCGGAGGCGGCGGCCGTCTTCGCCGAAGTCGATGAAGCGCTCGGCGAAAAGCTGTCGGACGTCATGTGGAACGGACCGGAGGAAACGCTGACGCTGACGGCAAACGCGCAGCCGGCGCTGATGGCCGTCTCCATGGCCGTGATCCGCGTGCTTGAGGCCAGGGGGCTCGATCTCAAGAACAAGGTCTCTTTCGTCGCCGGCCACTCGCTCGGCGAATATTCCGCACTTTGCGCTGCGGGAACATTTTCGCTTGCAGATGCGGCGAGTCTTCTGCGCATTCGCGGCAATGCGATGCAGGCGGCCGTCCCGGTCGGCAAGGGCGCAATGGCTGCCATTATCGGCCTCGAGCATGCGGACGTCGACGCGGTTTGCCGCGAAGCGTCGTCGCTGGGCTCGTGCCAGATCGCCAACGACAACGGTGGCGGGCAAATGGTGATCTCGGGCGAGAAGCAGGCGGTGGAGAAGGCCGCCGCACTTGCCTCGGAAAAGGGCGCCAAACGCGCGCTGATGCTGCCGGTCTCCGCGCCTTTCCACTCCTCTCTGATGGCGCCTGCCGCTGACGCCATGCGCGACGCACTCGCCAAGGTTGAAAAGCGCGACCCATCCGTTCCGCTTGTGGCGAATGTTCTCGCTGCACCGGTGAGTGACGCCGGCGAGATCACCCGCTTGCTCGTCGAACAAGTGACCGGTCAGGTACGCTGGCGCGAGACGGTCGAATGGTTCGCGGCCAACAATGTCACGACGCTTTATGAAATCGGCTCGGGCAAAGTGCTGACGGGACTTGCTCGACGGATCGACAAGACCGTCAACGGCATCGCCATCAATACGCCCGCCGATATCGACACGGCGCTCGCCGCCCTTCTGGCCTGAGCGCTCTAGTTACAAGGAACAAGCCCATGTTTGATCTCTCCGGCCGCAAGGCCCTCATCACCGGCGCATCCGGCGGAATCGGCGAGGAAATCGCCCGCATCCTGCATGCACAGGGCGCTGTCGTCGGCCTGCACGGCACCCGTGTCGAGAGGCTTGAGGCGCTCGCCAACACGCTGGGCGAGCGCGTGCAGATCTTCCCGGCCAATCTTTCCGACCGAACCGAAGTCAAGGCGCTTGGCGAGAAGGCGGAGGCCGAACTCGGCGGCGTCGATATCCTCGTCAACAATGCCGGCATCACCAAGGACGGGCTCTTCGTCCGCATGAGCGATGAAGATTGGGACAGCGTCATCGAGGTCAATCTCACGGCGGTCTTCCGCCTGACCCGGGAGCTCACTCACCCGATGATGCGCCGTCGCTTCGGCCGCATCGTCAACATCACTTCCGTCGTCGGCGTCACCGGTAACCCCGGGCAGGCCAACTATTGTGCCTCGAAGGCCGGCATGATCGGCTTCTCCAAGTCGCTCGCGCAGGAAATCGCCACCCGTAACGTTACCGTCAACTGCGTCGCTCCGGGCTTCATCGAAAGCGCGATGACCGGTAAGCTTAATGACAAGCAGAAGGAGATCATCATGGGGGCGATCCCGATGCGGCGGATGGGCTCGGGTGCAGAGGTCGCATCCGCCGTTGCATATCTTGCGTCGAACGAAGCAGGGTACGTCACCGGCCAGACCATTCATGTCAATGGCGGCATGGCGATGATCTGATCCGACACCGGTGAAGAACGGCGCACGTGATCCGTTGCCGCCACCTTCACCGGTCGGTGCCAAATGCCTGAAATTCAATGTTGACCAAGCGAATGTCGGGCATTTTCGCCCTTTGCGGCAGACTTAAACCGTGTTAATCGGGCCATGACTGTGCGCAGTCGACCGGTCCGGCCAGGTGTCCGGCAGCCCTTGCTGCCTTGGGTTTTCCGCGGGTTCGGTTGGATGGATTGCCCGGCGGACCATCTTGGTCTATCAGGCTTGAATGAATGTGACGGCGCCAAGAATGGCGCCGCAGAGTAAACGAAGGTCGAGGAACTCCGACATGAGCGATATCGCAGAACGCGTGAAGAAAATTGTTATTGATCATCTTGGCGTCGACGCCGAAAAGGTCAGCGAAGGCGCAAGCTTCATCGATGATCTCGGCGCGGACTCGCTCGACACCGTCGAACTGGTCATGGCATTCGAAGAAGAATTCGGCGTCGAGATCCCGGACGACGCGGCAGATTCGATCCTGACCGTCGGCGACGCCGTCAAGTTCATCGAGAAGGCTCAGGCCTGATCTTCACGGTCTAGGCCGTTGACGGGCCGCCTGTGCGGCCCGTAT
This sequence comes from Ensifer sp. IC4062, assembly GCF_020193575.1. GTDB lineage: Bacteria > Pseudomonadota > Alphaproteobacteria > Rhizobiales > Rhizobiaceae > Sinorhizobium. The sequence goes on from NZ_JADYVD010000002.1 coordinate 79,357, forward strand.
CAGCCCAAGGGAAGTGGGCTGACCTGCGTCGACTGCGGGTTCTCGATCAGTAAAGCGTTCCCCGCCTTCCCTCTGATCGTCACATGAGAAATTTACAATGGATGCACGGATCGGAGTCGTCACGCGTGGTCCGGTCCGGCTCTGGAACTGAACAGTCAGGGTGGGTCACGGTTTATGAGACGTGTCGTTATCACCGGTACCGGCATGGTATCTCCCTTGGGTTGCGGAACCGAAGTCAGCTGGTCGCGTCTTATCGCGGGCCAGAACGCTGCGCGTAAGGTCACCGAATTCGAGGTTGAGGATCTTCCTGCCAAGATCGCTTGCCGTATTCCTTTCGGCGATGGCTCCGACGGCACCTTCAACGCCGACGACTGGATGGAGCCGAAGGAGCAGCGCAAGGTCGATCCCTTCATCGTTTACGCGATGGCGGCCGCCGACATGGCGCTGGCCGATGCCGGGTGGAAGCCGGAAAGCGATGAGGACCAGATGGCAACCGGCGTGCTGATCGGCTCTGGCATCGGTGGTCTCGAGGGGATCGTCGACGCGGGCTATACACTGCGCGACAAGGGCCCGCGTCGTATTTCTCCGTTCTTCATTCCCGGCCGTCTGATCAATCTCGCGTCAGGACAGGTCTCCATTCGCCACAAGCTGCGGGGCCCGAACCATTCGGTCGTGACGGCCTGCTCGACGGGTGCACACGCGATCGGCGACGCGAGCCGCCTGATCGCGCTCGGCGACGCCGACGTGATGGTGGCGGGCGGCACTGAATCGCCGATCTGCCGCATCTCGCTCGCAGGTTTTGCCGCGTGTAAGGCGCTCTCGACCCAGCACAACGATAACCCGGAAAAGGCATCGCGCCCCTATGACGCCGATCGCGACGGTTTCGTCATGGGCGAGGGTGCAGGGGTCGTAATCCTCGAAGAGCTGGAGCATGCGAAGGCGCGCGGCGCCAAGATCTATGCCGAGATCGTCGGCTATGGGTTGTCCGGCGACGCCTTCCACATTACCGCTCCGTCCGAGGACGGTGACGGCGCCTATCGTTGCATGCAAATGGCGTTGAAGCGCGCCGGCCTGATGGCCGCCGACATCGACTATATCAATGCCCACGGCACCTCGACGATGGCCGATACGATCGAGCTCGGCGCGGTCGAGCGGCTGGTCGGCAACAGTGCTTCCAAGATATCCATGTCCTCGACCAAGTCGGCAATCGGGCACCTGCTCGGCGCCGCGGGCGCGATCGAGGCGATCTTCTCGGCGCTTGCGATTCGCGACAATATCGCTCCGCCGACCCTCAACCTCGACAATCCCTCCGTCGAGACGAAGATCGATCTGGTGCCGCACGTCGCGCGCAAGCGGGAGATCAACGTCGCGCTGTCGAACTCCTTCGGTTTCGGCGGCACGAATGCTTCACTGGTGCTGCGCCGCTATAGCGGAAACTAAGATCGGCTACGCCGGGCGATCGATCACGGCGATTCTCGGCCGATTCTGCCGAGCATCGTCATAGTGTCGGAAAACCGTTTCCGACCCTCCGGCGCGGTTCAAACACCGGTTTGTGATCCTGCTTTTTGCCGCATTGCTCGCTACAAGCTGTAATCGGAGGATTCGTCGCCGTTGGGCGGCGACGCCGGGACTATGTTCGCGCAAGGTATTTCTGACAATTTGTAGAATATCCATTGCTCTGACACATTCAGCTTGCCGTCGGTCTAAGCCGAAATTCGCATCGGTGGCAGCTTGATTGAGGTTGCGGATTTCGGATTCGGGATAATCGTGAGCGACTCAAACGATAACAGCGCGGCACAGTTCGGCCGCAATGAAACCGGGAGCAACGGGCCGATCATCCCGAAATCGGCAAGCGAGGCCCTGCGCCCGGAAAAGGTTCCGCAACCGCCGAAGCGTTCCCGCAAGGCGCGCAGCCAAGTCGTCATCTTTCTCAATTTCGTGATGACGGTCATCGTCTTCGTGGCGCTCGCAGCTGCTGGCGCGGTCTATTATGCGATGCACGAATACGAAAAGCCCGGCCCGCTGGAAGCCAACAAGAACTTCATTGTTCGCAATGGCGCCGGCATCAGCGAAATTGCCAGCGGACTCGAGCGCAACAACATCATTACCGACGGACGCGTGTTCCGTTTCGTGTCTGAGGCCTATCTTGATAACGAAACCCTGAAAGCGGGTGAATACGAGATCAAGGCCGGGTCATCGATGCAGGAAATCATGCAACTGCTGAAGTCCGGCAAGTCGATCCTGTACTCCGTTTCGCTTCCGGAGGGACTGACGGTTAAGCAGATGTTCAACAAGCTCGCCAACGATCCGGTGCTGGTCGGCGACCTGCCGCTGGACCTGCCGGCGGAGGGCTCGCTAAAGCCTGACACTTACAAGTTCACCCGCGGCACTAAGCGTGCCGAGATCGTTCAGCAGATGATCGCGGCGCAGAAGGCCTTGGTCGACCAGATCTGGGAAATGCGCGACCCCGATCTTCCGGTCTCGTCCGTCGAGGAGTTCGTGACGCTGGCCTCGATCGTCGAAAAGGAAACGGGCCGCGCGGACGAGCGGCCGCGCGTGGCTTCGGTCTTTATCAACCGCCTCGAAAAGGGCATGCGGCTGCAATCCGACCCGACCATCATCTATGGCATCTTCGGCGGTGAGGGGAAGCCGGCGGACCGGGCAATCTTGAAGTCGGACCTTGATAAGCAAACGCCATACAACACCTACCTCATCAAAGGCTTGCCGCCGACCCCGATCGCCAATCCGGGCCGCGCGGCACTCGAAGCGGTCGCCAATCCTTCGCGAACGCCTGAACTTTATTTCGTAGCAGATGGAACCGGTGGCCATGTCTTTGCCGCGACGCTGGACGAACACAACGCCAACGTAAGGCGATGGAGAAAGATTGAAGCCGAGAAAGCGGCAGAGGCAGCCAAGGCGGCAGAGGCGGCCAAAACTGCCGAGCCGACGGTGACACCGGCCGAGGCCCAGTAACAGGCCCTTATTGTGGACGGACAGGGTGCGGCGCGGATATCCCTTGCGGGATGCCGCGCCGTCGCCCTATTGGTTTTGCGACTGCAGCGCCCTGCGTCTTTATCAGAGGCGTGGAGGCCGCCATCGCACCTTGAAACGCTGCATGGCTTCATCTTCGAATCGACGCCCGACTTAGGGAAACATGCAGCAGCGGATGGAGGTAATGATGCCGCTCCAATCGATGACTGGCTTTGCGAGAAGAGAAGGCAGCAGCGGACGCCATCGCTGGGCCTGGGAATTGCGGTCGGTTAACGGCAAAGGGCTCGATGTTCGCCTCCGCTTGCCGCAAGGCCTTGAACGCTTCGAGGCCGACTGCCGGCGCCTTGCCTCGGAGTATTTCGCCCGCGGCAATCTGCAAATCGGCCTCAACGTCAGCGGCGGCGAGGCGGCAGTCGAGGCCGTGGTCAACCAGGGCGCGCTGTCGGCCGTGTTGAGGCTGCGCGAGCAGCTTGGTGATCTCGTCGATCCCGCGCCGCTGAAATACGACACGCTACTCTCGATCCGCGGAATCGTCGACTTTCGAGAGCCGGAAGAAAGCGAAAGCGAGCGCGCCGCACGCGACGCGGATATCCTCTCCGGCTTGGCACTTGCCCTTGAAGACTTGCGGTCCATGCGCGAAGAGGAGGGGGCGGCGCTCGGCCAGATCCTGCTTGCGCATGTGGATCGCATCGAGCAATTGACGGCTGGGGTCGAGAACGACCCGTCCCGGAGCCCCTCCGCTATCGCCGAACGGCTGGCGCAACAGGTGGCGCTGATCATGGAGGGCGCGTCCTCTCTCGACCGCGAAAGACTGCACGCGGAGGTCGCGTTGCTTGCCACGAAGGCGGATCTTAGGGAGGAAATCGACCGCCTCGGTTCGCATGTCGCCGCTGCTCGCGATCTCCTCGCAAAGGGTGGCCCCGTCGGCCGCAAGCTGGACTTCCTGGCACAGGAATTTAACCGCGAATCGAATACGATCTGTTCGAAGTCGAATGCCGCCGCCGTTTCGACCGCTGGAATCGAGTTGAAGGTCGTGATCGATCAGTTTCGCGAGCAGGTACAGAATCTGGAGTAAGACATGAAATCGGCGACCGCTTCACCTATCAAGATCGCCCGCCGTGGGTTGATGCTTGTGATATCGTCGCCGTCGGGTGCCGGTAAGTCGACGATCGCGCGCAACCTCTTGGAGGCCGATCCGGAACTCAGCATCTCGGTGAGCGTGACGACGCGTGCGCGGCGGCCGAGCGAGATCGAGGGACGGCATTATTTTTTCAAGTCGATCCGCGAATTCGAGGCGCTGCGCGCGACGGATTCGCTCCTCGAATGGGCGGAGGTGCACGGCAACTTCTATGGAACCCCGCGCGACGCCGTCGAGGCTGCGATGGCCGAAGGTCGTGACATGCTCTTCGACATCGATTGGCAGGGCGCCCAGCAATTGCAGGAAAAGATGGGCGGCGATGTCGTCTCGATCTTTATTCTGCCGCCGTCCATGGCCGAACTGCAGTCGCGGCTGCACCGGCGCGCCGAGGACAGCGAGGAAGTGATTGCGACCCGCCTGGCCAATTCACGCGCCGAAATCGAGCATTGGCGTGAATACGACTATATCGTCGTCAACGATGATCTCGATCGGGCCTTCTCTGCCGTCCGGGCGATTGTGGAAGCCGAACGCCTGCGCCGCGACCGCCGTCCCGGCCTGTTCGAGTTCGTCAACGGACTGCTGACGGAAAATCCCTTTTAATCAAGCGGGGCGGAGGCGTCTTTAGGGTGCCTTTTAGCCATCTAGGCAGTTCGCAAGGCGGCAGAATTCCTCGACCGTGAGCGTTTCGGCGCGCCGTTGGGGATCGATGTCGGCCCTTGCCAACAGCGCCTCCCCACCCAGGCTTTTGACGCTCTGGCGCAGCATTTTGCGGCGTTGGCCGAAGGCGGCCTGCGTCACTTTCTCGAGGGCGGACACAGGGCAGGGGATCGGATCGGGGATCGGTTCCAGATGGACGACGGACGAGGTGACCTTGGGCGGCGGCGTGAAGGCTTGCGGTGGAACGTCGAAGGCCATGCGCGCCTTTGTCCGCCAGCCACAGAGAACGCCCAGACGGCCATAGTGATCGTCGTCGGCACCCGCCACGATTCGCAGACCAACTTCGCGCTGGAACATCAGCGTCATCGACTGCCAGAAGGGCGGCCATTGCTCCGGCAGCAGCCAGTTGACGAGAAGTTGCGTGCCGACGTTGTAGGGCAGGTTAGCGATGATGCGCACCGGGCCGTTGGCGAGCGTTTCGAAAGGGACCTTCAGCGCGTCAGCCTCGATGACGTCGAGCCGCCCCGGGTAATGGGCGGCTATTTCGGCGAGAGCTGGCAAGCAGCGGGCGTCGCGTTCGATCGCCACGACTTTCTTGGCGCCGAGTGCCAGGATCGCCCTCGTGAGGCCCCCCGGCCCCGGTCCGACTTCGATGACGGTCACGCCGTCGAGCGGACCGGCCGTACGCGCGATCTTCTGGGTGAGATTGAGGTCCAGCAGGAAATTCTGCCCGAGCGCCTTCTTGGCGTCGAGACCGTGACGCTGGATGACGTCTCTGAGTGGCGGCAGACCGTCTAGCGCCGCCATCAGCGATGCGCCCCTTCCGTACGGGCGGCGAGCTCCGCCGCGAGGCGAAGCGCTGCGAGAAGACTATCTTCGCGTGCGATGCCTTTTCCGGCGATGCCGAAAGCGGTGCCGTGGTCCGGCGACGTTCTGATGAAGGGCAGGCCGAGCGTGACATTCACGCTGTCGTCGAAGCCAAGCGCCTTCGCGGGTATCAATGCCTGGTCATGATACATGCAGATCGCGGCGTCGTAGGTTTCCCTGGCGCGATCGTGGAACATAGTATCGGCCGGGAGGGGTCCGACGACATCCAGTCCCTCGGCGCGAAGCCGGTCGATTACCGGACGGATGAGGGCATCGTCCTCGAGACCGAGCGCACCGCCTTCGCCCGCATGCGGGTTGAGACCGGCAACCGCAAGGCGCGGCCTCGCCAAGCCGAAGCGGTTTCGGAGATCGGCAGCCGTTATCGTACAGGTCTGGTGAATAAGTTCCTGCGTCAGCGCACCGGGAACATCCTTGAGCGGAATATGGATCGTGACGGGAACTGCGCGCAGCTTCGGTCCGGCGAGCATCATCACCGGCAGGACGGGCATCCCGGTTGCTTTCTCCGCGAGATGCGCGAGGTATTCAGTGTGGCCAGGGAAGCGGAAGCCGGCCTCGTACAGCACAGCCTTGGCAATCGGGTTGGTGGCGACCGCCGTTGCTTCGCCGGCCATGACGAGCCGCACGGCGGTATCGATGGCGGCGGTGACAGCCGAGGCGTTGGCCGCATCGGGCCGGCCGGCGACGACGGGAGCCGCACAGCGCACCGGGAATACGGGCAAGGCGTCCGCGAAGACCCCGCATGCGTCAAGGCAATCGGTTTCCTTTATCCGCACCGCCTGGCCGAGAGCCTTTGCGCGGGCCGCGAGCACCGCGGGATCGCCAATCAAGAGAAAGGGCGGCGTCGCCTGCGTCTCGCGCCTCGCCCACACGGCCAGGCTGATATCCAGGCCAATACCGGCCGGGTCGCCCATCGTCAGGGCGATCGGCCTGCCGCTCGTCTTGTTCATGGTCGCCCGTTACTTGTTGATGATCTGCGCCTTTTCACGCAGTTCTTCGAGGTACTTCGCGCTGTTTGGGTCTTCGCCGCCAGCCTTCTTCTTGCCGAGGTCCTCGGCGCGGAAGACGATTTCGGCGGCCGTATCGTCATTGACCTGACGCTTCTTGCAGATTGCAAGATATTCGACGCCCTTTTCAGTGACGCGCGTGCCGGTCGTCATGCCGTCGCCAGCCTTTTCGACGAGCGGCTTCCAATCTTCCGGCAATTGCTGGGCAAGCACGCGGCCGAGGCTGCGAATCGAGACGTCGCGATAATTGGCCGCAAAGACCTTGGACGTCTCGCAGCCGGGGAACTGGGACCGTGAAGCATTCGCTTCGGCCTGCCGTTTTGCCGTAATCGCGCCGCGCTTGGATTCCGGAATGACGAAGATGACCTGCTGGAGGAAGTATTCCGTCGTCACAGGCTTGTTGCCGCCGCCTTCCATCATTCGCTTCACAAGGTCGCCGCCGGTGAGGCGATTGGCGTTGCCGTAGCGGAAATTGACGACGCGGGGCCAACTCATCTGAACGGCGATATACTGCTTGAAATGATCGACGCCGACGCCAGATTGCTCGAGGATCTTGCCGAGTTGGTCGGCCGACATCTTGTTTCCCGCGGCAAACCGCGCAAAGGCCGCGTCGACGTCCTGAGTACTGACCGACTGCTGGACGCGGGCGATCTCGCCGCGCTTCAGCACTTCGTCGATAAGTTGCCGCTTCGCTTCCTCTGCGCCACCTCCTTGGCGTTGAAGGCGAAGGAAGGCTACCCGCTTCGCGATGTCACCCGAAGTGATGACAACATTGTTGACGATCACCTTAACTCCGCTTGCGGCCTGCGCCGTCGCGCATACAGCGACGCTCAGCGAGCCGACAAGCACCAGCGCCGACATCACCCTCAAGATCGATTTCCCGCCCATCATACTTTCCTGTCCGTCCCGCGCCCCAACCGCCTGTGGTCCGCATTGGACCGCCAGCCTGCGCCTTCCCTGTGTCAGTTGGAGGAAATGCATAATACATGCGGCCAAACGATGACAAGACCACATCATCAACCTTAAGGGCTGCGCGTCTTCAGACGCGCAGCCGGCAGGACGCTATGGGCGTCCGGCGTCGGCCCCGACCTCAGTAGAAGTCCAGTTCGTCGAACGTGGTGTCGCCGACGTCAATGTCGCCGAGAGTACGGAAGCTGATGCGAGCGCCGATCGACCAATCGTTTGCGACCGAACTGTCGGTATCGCGCTCCTGCTGGTAGACGATCGAGAACAATGTATCCTGATCGTCATAGGTGATGCCGAAGCCATTGCGGGAAATGACATCGTTGTTGATGTCATAGGTCAGCGCTCCAAAAACCGACCAATAATCATGGAATCGGTAGGCGGCGGCCGTCCGGATTTCGTCCTGGTCGGAAGGCGAGCCGTAGGTCGGCTGTGCTTCGATCCGCGTGTAGGTCAGGGCCGCCTGCCATGTCAGGCCCAGATAGCCGACCGTGGCGTCGGCGCGGCGTAGGGCAAAGTCGTCCTCATCCAGTCGCCCGGAAAGACTTGCCATCAGACCGTAGGGCGCGTCGATGCCGACCATCGCCACATAGTCCGAACTCTTGGTTTCCAGACCGGAATCCGCTCCGGCCTTGACGAGATCGTCGGTTGCAAAGGAGTTGAGCCCGCCAAGATGGAACGACTGGCCGGCGATGGCGCGCAAGCCGTAACCATTGTCGAAGCTTCCGGTATAGCGGAAGCCGAGATTGGCGCGCGTTCCGCCTTCTATACGATCGAAACCAGAGTATTTGTCACGATCGAAGAGGTTGGTCGCATCGAAGACAAAGCTCTGCGCGTCCTCGTTGGGGAGCCCACCGGGATACTGTTCGTCCGGCCGGACATAGATCTGACCGATTGGCTCCAGCACGTGGCTGCTGTTCTCGCCGGCAAAGAGGATCGGGTAGCGCGCCTCGAGACCGGCGGTCAGCATGCGCCGCGTGACCGCGTCGCTGCTGGTGTAGTCGCCGGTATAGTCGGGGCCTGGGGGGTCCATGTTAAGGCCCAAGGCATCGCCGCGTGCCGCGAGCAGTGGCGTCAATACGAGGCCGCCGGGCGCAATATATGTCCGCTTCCATTCGAGTTCCGCGGTTAGACGGTGCGCGGTGCCTTCAAGGCCGCGGAAGCGCTCGACGCCGAGAACGTTGATACTGTCCAGCCGGTTACGCTTGACGTTCGTGAGGTTCACGTCTGCGCTGAGCTCGCCGCCCAGCACGGATTCCGGCGCAAAATAGGAGTAGTCGAGGACCTGAGCCGCAGGCTGCTGATTTTCCTCGATGCTGTTGGCATCGGCGTCCTGGATGTCGAAATAGAAGGCGCGCAGATCGAAGTAGTTGCGCTTGCCGAGGCCGGTCAGATAGGCCTGATTGGTATAGGTCGTACCGTCGAAGCTCTCCAGATCATAGGTCTTGGCAAAGTTGGCGTCCGATTGGACGAGCACGTTCCAGCCAAAGGTCCAGCGGGGATTGATCTGGAAGTCGCCCTTCGACGCCACCATGCCGCGATTGGTTTCCTCGGCATCGACCGTTCCCGGCGTGAATTGGTCCCTGTCGAGCTGGCTGATGCCGGCAACGTTCAGCGTGTGCAAGCCGTTATGAAACGACTGACGGAACTCGCCCTCGAGCAAGAAACCTTGCCGCGTCAGTCCCGTAGCTGTGACGGTCGCGTCCATATAGGGCGAGATCGCCCAGTAGTAAGGGACCCCCACACCGGCGCCAAGTTTCTGCGCATAGCGGAACTTCGGAAACAGAAACCCGCTCTTGCGCTTGACCGTGTGGTCCGGGATCTCCATTGCCGGAATATAGGCAATCGGCTTGCCGAAAAGCTCGAAATAGGCGTGTTCCAGCCGAATCGTGCGCGTCCTGCCATTCTGGATCACACGCTCCGCCTTGATGTGCCAGAGTGAACGGTGCTCCGGCTTGATATTGCAGGGTGTGCAGGCGGTATAGACGGCCTTGTTGAGGATGAATTCCTCGCCGTTTCGGCGCTCACCGGTTTCCGCCGCCAGCCGCGTCAGATCGGTCGTCTCGATCCGCAGCGCCTGGACGAAACCGTTGCCGAAGTCGTCGGTGACATCCATCTTGTCGGCGTAGACAACATTTCCATCCGGTTCGGTCAGCTGGATCTCGCCCGTCGCGATGATTCGCCCCGACCTCTGGTCGTAAACGATTTGACGGGCGACCATCCTGTAGCCGCCGTACGCGATCTGAACACTACCGCGCGCGGTGACGGTGTCCGCGTCGCGATTGTAGATGAGCTCATTGGCGGACAGCAGCAGCTTTGCGTCAGCCGGAATGTTCGGCTGCAGCGAATCGATTCGTGCCGATGTGTCCTGCGCCAGGGCAGGCGCATTCATTCCCATGGCAAGTGTATGCAATGCCACGCCTGCTAGCAGGGCAGCATTGGTCAGCTTCATGCGTTTGCGGTTGCCTGCCGCCACTAGCCATCCTCCTGATGCAGTAGAATCGTCGAGCCCAGCGCCATCGCTACAACAACTGGTAACCAGGCTGCAACGAACGGAGGCACAATACCGCTGCTCCCGAATGCTTTGACAAGCACGGTGACGACATAAAGCACGAAGCCCGAGAGGATTCCACCGAGAATTACGGAGCGCGATTGGTTAAACCGGCTAAATTTTAAGGAGACGCAGGCCGCGATCAGGGTCATCGCCACAAGCAGCAGCGGCAGAGCGAGGAGGGAGTGGAATTGCGTTTCCATTGCGTTGGTGGAAAAGCCGAAGGATCGGGCTACCTCGATCTTCCGCGGAAGGTCAAAAAACTGAATGGAATCAGCCTTTGCCAAGCGCTCTTGGACGAATTCCGCCTTCAGATTGGTGGGAAGCTGTGCCGTTTTTTGACGACGAGGCAGCTGGCCGCCGCCGGTTTCCGTAACATCGTTAAGAACCCAGTAACCATCTTCGAGTTTCGCAGACTTCGCGTCCTGCCTCTTCGTGATCGTACCCTGTGGATCGAAGTGGATGACGGTGACGTTGATCAGCTCCGTGCCGCCGTTCTGAACGGAACGCGCTCCGATGATCGTATCGGTGCCATCATAGATCTGGCGGAGCCAGGGAATCGAATTTGCTTGGGCGGAACGGGATGAACCCCACTCGGCTTCCAGCGCCTCTGCCCTCTTCGTTCCCCACGCTGCAAGCGGGTTGAGCACACCTACGGCGAGCAGACCGAACAAAAACGCGCCGAGGACGAAGGGGCGAAGGAATTGCCAGACGGAAATGCCGGCTGCCCGCGTGACCACCAACTCATAGCGGCGGTTCAGCGAGATCAATGCGGCCATCGCCGCAAAGAGCGCGATGAAGGGGACCGTCTGCTGTATGATCGTCGGGATGCGAAACGTCGTCATCAGCAGCGCGCCGCTCACCGTGTAGTGGGGCAGCGCCGACATGCGGCTGGCAAGCTCGCTGAAATCAATGATGAAGATCAGCGCGAAGATGCCGACCAGGAACCAGAAGGTCGTAATCGTGTAGCGCCTGAAGAAATAGCGGCCGAGCGTGTTGAGGATCATGAAGCCTGCTCCCCGTCAGCGCCCGCCGGCCGCATGAAGCGGAGCCGGATCGTGAGCTCGGACAGTTTTTCCCGCCATGTCATCGGTATGTCGAGCCGGCGGTTGCTGGCCAGCTGATGGATTGCAAGTGCGCCTGCTGCGAGCGGAACGAAATACATGAGCGGAACGAACCAGATGGAATCCTCGGCACTATTTGCCGCGTAGAACGTCATCCATCGGATCACAAGCGCCGCGCTGAGCGCGCTGATCATCGGATGCACGCGCGCCTCGCGGTGAGATCGCGCATCGCTACTGACGACGAGCGCAATGAGGGCGAACAGTAGCGGGTAGGTCCATTCGGTGAAACGCTTGTGGAGCTCGGCCGTAAAGGCCAGCGGCGACCGCTTGTAGGCTGGATCGTTGGGATCGGGGTTGAGCAGGTAGAAAAGGTCGCGATCCTTGGCGCGGATGTTGGCCTCGCCGACAGCCTTGGTCATGTCGGTCAGATCGAAGGCATAGGAGTCGAACTTGATGACGGAGACGCCGCCATCCGGCAGCTTGCGGTGGACCTCGCCATCCTTCATCACCAGAGCCGAGCTTTCCTCGTCGACGGCGCCCTCGCGAGCATAATAGACAAGCTCGAAATTCGGATTGCGCGAATCGGCGACGAAGATGCCCTGCAGCACGCCGCCGCTGCGGCGGGCGCCGACCTGGACATAAAGTCCATCGGTGATCTTGCGAAAGGCGTTCTCCTGGACGACGGCCGAGAGCAGATCGGCATGTGCCGTCGCGATCATCCGGCGCACGGCGACCCGTGAATAGGGCTCGACGAAGTTGTCGATGGCAAAGGACAGCACGCTCAGTCCGGCGGCCAGATAGATGACCGGCCGGATGATCGACATGCGTGAGCTGCCGGCCGCGTTCAGCACCGTCAGTTCAGAATCGGTATTCATTGCGCTGAGCGTCTGCGTCACGCCGATCACGAGCGCGAATGGGAGTATGATCGGAACGACCGATGGCAGAATCAGCGTCGCAAGTTTCAGGAAGGCGAAGATCGACTGACCGCTGTCGGTGACCAGGTTCACGTTCGTCAGGGCCTGAGTCGTCCAGACGATACCCATCAGCGGCAGCAGCGTTGCAAGGAACATGGTCGCGGCGCGTCGGAAAATGTAGCGTTCAATCAGCTTCATGTCCGTATCCGGTCCAAATCCTGCTCAAGCCTTCCATACCGCGCTCCCGAGCTTGCGCAACGGCCAACTCATGAAAGATCGGGTCTCCGCCGATCGTCCCCAAGAATCCGATTCTCGAACAACACGGATAATATAAGGCCAAGAACTGCGGTTAACTGCATGTAAACATGTGCGCGCATCTTGCCAAGCGGCTGAAAAGCGAGAAGGGTGCGCGCCACAGCTTTGACGGTGGCCGGCGTCGCGAATGTTTGTCACTGTAGCCGTCCGGTAACAGAGCGGGCGGGTCCAAATCAGAAATGCCCGGAGTGTTAAATGCCGATGAAATTCGAATTCGCTTTCAGCAAGTCCCACCGCCCCGCTGGCGGCGTTGCCGTCCTTCTTCAGGTCGCTGGTGCCAAGGAAGCGGCCGGTGCGGCGGTTGCGGATCCGGAAGGCGTTTTGCCGAAAGCGGCCAAAGTCGGCAAGTTCACGGGCAAGGCGCTCTCGACGCTCGACATCGTCGCTCCTCATGGATCGTCGGCCGATCGGATTCTCCTTCTCGGGCTCGGCGATGCATCCGCCCTGACGAATCATGACTGGCTGAAGGCCGGCGGCACGGTTGCCGCAAAGTTGCGTTCCGCTGAAAAGGTCACGGTCTTCCTTGATGCTCCGGGTGTCGAAGTGACGGGCAAGGCTGCCGCCGACTTCGCTCTTGGCATGGAGATGAATGCCTATTCCTTCGATAGCTACAAGACCAAGAAATCCGACGACGAGCCAAAACCTCAGCAAAGGCCGGTCAAGGTCACGATCGTCACCGGTACGGTGATCGCCGCCAAGAAGGCGTTCGCCGTCGCGCAGGCAGTCGGAGAAGGCGTCTTTCTCGCACGCGACCTCGTCAACGAGCCTGCCAACGTGCTTGGGCCGGTGGAATTTGCCGCCAAGGCGAAGGAACTGGAAAAGCTTGGTGTCGAAGTGGAAATCCTCACTGAGCGGGAGATGAAGAAACTCGGAATGGGCGCGCTGCTTGGCGTTGCCCAGGGCTCGTCCAGGCCGCCGCGCCTGGTCGTCATGCACTGGAAGGGCGGAAAGGCGAAGGAGAAGCCCATCGCGTTCGTGGGCAAGGGTGTCGTTTTCGACACAGGCGGCATCTCGATCAAGCCCGCTTCCGGCATGGAGGAGATGAAGGGTGACATGGGCGGCGCCGCCGCGGTCACCGGCCTTATGCATGTGCTCGCCGCGCGGCATGCAAACGTCAACGCAGTCGGCATCATTGGGCTCGTCGAAAACATGCCGGACGGCAGCGCCCAGAGGCCGGGTGACATCGTCACCTCGATGTCCGGCCAGACGATCGAGGTGATCAACACGGATGCCGAGGGCAGGCTCGTCCTGTGCGATGCGCTCTGGTACTGCAACGATCGTTTCAAACCGCAGGCGATGATCGATCTCGCGACGCTCACCGGCGCCATTATGGTCGCACTCAGCAGCCACTATGCCGGTCTGTTCTCGAACGATGAGCGTTTGGCCGAGCGGTTGCTCGCAGCCGGCATCGCGACGCACGAGCGCCTCTGGCGGATGCCGCTCGGTAAAGAATTCGACAAGATGATCGACAGCAAGTTCGCTGACATGAAGAACACGGGCGGTCGCCACGGCGGCTCGGTGACGGCTGCCCAGTTTCTGAAGCGCTTCGTCAAGGATACACCCTGGGCGCACCTCGACATCGCCGGGACCGCCATGGGCTCGCCCACCGACGAGATCAACCAGTCCTGGGGGTCCGGTTTTGGCGTTCGCCTTCTCGACGAGCTGGTCCGCACGGGCTACGAAGCCTGACCGTCATCGCAGCGGGGTTCCGGGAGCGATCGGCATGACCGAAATCCTTTTCTATCACCTGACAGAATCGAAACTTGAGGACGCACTGCCGCCGCTGCTCGACAAGAGTGTCGAGCGCGGATGGCGGGTGGCGGTGCAAACGATCAATGTAGAGCGGCGCGACGCGCTGGACACGCACCTTTGGGTCTACCGCGATGACAGCTTTCTGCCGCATGGTACCGATGCTGGCGACTTCGCGGCGGATCAGCCGATCCTGATCGTTGCCAATGACAGCAACCAGAATGCCGCGACGGTACGCTTCATCGTGGATGGCGCGGACCCGCCGCCGGTGATCGATTATGAGCGCGTGGTTTTCATGTTTGACGGTTATGATCAGCAGCAGCTCGAGGCGGCACGCGCCCAATGGCGGCGACTCAAGGGGGAGGGGCACAACCTCACCTATTGGCAGCAGAACAGGGACGGAAGGTGGGAGAAGAAGGCCTAATTGCCACCCAACGGGGGGAATTGCGCGTGTCCCTCATCCCGCCTGCTGGCATCTTCTCCCCGCAAGCGGGGCGAAGGGATGCTAAGCTAAGCCGCACGAGCCGGTGGATCGAACTAGTCGTGAAATGCCTCGACGAACTTGCGGCGGCCAAGCATGAAGGCGTCGGCGACATGGCGCAAAGGTGCTAGGTCAACGTCGGATTTGCCAGCCTTGATGAGTTCGGCAAAGCGCCGGTACAGCATCGGATATTCCTGTTCCGGTTCCTCGTGCACGAGCTTGCCGTCCACAGCCAATTTGGCGCCACCTTCGGAGAGAACCATCTCGCCGGCATCGGTTTCCGCGACGATGTCCCAACTCTGCTTGCCGGTCTGGCGCCAATCGAATTCGGCCGAAACGCTGAGCTTGTCCGCGTCGCTGAACGCGATCGTCGCAGCGATCGGTGCGTCGCGGTTCTCCGGAAACTCGAGTGTCGCCGACGTGATGAAGATCGGGCGGGGCAGGATATGGGTGACGATCGAGAGCGCGTTGATGCCCGGGTCGAACACACCAAGCCCGCCGGCCGCCCAGATCCACTCCTGATTCGGATGCCAGTGGCGGACATCCTCCTTCCAGATGATCTTGACATTGCGGATCGCGGTTGACGCAAGAAATGCCTTGGCAGCTTCGACTGCCGGCGCATAGCGCGAATGCCAGCTTGCAAAGAGCGAAACGCCCTTCGTCGCCGCCAGAGCTTCGAGATCGGCAACCTCGCTCAAGGTCGCGCCCGGGGGCTTCTCGAGGAAGACGTGCTTGCCGGCCTGGAGCGCCACATGTGCCGCCTCATAGCGGTATTGCGGCGGCATGCACAGCGAGACGGCATCGATTGCCGGCACTCCCTCCAGCATGGCCTCGATGGACTTGAAATTGTCGATGCCGTCAACTGTTCCGTGGCGGCTTGCCGCCGCGATCAGCCGGTAGTCGGCGTTCTTCGAAATGGCCGGCAGGTGCTGATCGCGCACGATCTTGCCGACGCCGACAATTGCAATTTGAATGGGGGTCATGGTGCTTCGCTCGGATTAGTATGATTTATTCTCGATCCTTGTAGCAGATTGAAGGCAGCGGGCAAGCGCGTTCGGGCATGCATCACGCTGTCACGCGGATTGCACAAGATGTCGGCGTCCTTTGTCCTCGGCGAGAATAATTGGTTGTTCGCCGGCAGACGGTACCGGTACCCTAAAGCGGGTTGTTGAGGATTTGCAATGACACAAACCATTCGCCACGCGACGCGCGCCGAACTCGACACGATCATCGACTGGGCTGCACGAGAGGGATGGAACCCCGGACTGGAGGACGCCAACGCGTTCTGGGCGGCAGACCCGGAGGGCTATTGGGTTTCGACCGAGGAAGGAACGCTTGCTGCCGCGATCTCGCTCGTGCGTTACGGCACCGATTACGCGTTTCTCGGGTTTTACGTCGCTCACCCCGCGTATCGTGGCAGGGGCATTGGTCTGGCTCTGTGGAAGCGGGCGATTGCCGAGGCGGGCGAGCGGACCATTGGGCTCGACGGCGTCGTGGCGCAACAGGAGAACTATCGGAAGTCGGGCTTCGTCCGGTCTCACGCGAATATTCGCTATGGCGGCGTCGTCGACGTGAAGGAGCCGTCCGGCACGAACCTGATCGAAGCAGCGCCGATCCATGCGCCCGCCTTGATCGAATACGATCGCGGGTTCAACGCGGCAACGCGCGATGCTTTTCTGCGCGAATGGACGAAGCGATTGAGGACGCGCCGGAGCGTCGTGCTGTTGCGTGATGGAACGATCACCGGTTACGGAACGCTGCGGGCCTGCAGGGAGGGGTTCAAGATCGGCCCGCTCTTCGCCGACACGGAGACCGGAGCCGATCTCATTTTTCGCAAGCTTGCCGCAGATGCCAAAGGCGCTCACCTCTATCTCGACATCCCCGAGCCGAACACTTCCGCAAAAGCACTGTGCGATCGCTACAACATGAAGCCGGTCTTCGAAACCGCCCGTATGTACCGCGGTACGGCACCGGATCTTCCGCTGGGGCAGATCTACGGCATCACGACATTCGAGCTTGGGTGACTACAGCATCGTTGTATTGCTGCATGATTCCTCAAGTCGATTTTGAGGAAACATGCAGCGGATCAACTGATCATCGCCTCTTCGTATTCGGTCGAGAGCTCCAGCCACTGCTCCTCCGCTTCGGCCAGTTTCGCGGCGGCATCTGCGCGCTCCTTGGCCTTCTGCGCGGCCTTTACCGGAGCTTTTTCATACAGGTCCGGATCTGCGAGCTCGGCGTCAAGTGCCTGAATCAGTTTCTCCAATTTCCCCGTCAAAGATTCGATCTCATTGATCTTTTTCTTGAGAGGTGCCAGCGACGCGCGCCTGTCTGCATTGGCCTTGCGCTGATCCGCTTTCGACAAGGCCTCGTCCGATCCATTGATCCTCGGCTTGTCGTCCCGGGCCTTAGGGCCGCCGACGATCAGGCTGCGGTAGTCTTCGAGGTCGCCATCGTAGCTGGCCACCGTTCCCTCGCGCACGAGCCACAGCCGGTCGGCAGTGGCCTCGATCAGATGCCGGTCGTGTGAGATGAGGATGACCGCACCGGAATAGTCGTTGAGTGCGGTGATCAGTGCGTTGCGGCTGTCAATGTCGAGATGGTTGGTCGGCTCGTCGAGGATCAAGAGGTTCGGCGCGTCGAAGGCGGCAAGTCCCATCAGAAGCCGCGCCTTCTCGCCGCCGGAAAGATCCTTCGCCGCCGTATCCATCTTTTCTGTCGCAAGGCCCATTTGTGCGACGCGCGAGCGAACCTTTGCTTCCGGCGCATCGGGCATGCGGCGGCGGACGTGTTCCACTGCGCTTTGCGTCGGCACCAGATCGTCCAGCTGATGCTGGGCGAAGAAGCCAATCTTCAGTCCAGGGGCAATCCGGACATCGCCGGCTTCCGCCTGAAGTCGGCCGGAGATGAATTTCGCAAAGGTCGATTTGCCGTTGCCGTTCGAGCCGAGCAAGGCGATGCGATCGTCGGCGTCGATGCGGAGATTGAGGCGCTTGAGTATCGGCTTGCCCGGTTCGTAGCCGACTGCGCCGCCCTGGATGGCGACGATCGGAGAAGCCACCTGTTTCTCAGGATCGGGAAATGAAAAGCCCTGAACGTGCTGCTCGATGACGGCCGCCACGGTGCCCATGCGCTCCAGCGCCTTGACGCGGCTCTGCGCCTGGCGGGCCTTCGATGCCTTCGCCTTGAAGCGGTCGATGAAGCTCTGCAAATGCTTGCGCGCCGCTTCGTTCTTGGCCTTCGCCTTCATCTGCAATTCGTCAGCTTCCGCCTTCTGCCGTTCGAACTGGTCATAGGAGCCGCGATAGAAGGTCAGCTTCTTCTGGTCGAGATGAACGATTGCGTTGACGGCCGTGTTCAGAAGGTCACGATCGTGGCTGATGATAATGACCGTGTGCGGATAGCGGCGGATATAGTCCTCAAGCCACAACGTGCCTTCGAGGTCGAGGTAGTTGGTCGGCTCGTCGAGAAGCAGCAGGTCGGGTTCGGAGAAGAGAACGGCCGCCAGGGCCACGCGCATGCGCCAGCCACCGGAGAAGGACGAGGCAGGACGCTGCTGCGCCTCATGGTCGAAGCCGAGACCGGCGAGAATGCTCGCCGCGCGCGCTTCCGCCGAGTGGGCGCCGATGTCGGCAAGTCGCGTCTGGATGTCGGCGATCCGGTGTGGGTCGGTCGCGGTCTCGGCCTCGGCGATGAGCGCGGTGCGTTCCTTGTCCGCCTTGAGCACGATCTCGATCAACGGCTCCTCTGTGCCGGGCGCCTCCTGCGCCACCTGGCCGATGCGCGCATTTTTCGGCAACGACACACTGCCGGCTTCCGCCGACAACTCACCGGTAATCACCCGGAAGAGCGTCGATTTACCCGCCCCGTTGCGCCCGACGAGCCCCGCCTTCGTGCCCGCCGGAAGCGTCACGGAAGCATTTTCGATGAGAAGGCGGCCCGCAATGCGGGCGGAGAGACCGGCGATCTGGATCATGCCGCGCCTTTTGCCCGGACTTTTCCGGGAAGGCAAGTGCGCCGGTGACATCCGAGACTGGTGGCCGGTGGGGACTTGGCTGCGTTTTTCAAGGGGCGATTGTTATTGAATCGTGGACAACGTGTTCCGATAATCAACACTTCTAAACATCATCATGAGGGCCCACATTTGTTGTGGAAGAGCGCTCCCAGGCTTTTCCGACTACCGGATGGGATCGAACGCTATCGGCAAAGGCCACCGCGTTGGAAGGAAACCGGTCCGGGCAATTCGTACGAAATCGTCGTTCAAGCAACGACCGCTCAGGAGAGATGATCATGAGGAATGCGATCCATACTGCGCTTGCTGCAGCCCTGGTTGCCACCGCCGTTCTCGGCGGCGCATCCGCCGCCTTTGCCGGCGGCAGCTACTATGAAGGCATTAGCGACAAGCCGCTTTTCACCGACCGGGCTCCCAAGGCGCGTGACGCTTCGGCCGATGGCGTCCGCGGCCGCAATGGCTCTCTCGACCGCACGTCCACGGGTTCGGTATCGAGCTTTGGCTCGCAGCCTGCCTACATTTCGGGCGGCGACGGCGAATATTATCAGGGCATTAGCCGCTAACGCAGGCCACCTCCCAAGCGCGGGCACGGCGTGAGAACGCCGCGCCCGCATCCATTTCAGCAAGGAACGCTCCTATGAATAAGTCCATTGCAGCCCTTCTCGTTGCCGTCGCTGTGACTGGCGTCGCGTCCACGGCAAGCGCCGGCGGCAGCTACTATAAGGGCGTCAGCTCGACGCCGCTCTTCACCGGGCGCGCGGCGGCTTCGGCCGGTACCGGCGTTGCGGCGAGCACCGCCGACAATGGTGAATTTTATGCCGGCGTTGACAACAAGTCCGTCGATGCGGCGTCGACCGGCGCGATTGCCAATGGCCGCGCAGCCGTGAACGTCTCGGACGACGACCAGAACGCCCGTTAATCTGCCAAACAGGCGAGCCGAGCGACCCGGTCCCGCTGAGCGCGGAGCCGGGTCGCTTCATATTTGGCGATGCGCGTCAGGCGGCATCCGGCACACAGGCCTTGCCGCTCGTCGTCTCGATGTCTGACGAATAGACCCGAATGCCCCCGTGCGCCCGCGCCACGGTCAATGCAAGTTCGGCCTGGCCCAGCAGCTCAGCCGCGCTCGTTGCAGCCGGGGTCAGCGCAATGCCAGCGGAAAGGGAGAGAGTTTCGCTTGTGAAGGCACGGCCGGGAGGCGTGATCGCCAGCTCCGCGACACTTTGATGGATGCGCCGCGCAATCGCCGCGGCGTTTTCCGCGGTGACGTCGTAGCAGACGAAGGCGAACTCCTGCGGGCCGACCCGGGCAACGAAGTCATTCTTCTTGATCGTCTTGCGGAAGATGGTGGCGAGCTCGCTCAGTACCTTTAGGGCCAGCGCGCCACCATGTTGTTCTCCAAGGTCTCGCAGTCCTTCAACCGTCGCCATGACAAGCGCCGCGGACTGACCGGATGGCTGGGTCTCGAAGATGGCTGCAAGTCTTTTCGAAAGGGCTGCCTGGTTCGGGAGACCGGTCAATCGATCTCGAGTGAGAGCCATGCGGCTTTCTTCCAGATCTCCTTCCAACTCGCCCAACCGTTCGGAATGCATCTCTATCGCTGCGCGCAGTGCGGTTTCCTCATTCATCAGCAGCCCCGCTGCGTCGCGTAACCGTGCCGCTTCATCGGCGAATTCCGACATGGTTGCGACCGGATCGGAGGCAAGTCGAGCAGCGAACCGCTTCAACTGATCATTGAAGGCGTGCTTTCGCGCCAAGCAATGGCCGAGCATCGTCGTCAGTTCGCCGAGTGCCTGCTGCGCCTCCGCGCGTGCGCGGTCGGCCGTAAGCGCGCTATGGCCAACCAGTTTGTGCTTGATGCCAAGTTCGTCCAGCGCTTCCTGCGTCGGCTCCGGACCGAGCGCTGCGAGATCGCGCGACAATTGCGGCATCTGACCGGACAGCGCTTCATAGATCAGCTCGTAATTGCGGGGCAGGGCGGCAACGCCGATCCGCATCATCGTATGCGCCAATTTCTGGATGATCGCTGCATTTCGTGCCTGCGATCGGCCGCGCGCCGTTGGAGGATGCTGGGTCATTGCCGTGCCTTGGATACCGGTGTCGAACTCGCTTGGCACTATCTCCGGCACGAATTTAAGAGATCCTGAAAGTATCCGAGCAACGGAGATAAAATGCACGATATGGTTGCCGAATCGTGATCGGTTGCGGCGAGGCGGTCAGTGCTGCTGTTTGCCGCACCGATTGTCACAGAAGTTGTCGCTTTTGCCGTGGCCCTATACTTGACTGCTAGAGTCACCAATTATATGCCGCCTCGCTGAAATAGGAGGCGGTCTTGAGCGCAGGCGATTTGTCGAAATTCCCCTTGTTCGCTGCTAATCTGGCTGCATGGGAAGAGCGGCCGGCGCTGCTGCTGCCAGGAGGGCGGACCGTAAGCTATCGCGATCTCTCCGAGCGCGTCGATCGTCAGGCATCGCAGTGGCGTGGTGAGCGCGGGCTGTTCATGCTGGAGGCTGACCTTTCGGAACACGCCATCATCGCCTACCTCGCGGCGATGAAAGCCGGGCATGCGATCGCAATTCAAGGCCCCGGTACTCCGGATCGAACATCTCTGGAGCCCGAATTCTGCTATCGCCGTTTTGATAGCCGGTGGCGGACGGAACGTTCGGCGGAGAGCAAGTCGCAGCTTCATCCGGATCTTGCGGTCCTGCTCTCGACATCCGGCAGCACCGGGCATGGCAAATGCGTGAGACTGTCTGCCGCAAACATTCAGTCGAATGCATGCTCGATCGCCGATTATCTCGGCCTTACCGCTTCCGATCGAAGCTGTCTTATCCTGCCGTTCCACTATTCCTACGGCCTTTCCGTACTGAACGCCCACTTGTCAGTCGGCGCAAGCCTTTACGTTCCGGGCTCCTCCATCCTCGATGACGGTTTCCTCGATGGACTTGCCGGAAGCGGGAGCACCAATCTTTCAGGCGTTCCCTATTCGTACGAGCTTCTGGAAAAAATGGGTTTCCGCGAGCGGGAATTTCCTGACCTGCGCTTCATGACGGTCGCCGGAGGACGTTTGGCGTCCGAGAAGGTGCGTCTCTACAATGAACACCTTACCGCACGCGGCGCTTCCTTTTTTGTCATGTATGGCCAGACGGAGGCGACGGCCCGCATGGCCTATGTTCCCCCGGACCGCCTCCGGGGCAGGGAAGACCGGATCGGCATAGCCATACCGGGGGGAAGCCTGAGCATCGAGAATGATGACGGACAACTCGTCACCGGCACGGACATGCCCGGCGAGCTCGTCTATCGCGGGCCGAACGTGATGATGGGCTACGCTTCCTCGCGCGCCGATCTTGCACGAGGATGCGAGTTTGCCGAATTGCGCACCGGCGATATTGCGACGAGGGACGCCGACGGTTTTTTCCAGATAATCGGGCGGACGAAGCGGATATCGAAAATCGCCGGCCTGCGGATCGCGCACGATAGTCTGGAGATGATGTTCGAGCTCCGGGGCGTCACGGCCGCCGTCGTCGGTGACGATAGCTGCATCCATGCCTTCTATGTCGGAGCATGCGATCGCGACGATATCCGTGGCATGCTGGCTGGCACAGCCGGGTTGACCCTTTTGCAGGTGAAGGCTTCGCGGGTCGATGCGCTGCCGCGGCTCGCCTCCGGCAAGATCGACTACGAGGCTCTCCGCAAAGCGATGAAAACGGACATTGGCGCCGTCGCAAACGTGGATGGTGTTGAGGCACTCTTTAACCAGGTCTTCTGCCCAAAAAGGGTTCGTTCCGACGATTGCTTCCTATCGCTCGGCGGTGACTCGCTGCGTTTCGTCCAGCTTTCGATCGGCCTTGAGAAGCTTCTTGGCGATGTACCCGAGGCTTGGGAAAGGATGTCGGTCGCCGAACTCGCGGTGCTGGGACGGCGCGAAACCAAAGGCAGGCGGATCGCCACCGACTTGCTCATCCGGGCCTTGGCGATCCTGCTTGTCGTCCTGCACCACGAGATCCTGTGGCCTATCCCTGGCGGATCCGCGGCGATGGTAGTCCTGGCGGGCTTCGGCCTCGCGCGGTTCCAGCGTGGCGCCTTGCTGTCGGGCGCGGTTATACGGCTGTTGCGGCCGCTTACCCAGATCCTCGTTCCCTATTATCTGATCGTCGCAGCCTACTCCCTGGTCTGGGGAGAAGTGCCCTGGGCGTCCCTGTTCCTCGTGGGCAATTTCGGTTTTGCCGATCCAGAACGCCACAGCATGGTGCCTTACCTCTACTGGTTCATCGAGGCGTACTGCCAGATGCTCGTCGTATTCGCAGCGTTGTTCGCGGTGCCATCGGTGCGGCGTGCGGCTACCTCGAGACCTTTCGTGCTCGGGATGGCGTTGCTCGCGGCAGCTCTCCTTGCCCGCCTGGCATTGCCACTGGTCGTCGAGATGGGTAATCGCCAGATCTTCACGCTGCCGTGGATTTTCTATCTGGCGGTCATCGGCTGGTGCGCTGCGATCGCCGCTACGCCGCTTGAGCGCGGGATGCTGATGCTCGCCGGAACGGCCATCTTCCTGTTCTTCGGGCTCTATGAAGGCGTGTGGATCGGGACGAAAATCAAGTATCTGTTGCAGATCGCGGTCCTAGCCGCTTTGCTGTTCCTGCCGCAAGTCAGGATGCCTCAGTGGAGCGCGAAGCTGATCCTGCCCATCTCGGCGGCCGGATTTCATATCTACATTCTGCATCGTTTCGTGCCGGAACTCCTGCTGCAGCCGGTGCAGCCATTTGTGTCGCCCGCCGTATATTCGCTGTGCTCCATTGTCGGTGGCATAGCGATGGGCATCGCCGCTTGGGCCGGCCAACGCCGCCTCGTGAAGCTGTGGGCGCAACTCACGGACGGCGACGGTTTGGGCGATTGGCAGAACCGGCTTGCCGGCGAGTTTCGCTCAGTCCGCCCACTTCTCGCCGTCGGTCCGCAGGAAGAAAACCAGGTCCAGCATCAATGACGGGCGCCCGAGCGCTGTCAGGGTTGCGTGCGCTTGACCACGGTGATGCGTCTGGTGGTTGAAGAAGTGGGCGAGCGTTGGTCCGAGCCGCTGTGTGATTTCACCCGGCATGGTGAGCGGTGAATAGGTGACTGTGGCCGCCAGGCGGGTCTCGTTGAGATCGTCCACCCAGGCGATGATACGCTCGTCTTCCGCCACGCGTGCCGCCGTCAAGCTGGCGAGATCGTCGTGGAGGATCGCGTCGAGCGTCGAGGGCGCTTCGCCCTCCTTGGTGAACCGCTTCATCCAGATCCGGTCCGCTGCCAGCAGATGGTTGAGCGTCCCTTGGAGGGAGCCGAAGAACGCCCCTTTGTTCTGACGAAACTCCACATCCGAAAGCTCAGCCGCCGCGGCATAGAGCCGCCGGTTAGCCCAGCGGTTATAGTCGGCGAACATGCGATAATGGTCGAGCATTGGTAATCCCCCGTATGGTCGTCTCAGCCCCACAGCGCCGCGCGTCTAGTTAGACGCGCAAAGGACACTGTGGCACTTGGAATTGCTGCATGTTTTTAACCTTAGATCGGCTACGATTTAAGGAAACATGCAGTAACGCAAATCGGCATTCCTGTGTCGAATGTCACTTATGAAATATGCTGATTTGATCTGCGCTGTGGCGGGCGGCCCGCATGCTGAGAGCGACCGCTGGCCCGAACGCCGCCTCGATCTTTGCGAGGTCGGGGCGTTCCGTGACAGCGGCATGAAACTCGCGCCCACCGGGCCGAAACATCGTCGCGCCCCCTTGTTTTGCACGGAATTGGCGGCTAATGAACCGCCACTTCTCAAGAAACAAGGGAATTGAGCCAATGGCGATTGAACGTACTTTCTCGATGATCAAGCCGGATGCGACGAAGCGCAACCTGACCGGCGCCATCACCAAGATGCTGGAAGATGCCGGCCTGCGCGTCGTCGCTTCGAAGCGCGTCTGGATGAGCCGCCGCGAAGCCGAAGGCTTCTACGCCGTACACAAGGAGCGCCCGTTCTTCGGCGAACTGGTCGAGTTCATGTCCTCCGGCCCGACGGTCGTTCAGGTCCTCGAAGGCGAGAACGCCATTGCCAAGAACCGCGAAGTCATGGGCGCCACCAATCCGGCAAACGCTGCCGAAGGCACCATCCGCAAGGTCCATGCCCTGTCGATCGGCGAAAACTCGGTCCACGGTTCGGATGCTCCGGAAACGGCGGCTGAGGAAATCGCCTACTGGTTCTCCGGCACGGAAATCGTCGGCTGATTCACGTTCTTCGTTTCGGCCGGCAAAGGCTTGAAATGACTCTTCGAAACCGGGGCGGCGACGCCCCGGTTTTTTAATGAATGTCGTACAAAAGTGCGCGGCGGTTCGGGGACAGCGACATGCATTATGACGTCGGGCAGCCCGCCGTCTCGAAGCGCTCCGGCGCCCTGCCGCCCACGAAGACCTCTGGGTTTTTGTCGTAGGCCGGCCCTTCGACGAGGGGCTTTGCCGGCAGGACATCCTGATCGACGTCGGACGTAACGGTCGTCTCCAGTTTCTGCAGTGTCGCGCCGTCGGGCCCCTTGACCTCGATCGTCACCACGTAGGGCTTCTCCTTCTTCACACAGCTTATCTCCGGACTTTCCAGCGTTACCTTATCGAGTTTCGGGAAGAGCTTGCGCGTCAGCGTCAGCGGTCCGCCGCCGGCAGGATTCTCGAAGCTGGCGACGACGACGCTGCCGTCCGGCACCGGCTCTGTCTTATTGAGCGTGATCATGTAGGTGGCATAGGCGAGCCGGTAGTTGAAGACGAACATCTTGCCGGTCAACTTCAGCGGGTCCGGTCCGGTTTCGCGCTGGCAGCCGGCAAGTGCCGTCGCGGCAATGAGAGTTATGATGATGCGTTTCATGGCTGAACTCCCTGCCTGTTGCGGCGGTAATGGCGTCTTGCCTTCGTGCGGTTGCCGCAAACCGCCATGTCGCACCAGGTGCGACTCCTGTTGCGGCTGCGGTCGAGGAACAGCCAGGAGCAATTGGGGCAAATTTTCAGGCGGTCGGGCTCGGGACCGGCAATGAGACTGAGTGCCGAACGCGCGGTGGCCACATCAAGGGATATGCCGTGGCTGTTGCCCATCGGCTGACGCAAGACGGCGGCAATCGCTTCGAGCAGGTCTGCCAGCAGATCGGGCCGGTCTTCGGCCTCGACTTGCGCGCGAAAATGGCGGTCCGTCGCCTCGCGCAATCCGATGAGTGATCTCCGGTTGTCGCGCGGCGCCGGAGCAAGCGTGCCGAAACGGTCTCTTTCGGCACTGTAGAGATTTGCAGCCTCGGCAAAGGAGTCCATCGCCGCGGGATCCGCGAAGCGGTCGATCCGACGCTCGGGATCGAAGCGCAGAACCACGGAATTGGCGACATCCAGCGCCAGCGCGCCGCCTGCAAATCTGTGTGCGGTCCAAGTGAAGCTCATGCGGAAATCCTAACTGGTCAAACAGATTTTACCAGTTATATTGCTTCTGTCACCACACGGATGTGCCATGGCCTATTTTCTTCAGCAGATCGCCAACGCCATACCCGTGGCCGCGCTCTATGCGGTGTTGGCCTTCGGCTACGCGATCGCCTTTGCCGTCACCCGGCGGGCAGACCTTACCTATGGCGCGCTCTTTGCCTTTGCCGGCCAGATGTTCGTGCTTTTCGCAGATTTCGGCTGGAATCGGCTCTGGCTGGTCTTACCGGCGGCGCTTGGTGTCGGAGCGGCGGCAGCACTGACGTTCGGGCTTGGTGCCGGTCTCGTCGCGGGGCGCTATGTCATGCGGCCGCTGGCATTTTCCTCGGCCAATGCCGTCGTCGTGGCTTCGCTCGGCAGCCTGCTGGTGCTCATGGAAACGGCACGGCTCGCGTCCAACACGCGAAGCCTGTGGCTGCCGCCCTTCCTGAACCAAGTCATCGTGTTCTGGCCGAGCCCCGAGTTTCCGGTGGCTCTGACTGCCGTCCAGCTCATCAATACCGCTCTAATGGCGGCGCTGGTTGCCGGCGGCCATTGGGTGCTCACCCATTCCTACGTCGGGCGCTATTGGCGGGCCGTCTCGGAGGATCGCGAGGCGGCGGCGCTTTGCGGCGTCGACCCTGCAACGGTCTATATCGTTGCCTATGGCACGGCGTCGCTGATCGCTGCGTTCTGCGGAATCCTTGCGGCGTCCTACTACGGCAATATGGATTTCGGCACGGGCCTGACCTTCGGCGTCAAGGTCCTGTTCATCGCCGCAATCGGCGGGCAGACAGCGCCGCTGTTCGCAGCTCTTGGGGCGGCCGGGGTCGGCCTGCTCGAGACGCTGTGGAGCGCCTACGGTCCGATCCTGTGGAGGGATTTCGCGATCTTCGGCTTTCTGGTGATCGTGCTGGTGGTGACACGCCGAGAAAAGGTCATCCCCTGATCAGTTCCTTTGCGACCAGCGGTCCCTGGCCGTGTCGTCGGCGTCCTTGGCGCTGACCCAGCCGCCGGCGCTGCCATCGGCATGATGTTCCTTCTTCCAGAAGGGGGCCGATGTCTTCAGGAAATCCATGACGAAGTTCGCGCCGTCGAAGGCTGCCTGCCGGTGTGGCGAGGCGGCAATCACCAGTACGATGTTTTCGCCTGGCATGATCTTGCCGAAGCGGTGGATAGCGGTTACCGCCTGCAGGCCGAAGCGCTTCCCCCCCTCCCGACAGATGCGCTCAATCTCGGCCTCCGCCATACCGGGATAATGCTCCAACTCGAGCGCGCTAAGTCCGCCGGCCTCGTCGCGGCAAAGCCCCGTGAAGGTGACGACCGCGCCGATGTCCGCACGGCCGCGAGAGAGCGCTGCGACTTCGGCGGCGAGGTCGAAGTCTTCGCGCTGGACGCGCACGGTGACGGCCGTGTTCATTGCTTCAGCCGCCCGTCATCGGCGGAAAGAGGGCGATCTCGCGGGCGCCGGCAATTGGCTCGCCGTGATCGACATGCTCCTGGTTGATCGCCGCGCGAATGACGTTCTGATGTTCGAGCGCTGTCTCGTATTGCTCGCCGAGCGTTTTCAGATGCGCAAGCAGATCGGAGACGGTCACGACGTCTGCCGGAAGCTCCAGCGTTTCCTCACTCTTGCCGATACGCTCGCGCACCCAGGAAAAATAGACGAGATTGATCGTGCTCATTCATTGACCACATGTTTCAAACCGGCACGGAAATAATCATAGCCGGTATAGAGCGTGATTGCAGCCGCGATCCACAGAAGCGCGATACCGGCCTCGGTGATGTAGGGAACGACCTTGTCACCGGCCGGCCCAGCCAGCAGGAAGGCGATCGCCACCATCTGGATGGTCGTCTTCCACTTTGCGATGCGGGTCACCGGCACGCTGACCTTGAGCGCAGCAAGATATTCGCGCAGGCCGGACACGAGAATCTCGCGGCAGAGAATGATGATCGCGGCCCAGATTGACCAACCCGCGATCGTGCCGTCGGCGGCAACGAGCAGCAGGATCGAAGCAACAAGAAGTTTGTCGGCGATCGGATCCAGCATCCGGCCGATATTCGACGTCTGCTTCCAGATACGCGCAAGATAGCCGTCGAAGAAGTCTGTGATCGAGGCGGTGACGAACAGGACGAGCGCAGTCCAGCGTGCGAAATCCGAGCTGTGGAGGCGGCCTTCGATGAAGAAGCAGAGAACGATCAGCGGCACGATCAGGATACGGAAATAGGTCAGCAGATTCGGGACGCTATAGGCGATGGGCGTTGGCATGGACTCGGTTTCTCTGGACACGACAATCCCTCATTTCCCGAGTTATCGGCGCGATCGATTCTAACGGTCGGAGCGGGATGCGGGCGGAAGGCGCCGGACGCCTTCCCTCATCCCTTCCGGGTTTCAGGTGTACAGAATGACTTTGCGACCATAAGGTCAACAGGTCATTGTGCACTGGTTGTCATATTTGGCGGATTTCATCTGAATGCAGGCTGAATTGCCCCTCACTGCCTGATGCCCTGGATCGGACGCGCGGCCGGACGATTATTTGACGCCGTCCTCGTGAAAGTGTTCGTAGACGAGGCGTGCGACCGCTTCCGAGATGCCGTTGACCGCCATCAGGTCGTTGATGCCCGCCCGGGAAACCGCCTTAGCCGTACCGAAGTGAGTGAGTAGCGCGCGCTTGCGCGTCGGCCCGATGCCGGCGATTTCGTCGAGCGGGTTCTTGACCATCTCCTTCTTTCGGCGAGCACGGTGCGAGCCGATGGCGAAGCGATGCGCCTCGTCACGCAGTCTCTGGATGAAATAGAGCACCGGATCGCGCGGCGGCAGCGTGAAGCTCTCGCGGCCCTCGGCGAAAAACCGCTCACGGCCAGCGTCGCGATCGACGCCCTTGGCAACGCCGATTGCCGTTACGCAGTCCTCGACGTCGAGTTCCTTGAGTATTGCGCGTACCGCGGTCATCTGACCCTGGCCGCCGTCGATCAGGATGACATCCGGCCAGGCCGGGAATGCGCCGTCGTCGCTAGGCTCAGTGTTGCGGTCGGGTTTGCCTTCCTCCTTCAGGAGGCGCGAGAAGCGTCGCGTCATGACCTCGCGCATCATGCCGAAGTCGTCGCCCGGAGTGATATCGGTCGATTTGATATTGAACTTGCGATACTGGCCTTTGACGAAACCCTCGGGCC
This sequence comes from Ensifer sp. IC4062, assembly GCF_020193575.1. Lineage (GTDB taxonomy): Bacteria > Pseudomonadota > Alphaproteobacteria > Rhizobiales > Rhizobiaceae > Sinorhizobium. The sequence goes on from NZ_JADYVD010000002.1 coordinate 108,701, forward strand.
CGGCGACGACCATGCCTCCGACGGCATTTGTCCCCATAATATGTGAGTTGTCGTAGATCTCGATGCGGCGCGGCACCTGTTCCAGCTGGAAAGTCTTGGCAAAGCCCTCGAGCAGCCGCGATTGCGATGCCGTCTCGGCAAGCTTGCGGCCATGAGCCTCGCGCGCATTTGCGAGCGCGTGATCGACGAGATCCTTCTTCTCACCACGCTGCGGAACCAGGATCGACACCTTGTAGCCGGATTTCTCGCTGAGCGCCTGGCCGAGCAGCTCCTGTTCGTCGACCGCCTCGCAGAGCAGGATCTGGCGCGGACAGGGCTTGTCGTCGTAGAACTGGGCGAGAAAGGCGCTGAGCACCTCCGACGAAGGAAGCGACGGATCGGCCTTCGGGAAATAGGCGCGGTTGCCCCAGTTCTGCCCGGTTCGGAAAAAGAAGACCTGAATGCAGGAAATCCCGCCTTCGTGATGGATCGCGAAGACGTCCGCCTCTTCAACGCCTGCCGGGTTGATGCCCTGATAGCTTTGCACGTGGCTCAGCGCCGCGAGGCGATCACGGTAGAGCGCGGCGCGCTCGAAATCGAGATTCTCCGAAGCTTCGCTCATGGCGGCAGCGATCGTCGCCTTCACGGCCTGGCTCTTGCCGGAGAGAAAATCCTTCGCCTCGCGAACGAGCTCGGCGTAGTCGGCATTGCTGATTTCGCCAGTGCAGGGCGCCGAACAGCGCTTGATCTGGTAAAGCAGGCAGGGGCGGGTGCGCGTCTCGAAGACGCTGTCCGTGCAGGTCCTGAGAAGAAAGGCGCGCTGCAACGAGTTGATCGTTCTTCCGACGGCGCCGGCAGAGGCGAAGGGGCCGAAGTAATCGCCCTTGCGGCTGCGGGCCCCGCGATGCTTGAAGAGCGCCGGCGCCCTGCTGTCGCCGGTGACAACGATATAGGGAAAGGATTTGTCGTCGCGCAGCAGCACGTTGAAGCGCGGACGCAGTCGCTTGATGAGGTTGGCTTCGAGCAGCAGCGCCTCGATCTCCGTCCGCGTCGTGACGAACTCCATGTTCGCCGTCTCGCGAATCATCCGCGAAATGCGGCTGGAATGGCCGCGGCCCTGCGCGTAATTGTTCACCCGCTTCTTGAGGCTGCGGGCCTTGCCGACATAGAGCACGTCGCCGGCGTCGTTGAACATGCGGTAGACGCCCGGTCCATTGGGCAAAAGCTTGACGAAGGCTTGAATGAGCTCCGCGCCTTTGAGGCCCTGCGTTTCGACACGGTTCTCCGCCCAGTCGATCGCCGGCGCCGGCCGCTCGCCTTCTGTCACGTCGAGCAGATCGTCGTCGTCATCGGTTTCGCTGCCGTCGTAAAGGATGCCACCGTCCGTGGGCGTCCGCCCATTCATTCCACTATCTCCCGAATATCCGGCGTCTCCCAGGCAAGATGCTGTCCGCCATCAAGCGCGATCATCTGTCCGGTAACCGACGGCGTGTCGAAAAGGAAGCGGATCGCGCGCCCAAACTCGTCGAGCGCCGGACCGCGCTTGAGGATCAGTGCGTCGACCTGCGCCTGAAAGTCGCTCTGATTCTGCCGTTCGTTCGGCAGCGTCGGCCCGGGCCCGATGCCGTTGACGCGAATATGCGGGGCAAGCGCCTGCGCCATCGTCTGGGTTGCCGTCCACAGTGCGGACTTGGACAGCATATAGGAATAAAATCGTGGATTTGGAGACCAGACGCGCTGGTCTATGACATTGACGATCAGGCCGGAAACGTCGTCCGGACGCTGCCGGGCGAAGTCGCGCGCAAGTAGGGAAGGGGCCTTGACGTGGAGCGCGAAGTGGCGCTCCCAAACATCCTCGTCGAACGCGTCCAGGCTGTCTTTCTTGAAGACCGACGCGTTGTTGACGAGCAGGTCGAGCGGGCCGAGCAAAGCCGTCGCCTCCGCAATGACCTGGGACGCGGCGGCGGAATCGGTGAGGTCGGCTTTCAGGGTGACAGCCTTGGCGCCGTTCGCAGTGAGGTTCTTCGCCAGCGCTTCTGCTTCGGCGAGCGAGCCGTTCGCATGGATGGCGACGGCGAAGCCGTGCGCGGCCAGATTTTCGACTATTGCCTTGCCTATGCGTCGGGCGCCGCCGGTTACAAGCGCCGCCTTGAGTGTTCTCGTCAATTTTTTCCGTCCCTCGAATCCTGTTCTGGCTGGACGAAGATATAGGCAAGAAACGCCAGCCTGAAACTATCCGGAAGGATTCATTTCAGAAAAATTAATGCAAGGCGGATAATTTGTATTATTTTGAAGTGTTATAGTATAGATTTCGTTAATCTAGAACTATGGTTAATAAATACCCTGTGTCACGAAGGCAACATCTAATTTCAGCCGCGCTCGTGCCGCCAAAATTTCACATTTTAGCTCTTGAGATTCCGCATTTTCTGATCAATTTCCGCTCAACCGGGCGGGTTAATCACAGAGTGTCCGATGTTCCGCAAAGATACAATTACCTCGGAGCATCGGTTGAAAAGGAGAATAGTATGCGTACGCTGACCACTACCCTCATGGCTTCGGCCATGGTTTTCGTTGCCTTGCAGGCCGCCCACGCCGCAGACGTCGTCGACGAAGTTCCGGCTGCTCCGGCTGCCGAATACACCGAACCGGCGACCAGAGACTGGTCGGGCGCCTATGTTGGCGGCACGGCCGACTGGCGCCATGGCGAGGCTGACGCTACGGGTGGAAATCCCTCCGTTGGTTTCGGCGGCGGTCTTTACGGCGGTTACAACGTGCAGAGTGGCCAAATGGTCTACGGCGGTGAAGCCGACGTCAACTATGCCGGTAACGACTCGCACTCCAGCGGTCGCAGCGTCACACAAGGCGTCAACGGCTCGGTGCGCGGCCGCGTCGGTGTCGATCTGAATCCGGTTCTGGTTTACGGCACGGCCGGTGTCGCCCTGGGCAATGCCAAGCTTAGAACTGCGGCCGGTGCCGACGACAAGACGCTTGTCGGCTGGACGGCCGGTGCCGGCGCCGAAACCTTCGTGACGGACAACGTCACGGCGCGCGTCGAATACCGCTACACGGACTACGCTTCCAAGGACTTCCGCGCAGGCGGTACCAGCGTCTCGTCCGGCTATGACGATCACAGCGTCCGCGTCGGTATGGGCGTCAAGTTCTGATCGGTTGATATCGGATCAGCGAAAAGGCCGGGGTGACCCGGCCTTTTTTTATGCCTTGAACTTGGAATAGTCGGGAAAGTGCTTCTCGAACTTCGCCGGCCAGTTCTTGAGCTTCGGCCTTCCTTTCTGCCATTCGCCGGCGAAACGCAACTCGATGTACCGCAACAGGGCCGCGAGCGCGAAATGCCCCGCATTGAGCTTGCCGCCGGTCTTGGGCAGGTTGGCGTTCAAGTAATCCAGGCCACGCTCGACTTTTTCCCATTGGCGGTCGATCCAGGGTTGGTGCACCTTCTCCGGCGGGTGAAAGCGTTTCTCGTAGACGATTGCCAGCAGGCAGTCGCAAATGCCGTCGCAAAGCGCCTCGAAGATTTCCACTTCGGTGCGCTTGGCTGCGTTCTTCGGATAAAGCTTGCCCTTCGTTTCACGATCGAGGAAATGCATGATCGCCCGGCTGTCGTAGACCGCCTTGCCGTCCGCGGTAATCAAGGTCGGAATCTTGCCCAGTGGATTGTTGCCGATCAGTTCAGGCGGATTGGCGTTCGTGTCCGTCAGCACGCTTTCCGCGGCGATGCCGATATGGTGCGCGGCCATGCGGACCTTGTTCGAATAGGGGGAGGCAGGCGAATAGAGTATCTTCATTCGACGTCTTTCCGTTGTCATGGGGCAGGCGGCAGGGAAACCGCGCCCCTTCTGCAGGCTTGGAGATCCACTTCCGGGCACGCCCTGAATTTCAGTGTCTTGTCGAAGCAGATTCTGATTTCTTCAAGAAGCTTGGCTTCGCAGGTAACAGCGATCGTCTCCGGCGTCATGCCGGGATTTTTCGCGATAAGCGCGGCTTCGATCGTTGGTACCGGGAGATCGCGCGATCCTTCAGTTGATGCCAGTTCCGGCGGGATCGTCAGCCGTTCGCGCGCGGCGCGCGCCACGGCGAAATAGTCCGCTTGGCTGAGGCCGGAGCAGGTGCCGTGCTTGCGCCACTGATGGCCGATCAGTCCCATGGAGGGAATGAGATCGAGATACTTCCGGCCGAGCGATTCCGGAACGCGATCGGATTGCCGCGTCGGACAATATTCCGGATAGCCATTCTCATGTTGTGGCCAAAGGCCGTGCACGATAAGGCCACGGCGGCTGCCAGCCTCGCATTGATCGGATTTTCCTGCCGGATCGTTGTTGCCGCACCAGGTGGGCGACCAAGATAGGGAAAGAACGTAAAAATCGAAGCCTTTGCCGATGGGAACCGGAGCTGCCGCCACAGGGTTCGTCCCGGCGGTTTCGGAGGCCGGGGCGGTTTTGTCTGCACTTTCATTGCTGCAGGCGGCGATCGTCAGAAGGCCGACGAGCGCCGGCAGCAGCCTTTTCACCGCGGTCAGCGAAGCGAAGCGCAATGGGCGCCGTAGACGTACCAGGGGTCGAGGCCGCCGATGCAGAACTCGATACTCCTGCCGACACCGGCAAAGCCCCACGGGCGTTCGATCAGATACCAGAGCGGGCGTCGTTCGCCGTCGGTCATGACAGCCGTCGCATAGCAATATTCGCGTTCGACGAGATGGGTGTAGTCACGCGGCTCGAACCGATTTTGGCCCATGTCGCGAATCTCGGCTATGGCGAGGTTGGCATGAAGGTAGTTTGCGGCCTTGTAGTCGAAGCGTCGGGTGATGAAACCCAGAACTGAGGCATTGCCGCAGGCGCCGATATTATAGACTGCGTGGGGAGCGGGCTCCCCGATGTAGTCGGCGGCGGCGGCACCGGTGGTGAGGGAAAGCGAGAGCAGAAGCGATGCGGCAAGCGTACGAGTCATGGCCATCTCCCTGAATCCTCTGAGGAGATTGCCGTCTTCTCCATTGATCCGTCAAGGCCCCGGGTTGAGAGGCGCTTCACCCCGCAGCCAGAAGCAGCGGGCCGACGCGAAGCGATCCTGAGCCAGATGTGTCTTCAGGAACGGCAGCAGGAGATCGAGTTCACCCTTTAACGTGAAGGGCGGGTTGACGATGACCAACCCCGATCCGGCAAGGCCTGTCGTGTCGCGATCACTGCGCACCGAGAGTTCCACGCAGAGCATTTTCGGGATCTCCAGCGCCTTCAGCGCCGCGTGGAAGTCCTTAATCGGCGCGCCTTTCTTCAGCGGATACCAGAGGCAGAAGATGCCGCCGGCGAAGCGGCGGTATCCCTTTGCAAGGCCATCGACCAGCCGCTCGTATTCGCCCTCGATCTCGAAAGGAGGATCGACGAGAATGAGGCCGCGCTTTTCCTTCGGCGGCAGATGGGCGCCAAGCGCCAGCCAGCCGTCGAGATGGGTAATGCGGCTCTGGAAGTCGCCCTCGAACAGGCGGTGCAGCGTCTCGTAGTCGTCCGGATGCAGTTCCATCGCCGAAAGCCGGTCTTGTGGGCGGAACAGCATGCGGACAAGTTTCGGTGAGCCGGGATAGTGGGTGACCCCGCCATCGGGATTGAGGTCGCGAATTGTCGAGAGATAGGGCTCAAGGATCGCTGCGACCGGGGCAGGAAGCTCGGTGTCGAGCAACCGGCCGATGCCATCGCGCCATTCGCCGGTTTTCTGCGCTTCCTCGCTCGAAAGGTCATAGAGCCCAATCCCGGCATGTGTGTCGAGTACCCGAAAGCCCTTGTCCTTTTGCTTGAGATAGGTGACGAGCCGCGTCAGCACTGCATGTTTCAGGACATCGGCGAAATTGCCTGCGTGATAGATGTGCCGGTAGTTCATGAGCGTTGCCGATGGCTCTGATCAATTGTTTCGATGGATTGGCGAATGGGGCTTTGAGCCCTTTGGCGGATGCCATATAGAAAAGCCATGAACGTTGCGACCCCCATCAAAGCAGAAAAATCGATCGGCTATTCCGTCTGTCCGCACGACTGTCCGTCAGCCTGCGCGCTTGAGGTCGATCTCACGGCCGAAGGCCAGATCGGCCGCCTGCGCGGCGCCGCCGGAAACAGCTACACGGCCGGCGTCATCTGCGCCAAGGTCGCGCGCTATGCCGAGCGCATCTACCACCCCGGCCGGCTGATGGTGCCGCGGCGCCGCACCGGTGCCAAGGGCGAGGGCGACTGGCAGGAGATTTCCTGGGAGGCGGCGCTCGACGAGATTGCCGATCAATTCGTCAAAGCCGAGCAGAAGCATGGCTCGGAAGCGGTCTGGCCCTATTTCTACGCGGGCACGATGGGACAGGTCCAGCGTGACTCCATCGAGCGGCTGCGCCACGCCAAGCGCTATTCCGGCTTCTTCGGTTCGATCTGTACGAACATGGCCTGGACCGGCTTCACCATGGCGACCGGAGCCTTGCGCGGCCCCGACCCGCGCGAGATGGCCCAGGCCGACTGCGTCGTGATCTGGGGCACCAATGCGGTCGCTACGCAGGTCAACGTGATGACCCACGCGGTCAAGGCGCGCAAGGATCGCGCCGCCAAGATCGTCGTCATCGACGTTTACGAGAACCCGACCGTCAAGCAAGCCGATATGGGGCTCGTCCTGAAGCCAGGCACCGACGCCGCTCTGGCTTGCGCGGTCATGCACATCGCCTTCCGTGACGGCTATGCCGATCGCGCCTACATGGCGAAGTTCGCTGATGATCCCGCGGGCCTCGAAGCGCATCTTAGGACACGCGGCCCGGAATGGGCCTCCGCTATCACCGGCCTGTCGGTGGAGGAGATCGAAGCCTTCGCCAAGCTCGTGGGGACGACGCCAAGGACCTATTTCCGCCTTGGTTACGGCTTCACCCGCCAGCGCAACGGCTCCGTCGCCATTCATGCGGCCGCTTCGGTCGCAACGGTGCTCGGCTCCTGGCAGCATGAGGGCGGCGGCGCCTTCCATTCGAACAACGACATCTTCAAGCTGGACAAGCGCGAACTCGTCGGTTCCGCATTCCACGATCCCGACGTGCGGATGCTCGATCAATCGCAGATCGGCCGTGTGCTGACCGGCGATGCCGAGGCACTGCGCCATCGCGGCCCGGTGACGGCGCTCCTCATCCAGAACACCAACCCAGCCAATGTCGCGCCCGAGCAGCGACTGGTGAAACAGGGCTTTCTGCGCGACGACCTCTTCGTTGCCGTGCATGAGCAGTTCATGACCGACACCGCCCGGCTCGCGGATATCGTCCTGCCTGCCACCATGTTCCTCGAGCATGACGATCTTTATCGCGGTGGCGGTCACCAGCACATTCTCATTGGTCCGAAGATCGTGGAGCCGCCGCCGACGGTGCGCACCAATCTTTTCGTCATCGAGGAGTTGGCAAAGCGCCTCGGCGTTTCCGACCGCCCAGGCTTTGGGCTCACCGAACGGCAGCATATCGATCAATTGCTGTCCCATTACGGCATCGGTTACGAGCGGATGAAAGAGGAGAAGTGGCTCGATTGCCAGCCGGCTTTCGAGGAGGCGCATTTTCTCAACGGCTTCGGGCATCCGGAGGGCAAGTTCCGCTTCAAGGCCGATTGGACCGGCACGCCCGCACCCAACCGGCCGCCGAAAGCGATGGGCCCGCAAGGCCCACACGGCAGGCTGCCCGAGTTTCCGGACCATGTCGATCTCATCGAAGTGGCCGACGAGCGCCATCCATACCGGCTGGCGACCTCGCCAGCGCGCTCGTTCCTGAATTCGACCTTCTCCGAAACGCCGTCGTCCGTCCAGAAGGAGGGACGACCGGAGGTCATGATCCACGCCGATGACGCCGCTGTGCTCGGCATTGCGGAGGGTGATGTCGTCACGCTTGGCAATGACCGCGGCGAGGTCCGACTGCACGCGAAAGTCGGGGGCGGTGCACGCCGCGGCGTCGTCATCGCTGAAGGGATTTGGCCGAACGGTGCCCATCTCGACGGCGAGGGGATCAACGTGTTGACTGGCGCCGACGCGGTCGCGCCCTACGGCGGCGCGGCTTTCCACGATAACCGGGTCTGGGTACGTCGGGCTTGAATATTGGTCACGCGGTCAGGTTCTGCAGCCGAATTCCCCTTTCAACAAGGATCTCACATGACGGAACATGTCGACCCGCGCGTCAGGATCATCGACCGCAAAACCCTCTGGCAAGGCTTCGTCAGCCTCGAAGAGGTCACGCTTGAACAGGAAATGTCCAACGGTCAAACCGTCCGGCTGGTCCGAGAAGTCCACGACCACGGTCGCGCCGCAACGATCCTGCTCTTCGATCCGGAGCGGCAATCGGTGGTCCTCGTCAGGCAACTCCGTATTCCAGTCTATCTGCAGGGTGAGCCAGGATACCTCATCGAAACGCCGGCGGGCCTTCTCGACGGCGAGCCGCCTGAAACGGCGATCTGTCGCGAGGCGAAGGAAGAGACGGGCTATCGCATAGAAAGCGCGATGCATCTCTTCGATGCTTACATGAGCCCCGGCTCCGTAACGGAGCGGACAAGTTTTTTCCTGGGACGCATCGACGCTTCGAAGAGAGCAACGGCAGGCGGTGGGCTTGCACATGAAGGCGAAGATATCGAGGTGCTGGAAATCCCTTTCGATAAGGCTGTCGCTATGATCGGCACTGGTGAGATCTGCGATGCCAAGACAATCATGCTGCTGCAATGGGCCATGTTGAACCCTGCCGCTCTGGCTCCATAACTGACTGCACGACTAGTTCACATTACCGATGTTTCACTTTTTGATCGTGTAGCGCTGCGTTAAAGCTTACGTGTCTTCTTCAACGGCACGGGCGAAACATGGCGTCCAGCTCTTCTCACGAGATTGAAGCTCAAGACCAACAGGCCGACAGTGGGTGGAGGCCGTTTCTGAGGCGCAATCAGCGCTATCTTTCCGCTATCGGCACCCTTCTCGTGATCGCGCTATTCGGAGCGGCCATCTTTCATTTAACTGCCGAAGTGCACTATGACGAGGTCGTCTCGGCATTGGCGGACACGAGTTGGAAGTCGGTCGCAGCCGCAATCCTGTTCACCGGCTTGAGCTTCCTCGCGCTGACTTTTTACGATGTCGCCGCCCTCGACTATATCAAGCGCAAGCTGCCTTACGCGGATGTAGCGCTCACGGCCGCCTGCGCCTATGCCGTCGGCAACACGGCCGGTTTCGGACCTTTGAGCGGTGGGGCGATCCGCTACCGGTCCTACTCCCGGCTCGGCCTGCAGCCGGAAGAGATTGCCCGCGTCATCGCCTTCGTCACACTTGCCTTCGGGCTTGGCCTTGCCACGGTCACTTGCCTCAGCTTGCTGACGGTCGGCGAATATGTCGCTCCGCTGACCGGGCTTGACCCGTTCTGGCTGCGGATCATCGCCATCGTTGTGCTTGGCAGCCTGTTAACCACCTTCATCCGTGGCGGCGCGGGTCGCGAAGTGAGCGTCGGACGGCTCACTCTGCGTCTGCCCGACTCCAGAACCGCCTCTCGCCAGTTCCTGGTAACAGCGCTCGATCTTGCGGCATCCGCGAGCGTTCTCTACGTCCTGTTGCCATCGGGAGCAATCGGCTGGCCCGCCTTCCTGGCGGTCTATTCGTTCGCGGTTGGCATCGGCGTGCTCAGCCATGTGCCGGCGGGGCTCGGTGTCTTCGAAGCGGTGATGATCGCAACCCTCGGCCGCGCGGTCGACGTCGATACGATCCTCGGCGCGCTGGTTCTCTACCGTCTTATTTATCACGTGCTGCCGCTGCTGATCGCGATCGTGGTGATTGTCGGTGTAGAAGTTCGTCAGTTTGCCGGTCACCCCGCGGCATCAAGCGTCCGCCGCATTGCCGGCCGGATTGCCCCATTGCTGCTGGCTACGCTCGCACTCGTACTCGCCATCATGCTGGTGCTGTCGAGCGTGACGCCGACGCCCGACGCGAATCTGGCATTTCTCGAAAGCTATGTTCCGCTGCCACTTGTCGAAGGCGCGCACTTCCTTGCAAGCGTGCTCGGCCTGGCGCTGGTCATCGTCGCGCGAGGACTGGCGCTGCGCCTCGACGGTGCCTGGTGGGCATCGGTCGTGATCGCGGCTGCCGCTCTGCTGCTTTCATTGCTGAAGGCGGTGGCGTTGGCGGAGGCGGGTATGCTCGCATTCTTCGTGGTCGGGCTGCTCGCCAGCCGCCGGCTTTTTGTTCGTCCTGCGTCGCTGTTCGGACAGGCCCTGACGCCGCCGTGGCTCACCGCGATCGGCGTCATCTGCCTCGGTGCGTTCGTCGTCCTGCTCTTCGTCTATCGCGACGTCGAATACAGCCATGAGCTCTGGTGGCAGTTCGAGTTCTCCGCCGAGGCGCCGCGCGGACTTCGCGCCTTCCTGGGGGTTACGATCGGGGCGAGTGCCATCGCTATCTGGAGCCTGATGCGCCCGGCCACGCCAACGGTGGAGCCGGCATCGGAAGAGGCGTTGGAGCGGGCGATCGCCATTGTCGATGCCCAGGATATGTCGGATGCCAACCTCGTGCGGATGGGAGACAAGAGCGTCATGTTCTCTCCCGATGGCAGCGCCTTCATCATGTACGGTCGGCGCGCGCGTTCCTGGATTGCGCTCTTTGATCCGGTCGGTCCCCTGGAAGCTTGGCCCGATCTCATCTGGCAGTTCATAGAGGCCGCGCGCGCCAATGGCTGCAGGGCGGTCTTCTATCAGGTTTCGCCGCTGGGGCTCGCCTATTACGCCGACGCCGGCTTGCGGGCATTCCGATTGGGCGAGCTCGCCGAGGTCGATCTGACGCGGTTCGAGTTGAAGGGTGGAAAATGGGCAAACTTGCGCCAGCAGGTCAGCCGCGGCCAGCGCGACGGGCTGGAATTTTCCATAGTTGAGCCCGAGGCAGTGCCGGCAATCCTGCCGGAGCTCGCAGCAGTCTCGGATGCTTGGCTCGCGCATCATAGCGCACGTGAGAAGAGTTTCTCCCTCGGAGCGTTCGATCCCCAATACCTGGCGGCGCAGCCGGTCGCTGTCCTTAAATGCGCGGGACACATTGTTGCCTTCGCCAATATCCTCACGACCGCGACCAAGGCGGAGGGCTCGATCGACCTGATGCGTTTCTTGCCGGACGCCCCCAAAGGTTCGATGGACTTCCTGTTCGTGCAACTGATGGAATACCTTAAGGCGCAAGGATACCGGCGCTTCAATCTCGGCATGGCGCCGCTTTCCGGCATGTCTTCCCGGCAGATAGCGCCAGTGTGGGATCGAGCTGGCCGAGCATTTTTCGAGCACGGCGAACGCTACTACAACTTCAAGGGCCTGCGCGCCTTCAAGTCCAAGTTCCACCCGCATTGGCGACCGCGCTACCTTGTGGCGAGCGGTGGGCTCAACCCAATCCTGGCTTTGATGGACGCAACGTTCCTTATCGGTGGCGGTCTAAAGGGAGTGATAAGGAAATGATCGGCATGCGAAAGATCTGGAAGCTCGTGCTTTCCGCGGCACTGATTGCAACAGCCTCGGTGCATGCCCGGCCGGACGACGCACCTCAGTTCGACACGGGTATGATCCCGTCGCCTCATATTCTTTTCCCCAAGGAAGATGCTTCCGCGGTCGTTGTGCTCGTTTCGGATGCCGCCGGGTGGACGGCGAAGGAAGACGGGGCAGCGCGTGCTCTTGCAAACAACAAGGCGCTCGTTATCGGCATCGACCTCAAGGCCTATCTCGCGTCGCTTGCTAAAGATGACGGCGACTGCATCTACACGGTTTCGGATATCGAATCGCTGAGCCAGCAGGTCCAGCGCGCTGCTAGGAGCAGCGCCTATCGACCGCCGATCGTTGCGGGTGTCGGCGCCGGCGGGGCGATGGCGCTGGCGATCGCCGCGCAATCCCCTGCCGCGACGATCGGTCAGACGCTGGCGGTCGACCCCGAAGAGGGCATCGCATTGACGAAGCAGCTTTGTACGCCGGCCGAGAAGGTTCGCGAGCGCGACCGGATGGTCTATGGTCTGACCGACGGATCGTTGCCCGATCCCGTGAGCGTCACGTTTTCGCCCGCTGCCTCCGCCGCGGGGAGGAGCCACGTGAATGCACTTGTGGCAAAGCACCCGGAGATCGAGACGCGCGATACCGAGGATGACGCCTATATGGCGCTTTCGAATGCACTTTCCGGGACGCTCGCTGAGGACGACGAAGCCGAAAACCCTTTCGGCCTTCCCCTGACGATCCTCGATGCGAAGCCCACGCGTGATACGATGGCCGTGATCTATTCAGGCGACGGCGGCTGGCGGGACATCGACAGGGAGGTCGGAAATGTCCTGCAGCGAGAGGGCGTTCCGGTCGTCGGGGTGGATTCGCTGCGCTATTTCTGGTCCGAACGCCAGCCGCAAGCGACTGCCGACGATCTTTCGCGGATCATCACCTATTATCGAAAGCGGTGGAATGTCCGAAACGTGCTGCTGATCGGCTATTCCTTCGGCGCCGACATCCTGCCGCGCACCTACAACCTGCTCCCGCCAGCGGATCGTGCGCGGGTGCGCCAGCTCACGCTCATGGCGCTCTCGCATCATGCCGACTATAAGATCTCGGTTCTCGGCTGGCTGGGTGCGGAGGGCGAGGGGGGCGACCCGGTCGATGACGTCAAGGCAATCGACCCGTCGCTCGTGCAATGCATCTACGGTACGGAGGAGGATGACGACGCTTGCCCGGGTCTGAAATCTTCGGGCGTGGACGTGGTCGCCATCGAGGGCGGCCACCATTTCGATGAGGACTATCCCGCCTTGACTCGCCGCGTGCTCGACGCGCTCGACCGCCGCCTTGCGGCAGCGAGGTGACGCGCCTGTGTTAGATTGCGGGAGATACGAGGATCCCCGATGCCTCGCCGACGGCATGGCTTGCGGCCCGCCCATCTTTCATTTCGACCTTACCCTCGGCGACCAGCCTCAGCGCCATCGGATAGGTCTTGTGTTCAACCGTCAGAACGCGCGCGGCAAGCGTTTCCGCCGTGTCGCCAGCGAGAATCGGAACCGCTGCCTGGGCGATGATCGGGCCGTCGTCCATGCCCTCGGTGACAAAATGAACCGTGCAACCGGCAAGCCTCATGCCGGCATCGATCGCCCGCTGATGCGTGTGGAGGCCCGGAAACAACGGTAGAAGCGACGGATGAATATTGAGGATGCGGCCCTCATGACGCTGAATGAATGCTGCCGACAGCAGCCGCATGTAGCCGGCAAGGCAGATGATGTCCGGCCGGAGCCGATCCAGTTCTGCGAGGATCGCCGCTTCATGCGCTTCCTTGCTGGCGAAATCCTTTCGGACGAACGAAAAGGTCGGGATGCCGAGGGCGGCGGCCTTGGCTAGGCCACCGGCTTCCGCCTTATCGGCAATCACGGCAATGACTTCGGCGGGGAAGTCCGGTTCCGCTGCCGCACTCGCCAGCGAAAGCATGTTCGAGCCGCCGCCGGAAATGAAGACGACGACCCGTTTCTTTGCCGCAATCGCGCTCATAGGGAGAGGCTGCCCTTGTAGATCGTACCCGCCGCGCCCTCGGCACGCGCGACCATGCGGCCGAGCTTGAAGACTGTCTCGCCTTCGCCGGTGAGTATCGTTGCGACCTTTTCAGCCTCCGCCGCCGGAACGACGACGATCATGCCCACGCCACAGTTGAACGTGCGCAGCATTTCGTTGGCAGCGACGCCGCCAGTCTTGGCAAGCCACGAGAAGACGGCCGGTGGCTTGATTGCGTCGAGGTCGATCTCGGCGGCAAGGTGCTTCGGCAGCACCCGCGGAATGTTTTCGGGGAAGCCGCCGCCGGTGATGTGCGCGAGTGCCTTGATCGCCCCCGTCTCGCGGATCGCTTTCAGAAGCGGCTTCACGTAGATGCGCGTCGGCGTCAGCAGGAGATCGGCAAGCGTGCCTTCGCCGAACGGGGCGGGCGCGTCCCAGGCAAGTCCCGAAAGTGCAACAATCTTGCGCACCAGCGAGTAGCCGTTCGAGTGTACGCCGGAGGAAGCAAGGCCGAGGATGACGTCACCTTCGGCGATGTCCCCCGCCGGCAGCAGTTGGCCGCGCTCGGCCGCGCCGACCGCAAAGCCGGCGAGATCGTAGTCGCCGCCGGCATACATTCCCGGCATCTCCGCCGTCTCCCCGCCGATCAGCGCGCAGCTCGCATCGCGGCAGCCGGCGGCGATCCCGGCGACGATCGCAGCACCCTGATCCGGGTCGAGCTTGCCGGTCGCGAAATAGTCGAGGAAGAACAGCGGTTCCGCACCTTGTACGACGAGATCGTTGACGCACATTGCGACGAGATCGATACCGACTGTGTCGTGCTTGTTCGCGTCGATTGCGATCTTGAGCTTGGTGCCGACGCCGTCGTTCGCTGCGACCAGCACCGGATCCGTGAAACCGGCAGCCTTGAGATCGAAGAGACCGCCGAAACCACCGATCTCGCCATCGGCTCCCGGGCGTCGCGTAGAGCGAACATGGGGTTTGATCTTCTCCACCATCAGGTTGCCGGCATCGATGTCGACGCCTGCATCGCTATAGGTGAGGCCGTTCTTGCCCGACTGGCTCATGCGCGTTCTCCAAGGCTCGTCGTATTTGCGGATGCGATTGGCACGGCGGGACAAGGAGTGCAAGCCAACGGCCGGCGCTTGCCGGCTTTTTTTGCCATTTTACCCGCATCTCACCGCGTTTCGGCCGGCGAGAGCCCGATTTGCCTCTGCAGCAAAGACGGCGGGCTTGACCAGCGTGCGCACCGCGCCCTATCTCGTCCAAATGGATGAAACGCGGGGCGCTTGCGCCGGACGCGCAACGGGGAGCGCAATGGGCAGTCAGGTCAGCGGTATCAGTCTTAAGCGCCAGGTCGTCTTCTGGCTGCTGGTGCTCGCCGGCTTCATCCTCTTTCTGACGCTGTTCAGCTCGATCCTGCTGCCGTTTCTCGCCGGCATGGCGCTCGCCTATTTCCTCGATCCGGTCGCCGACCGGCTGCAGCGTTTGGGCCTCAGCCGGTTGATGGCGACGATCGTCATTCTTGTTGCCTTCGTCGTTGTGCTGGCGCTATCGCTAATGATCATCATTCCGTTGATCTTCACGCAAGCGGCCGACTTCGTCCAGAGGATGCCGGGCTACATCGCCAGGCTACAAGCCTTCCTGACGGATAGCCAGACGGCGCTGCTGCCGGACTGGCTTGCGGCCCAGATGACGGCGATCAAGCAGAATTCGGCCAAGCTGCTCGAACAGGGCGCAAGTTTCCTGGGCACGCTGTTCCAGCAGTTGTGGAACTCCGGCATGGCACTGCTGGACATTCTTTCGCTCTTTATCATCACGCCGGTCGTGGCCTTTTATCTGCTGCTCGACTGGGACCGCATGGTAGAGAAACTCGATAGCTGGGTGCCGCGCGACTATGTCGACATCGTCCGCCAGATCGCCCGCGATATGAACACGACCATTGCGGGCTTCGTTCGCGGCCAGGGTTCGCTATGCATCATCCTCGGCTTTTACTACGCCATTGGCCTGTCGCTCATCGGCCTTAATTTCGGGCTGCTGATCGGGCTTTTCGCCGGCATGATCAGCTTTATCCCTTATGTCGGCTCGATGGTGGGCCTCGTGCTGGCTGTTGGTGTGGCGCTGGTCCAGTTCTGGCCGAATTATATTACAATCCTGTTGGTGTTGGTCGTATTCTTCAGCGGCCAGTTCATCGAGGGTAACATTCTGCAGCCGAAGCTGGTCGGCAAGAGCGTCGGTCTCCATCCCGTCTGGCTGATGTTCGCCCTGCTCGCCTTCGGTGCTCTCTTCGGCTTCGTCGGGCTTCTCGTCGCTGTGCCGGCCGCCGCCGCGATCGGCGTCCTTGTCCGCTTCGGCATACAGCGGTACCTTGATAGTGACCTCTATCACGGGCATAGGACAGCCGCGGAGAAGCAGTCGGAAGGCCAGGAGCCCGGCTGAGTCGCGCCATTGTCCAGAGTACAGCATGACAAGACGTCCGTTCGAACAACTGCCGCTCGCCTTCGGCCATGATCCGGCAACCGGTCGCGAGGATCTGCTCGTCTCCGACCGGCTGAGCGCTGCCATCGCTATCGTCGATCATTGGCCCGATTGGCCATCGCCCGTCGTCATCATCGCCGGCCCGGTTGGATCGGGGAAGTCGCACCTTGCCGGCATCTGGCGGGAGAGGGCGGGGGCCGAGACCATTCATCCCGTCGCCGGTTCGGATGCTGCCGACATTGCGGCGCGAAGGCCGGTTCTCTTCGAGGATGCCGATCGCCAGGGCTTCGACGACACGGCGCTCTTCCATGTCATCAACAGCGTACGCCAGCACGGCACCGCGCTGCTGATGACATCGCGCCTGTGGCCGATGTCATGGCCGGTGACGCTTCGCGATCTCCGTTCGCGCCTGAAGGCTGCCACGGTCGTCGAAATCGGCGAACCGGACGACGAGCTGTTGACGCAGGTGCTCGTCAAGCTCTTCGCCGATCGCCAGCTTTTCGTCGATGAGCGCCTTGTCGGCTATATCGTGGCGCGCATGGAGCGCTCGCTGGAGGCGGCCCAGACGATCGTCGAGCGACTGGACCGCCTGGCACTTGCCCGTGGCACGCGGCTGACACGCACCCTGGCGGCGGAAGTGCTTGCAGAGCTCGGAAATCCCCACCCGTCCGATTGACTGTCACAGTTCCGTCGTCAAAGTGGGATAGGTCGCAAGGTTGGAGTAATGGGGTGTGATGGGCATGGATAGCGCGACGTCTGCAATCATTGAACACGAGGCGTCTGCGGAGCAGATAGACCTGCTGACGAGCCCCGAGCGCTTCATCAATCGCGAATTCTCCTGGCTTCAATTCAACCGTCGCGTCCTCGAGGAAACGCTGAACACGGCGCATCCGTTGCTGGAGCGTGTCCGCTTCCTGTCGATTTCGGCCGCCAACCTTGACGAGTTCTTCATGGTCCGCGTCGCCGGTATCGAAGGCCAGGTGCGTCAGGGGATTGCGCTTCGCAGCCCCGACGGCAAGACGCCGGCCGAACAGCTCGACGATATCCTGAAGGAAATCGACAACCTGCAGATGGAACAGCAGGCATCGCTCGCTGTTCTGCAGCAATATCTCGCGAAGGAAGACATCCTTATAGTCCGGCCCGCCTCGTTGTCCGCGCAGGACCGGAGCTGGCTTGCCAACGAATTCGATCAGTCGATTTTCCCGGTGCTGACACCGCTGTCGATCGATCCGGCGCATCCCTTCCCATTCATCCCCAATCTCGGCTTCTCGATCGGGTTGCAGCTCGTCAGCAAGACCGGCCGCGAGCCGATGACCGCGCTGCTGCGCCTTCCGGTGGCGCTCGACCGGTTTATCCGCCTGCCGGATGTGAAGAACGTCATACGTTACATCACGCTCGAGGACGTGGTCAGCCAGTTCATCGACCGCCTGTTTCCGGGATACGAGGTGCAGGGTTCGGGGACCTTCCGCATCATTCGTGACAGCGATATCGAAGTCGAGGAAGAAGCAGAAGACCTCGTCCGCTTTTTCGAGACGGCGCTGAAGCGCCGCCGTCGCGGTTCGGTCATCCGCATCGAAACGGATTCGGAAATGCCGGCATCACTGCGCCAGTTCGTGGTACAGGAACTCGGGGTTCCGGATAACCGCATCGCCGTGCTGCCAGGCCTTCTCGCGCTCAACACGCTTTCGGAAGTCACCAAGGCGCCCCGCGAGGACCTGCGCTTCGAGCCTTACAATCCGCGCTTCCCCGAGCGCGTGCGCGAGCATGCCGGCGATTGCCTGGCGGCGATCCGCGAAAAGGACATGGTTGTCCATCATCCCTACGAATCCTTCGACGTCGTCGTGCAGTTCCTCCTGCAGGCGGCGCGCGATCCGGACGTGCTGGCGATCAAGCAGACACTTTACCGCACGTCGAACGACAGCCCGATCGTGCGTGCCCTGATCGACGCCGCCGACGCCGGTAAGTCCGTGACGGCGCTTGTCGAGCTCAAGGCGCGGTTTGACGAAGAGGCAAACATCCGCTGGGCACGCGACCTGGAGCGCGCTGGCGTTCAGGTCGTCTTCGGCTTCATCGAACTCAAAACGCACGCCAAGATGTCGATGGTCGTTCGCCGTGAGGAAGGCAAGCTCAGGACCTATTGCCACCTCGGGACCGGCAACTATCACCCGGTGACCGCGAAGATCTACACCGACCTCTCGTTCTTCACCTGCAATCCGGTCATCGCCCACGACATGGCGAACATCTTCAATTTCATCACTGGCTATGGTGAACCGGAAGCTGGCATGAAGCTCGCGGTCTCGCCACACACGCTACGCCCGCGGATCCTCAAGCATATCGAGGAAGAGATTGCACATGCAGAGGCGGGCCGTCCGGCCGCCATCTGGATGAAGATGAATTCGCTCGTCGATCCGGAAATCATCGATTCGCTCTACAAGGCGAGCCGCGCCGGCGTCGAAATCGACCTCGTCGTGCGTGGCATCTGCTGCCTGCGTCCGCAGGTGCCGGGGCTCTCCGACAATATCCGTGTCAAATCGATCGTCGGACGTTTCCTTGAGCATTCGCGCATATTCTGCTTCGGCAACGGTCACGGCCTTCCGTCCGAAAATGCACTTGTCTATATCGGCTCGGCGGATATGATGCCGCGCAATCTGGATCGGCGGGTCGAGACGCTTGTGCCTCTCATCAACCGGACTGTGCACGAACAGGTTCTTTCGCAGATTATGCTTGGCAATCTCATCGACAACCAGCAGAGCTACGAGATTCTTCCGGATGGCACGTCGCGCCGCATGGAAGTCGGCAAGGATGCCGAGCCGTTCAATGCGCAGCATTATTTCATGACTAACCCCAGCCTCTCGGGTCGGGGCGAGGCTCTGAAATCCAGTGCACCAAAGCTGATTGCCGGCTGGAAAAGCGGTTGGCGCAAGTAAACTGGAATTGCATGGTAGAATCTGAAGCGCAGGGGCGTCTGCCCGGCATCCGCCCGGTTTCCGTTGTGGATATCGGTTCCAACTCCATTCGCCTTGTCGTTTACGAAGGGCTCAGCCGCGCGCCGGCGGTGCTCTTCAACGAAAAGGTGATGTGTGGCCTGGGCAAGGGCATCGATGCGACGGGCCGGATGGCGGATGAGAACGTTGAACGAGCGCTAAAGGCGCTGCAGCGCTTCCGCGCCCTGTCTGATCAGGCGCGTGCCACCACGATGTATGCGCTGGCGACGGCCGCTGCGCGCGAAGCCTCCAACGGTCCGTCTTTCATCCAAAAGGCCGAAGCCATCCTGGGCTGCAACGTGCGTATCCTCACCGGCGAGCAGGAAGCCCATTTCTCCGCCATGGGCATCGTTAGCGGCTATCACGATCCTGACGGGGTTGTCGGCGACCTCGGCGGCGGTTCCCTCGAACTCGTCGATGTGAATGGCAAGCGCATCGGCAAGGGCATTACCCTGCCGCTCGGAGGTATCCGTCTCTTTGAACACAGCAACGGCTCGTTGTCCAAGGCGCGGACATGGGTTCGTAAGTTCATGAGAGAGGCGGCTGTTCTCAAGGGCGGCGCGGGGCGCACGTTCTATGCCGTCGGCGGTACATGGCGATCGATTGCGAAGCTTCATATGGAAGCGCGCAACTATCCGCTACATATGATGCAGGGCTACGAGATCTCCTATGACGAGGCGATGTCTCTCCTGCCTGAGGTGATCGAGCCGAAGACCATTAAGCCCTCCGCCTACGCGACGATCTCCAAGAGCCGCCGCAGTCTTTTGCCCTATGGGGCCGTGACGATGCAGGAAGCGCTTACGATCATGAAGCCGGAGCGGATCTCTTTCTCCGCACTCGGCGTTCGCGAAGGCTATCTTTTCTCGCTGCTTTCCGAAGACGAACGCCTGCAGGACCCTTTGCTCACGGCCGCCGACGAGATCGCGATCCTGCGTGCCCGCTCGCCGGAACACGCGCGTGAACTTGCGGAATGGACCGGACGCATGGTGCCGCACTTCGGCGTGGAGGAGACGGAAGAGGAGAGCAGATACCGCCAGGCCGCCTGCCTGCTCGCCGACATCAGTTGGCGGGCCCATCCGGACTATCGCGGTCTACAGGCGCTCAACATCATCGCGCACTCGTCCTTTTCCGGTATCACACATGCCGGCCGGGCCTATATCGCGCTTGCGAACTATTACCGTTTCGAAGGTCTTAACGATGATGGTGCCACCCAGCCCCTGGCGGGAATCACCACGCCGCGCCTGCTCGAACTCGCCAAACTCTTGGGCGGTCTGCTGCGCGTCGCCTATCTTTTCTCGGCATCGATGCCGGGCGTCACCCGCCATCTCGGTCTGCGGCGATCGCCACGCCCGGAAGTCGATCTCGAATTCATCGTGCCGGCCGCCTATTGCGCTTTTGAGGGCGAGCGCCTGGACGGTCGCCTTCAACAACTCAGCAAGCTGACGGGCAAGACACTCGCCTTCCATTTCGAGAACTGATGGGGTTACGGGTTCGTCCGTGAAGAAGCGGCTGCGCGTCGATCGCGCAGCCGCTTCGATTTATTCGGCCTTCAGGAACTCGCCGACTTCCAGCAGCACGAACTCATTGTCGTCCGCCTTGTCGATGGCGCGGCCGGCGGAGAAGGGTAGGTTGTTGTCGTTGCCGACAATGATATGGGTGTCGTCAACGCGATCGACGTCCTCGATGGTGACGAACGGCATGTCGTAGTAGCCGTCTCCGCCGCCCTGGCGCTTCCTGTTGTGGGGATCGGCGATCTTGAGGAGATCGATGTAACCGATCTTGCGCACGGCCTTGCCGGCATTCTCGTCGGTCATTTCGATCTTGTAGATCCGCTTCAGTTTCGAGCCGACCGCGAAGCAGTCGGGCTTCGGATCCTTCGGATCCGCGCATGCCTTCTCGACAGTGCCGGCGCCGTTGTCGCGCTCGATCACCAGCGCGGTCTTCTCGTCGAGCATGTTGAAGTCGCCGATCGCCTCGCCGCCTTCGGCGAGCGGATACAGCCAGCTGCGGCCCGTCCAGGCTTTGCTCGCGACATCGAGTTCGATGATTCGGAGCGCCGGTCGGCCATCTGCCTGCTCGACCGACTCATTGTCGATCCAGATCGACCCTTCGAGCAGGCCGTACAACTTGCTGCCGTCCTTGGACATCGCCATGCCCTCATAGCCGCCGGAACGCTTCAGGTTGAAGGTCGGCATTTTCTTGGACGGGTCCGCCTGCAGCGCCAGTGTGGGATTGTCTGGCGACAGGACCGGCTTTCCGTCGACGACGGTCGGAACGACGTCGGTCAGTTTGCCGGCCGTGTCGAATTTCAGGATGTAGGGACCGAACTCTTCACCGACCCAGAAGCCTTCGGCGACCGGCTGGATCGATTCCACGTCGAAATCGGCGCCCGTAAGATAGCGGTTGGCGGAGCCTTCCATGACGATCGGGAAGGGCGCTTTGCGGTCCGGATCGGACAGGAAGACCGTTTGCAGCGCTTCGACCTTGCCGGCCTCCCAGTCGATCTTGAGATGGTGGAGCATCAGCATCGCGTCGGTCGAGTTCAGTTTGTTGCCAAATCCATTATCGGAAAGGCTCCAGAAGGTACCATCCGGCATCGTCTTGATCCCGGAAAAGCCCTGCATCGGCTGGCCGTTGAACGGCAGCGGCAATCCGGTCGGGCGAACGCCGTCCTTGCCGGGTACGCTGGCGAGTTCCACGGCACGCTTCCGGTCGGCCGTCGTGAATTTCCCGGAGGTCTTGAGATAGTCGGCTGCGTCGGCCGGTGCAGCGATGATCGTGTTGGCCGGCAGGATAGCATGCGCCTTCAGCGTCGCCGGAAAGACCTTGTCCTCGGCAAGCGCCGTCGTTGTCATCACAAGGGCCAGCGCCGCTGAGGCGCAAAGTGCTTTCGTCATGAAGTTCACCCTGGGTTGGAGGTCTGAGACCGGTCCCCGATAGACGCCTTCGATGACGGTTGATTGATACTTGTTTTACAGCCCCGTGAAGCTTTGGTGACATTCGGTATCTTGCTCGAACGTTCAAGATCTGCCGTCACTTCGCGCGTTAGTATTGCCGGACACAACGCGGAGATAAATTGGTCACGATGTTCGAGACGAAATTTGCAATCGTCCTCAGGGACGACCTCGCCATGTGGCAGAAGCTGAACGTCACAGCCTTTCTTGCCACCGGCATAGTCGGGCAGAAGCCGGAGATTGTCGGGGAGGCATATCGTGATGCCGCCGGCAATGTCTATAATGCGCTAAGCATCCAGCCCATCATCGTCCTGTCGGCAGGCGCCCTCACGCTCGGCGATATCCAGCGGCGGGCTTTGGCGAAGGATGTTCGCACGTCCATCTATGTCGACGAAATGTTCGCGACCGGTCACGACGCCGCCAACCGGGAAGCCTTCTCCAAGTCGGCGCCCGACAATGCGAAGGTCGCAGGCATTGCACTCCATGCGGAGAAGAAGCTCGTCGACAAGATCACGAAGGGGGCAAAGCTGCACGGCTAGAACCGGTTGGAGACTTCGACGCGCCGCCCTGCAGAAAGCTGGCGTCGCGAAGTGAGGACACGTCCAGCTTCTGGCCGCGGCCTTTGACCTCATGCTCGCCGAGATCCTCGCTTCTGAAGGAGGCTGGCAGACGCATGCGCCGCAGGAGATCGGCGGAAATCAGGATCTGCCGATCGAGCGTTCGGCAAAGGCCTTCGAGGCGCGCAGTCGTGTTCACCGTATCGCCGAAATAGGTAATCTTGTGCTTGTCGACCCCAATCTCGGCGGCAACAATCGTCCCGCCGTGCAGCGCCGCACGCAGGCGCGGGACCTCGCCGTAGTCCTTGCGCCAGCGATGTGCATCAGTCTCGATCCGCTCGAGAATATCGAACACGCAACGAACGCAGGCTGCGTCAACAATCGCGCGATCGAAAGGCCAGGTGATCACGGCGGCGTCGCCGACATAGTCATCGATGGAACCGCCGTAGCGTAAGACCGGATCGGCCATGGTTGCGAACAGTCTTCCGAGGTATTCCTGGGTGCGCAGATCGCCGAATCGCTCGGCGAAGGACGTGGAGCCTGCGAGATCGACGAAAAGGAATACGCGCTCCTCATGCACCGGTTTGCGGTAGCGCCCGGTCAGCAGACTAAGGAAAACGTCGCGGCCAAGCAGTTCGCGCACTCTCAGGACAAAGACGATCGGGCCGGAGATTGAAAGCGCGACGAGGAGTACATTCAACGATGGCATCATCTCTCCAGGATGCCCCACCAGCCGCAGAAGCGACCCTGCAATCGCAAAGCCGGCATAGACGAGCGCGACATAGACGGCAATGGAAGACAGCAGAAAGGCCGGCGTCGAAAGGCCGTGAATCTTTCTGTAGAGGCGCCGGAAGATAATCCGCCGTTCGAAGGCAAGGATCGGCATGCAGATGAACAGCGCATACACTGCGCCGATTAGCCCGCCGTCGCCGTAGACCACCCAGGCATAGGCTACGCCGCTGCCCGAAACGACGAGCAGCAACAGGATGAAGTCAAGCGTGGAAAATCTCCAGCGCATGCGCGGAAGCCCCGGAACCGGAAACAAAATAGGAATTGCGGATCGGACGGCGATCCGCAACGTATTACGACAGCTCGCCCAACGCCGTCCGGCGTGGATCAGCCCTGTCGATGCGTCCTCGTATTGCTGGATTCAGGCGGAAAGTTGTCTCCCGCCTGCGGCATTCAACCGCGGATTTCCATCGCTTCGATCCGCTTCCCGACGAAGCGCAGTGCGACTTCTCCGTTGATGAGCTTCAGGGCCATTTCACCAAAAAGCTCCCGCCGCCAACCCTTTAGCGCGTCCACATCGGCCTTCTCGCCTTCGGCTGCGATCCGGTCGAGGTCTTCGCTGTTGGCGATGATCTTGGCAGCGACGCCTTCCCTTTCGGCGATGAGCTTCAGAAGGACCTTCAGCATTTCGCCCGCTGCGGCAGCACCCTCGGGCGCATGATTCTGGCGCGGCAGGCGCGGCAGTTCCGTCTTCGGAATCGCCAGCGCCTCGTTCACGGCCTCAACGACGGCCGTGCCCGCGCTGGAACGTTCCCACCCCTTGGGGATGGTCCTGAGCCGCCCCAGCGCTTCGGCATCCTTGGGCTGCTGTTGGGCGATCTCGTAAATCGCATCGTCCTTAAGTATCCGTCCGCGTGGGACGTTGCGTGTGCGCGCCTCACGTTCGCGCCAAGCCGCGACCTTCTGCAGGACCGCGAGCTCTATCGGCTTCTTGACTCGCATCTTCAGCCGTTGCCAGGCGTTGTCCGGATGCAGGTCATAGGTTTCCGAGCTTTCCAGGATTGCCATTTCTTCCGCCAGCCAGGACGAGCGTCCCTCGCGGGCGAGTTCCGCGTTCAGGTACTGGTAGATCTCTCTCAGATGCGTAACATCGGCGAGTGCGTACTCAAGCTGCTTGTCCGTGAGCGGTCGGCGGCTCCAATCGGTAAAGCGTGAAGACTTGTCGATCTGCTCGTTCTTGATGCGGTTGACCAACTGGTCGTAGGAAACGCTGTCGCCGAAGCCGCAAACCATCGCCGCGACCTGTGTGTCGAAAAGCGGATGGGGAATAAGGTTGCCGAGATGATGGATGATCTCGATGTCCTGGCGGGCGGCATGAAAAACCTTGACGACGTCCGGATTGCCCATCAGCGCAAAAAACGGCGCAAGATCGATGCCGGGCGCCATCGGGTCCACGATCACCGCTAGGTCAGGGCTTGCCATCTGGATCAGGCAGAGTTCCGGCCAGAACGTCGTTTCGCGCAGGAATTCGGTATCGATCGTAATATAGTTTGATTGGGCCAACCGTTTGCAGGCGGCCTCTAGATCTACAGTCGTTTGGATCATCGGGTTTTTAATCACTGTGGCAAAAATGCGGCTTGCCCCTCCGTGTATCGTTTCGCGGCTGTTGTCACAATCGAAATTGTCAGACCACCTTGAAATAACCGGTCATCCCGGTCTTTTGATGTTCGATGATGTGGCAGTGGATCACCCAGTCGCCGGGATTGTCCGCAACCAGTGCCACTTCCGCGAGTTCGTCCGGCAGGAGCAGGATGGTATCCGTTGGCGGCGGCAGGAAAGTCCGCTTGTTGGAACTCAGAACGCGGAAGCTCAGGCCGTGCAGATGGATCGGGTGCGCGTGCGGCGTGCGATTGGAAATCTGCAAGATGTAGCTCCTGTTGAGCTTCAATTCCTCGATCGGAGCGATCGGATCGCGCGTATCTCCAGGCCACGGAACCTTGTTGAGCGCCCAGAACGTGTAGCCGAGCGAGCCGCAGATCGAGGGCGTTGCCTTGTGCTCGGCGGTTGCCGTCAGTTCGATCGGAATCCGTTTGGCGGTGGAGAGATCGGCTTCCGCGATCGGATTGACGGGCAGGGGAGCGATGTCGCGCAGGTCACGCTTCAGCGAGGCTCCCACCGCCCGAAACGTCGCAATGGTCCAAGGCTGCGAGCCGCGGTAATTACCGAGCGTTGCTGTCTGGCCCTCACTCTCCGGCATGCGGACGACGATATCCAAGCGCTGCCCGGGGCCGACGTCGAGGCGATCCAGCGGGAAGGGATCATCGACCGGATTGCCGTCTAAGGCGATAACCTTTGCGGCCGCGCCCTCGAGCGCCACCGTGTAGATGCGCGTTACGTCGGTGACGGCCATCCTCACCCGAACGAGACCGCCGGCGGGCGCCTCGAACACCGGCTCGCGCTGCCAGTTCGTCGTCCGAACCGTGCCATATGTACCGCCCCGCGCCGCATCGCGAGGCTTGAATGGGTCGATGAATTTGCCGCCCGTTCCGAGCCGCCAATCACGGAGGTTAAGGACGATTTCGGCGTCGAAGACGGGATCATCAGGGTTCTCAACGACGATCACACCCGCAAGCCCGCGGCCGATCTGTGTCAGCGTGTTGCAATGCGGATGGTACCAGAAGGTACCGGCGTCGGGCGGTGTGACGACATAGTCGAAGCTGTCGCCAGGATAGACATAGGGCTGGGTGATTTCCGGCACGCCATCCATAGCATTGGCGATCCTCAAGCCGTGCCAATGGACTGTCGTTGGTTCGTCCAGCCGGTTCACCAGTTTTGCCGCATAGGCCTCGCCTTTGCGCATTCTCAGGACCGGAGGCATGCTGGTGTGAGGGGCCTCGCCGAGGCCGTAGGTCATGATTTTGGGCGTCAGACCGTCCGCCGCTATCCTTGCATCCGCGATTTGCGCCGTCAGGACTTGGGGATCGGGAGAGGCGCCGGCGCGAGCGGCGACGCCGGCGCCCAACGCGAAAGCGCCACCAAGCGCGGCCGAGCCCTGGAGAAATGTCCGGCGGTTGAACATCGGCATTATGGCGTCCCGTGGTGCGGATAAGCGATCGGGCCGTATCTAAACCTGATTTTCATAATCAGCAATTCACACTACTGGTCATCTTGCCGCAGGTTGTCCTGTCACGCGTCCTCTCGCTGCTGGCCGCCGGCAAGCTTGTTGAAGAAAGACGAGGTGCGCAGGAGATTGCGAAATGGCATGGCGCGCTCTTCCGTCGGAACCGGTGCACGCGCCGTCATGCGCCGGAGCGTGTAGAGCATGAACAGGGCGAGGATCACCGCGGTATAGATGAAGAGCGCCTGGGGTCCGAAGAGGTCGAGCATGAAGGAGGCGAAGAGCGGGCCGATGATCGCGCCGAGCGACCAGAAGAACAGCATGCCGGCGGAGACCAGCGCATGCTGCCCCTCGGCCGCATGGTCATTGGCATGTGCCGAGCAAAGCGAGTAGAGCGGCATCGCGAAGGCGCCGAAGGCAAAGATCCCGGCAAAATTTAGCCACTCGTTGCTGCCCGCACCGAAGGCGAGGAAAAGCCCAGCCAGAAGCGAACCGAGCGTGGCGATCAGGATGATCAGCCGCCGGTCGATCTGGTCCGAATAGTGCCCGAGCGGATACTGCAGCACCACGCCGCCGATGATGCCAGCACTCATGAAGGTCGCGATTGCGGTGACCGACAGACCGATGCCCTGGGCATAGATCGGCCCTAGCGAGCGAAAGGCGGCGTTGGTCAGGCCGACGACGATGCAGCCGACGGTCGCGAGCGGCGAGATGTTCCACAGAGCCTTGACGTCGAACCGGATCGCCTCCGGAGCGACAGGACTTGACCGGTCGGCAAAGGAAATCGGCACAAGCGAGAGTGTCAGCGCCATCGAGATGATTGCGAAGAGCTCGAACCCGGCGATGCCGACACCCGGGATCACATATTGCGCAGCGGTCACGGAACCGAGATCGACCAGGCGATAGACGGATAGGGTGCGCGCCCTATTGGCGTTGGTGACGCTGGCGTTCAGCCAACTCTCGACAGTCGCAAAGAGGCTGGCGAAACAGATGCCTGCAACTAGCCGCATCAGGAACCAGAACCACGGGTCAACGAGCAGCACCATTGAGATGGCCGCTGCAGATGCGATCGCCGCCATCGCCGAGAAGGTGCGGATATGGCCGATTGCCCGCAGGATACGGGTGACATAGACGCAGCCGATGGCAAAGCCGATATTGTAGCCAGCGCCGACCAGTCCGATCAGCGAGGTGGAAAACCCCTCCTCGAGCGCTCGCAAGGAAATGAAGGTTCCTTGCAAACCGTTGCCGCCGATGAGAATGCCTGCGGTGACGAGAAGCGGGATGAGCGGGCGGATCTGGGACATGGGGGCAGGAAGCATCCGAATAGCGGCCACGACTCGAAAGGGAATGCCGCCTACGTCTTGTTTAGCGGTGGCCCACCGTCGGGGACAGTAGCGATTTGTGGCCTTTTCCTTTCTTTTTGCACCACCTGCCTGCGAATGACAGCGGTGACAGCAGTGCTGCTAGCCCGCCACTCTTCCCGCCGCAACAAGCCGCGGCCTTGACAAAACCGGCGCATCATGCGCTTTTCCGCCCGATTTTGATCTTGCCGCGCGCCGACACGCGAGCCTGCGCGGTTATCTGCAATTCCAGGATTACATGATGCATCGTTACCGCAGCCACACCTGTGCCGCCCTCCGCAAGTCGGATGTCGGCTCTACCGTTCGCCTCTCCGGCTGGGTTCACCGCGTCCGCGACCATGGCGGCGTGCTCTTCATCGACCTGCGCGATCATTACGGCATGACCCAGGTCGTCGCCGACCCGGATTCTCCGGCCTTCAAGACGGCAGAGACGGTGCGCGGCGAATGGGTCCTCCGCATCGACGGAACGGTGAAGGCGCGGACCGATGAGACCGTCAACAAGAACATGCCGACGGGCGAGATCGAGCTCTATGCCCGCGAGATCGAGGTCCTGTCGGCGGCCAAGGAACTGCCGCTGCCGGTCTTCGGTGAGCCGGACTACCCGGAAGATGTGCGCCTCAAATACCGCTTCCTGGATCTTCGCCGCGAGACGCTGCACCGTAACATCGTGAAGCGCACCGAAATCATTTCGGCCATGCGTCGGGGCATGAGCGAGATCGGCTTCACGGAATATACGACGCCGATCCTGACGGCTTCCTCGCCGGAAGGCGCGCGCGACTTCCTCGTGCCGAGCCGCATTCATCCCGGCACCTTCTACGCGCTGCCGCAGGCACCCCAGCAGTACAAGCAGCTTCTGATGGTTGCGGGCTTTGACCGCTACTTCCAGATCGCTCCCTGCTTCCGCGACGAGGATCCGCGCGCAGACCGGCTGCCGGGAGAGTTCTACCAGCTCGACCTCGAAATGAGCTTCGTCGAGCAGGAAGACGTCTGGGACACGATGGAGCCGATGATCCGCTCGATCTTCACGGATTTCGCCGGCGGCAAGCCGGTGACCGAAAAGTTTCCGCGCATTCCCTATGACACGGCGATCCGGAAGTACGGTTCCGACAAGCCGGACCTTCGCAATCCAATCGAGATGCAGGCGGTCACCGAGCACTTCGCCGGTTCGGGCTTCAAGGTCTTCGCCAACATGATCGCATCCAACCCGCGGGTCGAGGTCTGGGGGATTCCGGCCAAGACCGGCGGTTCCAGAGCGTTCTGCGACCGCATGAACGCCTGGGCACAGAGCCAGGGCCAGCCGGGTCTCGGATATATTTTCTGGCGCAAGGAGGGCGAGAAGCTCGAAGGCGCCGGCCCGCTCGCCAAGAATATCGGCGAGGAACGCACCGAGGCGATTCGCACGCAGCTCGGTCTCGAGGACGGAGACGCCTGCTTCTTCGTCGCCGGCGAACCGGCGAAGTTCTACAAGTTTGCTGGCGAAGCCCGCACGAAGGCGGGCGAGGAATTGAACCTCGTCGACCGTGACCGTTTCGAACTGTGCTGGATCGTCGACTTCCCGTTCTATGAGTGGCTGGACGAAGAAAAGAGGATCGATTTCGCTCATAACCCCTTCTCGATGCCGCAGGGGGGCCTCGAGGCGTTGAACGGCGACGACCCGCTCTCCATCAAGGCCTTCCAGTACGACATGGTCTGCAACGGCTTCGAGATTGCGTCCGGCTCCATCCGTAACCAGCTGCCGGAACTGATGGTCAAGGCTTTCGAGTTGACGGGTAAATCTCAGCAGGAAGTCGAGGAGCAGTTCGGCGGGCTCTATCGCGCCTTCCAATACGGCGCGCCGCCGCACGGCGGCATGGCCTTCGGCATCGACCGCATCGTCATGCTGCTCGTCGGCGCCAAGAACCTGCGGGAGATTTCGCTGTTCCCGATGAACCAGCAGGCCCAGGATCTCCTGATGGGCGCGCCATCGCCGGCGACGCCGACGCAACTGCGCGAACTGGCGATCCGCCCGATCCCGCAGAAGAAGGACTGAGGTTCTTAAACGCGCAAGCAAAGCCCGGCGGCCCTACCGCCGGGTTTTTTTCATGGTCAAGCGGGCTTGCCGCAGCCGCACTGCCGCCACCCAGAAAGTTGCTGTCCGTTGCTCGCCTTGACAGGATTTCCCCCGAAGCGTTTCCTTTCTCCGCTGCGCCATTGCAGCGTTTTTGGGTGGAGTGAACGATGGCGAAGAACGTCAAGGACCTGCTAGCGGAAGCAAATAGTGTTGTCCCGAAATTGTCGCCCACCGAGGCGGCCGAGAAGATGCGCTCCGGCGATGTGCTCATCGTGGATGTCCGCGATCCGACAGAGGTTCAGCAAACCGGCAAGATCAAGGGCGCGGTGAACGTCTCGCGGGGAATGCTGGAATTTCGCGCAGATCCGGAAAGTCAGTACCACAATCCAGCCTTCCAAAAGGACAAGACGGTCCTTCTGCATTGTGCGTCCGGCGGCCGTTCGGCCCTTGCCGGCAAGACGCTGCAGGACATGGGTTACACGGCAGTATTCAACATCGGCGGATTTAAGGATCTGGTCGAGGCCGGCATCGATACGGAACCGGCTTGAGGTGCGCGGTACCAAGGATTGAGGCTCGACGCGTGAAGCACTGGGACGCGGCCGCGCCCAGTGCTTCTGAGCGTTAGTCTGCCTTTTAGAAATCCATTCCGGGCGCTGGCATCGGAGGCGGCGCTTCCTTCTTCGGTTTCTCGGCGATCATCGCTTCCGTCGTGACCAGTAGGCCGGCCACCGAGGCGGCATCCTGCAGTGCGGCGCGCACGACTTTAGCCGGATCGATTACGCCCATGTCGTAGAGATCACCGAATTCCCCGGTCTGCGCGTTCCAGCCGTAAGCGAAATCCGGTTTCTCGCGCAGTTTGCCCACGACGATCGACCCTTCGGCGCCGGCGTTCTCGGCGATCTGGCGCACGGGTGCCTCGATTGCACGACGGACGATCTCGACGCCGACACGCTGGTCGTCATTGGCCGTCGGCACGTTGTCGAGCGTCTTGATGACACGCAGCAGGGCAACGCCGCCGCCGGGAAGGATGCCTTCCTCGACCGCGGCCCGCGTCGCATGCAGAGCGTCGTCGACGCGGTCTTTCTTTTCCTTGACCTCCACTTCGGTCGAGCCACCGACGCGGATGACCGCGACGCCGCCGGCAAGTTTGGCGAGCCGCTCCTGCAGCTTTTCGCGGTCGTAATCCGAGGTCGTGTCCTCGATCTGTGCCTTGATCTGGCTGATGCGTCCGGCGATATCGGCCTTCTCACCGGCACCATCGACGATGGTCGTCGCCTCTTTTTCGACGATCACGCGCTTTGCCCGTCCGAGGGTATCTAAAGCCACGTTCTCGAGCTTGATACCGAGGTCCTCGGAAACTACCGTGCCACCCGTGAGGATTGCGATATCCTCGAGCATGGCCTTGCGGCGGTCGCCGAAGCCGGGCGCCTTGACGGCAACGATCTTCAGGCCGCCGCGCAGTTTGTTGACGACGAGCGTTGCCAATGCCTCACCCTCGACGTCCTCAGCGATGATCAACAGCGGCTTCCCGGACTGGATCACCGATTCGAGAATCGGGATCATGGCCTGGAGGTTGGAAAGCTTCTTTTCATGGATCAGGATGTAGGGATCTTCGAACTCGACCCGCATCTTGTCCTGATTGGTAATGAAATAGGGAGATAGATAGCCTCTGTCGAACTGCATGCCTTCGACGACTTCGAGCTCGATCTCGGCGGTTTTTGCCTCCTCGACCGTGATCACCCCCTCGTTGCCAACCTTCTCCATCGCCTCGGCCAGGTAACGCCCGATCTCGGCGTCGCCATTGGCCGATATCGTGGCCACCTGGGCGATTTCTGCATTCTTTGAAACCTTGCGGGCGTGGGATTTGAGTTCCTTGACGATGGCCTCGACGGCAAGGTCGATGCCGCGCTTCAGATCCATCGGGTTCATCCCCGAGGCGACGGCCTTGGCGCCTTCCTTGACGATCGCCTGGGCAAGCACGGTCGCAGTGGTCGTGCCGTCGCCAGCAACGTCGCTCGTGCGCGAAGCCACCTCCCGCAGCATCTGTGCGCCCATGTTTTCGAACTTGTCCTCGAGTTCGATTTCCTTGGCGACCGATACACCATCCTTGGTAATCCGCGGCGCGCCAAAGGATTTATCGATGACCACGTTTCTCCCCTTGGGGCCCAACGTGACTCGAACGGCATTGGCCATGATGTCGACGCCGCGCAGCATGCGGTCGCGGGCATCGGTATTGAATTTGACTTCCTTGGCAGCCATGTGCTCCTCCCTCAACACGGAAACTGTAAGGTGATCGCTGATTACCCCCGCAACAGGCTACCGGATCACCGCGGTCATCAAGTCTTCCACGTCCTTGCGTCCGCCGGCTCCAAGGCGCACGCCATCGTCCACCTTCTGAAAAGCCGGACTGTTACTACAATTCCTCGTCGTCTTCCTCAGGTGTCAGGATGTCGATCAACGCTGCGACGCGGCCGGCCGGAAGATGGCGGCCTTCGCCGATCAGGGCCTCGTCATTGTTGACCCAAGCAATCGCCTCGGCGAGTTCGCTCGCCGTCGCGCCCGTCGCAAGTAGCTCAGCCATTAGCGTTTCGTCGACCGGGCCGAGGATGGCGGTAATATCCGAATGCTTCAGTCCCATGGCGTCCTCCTTCCGTTTCATCGGTCGGGAATGCGCAGTTGTCGGCAACTATACGCCAAGATAGATAGGCGAGCGCCTCAGAGCATCAAGCAGTGGATGATACCATTAATCAATCGGGATAGAAAAAGCCCGGCGGTACATCGCCGGGCTCGATCAGGGTTTAAACTCTCGCTTGGCGAGCGCGGCAGGCGTCAGTCGTTTGCCGTCACTTTTACGCCTAGAACCGAAGGAATCGTGTTCGGTGCGCCCATGGCAGCACCCATGATCATCGGAAAGGGAACCGGCTTTTCGGGCTTGGCACTGATCGTCAGGCTCTTCGGCCCGTCGAGATAGGCGTTGACGGCGGCGGCAACCTGGTTCTGCAACTCCGGTATGTTGAGCTGCGCCATCATGATCGGCACCAGCCCCTTCAGCGATTGCGCCAGTTGATCGCCTGACACGCCCTGCTGGCTGCCCGCGTAGTCGAGCGCCTTCTTGGTGATCGAAGCGTCATCAAAGCGGATCGAGGCGCTGTTGAATGTGAGCTGCTGCATGAGACCCATCATCGCGAGCCCCATTGCCTGGTTGGCCTCTTCCTTGTTCGGGTTGGCTTCTGCGGCCTTTGTTGCTTCCTGCAGCGCCTTCATGAACTGCAGCGTATATCCGGAAAAGTCCATGGTAATGTTCAGCCGGCCGACATTCTTGAGGTCGAGGGCATATTCATCGAGGGCGACGTTGCCGCTCTGCAGTTCCCAACTGCCCTTCATTGTGACTTCGCCGTCGAGCGTCGTCAGCCCCAGCTTTTCGATCGCCTCCTTCGCTTTGGCGTCATCGACGTCCGAGAGATCCGCCTTGAGCCCGGCGAGGGTCGCGTCGAAGTCGAAACCGGCATCGTTTTCCTGCCGCGTCAGGTTGGCTTCCGTGCTCTCGGCGGTGAATACGTCCTTGCCCTTGACATTGACCCTGATCGGCCCGGTTCCTGCCGTCTCGTACAGCAGGATGTCGTTGATCGTGTCGCCGCTGGGATTGCCGGGGATCGTCAATCCACCGATCGACAGGTTCCTTGCGGAGAAGCTGGAATCGTCTTGGCTGAGATTGATATCCGGGAAGGTAACCGTCTCGGAGTAATAGCCGCCAGTCTCGCTCTCTTCGACACCTTCGAAGGTAACGACACCAATGTTGAGCGCCTCTCCGGGGTTCGCCGCCGTTTGCAGCTTGACGCCGGTCACCGTGACGACGTCGCCGTTCACGTCCGCCTTGTCGAAGCGGATCGAGGAGCCGTTGGCGGACAGAGCCGCATCAAGCTTCTTCATCATGTCCGCGCCATCTAGGGCGAAGGCGGGGCCGGCAAGTGTGAGAAGGGCGGCGCTCGCCATCATCAGGCGGATCTTGCGCGTATGCGTCATTATCGAGTTCCTTATCAAAAATATTTGATGCGAAGCTGTTTATGGGATCGGTTATCGCTAGTGGTCTCTGCGGGATCCGTCAACTCGCCCCTGATGGAGCCGGACTTTCCCTGCGACGGTCGGCGGCCCTTTGCGTTCAGCCTGATGACTTAAGGGCGGATACCCTCACTCGAATCCTCAATTTCAAATCGGCCAAATCAGCCCCCGAAGCTAATACGAAAGAGGGCGAAATTATATTCGTCAGATTGGATGGTGTTTGTTCCCCCGCGGATCATGCTTTCGGAAAAGCTTACCGCCGTCGGCTTTCGTACACGCGGTGTTCTCCACAACGCAGTGCCCTGAAATTCTTGCTGTTGTCTGCCGGTTGCGGTAGCAAGAGGCATGGGACAAAGCCTTTTGCCGCCATCGGGCGGGGATGACAACATTCAGCCGGTTGACCTCAAGGCGGCGCTGGAAGAGCGCTATCTCGCCTATGCCCTGTCAACCATCATGCATCGCGCACTGCCGGATGTCCGCGACGGCCTGAAACCCGTCCACCGCCGTATCATCCACGCGATGAGCGAGATGGGGCTGAGGCCCAATTCCTCGTTCAAGAAGTGCGCGCGCATTGTCGGCGACGTCATCGGTAAGTTCCATCCGCATGGCGACCAGTCCGTCTATGATGCGCTTGTGCGTCTCGCGCAGGACTTCTCTCAGCGCTACCCGGTCGTCGACGGGCAGGGCAATTTCGGCAATATCGACGGCGACAATGCCGCCGCCTACCGTTACACCGAAGCGAAGATGACGGAGGTTGCGGCCCTTCTCCTTGAAGGCATCGATCAGGACGCTGTCGATTTCCGCCCGACCTACAACGAGGAAGACCAGGAGCCGGTCGTGCTTCCCGGCGCTTTCCCGAATCTTCTCGCGAACGGCGCCTCGGGCATCGCCGTCGGCATGGCGACTTCCATTCCGCCGCACAACGCCCATGAGCTTTGCGACGCGGCCCTTTATCTCATCCGCCATCCGGATGCGACGGTCGAGGACCTGCTGTTCGATCCGGCCAATCCCCAGAAGGGAGGCATCGAGGGGCCGGACTTGCCGACAGGCGGCGTGATCGTCGAAAGCCGGGCCAGCATGATCGAATCCTACCGGACAGGTCGCGGCGGCTTCCGGGTCCGCGCGCGCTGGGTTTCGGAGGATCTGGGCCGCGGCGGCTATCAGATCGTAGTCACGGAGATTCCTTATCAGGTCCAGAAGTCGCGGTTGATCGAGAAGATCGCCGAGCTGCTGGTCGCCCGCAAATTGCCGCTGCTCGAGGACATTCGCGACGAATCGGCCGAAGATGTGCGCATCGTGCTCGTGCCAAAGAGCCGTTCGGTCGATGCCAGCATCCTTATGGAATCGCTGTTCAAGCTGACCGAACTCGAAAGCCGCATCCCGCTCAACATGAACGTGCTTTCGATGGGCCGCGTACCGCGCGTCATGGCGCTGAACGAAGTGTTGACGGAGTGGCTGGCTCACCGCCGCGAAGTATTGCAGCGGCGCTCGCGGCATCGGCTGGCCGCAATCGACCGCCGGCTGGAAATTCTTGGCGGTTATCTCGTCGCCTACCTCAATATCGACGAGGTGATCCGCATCATCCGCGAAGAGGACGAGCCGAAGGCGGTGATGATGGAGCGTTTCACGCTCACCGACCTCCAGGCCGAATCGATCCTCAACATGCGCCTGCGCTCCCTGCGCAAGCTCGAAGAATTCGAGATCCGCACGGAATTCGACGCGCTGTCGAAGGAAAAGGCGGAGATCGAGGCGCTGCTCGCCTCGGATGAGAAGCAGTGGCAGGCCGTTGCCTGGGAAATTGGCGAGGTCAAGAAGAAGTTTGCCAAGGCGACCGAGCTTGGCAAGCGCCGCAGCACTTTCGCCGATGCGCCGGAGGCCGACGTCGAGGCCATCCAGCAGGCGATGATCGAAAAGGAACCGATCACAGTCGTCATTTCGGAGAAAGGCTGGATCCGCGCCCTGAAGGGACACATCTCCGATACGTCATCGCTCCAGTTCAAGGAGGGAGACGCGCTGAAAGTGGCGTTCCCGGCTCAGACGACGGACAAGATTCTGGTCTTCACGACGGGGGGCAAGGTCTACACGCTTGGCGGCGACAAGCTGCCCGGCGGGCGTGGCCACGGCGAACCCCTGCGCATCATGGTCGACATGGAGAACGATCAGGACGTCCTGACGGCCATCGTCCATGATCCGGCTCGCAAGCTCATTATTTCGTCCGCTGCAGGAAACGGTTTTGTCGTTACCGAAAGCGACATTGTCGCCAATACCCGTAAGGGGAAGCAGGTGATGAACGTCGGCATGCCGGACGAGGCGAAACTCGTTGTTCCCGTCAAGGGCGATCATGTCGCCGTCGTTGGCGAGAACCGCAAGATGCTTGTCTTCCCATTGGTGCAGATCCCCGAAATGGCGCGCGGCAAGGGCGTCCGGCTGCAGCGCTACAAGGATGGCGGCACTTCCGACATTCGGTGCTTCACGATCTCGGAGGGTCTCACCTGGGAAGACAGCGCCGGTCGGGTTTTCACCAAGATGAAAGACGAACTGATCGAGTGGCTCGGAGACCGTGCCGCAGCCGGCCGCGTCGTGCCGAAGGGCTTTCCGCGGAGCGGCAGGTTCAACGGTTGATCTCTGCCGCCGTGCACGCTTCGGGCGTACAAAGATCGCTGCCGCACTTTGAATTGCCACATATTTCGTCCTTAGATCGGCTTCGATTTAAGGCAACTCGCGGTCGAAAGGCGCCACCGATGCGATCGCCTTTAAGCTCAAGTTCCTCTCCAGAGGGGTGAATGTCATGGCCGCCGCTCTTGACGCAACCTTGCTGGCTCTTGCCGATCCGACACGCCGCCGCATATTCGAGGTCTTGCTTGCAGGCGCGACGCGCATCGCCGAGATCGCTGATGCGGTGGGTGTGAAAGGGGACGACCTTTCCGGGCATTTTGCCACCATGGAAGCTGCCGGATTGATCGTCCGGCAAGGTGAGGGCGGCGAGATAATCACGGCCGATCCGGCACCACTCGAGATCGCGGCTAAGTGGATCAATACCAATCGCGAACTCTGGACGATGCGCTCACAGATGCAGAGCACTTCCTTTGACCCGGGACCCGGCGAGGCGCAGTGATCGCACGGCGCCTCGGCGGTGCGCCTATCCCAACTCCGTACATGGCATCTGCGCCTTCATCGCCTTGATGCGCATCTGCCAGAGCGAATGGCCGATCAGGGCAAGGACGAGGATGGCTCCTCCAAGCAGCGTCTGCATCGTGGGCGTTTCCGAAAAGACGATCCACACCCAGATCGGGGCGAGGATCGTCTCCAGCAGATAGAACATGCCGACCTCCGGCGCGGAAAGATAGCGCGGGCCCGTCGCGAGGCAGAAGAAGGCGAGGGGGATCATCACCAGACCGTTGAAGAGAATATAGCCGGGTGCTGCAATCGAGATGCCGCTTGGCGGCAGGAGCAGGAAGGCGGCAATGGCCGGGAAGATTGCCGTCGTCAGCGGCACCAGCGCCATGTCGCGCCCGCTCTTGCGGGCGATGGTGATTGCGCCTGCGAGCAGGAAGGCCGAGCAGGCGGCCATCGCATCGCCGAAGAAGTGTCCGCTCTCCAGCCCGTCCTGCACGATCACCCCGACGCCGAAAACCATAACCGCCATCGTCAGCAACGTGGCGTTCGAGGGCCGTTCCTTGAGGAAAATCCAGGAGAGGATCGCCGCGAACATCGACGTGAAGGCCAGTACGAAGACGACGTTCGCCGTTGAGGTGTTGAACACGGCGAGCAGGAAGGTGAAGGAGTTAATGGCGTAGAAAAGGCCGGCGACCAGGCCGGCTTTGCCAGGAATCAAGGAAACGCGGCGGCCGAGGACGCGATTGAGAACAAACCAGGCGACCAGCGCTACGAGGAAGGTTGAAAGGCTGCGCAGGGCGAGAATCGACCAGACCTCGCCGTTCGCCGAACGGATGAGCGGAATGTCGAAGGAAAGGGCGAGGCCGCCGAGGCCGGTGATGGCAAGGCCGCGCCGGTGCCGGGCGGCGTCAAAGGAAGGGGTCAATTCTCAGTCCGTTTCGGTGGATGCGTTATTGTCGCCACAATAGCGCTCCCAACCGCGAGCCATAAGGTGCTCCTGCGGCAAAAACTTTGTTTTATACCCCATTTTGCGCGACCCCTTGACCCAATAGCCCAGATAGACGTGGGGCAGGCCGCGTTCCTTTGCCCGGCGAATATGATCGAGGATCATGTACGTGCCGAGCGAGCGCTCCGAGAGCGCCGGATCGAAGAAGGAATAGACCATCGACAGGCCGTCGCTCATTCGGTCAGTCAGTGCCGTGGCGATCAATGGCCCCTTGGCCTTTTCGTTGATGCCGTCGCCTTCGATCCGCAAGCGGTATTCGATGATCTTGGTATGCACATGGGTGTCTTCGACCATCATGGCGTAGTCGAGTACCGACATGTCGGACATCCCGCCCTTCTGATGCCGGCGATCGAGATAGCGGCGGAAGAGATTATATTGTTCGCTCGAGGGTTCGGCAGGATATTCGGCCGAGATCACGTCGCGATTGGTGGCGAGCGCCCGCCGCATCGAACGCGTCGGCGCGAACTCGTTCGCAAGGATGCGGACCGAAATGCAGGCGCGACAGGTTTCGCAGGCCGGCCGGTAGGCGATGTTCTGTGAGCGGCGGAAGCCGCCCTGCGTGAGGAGATCGTTCAGTTCCGGGGCCCGCTCACCCACCATGTGGGTGAAGACCTTTCGCTCCATCTCGTTCGGCAGGTAGGGGCAGGGTGCCGGCGCAGTCAGGTAGAATTGTGGAGACGGTGCGGTCTGCGTGTTCATCGAACGTGGGGGCCACTCTTCGTGCGGTTACTCATCGCAATAGCATGGCCTAAGAATGAAAAACGTCAACTCACTCGTTTAGGCATTCCTCACGGAATGGCGCTGCAACGCACGGAGCTAGCCGGCAGGCGTCAATAGGCGTCGCTGCGGACCGTCACCGTGCCGATCAGGAGGTCGTGCAAAAGCCGGCCGCGGTCGGTGAAGAGACCGATCAGCAGGATGAGCGGCGTCAGCAGCGCGTTGGCAATCCAGAAGATCACCAGATGGACGATGGCCGTCAGAAAATCCATCGGCCGGCCGTCCGTGCGGGCGATCGCCACGCCCATGATCCTCATGCCCGGTGATGCTTGATCGCGGCCGCCGACGGTCAGTCCGAAATAGAGCATCGCCACAAGCGCGAAGAGTATGGGATAGAGGAGGAAGCCGAGGCCGAGTGTCAGAATGCCCAGGAAAAACACGACGACCGCCGCCGGAATCCAGAGCAGCGCGATGATCACATAGTCGACGATGAAGGCAAAGACCCGCCGCGACAGCACACCCCGGTAGGCACGCCAGTCATCGCTCGGGAATCTCACTTGTTCGTTGTGCATGCTCATCAGCGTGCCTCACATTGTTGCCGATCAGATATGGGGAATGAGCCTCGACAAAACAATGCATGGCTGTAATGCAGTCTGCCATTAGCGTTTTGCCAGGATGCGTG
The DNA here is from genome assembly GCF_020193575.1 of Ensifer sp. IC4062. Taxonomy (GTDB): domain Bacteria; phylum Pseudomonadota; class Alphaproteobacteria; order Rhizobiales; family Rhizobiaceae; genus Sinorhizobium. The sequence continues at coordinate 147,982 of NZ_JADYVD010000002.1, forward strand.
CCACTTCGACCGAAAAATAGCTCAATATCCCGTCGCAGCCCGCCCGCTTGAAGGCAAGCAGCGTTTCCAGCATGACCCGTTCGCCGTCGATCCAGCCATTGGCCGCGGCGGCCTTCACCTGCGCATACTCGCCGGAAACCTGATAGGCGAAAACCGGCAGGCCAAAGGCTTCCTTCATCCGCCAGCAGATGTCGAGATAGGGGAGACCGGGTTTCACCATGAGCATGTCGGCACCTTCTTCGACATCGAGCGCGGCATCGCGGATTGCCTCGGTACCGTTGGCCGGATCTATGTAGTAGGTCTTCTTGTCGCCCTTGAGCAGACCGCCGGTGCCGATTGCCTCGCGGTAGGGGCCGTAGAAGGCGGAGGCGAATTTCGTCGCGTAGGACATGATGCCGACATTCTGGTGGCCGGCGGCGTCGAGCGCCTCCCGAATCGCGCCGATGCGCCCGTCCATCATTTCGGACGGGGCAATGATGTCCGATCCGGCATCGGCCTGCGTCACCGCTGCCCTGGCGACAACCTCCACGGTTTCGTCGTTTACGATCTCGCCCTCACGGAGGATCCCGTCATGGCCGTGGCTGGTAAAGGGGTCGAGCGCGACGTCGGTGATAACGCCGATGTTCGGCACCGCCTTCTTGATCGCCCGCGTTGCCTGATTGATGAGATTGTCGGCGGCGAGGCTGTTGGAGCCGGTTTCGTCACGCAGCGCCATATCGACGTTCGGAAACGTGGCGATCGCCGGGATACCAAGGTCGGCCGCCTCTTTCACCGCCTCGACCGCCTTGTCGACGCTCATGCGGTTCACGCCCGGCATGGCGTCGATTGGCTGGACGATGCCGCTACCCGGCACGATAAAGATCGGCCAGATCAGATCGTCCACCGTGAGCCGATTCTCCTGCACCAGGCGCCGCGTCCAGTCCGCCTTGCGGTTGCGGCGCATGCGGCGGTGTCCGGTTATCCTGTCCACAAGATTTGTCTTGTCGTTCATCGCGCCGCTTCCTTCTTCATTTGCCCTGAGCACGCGCTTTATCATGTACCGCCGTCGGTTGAAAACCAAACAGCCTCGCCTCCAGCTGCGGCATTTGCTCCCGGCTTTCTATAAGACAAGGGCAGCCCCGGTTCTTGCTGGTGGATCTGAGGAGATACTCGGCCTATGTTGCCGGCCATGCTTCACGATTCTGCTCATGTGCCGAAGCCGTCGCTGACCGAAGTGCTCTTCGGCTGGTTCCTGCGCCTTGTATCGGCGTCCTGCTTCTGGTTCGCCTTGAACTATTGGGCGCTGCTCATCGGCTTCTCCCACGGTGGCGCCGGTCGGTTCGATCTGCTGCCGCCGGAATGGCGCGCTGCGGCCACCGCCCTTGCCGTTGTCTACCCGGTTGCGGCGATCGGCCTGTGGCTTTTGGTTTCCTGGGGGCCTGTCGTCTGGGTCCTCGCCGCGGCAATCGAGATCGCAGTGCACGAATTTTACCCCGGCATGTTCGGCGCGCGGCCTTTGCTTCTCGCGTTCCACGGGGCCGTTGCCGTGACCTTTATTCTTTTCCGCGTAGCGCTTTTCGTGCAGCGACTGCGGCAAGCGCGGAAGGTAAGGGTTGATTCACCCTGAGACAGGCTCACCCGGCGGTAAGTTCATGTTAAGGCTGCGGTTTAAGTAGAATTTTATACGTATTCGATAGGGTCTCACTCAAGGCGGGAAGACAAACAGACACCGCCAAACAAAACAGTGAGGCAGTCAAATGAACACGAAAATGAAGCCGCAGGCAGTTGCGCCCCGAGACCCGCAGGAAGAAACGATCCGTGGTCTCTACATGGAATCCCTTCACCTTGTCGAGCGTCTGCATCGCCGTCTGCTCGACGTCATCAAGGACGAGTTCGACCGCCAGGGCCGCAGCGACGTCAATGCCGTTCAAGCGCTGTTGCTCTTCAACATCGGCAACTCCGAACTGACCGCCGGCGAACTCCGCTCGCGTGGCTATTATCTCGGCTCGAACGTTTCCTACAACGTCAAGAAGCTGGTCGATCTAGGTCTCATCAACCATCAGCGCTCCCGCGTTGACCGCCGCTCGGTCCGCATCAGCCTGACCGAAGAGGGCCAGGAAATCGCCGAAACCGTCGCCAAGCTCTACGAGCGCCACATCGGCTCGATCCAGAAGGTCGGCGGCATCGGTTCCGACGAATTCACTCAGATGAACAAGCTCCTGCAGCGTCTCGACCGTTTCTGGAACGATCAGATCCTCTATCGCCTCTGATCAAATCACAAACCTCCAGCTCAAGGGTCGGGCGCAACCCCTGCGTGTCCGACCTTTGCTGCGCTCGATCGTCCGCAATTTTGCGATCAGGCGCAAGCGTGGCTGCGACGGACGATGGTCCGCAAATCCCGAGACACGAATTGGCCATATTGCTATGAGAGCGACGCTTTGATGCCGCAGGTGCGCTCTCGGGTTTACGACGGGGATTCGTTTCGTGTTCCGCCTGCCGGCTGGATGCTTTCGCTCGCACTACTGCATGATTCCCTGAATCGGGATCGATCTAAATCATTGCAGCAATTCGCAGTGCTACAGCGACCTTTGCGCGTCCAATTGGACGCCCGGCGCTGCAGCATGAACCGACGTGAGAGCTAGGTGGCGCAAGGGTTAATCTTTGTTAACCACGTTTGTGCTAGGGCTCGGGCAGCGCGCCTCTCGGCGCATTGGGATGGTAGGACTATGTCGAAAAAGAACGGAATTGATGCTTTCTCGCGCCGTGCATTTCTGCGCTCGGCCGCAACGCTCAGTGCTGCCGCATGGGCAGGCGCCGCCAGCGCGCAGGATGCTCTGAACGAGATCATCAATTCACCGCGCCGCGGCTCGTGGGACGACCAGTTCGACGCCAAGGCATCGCGCACAGCGACGGCGGTTCTTTCCAACACGCCGGTCTTCGGGCCGGAAACGATCAGCCATATCCAGCAGGCGATCTTTGACTATCAGCAGATCGTTGCCTCCGGCGGTTGGCCGATGGTCACGACCTCGGTGAAGCTCGAGCTGGGCGTCACCGATCCCTCCGTTCAGCAGCTGCGCCAGCGCTTGATGGTTTCCGGCGACCTGCCGAGCTCGGCCGGCATCTCCTCTTCCTTCGATTCCTATGTCGACGGCGCGGTGAAGCGCTTTCAGGCGCGCCACGGCCTGCCGGCCGATGGTGTCATCGGCGAATACACGCTGAAGGCGCTCAACGTGGATGCGACGACCCGCCTTGGCCAGCTTGAGACCAACCTTGTCCGCCTCCAGTCGATGTCTGGCGACCTCGGCCGGCGCTATGTCATGGTCAACATTCCCGCCGCCTATATCGAGGCGGTCGAGAACGGCCGAGTCGTGCTGCGCCATACCGCGATCGTCGGCAAGATCGACCGCCAGTCGCCGATCCTCAACTCGAAGATCTATGAAGTCATTCTCAATCCCTACTGGACCGCGCCGCGCTCGATTGTCCAGAAGGACATCATGCCGCTGATGCGCAAGGATCCCACTTACCTCGAACGCAACGCCATCCGTCTCTTCGACGGCAGCGGCAACGAAGTCTCCCCCGAGACTGTGGACTGGAACGCGGAGAAGGCGCCGAACCTGATGTTCCGTCAGGACCCGGGCAAGATCAACGCGATGTCCTCGACGAAGATCAACTTCCACAACGAGCATCAGGTGTATATGCACGACACGCCGCAGCAGGGCCTGTTCAACAAGCTGATGCGTTTCGAATCCTCTGGCTGCGTGCGCGTGCAGAACGTGCGCGATCTGTCCACCTGGCTGCTGAAGGAAACGCCCGGCTGGTCCCGCCAGCAGATCGAGGCGACGATCAAGTCCGGTGTCAACACGCCGATCGCGCTCGCCGAAGAAGTGCCGGTTTATTTCACCTATATCACCGCCTGGTCCGCGAAGGACCGCGTCGTGCAGTTCCGCGACGACATCTATCAGCGCGATGGCGCTGCCGAGCTCGCGCTGCAGACGACAACGGGAATCGAGCAGCCGGCAGGCTCCATCGAGCAGGACGCTCTGCCGCAATAAGCAAACTTTCGACTTCACCGACAAAGGCCGCGCATCGCAACGAGCGCGGCCTTTTTCTTGGTATGCGCGCCGAGTTGTTCGGCGCGGCGGATGGTGGAAATGGCGCAAACCGCACAGCGGATATTGCTCTCCGCGTGCGAGGAAGCTAAAGAACGACCACCTTTGAGAGGAGCCTCGAGCCGATGCTTGCACAGACCAATGACGCCTTCTTCACCCGCTCTCTCGCGGAAAGCGATGCGGAGATCTTCGGTGCGATCGAGAAGGAGCTGGGGCGCCAGCGCCATGAGATCGAGCTGATCGCCTCCGAGAACATCGTTTCGCGGGCAGTGCTCGAAGCCCAAGGCTCGATCATGACGAACAAATATGCCGAGGGCTATCCGGGCAAGCGCTACTACGGCGGCTGCCAATTCGTCGATATCGCCGAGGAACTGGCGATCGAACGCGCCAAGAAGCTCTTCGGCGTCAACTTTGCCAACGTCCAGCCGAACTCCGGTTCCCAGATGAACCAGGCGGTCTTCCTGGCGCTCCTGCAGCCGGGCGACACGTTCATGGGCCTCGATCTCAACTCCGGGGGTCACCTGACCCATGGCTCGCCGGTGAACATGTCCGGCAAGTGGTTTAACGTCGTTTCTTACGGGGTCCGCGCGGACGATCACCTGCTTGACATGGACGACGTCGCCGAAAAGGCCCGTAAGCACAAGCCGAAGCTCATTATTGCCGGCGGCACCGCCTATTCGCGCATCTGGGACTGGAAGCGCTTCCGCGAGATTGCTGATGAAGTCGGTGCCTGGCTGATGGTCGACATGGCCCATATCGCCGGTCTCGTTGCCGGTGGTCAGCATCCCTCTCCGTTCCCGCATTGCCACGTCGCGACGACGACGACGCACAAGTCGCTGCGCGGTCCGCGCGGCGGCATGGTGCTCACGAACGACGAGGAGATCGCTAAGAAAATCAACTCGGCCGTCTTCCCCGGCCTCCAGGGCGGCCCGCTGATGCACGTGATCGCGGCCAAGGCGGTTGCGTTCGGCGAGGCCCTGCAGCCCTCCTTCAAGGAATATGCGGCCCAGATCGTAAAGAATGCCCGCACGCTCGCCGAAACGCTGAAGGCGAATGGCCTCGACATCGTCTCGGGCGGCACGGACAACCACCTGATGCTTGTCGACCTGCGCAAGAAGAACGCGACCGGCAAGCGTGCGGAAGCCGCGCTCGGCCGCGCCTATATCACCTGCAACAAGAACGGCATTCCCTTCGATCCGGAAAAGCCCTTCGTCACCTCGGGCGTCCGTCTCGGTGCACCGGCAGGCACAACTCGCGGCTTCAAGGAAGCGGAGTTCAAGGAAATCGGCGAGTTGATCGTCGAGGTGCTTGACGGCCTGAAGGTCGCCAATTCCGACGAGGGCAACGCCGCAGTGGAAGCTGTAGTGCGCGAGAAGGTGGTCAAGCTCACCGATCGGTTCCCGATGTACAGCTACATGTGATCGGACGGCTGCATGCGCTGCCCCTATTGTGGTTCCGAAGATAGCCAGGTGAAGGATTCCCGTCCGGCAGAGGACGGGAATGCCATTCGCCGCCGCCGCATCTGCCCGGATTGCGGCGGCCGCTTCACGACCTTCGAGCGGGTGCAGCTGCGTGAGCTGATGATTATCAAGAAAACCGGCCGGAAGGTGCCTTTCGACCGGGACAAGCTGCTCCGTTCGTTCGAGATTGCGCTTAGGAAACGCCCGGTTGATCGGGACCGCATCGAGCGCGCTGTGTCCGGCATCGTCCGCCGGCTCGAAAGCTCGGGCGAAACGGAAATCCCCTCCGAAGAAATCGGCTTGCAGGTGCTCGAAGCGCTGAAGAGCCTCGACGATGTCGCTTTCGTCCGCTACGCGTCGGTCTATCGAGATTTCTCGCACGCGGAAGATTTCGAGAAAGTCATCGCGGAAATCAGCGCCAAGATCGCGCGCGATCCCGGCGAATAGGCCCAAGCGGAGCGAAGCATGACAACGCCGACGCGCGAGGACGAAAGGTTCATGGCGGCGGCGCTGCGCCTTGCCCGCCGCAATCTCGGCCAGACGTCGACGAACCCTTCGGTCGCCTGCATCATCGTCAAGGACGGAACGATCGTGGGCCGGGCGGTAACGGCGCCGGGGGGACGCCCGCATGCCGAGACGCAGGCGCTTGCCGATGCCGGCGAGAATGCGAGGGGAGCAACCGCCTATGTCACGCTCGAACCTTGCTCGCATCACGGCAAGACGCCGCCCTGCGCCGAGGCTTTGATCGCCTCCGGTGTCGCCCGTGTTGTCATTTCTATCCTCGACCCGGACGAGCGTGTTGCCGGACGCGGCGTGGTGATGCTGCGTGACGCCGGCATCGGCGTCGACATCGGTGCTTTCCATCGTGATGGAGAGCGGGTGCTTGAAGCCTACCTCATGCGTCAACGCATGAAACGTCCGCATGTGACCCTGAAGCTCGCGGTTTCCCGGGATGGGATGATCGGCCGCACGGGGGAGGGGCAGGTTCGGATTACCGGAGCGCTCTCCCGCGCCCAGGTACAGATGCTGCGCGCTGAAACCGACGCGATCCTCGTTGGCGTCGGCACCGCGAGCGCTGACGATCCGGAACTCACCGTGCGGCTGCCCGGACTGGAAGGCCGCTCCCCGATCCGCATCGTTCTTGACCGACGTCTCGATCTGCCAGTCCGCTCGAAACTCGTCCGTTCGGCGCGAGAGGTTCCGGTGATCGCTGTGGCGGATGCAAGGCTCGATGAGGATGCTGCCAGCCGCCGCGCGGCGCTCGAAACCGCTGGCGTCGAAGTGTTGGAGGCCGACAATATCTCCGATCTTCTGACGGCGCTGGCCTCGCGTGGCATTTCCTCGCTGCTGGTTGAGGGCGGTGCGCGGGCGGCCGGCGCGTTCCTCAATGCCGGCTTGGTCGATCGCATCCTGCTCTTCACCGGGTCGTTCACTATTGGCAGAGATGGGATTCGATCCCCATTTGACCGAGAGTCTATTCCGGCCGGTTTCAGCCTTCGACGGACGGCGCGTTATGGCGACGATATTTTTGAGGAATACGAGAGAGACATCTGATGTTCACAGGCATTGTCACCGATATCGGTACCGTCGAGGCCATCACGCCGCTGAAGGAAGGCCTCAAGCTTCGCGTTGCCACCAACTATGATCCGAAGACGATCGATTTGGGCGCCTCGATCGCCCATGCCGGCGTATGCCTGACGGTAACCGGGTTGCCAGAGGCAGGCAGCAACGAGCGCTGGTTCGAGGTCGAGGCATGGGAAGAGGCGCTCCGGCTGACGACGATCGCCGGATGGCAGGAGGGCACACGCATCAATCTGGAGCGCTCCTTGAAGATCGGCGACGAGCTCGGTGGTCACCTTGTGTCTGGCCACGTGGACGACAGGGCCGAAATCTTTTCCGTCGAGCCGGAGGGCGACGCGGTGCGCTTCCGGTTGCGCGCGCCGGAGCATCTGGCCAGGTTCGTGGCACCAAAGGGCTCGGTTGCCCTCGACGGAACGTCGCTCACCGTTAACGAGGTAAATGGCGCCGAGTTCGACGTGCTGCTGATCCGTCATTCGCTCGAAGTCACCACATGGGGCGAGCGGCGCGCCGGCGATCTTGTCAATTTCGAGGTTGATACGATGGCACGTTACGCGGCACGGCTGGCAGAATTTCCCGCACCCAAGGCGGAATAACGAAAGCGGAAATGGATCCGCCCCCGACAAGCGGGGGCGGAAGCCGTTGTTAGGGCAAGGTTTCAGCGCACATAGAGCGTGAGACTGCCATCGGCCGCCTGCGCTGCGCCTGCGATGTTGTTCATCTCGACATCGCGTGCCTTCAGCTTGGCGGCGAGCGCCCTGTTGGCGTCGACGGCGGCATGGAGGGCTGCCAATTGTTGCGGCGTTTCGGCGTCGATCCTGGCGCGGGTCTCGTTCATACGGCTCAGAGTGTCGACATCGATGATCCTGAAATTGTCACCCTTGAAGTTTCGAACGGTCTGCTCGATGTGGTTCGGCCAGTTCATTTCGACACCGGCCGCGTACGAGATGCCGCCGAAACTCAAGGCGGAGAGGGTGGCGATGACGGAGATTTTCGCAAAGCGGTTCATTGTCATGCTCCTTTGATTACCTGCGGGCTGCGATGGGTGTTCAACAAGCCGATGCGTCCGCGATGGTCAGCACCAATCCCTTTGCGGGTGAGGTCACCCACAGCGAAAAGGCGCTCGACTGTTTCGAATGGTTGAGGCGGCGCTCCCGTCGCGCGACCGAGAGTCACGTCGTTTCAACAATGGCAAAATGTGCCGGAATGTGGCCCTTTCGAGGGCATAACGCCCTGAAAAATAATTAAAATTTGTTCATGTTCCGGGGTCTGGAAACAGTCTAGGCTGCAGACCTTAGATGCCGTTCGAACAAGATGACGTGGTTGCCGTGATAGGTCGTGCGCCAAAATTCAGCAAAGCCCTGCTTGGCGGCCACCCGGATCGATGCCTGGTTGCCGATATCGATGACACAGGTCTTCTTCAAGCCGGGAAATTGACGATCGGCCCAGGCAAGGGCCGCGGTCACCGCTTCCGTGGCCAGCCCCTGGCCATGAGTTCTGGGGGAAAGCGCCCAGCCCATTTCCATCGTGCCTTCGAGCGAGGGCGTGATCAGCCGGTGGGCGTCGTGGAAGCCGGCCTCGCCGATAAAAGCGCCGGTTACCTTCTCCTGAATCGCAAAGAAGCCGAAGCCGAAATAGTGCCACATGCCGACCTGGCGCAGGAAGCGTGTCCAGGACTGCTCGCGCGAATAAGGTATGCCGCCGATGTAGCGCGTGACATCCTCGTCGGCGAACAGGGCGGTATAGGCGGGAAAGTCGTCGCGCCGGTAAGGGCGTAGCAGAAGTCGTTCGGTTTCGATGGTGGGAACGCTGTGCATGTTTCGATCCAGATTCTTGCAAGGAGAGTTAATCAGGCGCCCGGTTCGCCATCCCAGTAGTCGACTGTGGACGCGTGGCGGCCGACAAACCGGAATGAAGCGTTTGGCGAACCGGGACGCCGTGTCTTTGCCAGGAATTTGCCGGAGTCGGGATATTCGCAGATTTCCGTGGCCGCCATCGTCGAGATGGAAAGGTATTTGAGCGTCGTCGTCCCGGTGTTGATCAGATGATGCGCGGTTTCGGGGCCGCCCGCCGGCGCACCCAGCACATCGCCGGGACCGACGTCGTACCGCTCGTTGCCGAAGCGATAGGTTCCCGCTCCCTCTAGGATAATGAACAGCTCCTCCTCGACATGATGGTTGTGGAAGGGGCATCCGGACTTGCCCGCCGGCACTTCGCCGTAGCCGATACCCAGATCCTTGAGGCCCAGAAGAGCGCCGAAAGACACGTCGCTCGACTCGAAAAACGAGCCCCGCTGCCAGTGCTCGAGTTTGAGGTTCTTCAAGTTGACGATAGGCTTTAGCGCTTCCGTCATCGTGTTCCTCCCAATCTTCGCGGCGACGTCGCTACAGTTATCGCCGAACCTACAGCGCCGCGCGCCCTTAGACGTTGTAGCACTTTGAGTTGCTGCACATTTTCATTCTTAAATCGGCAATCGTTTAAGGAAACATGCAGCTGGGACAGCTCCGCCTTGCAGAATCGATGCTACTGCACCTAAGGTTTAGGTACAATAAAAGCCGTTGCAAGCGAATGCGGTCCTGCAGGCCGGTCCTTATAACAACTCCGCGGGCCCAACCGCAGCCGCGCCCGCTGCGGCTGCTTCCTTTTTTTCGTCACGAGGAGGGCGGAAGGGCTGTCGCGCTCGCACCGCAGAGGGCATCGGCGCGGCAAATGGCCTCCGGCTGGCGGAATTTGCTTGCCATTCTGCGTCGGGCGTGGTTTGACCGCCGCCTGCGCCGGTCAGGTCCGGCCCCAAATTCTCAAAGACAGGTGATCCATGGCGAAGACCGAGTCCGCCCACATCCTGATTGTGGAAGCGCGCTTCTATGATGATATGGCCGACGCCTTGCTCGACGGTGCAAAGCACGCGCTCGATGCAGCCGGTGCCACTTATGATATTGTGACAGTCCCGGGGGCGTTGGAGATTCCCGCGGCGATTGCCATGGCGCTCGACGGCGCCGACGAGGGTGGGACCGAATATGACGGTTTCGTTGCGCTCGGCATGGTTATCCGCGGCGAGACCTATCATTTCGACATCGTCGCCAACGAATCCGCGCGCGCCCTGATGGACCTTGCCGTCAGCGAAAGCCTTGCGCTCGGCAACGGCATTCTGACGGTCGAGAATGATGACCAGGCATGGGCTCGCGTCCGCCGCTTGGAAGGCGACAAGGGTGGTTTCGCCGCGCGTGCGGCGCTGACCATGATCGAACTGAAGAAGAAGTTGGGCGCAGAAAAGTGACGAAGACTCCCTCGGATCAGCCGCTGAAACAGGTCAACCAGCGTGGTGCGGCGCGCCTCGCTGCGGTCCAGGCGCTATATCAGATGGATATTGGCGGCACCGGCGTGCTGGAGATTGTCGCCGAGTACGAAGAGCACCGGCTGGGCAGGGAGCTTGACGGAGAGACCTACCTCAAGGCGGATGCCTCCTGGTTCCGTTCGATCGTGTCGGGCGTCGTACGCGACCAGCGCAAACTTGACCCGTTGATCGGCGCCGCTCTTCAGGACGATTGGGCACTGTCCAGGCTCGATTCCACCGTCCGCGCGATTCTGCGCGCCGGCACCTTTGAAATGCTCGAGCGCAAGGATGTCCCGGTTCCGGTGATCGTCACCGAATATGTCGAGATCGCCAAGGCCTTCTTCGAAGAAGACGAGCCGAAGCTCGTAAACGCAGTTCTCGACCGGATCGCCAAGCAGGTCCGTGGCCAGCCGAAATAAAAAATGGTGGCGGCGACTGCGGACGGCATGGGGGAGGTTCTCCGCGAGGCGCGTCGCAACGTCTTTCTGTTGACCTTTGCCCAAGCGCTGCTCGGTGTGGTCGGGCCGATCAGCTTCGCGGTTGGCGGTGTCGCCGGCCATCAGCTTCTCGGCGAAGACAAGTCGCTGGCTACGGCACCGCTTACCGGCTTCAACGTGGGCTTGGCGCTCGGTGTCGTGCTTGCCGCGACGCTGTCTCGGCTGGTCGGCAGGCGCTTGGCCTTCATCGGCGGCGCTGGCATCGCCGCATTGGGAGGGCTGATTGCGGCTGCGGCGCTTTTCCGTGAGAGTTTCTGGCTGTTTACCCTCGGCTTGGCAGTTCTCGGCTCCTCCAGCGGCTTTACGCAGAAACTTCGCTTCGCGGCAGCCGACGCATCGCCCTCCTTCTACAAGCCGAAGGCGATTTCCTGGATACTGGGCGGCGGCATCATCTCGGCGATACTAGGGCCGCAGATCGTCATTTTCGCCGGCGACTACTTCGCGCCGGTATGGTTTGCCGGTGCGTTCGTGGCCTTGCTGCCGGTCTGCCTTGCCGCGATTGTCTTTTTTGTGCCTCTTCGGCTGCCGGATGTCCGAAGCGTTTCGGATCAGCACGCCACGTCGGCCGTTCGGCCGCTCCGCGAGATCGTCGCCAACCAGCGGTTTCTGACAGGCATGATCTGCGGCATCTCCGCCTATGCGTTGATGACCTTCATGATGACGGGCGCACCCGTCGCCATGGTCGTCGGCTGCGGTTTTTCGACCGACCTCGCGACCCTCGGAATACAATGGCATGTGCTCGCCATGTTCGGCCCGAGCTTTGCGACGGGCTGGCTCATCGCCCGCTTCGGCGCGGAGCATATCGTGGCCTGTGGTTTTGTGGTGCTTCTGGCTTGCGCGGCGATCGCTCACATGGGCGTGGCCCTTTGGAATTTCTGGGGCGCGCTGGTTCTCCTCGGATTGGGCTGGAACTTCGCGTTCATCGGCTCGACCGCAATCGTTGCCCAGAGCTATCGTCAGCACGAGGCGGACAAGGTTCAGGGCTTCCACGACATCGTGCTGTTTTCGACGGTCGCCAGCGCGTCTTTCGCCTCCGGCAAGGTGCTTTCCGCCTATGGATGGGACGTGCTCAACGCCGTCGTCTGGCCGATTGCCGGCATTTGCCTCGTCCTCCTTTTCGCGCTTATGCGTAAGAACGGGCGCGTTCCCGCCTGACCGTCAGCAGTTGCGGCTCCGCAAAATCTTCCCACTCCCCCCAAACGCGATCACGCCGGTGATTTCAGGGGCTTGACGATCCCCATTCGCGCCCGCACTCTGGCCGCGCCGCGAGGGGTGCCGCTTGAGGAGGCGGTGCGCGATTCGCGGAATGAGGGGCCTGTGGGAGGGAGTGAACCTACAGGTTGAAACGGAGGATAATGCGAAATGACGTTACTTTTAGGCGTTATCGCATGCGGGTTGCTATCGGTGGCCTATGCCATCTGGGCGACGCAGTCGGTGCTTGCCGCCGACCAGGGGAATGCCCGCATGCAGGAGATCGCAGGTTATATCAGGGAGGGGGCGCAGGCCTACCTCACACGTCAATACACGACCATTGCCATCGTCGGTGTCGTAGTCTTCATCGCCGCGTGGATTCTTCTCTCGAGTGCAGCCGCAATCGGCTTCCTGATCGGTGCGGTGTTGTCGGGGGCGGCGGGCTTCATCGGCATGCATGTCTCGGTCAGGGCCAATGTTCGCACCGCCCAGGCCGCGTCGGTCAGCCTTGCCTCCGGTCTCGATATCGCCTTCAAATCGGGCGCAATCACCGGCCTGCTGGTGGCCGGACTGGCCCTGCTCGGTGTCTCGGTCTATTATCTCATTCTGACGGCGGGCTTCGGACACGAGCCGGCTTCGCGTGAGGTTATCGACGCGCTCGTGGCGCTCGGCTTCGGAGCATCGCTAATCTCGATCTTCGCCCGCCTCGGCGGCGGCATCTTCACGAAAGGGGCCGATGTCGGGGGCGATCTCGTCGGCAAGGTGGAAGCGGGCATTCCCGAAGATGATCCGCGCAACCCGGCGACGATCGCGGACAACGTCGGCGACAATGTCGGCGACTGCGCCGGGATGGCCGCGGACCTCTTCGAAACCTACGCGGTTTCGGTCGTGGCGACCATGGTGCTTGCATCGATCTTTTTCGCCGGCACACCGCTGCTCGCCACGGTGATGGTCTATCCGCTGGCGATCTGCGCGGCTTGCATCATCACCTCGATCATCGGCACCTTCTTCGTCAAGCTCGGCACCAACGGCTCGATCATGGGCGCGCTGTATCGGGGGCTGATCGTCACCGGTGCGCTCTCGATCATCGGTCTTGGCGCCGCGACGTCGCTGACGATCGGCTGGGGCTCTATCGGGACGGTCGCCGGCAGCGACGTTACCGGCTGGGGGCTGTTCATCTGCGGCATCCTGGGCCTTGTCGTCACCGCACTGATCGTCGTGATCACCGAATACTACACCGGTACCAACAAGCGGCCGGTGAATTCGATTGCACAGGCCTCCGTTACCGGTCATGGCACCAACGTGATCCAGGGACTCGCCGTCTCGCTGGAGTCCACCGCATTGCCGGCGATCGTCATCGTCGGCGGCATCATCGCCACCTATCAGCTCGCCGGCCTCTTCGGCACAGGCATTGCTGTCACCGCCATGCTCGGTCTTGCCGGCATGATCGTGGCGCTCGATGCCTTCGGTCCGGTCACGGACAATGCCGGCGGTATCGCCGAGATGTCGCATCTGCCGCCTGAGGTTCGCAAATCGACCGACGCGCTCGACGCAGTCGGCAACACGACCAAGGCCGTGACCAAGGGCTATGCGATCGGTTCCGCGGGCCTCGGCGCGCTCGTGCTTTTCGCAGCCTATTCGAACGACCTCACCTACTTCGCCGCCAATGGCGACAAACATCCCTATTTCGCCGACGTGGGGGCGATCTCGTTTGATCTGTCCAACCCCTATGTCGTCGCCGGCCTGATCTTCGGGGGTCTGATCCCCTATCTTTTCGGCGGCATCGCCATGACGGCCGTCGGCCGCGCCGGCGGCGCTGTCGTCGAGGAAGTGCGCCGGCAGTTCAAGGAAAAGCCGGGCATCATGGAAGGCAAGGATCGGCCCGACTACGGCCGTGCTGTCGACATGCTGACCAAGGCGGCCATCCGCGAGATGATCATTCCCTCGCTGCTGCCGGTGCTGGCGCCAATCGTCGTCTATTTCGGCGTGCTGTTGCTATCCGGCTCGAAGGCTTCGGCCTTCGCCGCACTCGGGGCATCGCTCCTTGGCGTTATCGTCAATGGCCTTTTCGTAGCCATATCGATGACCTCCGGGGGCGGTGCATGGGACAATGCGAAGAAGAGCTTCGAGGATGGGTTCGTCGACAAGAACGGCACGCGCCACATGAAGGGATCCGATGCCCACAAGGCTTCGGTCACCGGCGATACGGTCGGCGATCCCTACAAGGATACGGCCGGGCCGGCGGTCAATCCCGCGATCAAGATCACCAATATCGTGGCGTTGCTGCTGCTGGCTGTTCTAGCCTGACCAGGGCTGCGCAAAAACAAAAGGCCCGCGAACTTTGTTCGCGGGCCTTTCGCGTATCCGGCTCACTAGTACTTGCCGAGGTCCTTGAACAGGTTTCGCGCCGCAGCCTGTCCCGCACCGGGCCCGGTCAGGAGTTGGCCGAGGAAGCTCGTTTCCTTGCCGCCGGTCGGCGTTGTGCGCGACAGCATGTCGAAGACCTTGCCGTCCTTCATCGTATAGTGCGCGAGCTGGCTGACGACGCCCTCCTTGTCGAAATAGACGGCAAGGATCGATTGGTCGACGAGCTTCGGTTTCATAAAGGCGACCGGCCGCCTGCGGGTCTGCGAGATGTAATAGAAAACTTCGTTGTCGAAGGTGGCGGTGGTCGAAGGCGTGCCCAGAGAGAGCAGAACCTGCTCGCGGCTCGACCCGACTGGGACGAGGTTCAGCGTTTCCTGATCGACGACATAGCCCTGATGCAGGACTTCGCCCATATTCGCCGTCGTGCAGGCGGCAAGCGCAGTTGTGCAAAGGGAAGCCACGAGCACGGCACGGCTCAGAACATTCAGGTTTGATATCAAATACCGCTTCGACAAGGACTGTTCCCCTGGAGTAACGATGGCAGGTCCGCCATTGCAATTCGTGCCTGCTTCGGTAAACCAGCTTCGGCTATCATGCAATAACGTCGTGGGCGCCGCCCACATTTCGAGAAAGCCAGAGCTGGGCTTTGTGATGATTTTTGGACTGTTCAAGAGAAAAAGCGGCAATATTGCGATTGTGGAGCGTCAGTATGCGTTGCTGACCGCCGCCGCACGCCAGCCGTTTCTGTACACCGACCTTGCCGTGCCCGATACCGTCATGGGCCGCTTCGAGATGTTGTCGGCAATCCTGATTCTCTATTTTCGGCGGACACGCGCCTCCGCGCGCACCGGACAGGAGATCGCGCAAGAAATCGTCGACGCGTTTTTTGAAGACGTCGACCACTCCATCCGCGAACTCGGCGTCGGTGACGCGGGCGTCCCGAAGAAGATGAAAAAGTTCGCCGGCATGTTCTACGGCCGCCTCGAGTCCTATGCCGCCGCGCTCGAGCAAAGGGATGGCCAGGCTTTGGCCGCTGCGCTCCTGCGCAACTTCCACCCCGATGCCAGCGAGGGGCCGTCGATGGATGGACTGGCCGCCTATCTTCTGGCCACCGAAGCGACTCTGTCCGAAACGCCGGAAGAGGTGATCGAAGCGGGTCAGTTGCGCGTACCGCCGGCTGGAGCGTAATAGACCGATATCGATGCCGCCCGACGATAGCGCTCGGCGGCTCTATGCGCGGCATGATGCATGGATGCCGCGAGGAAGGATCCTGTCATGAGAGACGATAGCAAACCGGCGTTCTCCTACCCGGTGAAGGTGGGACACATCTCGGCAAACGCGGTCAGCGTCCACCTTTCGGCGAACGAGGCCGAGCGCCGCGCGCTCGCCAAGCTCTGGAATGTCGAAGAAGTTCTCTCGCTCGACGCCGACCTCCAGATCGTGCGTTGGAAGAAGGACGGAGTGAAGATCAAAGGTGACGTCGCAGCCCGGATTGTCCAGTCCTGCGTGGTGACGCTCGAACCGGTCGAGGCGGAAATAAAGGAGCCTGTAGAGGCGATTTTCGTGCCGGAAGGATCGCGGCTTGCACGTCAGGCGCACAATGATGGTGGCGAGATGGTACTCGATCCGGATGGTCCTGATATTCCCGACACCTTTGCCGGGGATACCATCGATGCGGGCGTCGTGGTCAGCGAACATGTCGCGCTCGCTATCGATCCCTATCCGCGCAAGGAAGGCGCGGTCTTCGGTGAGCGCATCGAAAGCACTGCGGCCGATGACAAGCGACCGAACCCGTTTGCGGTGTTGAAGGACTGGAAAAAGGATTGAAACGGCGAAAGCCGCGCTTACAATTCGGTTGTCACGCAGACGAAAAGCAGTATTTTGGCCCGACTCCAGCCGATGGGGCCGATGCGCCGAGATGTCGCATGTTGGCTCAAGCGTCAGAAGGAACAAGGATCGCCCCGCGTGAAAAGAGATGCGCAGGGCGAGACGCATTGCGTGGGCAGGAAAAAAGGATAAGACACGCGTGGTCAGAATTTCACTTGACGTGATGGGGGGCGACTATGGTCCTGAAGTCGTCATCCCGGGCGCAGCCAGAGCGCTCGAACGTCACCCGGACATAAGATTCGTCTTGTTCGGTCAGGAAGCGCGATGCGCTGAGCTTCTGGCCAAGTATCCGAAGCTGAAAGCAGCGAGCACCTTCAACGATTGCGAAATTGCCGTTGGCATGGACGAAAAGCCGAGTCAGGCCCTTCGGCGCGGACGCGGCAAATCGAGCATGTGGAAGGCGATCGACGCGATCAATGCCGGCGAAGCGGACGTGGTTGTTTCCGCAGGCAATACCGGCGCGCTGATGGCGATGTCCGTCTTCTGTCTCAGGACCATGCAGGGGATCCAGCGTCCCGCAATCGCCGCCATCTGGCCGACGCTGAAAGGGGAGAGCATCGTCCTCGACGTCGGCGCGACGATCGGCGCGGACGCGCAGCAGCTCATGGATTTTGCGTTGATGGGCGGCGCGATGGCCCGCGCCTTGTTCGAGGTCGAACATCCCTCGGTCGGCTTGCTCAATGTCGGCGTGGAAGAAATTAAGGGTCAGGAAGAGGTCAAGGAGGCCGGGCGGCTCATCCGGGAAGCCAATATCGAGGGCATCGACTACTATGGTTTCGTTGAAGGCGACGACATTGGCCGCGGAACGGTCGATGTCGTCGTAACCGAAGGCTTTTCGGGCAACATCGCCTTGAAGGCTGCCGAAGGAACGGCTCGTCAGATTGCTGAATATCTGCGCGCGGCCATGTCGCGAACATTGCTCGCGAAGATCGGGTACGTCTTCGCCAAGGGTGCTTTCGATCGCCTGCGTGAAAAGATGGACCCGCGGAAGGTCAATGGCGGTGTGTTCCTGGGCCTCAACGGCGTCGTCATCAAGAGCCATGGTGGCACCGACGCCGAGGGTTTCGCAGCCGCGATCGATGTCGGCTACGACATGGTAAAGAACGGCCTCAAGGCCAAAATAGAGAGCGATCTGGCGAAATATCACGGCGCGCAGCCGTCTGAATCCCTCCCGCCGGCATGAATGATGAGGTTTGAGTAAATGATCCGTTCCGTCGTTCGCGGCTTCGGGGCAGCGCTGCCGAAGCGAGTGATGACCAACAAGGAAATGGAATCGAAGGTCGACACATCCGACGAATGGATCGTGCAGCGGACCGGGATTCGCCAGCGCTATATCGCGGGCGAGGGTGAAACGACGGCATCGCTTGGAGAAAGCGCAGCGCGTGCCGCGCTTGCGAGGGCCGACCTGACGGCCGACGATCTCGACCTGATCATCGTCGCGACATCGACTCCGGATAATACTTTTCCGGCGACGGCGGTGAATATTCAGAACCGCCTCGGCATGCGGCACGGCGCAGCCTTCGACCTGCAGGCGGTCTGTTCCGGGTTCGTCTATGCGGTGGCGACGGCGGACGCTTATATCCGCGGCGGCCTCGCCAAGCGCGCGCTGGTGATCGGGGCCGAGACGTTCTCGCGCATCCTCGACTGGTCCGATCGCACGACCTGTGTCCTCTTTGGCGACGGCGCCGGCGCGATCATCCTTGAAGCACGGGAAGGCTCAGGCACGAATGCAGACCGTGGCGTGCTGACGGCGCAACTTCGCTCCGACGGCATTCATGGCGATAAGCTTTATGTCGACGGCGGCCCGTCGACAACGGGCACCGTGGGCCATCTCAGGATGGAAGGGCGCGAGGTGTTCAAGCATGCGGTCGGAATGATCACGGATGTGATCGAGGCGGCCTTCGAGGCAACCGGGACGACGGCCGATGACGTCGACTGGCTGGTTCCGCACCAGGCCAATCGGCGTATCATCGATGGCTCTGCAAGGAAGCTGGGCATCCCGCTCGATAAGGTTGTGGTAACGGTCGACGTCCATGGCAACACCTCGGCTGCTTCCATCCCGCTCGCACTTGACGCTGCGGCCGCTGACGGGCGGATAAAAAAAGGCGACCTCGTGATGCTCGAGGCCATGGGCGGTGGCTTCACCTGGGGCTCTGTTCTCATCCGGTGGTAAAGAAAATAATGAAGCACCGCAGGCGCTTGACCGCAAAAGGCAAGGGCAATAGTCTTCCTTCGCTGATCGGCATGCCAGACATCGGTGGGGGAAGATGAGCGGAAAAACAGTAACACGGGCGGACTTGGCTGAGTCGGTTTTTCGCAAGGTAGGCCTATCTCGTACAGAGTCGGCCGAACTCGTAGAAACGGTCATTGATGAAATATGCAACGCAATCGTGCGTGGCGAGAGCGTGAAGCTGTCTTCCTTTGCGACCTTCCAGGTGCGCGACAAGAATGAGCGCATCGGGCGCAATCCGAAAACCGGCGAGGAAGTTCCGATTTCGCCGCGCCGGGTGATGACCTTCAAAGCTTCGAACGTATTGAAGCAGCGCGTGCTGAAGGCGCATTTGAGCCGCAAGGCCAAGCAGAAGCCGGCCTCTCCTGCGTCCTGACCGCTTGCCCAAAACCACAAATGTGGTTGAAAACCTGTCCATAACCCATTGATATGGGCGCGACTCGTGCAATCATCGCGCGGTGATCCGTCCTTTGCGGTGCGCCGCGTAATCTGTAGATGGGGATGATATGGACAAAAGCCCGGACGCCTTCCGCACCATCAGCGAGGTCGCAGACGAGCTCGATCTGCCTCAGCATGTCCTGCGTTTCTGGGAGACGCGCTTTCAGCAAATCAAGCCGATGAAGCGGGGCGGCGGTCGCCGGTATTATCGCCCGGAGGATGTAGATCTCCTCAAAGGCATTCGCCATCTCCTCTATGATCATGGCTACACGATCAAGGGCGTGCAAAAGCTGCTCAAGGCCAACGGCAACAAGTTCGTCGCTGCGATTGCAAGCGGCGACCTCGCAACTGTCGAAGCGCTCGCAGCCTCCAGCAACGAGGAGCCGCAACCGCCAAAGGTCGGCATTGCCGACGAGGACCAGATCGTTGGCCGCGCGAAGGCCCCGGCAGGCCGGCGGTTCTTCTCCTTCGGTAGCGGCGGTGGCGACGACGCCGAGATATCGATCGGCAAGGCTTCCGTAAGCAAGGAAGACCGGGCGCTTTTGCAGGAGGCGCTTTACGATCTTCTGGAATGCAAGCGACTGCTCGATCAGGTGCGGTGACACCGCGGTCACGGTAAGGGTCTATTCATCGTGTGGCTTGCGGCTCCCAATCCCAGCCTATTGTGGTCCGCGCGGTTTAGAAGTGCCGTTCGTCTGTTGGTCCGGGGCGGAGACGAACGCGGGGAAATGGATATGTTCAAGGAATGCAAAACCTTTCGCCGGAGGCTTCGCGGTAGGCGCGACTTGCATCGTCGCTGAGAGCTCGTCGAGATACTCCAGCGCCTCATGGGCTGCTAAGACCGTTAGCATCCTGCCGTCCGCCTGGCCTGCCTTCTGCAAGTCCCTTCTCGTATTCTCTATCGTCTCCCGGACAAAGCCTGCCGGGTCGTCGCTCTGTGATGCGGCCCATTCGAGAAGACGGCACATCATGATCTCATTCACCCGCAAGGCGGCGACGGTTTGACCAAGCAAGAGCGTCAATTTCTGAAGCTTATCTGCGTCTATCTTACGGGACATCTGGAATTTTCGCCTTTTGGGTTCTTCCTTTCCGGAGTTTCGCCCAAGCTTGTTCGATGACACTGCGCCGACAGAGGTCGAACGGATCGGTTGAGCTTTTGTTCCCGTGTTTTGGTCGGTCGGTGCCCTTACATCTTCAGCAATCGTGCCCATCGGCGGGCAGCGCATTGGGCGCGGGGCGAAGGCGCCCGGAGCATGGAGGTCTGGCAACGCGCATGCAGGCTTCCCAGGCTCATTACGACCGTTAGCAACTCTCCCTGGACCGTGTTGTTGCAGCACGAACAGTCGTGTCATTCACGGATGAGCCCGGTTGGTGATCACCAGTGCCGGCCTGTTCGGGGCCACCTCTACCACTGTTCGATCGACCGCTAGGATGCTCATAATGAGAGCGATGAGCACGAAAATAAGCGCCGAAAATGCGAGGCCTGCTTTATCCATCTCGCATTTTGGTGGGGTGAATGCGTGCAGAACGGGGCAAAATGCAGGGGGAATTGAGGCGCTGGCCGCCGTGGTAAATATTGCCTTAACGCAGCCGGATCATAACGCAGGTAGAGCCAGCACCGTACAGCTTCCGCGCTGCGCCAATCTCCGCATTTCCACACGGTTTGTTCTCTTTTCAACATACAGATGAATTTCGGGCTTGCGCTCCCAGCGTTGAGAATATAGGGATTTTCTCGGTTCGGAGCGTAGCGCAGCCCGGTAGCGCACTTGACTGGGGGTCAAGGGGTCGCTGGTTCAAGTCCAGTCGCTCCGACCATTAATCTCTTAGCAATGCTCTCGAGACCGGCCTCGGCTGGGGCGTCGTTAGCGGCAAACTCCCCTAGGCCCCAGAAAACTCCCTAAGTTCGTGAGAATGACCCGCATTGTGCGATGGGCAGTCTTGAGGACCGGCGTGAATGCTTACCCTCCCTTCTCGCCCAGCACTGTGGAACGCATTTCTACGCCGCCGATCACGATCGAACCAGAGAACGCTTTTGTGATTTGGTCGGGGCCGTGGCGGCGGATAGACTGCGCCTGCAACAACTAGGAGAAGCCTTATGAAGACCATCCTCGTATTTGCAGCCGCTTTCGCTTTATCGACAACCGTGGCTTCCGCTGAGTGCGTAGGGCACTCCAAGACCACTGCTTCTGTAGACAAGGAGCTAACCACGGCGAGCGTCACCAAGGCCGAACAGTCGACCCCGGCGGAAGAGATCCTTTTGCAACAGAAGCAGCAGCAGGAAGAGCGACAGGCGGAAGAATAGCTAAACACCGTCGGATGCCGGGTCTCCCCGGTCACCGGGGTTAGCGACAGCATCCGACGCTCTTCGTGAAGAACACCCTCGATCCCGCTTCTGCACCGCTGCACCGTGAGTAGGCTGTGGCCGATGAGCAGTTCCCGAAAAGCTTGTAACGGTTTTCAGTCCGGAACCCGCGCTAATCCAAAGAGTTGAATCATTTCAAGGGCGCTAGCGGGTGGCCAGACGTCGATAGAGTGCTTCCGTCCGGTCAAGCATGACATCGAGCGTGAAACGATCTTTGCGGAGCTCGGCCGCTTGGAGGAGCGCGGGATACCTTTCCGGGTTTGCGGCCGCGACCATCGCTTGGGTGAGCTGCGAGACATCATCGCTGTTGGGAATGATGAAGCCGTTCTCGCCGTTGTCGATGACGGTTTTGGCGCCGCCGACATCGCAGATGATGATCGGTCTGCCCGCGGCCGCGGCCTCCAGCATGACGTAGGACATCGCTTCGTAGCGGCTCGGCATGACGACGAGATCGAAGGCGGCCACAGCCTGGGGACCGGTGAAGGCAGAGGTCAGGTGGATGCGGCTTTGCAGCCCGCTTGCCGCGATTGCGCGGCGAACCGTGTCCTCCAGTTCGCCGGCGCCGACCATCACTAGATAGCTGTTCTTTACCGATGATGCCGCGCCCTTGAAAGCGTCTATCAGCCGCTCCGGCGCCTTCTGGCTGGCAAGACGACCGATGAAGCCGAAGACAAAGGCGTCCGCCGGAATCCCGAAGCTTGCGCGGACCGTCTTTGCCATGTCGGGCGAGGGAGGCGCAACCCCGTTGACGATCACGGACATTCGTTGTTCGGGCATGCCGAGCGACAGTGCATGCGCGCGCTCGTCATCGGAAACGGTGATGAGGTGATCGGTAAAAAACCACGCCAAGGTCCACTCGATCGCGCCGTAGATCAAGCGCCCGGCTCCATCGAGCGCCGGGTCCATCGTCCGGAAGGCATGTGGGGTGTAGACGCGCGGCGTGTGGCGCCCGGGCAGCCGCAGACGCGTGAGGGCGCCAGCCTTGGAGCTGTGGCCGTGCACGACGTCGAACGGTCCCGCGGTTCGGCTGATGCGCTGAATGGCGCGAAAGGCCGACAGGTCGGACGGCCCAGGGGGGCGCTCCATGTCCACCGCGTGGACGGCGGGCAAGTCGATTGCCTTGAGCTCGCGAACGAAGCCGTCTTCCGCTCGCACCGGCGAATAGATAGCCTCGACATGATGGCCTCGCGCCTGCATGCCGCGGCAAATATCGAGGAAGTGCCGGCCGGACCCGCCTCCGCTTGGCTCCAGCACTTCGAGAAGGCGCAGCGGACCGGCCGACGATCCGTCGATTGCGGGCGTGTCCAGGGTCATAGGTGCCTTCCGGCGCGGGCGCGCCTTTGAAAGCGATATTCGAGCGCGGCACATCCCCAGACGATGCCGAGCAGCATGTAGAAATGACGCCAATGGTCTGTGTCGATGACATTGCCGACCCCAGCATGGCCGATCAGCGTGACCCACGCAATCATCAGGTAGGGCTGCCATGGCCGGTCGTGCAGGAGGAAGCGGAAGCCCAGCGCAAGCGTCCATGCGATCAACGTCACATAAGCGATCAAGCCGATCCAGCCATAGGAGGTCAGGCATTTTAGCCAGATATTGTGTTCGTCCTCCGGGAAAATGGTACTGAAGACCAGAGGTCCGATGCCAAGCGGTTTTTCCATCGACATGAGAAAACCGATCCGGTGCCGGTCGAAGCGCCCAAGATGCCCGCCGTCATACTCCTGAACAAGCTGGGAACGGCTCGAGAAGAGCGTCGCGACCTGCTCGGACTGTAGGGCGGCCGCGAGTGCGCCGACGATGAAGAGCGCGCCGCAGAGCGCCAGCACCAAGATGCGAAGGCGGAAGAGGCCGCTCCGCTCCTTCAGCAGCATGACGAAGACAAAGGCTACTACGCAAAAGAGATTGAGTGCCCAGGCCGCGCGCGAGAACGAGAGGAAAACGCCGAGCGTCAGGATGAGAAGCCCGATGATCTTCGGTGGAGCCCGTCGGATCGGCTGGGTAAGGAGGCCGTGAATGAGATAAAGCGCCGGCGCGGCGAGAAAGGGGCCAAAAACGTTCGGGTCCTGGAAGGCTCCCTTCGCGCGGTCGTAAAGCGTGAAGTTGGCGCCGCCCGGTATTGCGCCGAAATAGCCGAGAATACCAAGAAGCGCCGTAATGACCGCGGCAGCAACCCAGGCATTGAAGATCAGCCGCAGTCTTTGGTGCCGATCTTCCACAATGGCTGCGAAGAAGACAGCCGAGAGCGCGAGGAAGCCGGATACGGCCATATACATCGGCCCAGTGGCAAGGTCCGACATCGTGGTCAGCGACAGGAAGCCGCCAACCATGAACAGCACGAGGAGCGCTAGCAACGGCGCCACGTAGCGGGAAATCTTCAACCCGAAGAGTGCCCACAGGCCGATGAGACACGCCATGAAGAGCTCGTACGGCGCCGGCTCGGCGATGACGAAGCCGGAAAGAAATACCGCGACCGTGACGAGGCCGGAACCGAGCAGCGAAATCGCGGCAAGCTGGGGGCGAAGGATGATTGACGGGGATGCGCGAGCGGAGGTCAATAGGCGTTTTCCGTATTGAGCAACCGGAACGGCGTCAGTACAAGGATCTTCAGATCCAGGAGCAGCGACCAGTTTTCGATGTAGTAGAGGTCGAAAGCGGTGCGGAAACGGATCTTTTCGTCATTGTCGATCTCGCCGCGCCAACCGTTGATTTGTGCCCAGCCGGTCACCCCCGGCTTGACGCGATGGCGGGCAAAATAGCCCTCGACGACATCGGCATAGGTTCGGTTCCGGGTTTGTGCCAGAACGGCGTGGGGCCGCGGGCCGACCAGCGACAGTTCGCCCTTCAACACGTTGAAGATCTGCGGCAGCTCGTCGATCGAAGACTTACGCAGGAAGCGGCCAACGGGAGTGACCCGGGGGTCTCCCTTGGTGACGGCGCTGCGAGCGGTAGGGTCGCTCATATGCGCGTACATCGAGCGGAACTTGTAAACCTCGATCGTCTCGTTGTTGAAGCCGTGTCGGGCCTGCTTGAAGATGATCGGCCCCGGCGACGTTAACTTGACCGCGACAGCGGCGGCAAGCATTACCGGCCATAGGAGAAGAAGCGCGACGACGCTGAAAAAAATGTCGAAACAGCGCTTCGCGACGGAGTCCCAATCTGCGATCGGCTTGTCGAAGATGTCGAGCATCGGGACCTCTCCGACATGAGAATAGCTGCGCGGTCGGAAGCGCAGGTTGTTGGCGTGCGCCGCCAGCCGTATGTCGACGGGGAGAATCCAGAGCTTCCTCAACAGTTCGAGAATGCGGTTTTCGGCAGTCAGCGGCAGCGAGATGATCAGCATGTCGATCCTCGCAAGCCGGGCGAATTCGACGAGTTCGTTGACCGTTCCCAATTTCGGGTATCCGGCGATCATGTTCGGCGATCGCCGCTCGTCGCGATCGTCGAAGATGCCGCAGATGCGGATATCATTGTCCGGCTGATGTTCGATCGTGCGGATCAGATCCTTGGCCGGCTGACCGCCGCCGACGATGACGGCACGACGTTCCATCGTCCCGTTGCGCGACCAATGGCGGATCGAATAGGCGATGAAGGCGCGCTGAGCGATAAGAAAGAGCGCGCCACAGATGAACCATCCCGCGATCCAGACGCGGGAATATTGATGGCCGGATTTCAGAAAGAAGAGCGCAAGCGCGATGGCGCCAAAGGCGGTCGCCCAGGCGCCCAGAACGCGCGGCGTCATTCGCAGCCAAGCCCGAAGCGCCGGCACCTGATAACCATCAGCGATCTGGATGGCTGCGACGGCGAGTGCTGAGCCGCCGGCGAGAATTGAAAGATAGACGGGCAGTTGTTCGACGGCCGGTTGGACATAGTAGGCGTTAATGCCGTATCCGATGGCGAAGAGAACACAGAAATCGAGCAGCCGGATCAGGCCAGTGATCATGGCTGGCGAATAGGTGTCGGCGCGAAACTGAAGCGCGATTTGCCGAGCCAGCGGATTTAGCTCCGTGGCGCCTTTCTCCCCTATCGTCTCTTCGGGAGCGGCCGTTCGAATCTCGGAAATCTTCTTGCGAAGCGCTTCCGGATTGAATGCCTCGGGCCTTTCGTAGTGATTCATGGTCTCTTCCTGGCGCTGAAGTCCCTGCGCCCGGATAGCAGAAAGCCACTAAGAAACGCTTACGTTGTAAGGAGCTGTCCTGGCGCACCGGCCGCATCGCCTGCCAGATCGTGATAGAGCCGCATTACGCTCTTCGTCATGACCGACGCGGCGAAGCGGGATTTGAACGCTTTGGGATCCGGCATCATTCTTTCGGGCCAGTCCTGCTCGACGATGGTGGCGGCCATGATCGCGGCGAGCGAATCGACGTTGGGTTCGGCAAGAGCACCGCTGTCGGTGCCGAATACTTCCGGAATCCCGCCGACCCGTGTTGCGATAACGGGTTTGCCGGCGGCAAGCGCCTCGAGCACTATGTAGGGCATCGATTCCGCCCGCGACGGGATGACGACCGTGCGGGCGAGTGCGAAGGCTTCTCTCGCCTTCATGGCCGGAAGCATTTTGATGCGCCGCCCAAGCCCCCTGCGCAGCTTCATCTCTGCGTATTGCTGCTGTTGCGGTCCGTCGCCGATCATCAGGGCGGCGAGGGGACGTCCTGCGATCCGCTCGGCCGCGGCAAAGCTCTCAACAAACAGGTCGGGACCCTTGAGGTCCCGCATCATGCCGATATAAAGAAAATCCACTGCGTTGGGCGCGACCGTGACGGGATCGAATTCGCGGTCGTCGATGCCGTTATAAATCAGTTCGTTGCGACCGGGCGGCCGTCCGACCTTCGTGAAATAGGTCTGGCGTTCATAATCGCAGACGAATACGAGAGCGTCGGTGAGGCGCTCCTGCAGCCGCTCGAGACGGAAGATCGCTCGTCCCTTCAACGATCTTGAATCGTAGTGAAGGCTGCCGCCATGGGGCGAATAAAGGCGGGCTACGCGATACTTGTTGACCCGCAAGGCTGAACCGATGATGCGCGCAAGGACGCCGCCTTTGGCGCCGTGCCCATGCAGCACATCCGGTTGCAAACTTCTGATTTCATTGTAGCTTCGCCAAAGTGAGACGATGTCGGACGGTCCTATGGCGCGGTGAATGGGCAGGCGAACGATGCCGAGCGCCAGATAGGGGCGGATCGTATCGAACAACGCGTCCTCGTGGGCGCCGCCGGTCGTGCTGTCGCACAGAATTCCAACCTGGTGCCCGGCATTGGCGTGGGCTTCGGCAAGATCGCGCACGTGCCGGAATATGCCGCCGACCGGCGACCTGAAGCAATGAAGGATGCGCAGGGGACGTTCGCTCTGCATGGATGTCAGAACAGCCGTTCGCGGACATAAATCGTGTCGCCGGCCATGACCGGGTCGGAAATCGGCACGCGGCCGGTAATGATGCGGCCGTTGATCTTGCGGGTGATGTCGGCGTTCGACTGGTTCGCACGCGGAGAGAAGCCGCCGGCCACCGCGATTGCATTCTGGACCGTCATGCCAGGAACGTAGCTATATTGGCCCGCCTGGCCCACTTCGCCCATGATGAACACCGAGCGATAGCGGTCCACCTCGATCGTGACGTCCGGATCCCGGAGAAAGCCCTCGCGCAGCTTTGCGGCGATCATGCCCTCCAGTTCCGGCAGCGTATGGCCGCGCGAGGGTATGGCGCCGATCAGCGGGAAGGCGACATAGCCGGCTTGATCGACGGTGTAGGTCCCGCTGAGACCGGCCTGTTCGAAGACGTTGATGCGAAGGCGGTCACCGCTGTCCAGCCGGTAGGGCTGGATGGTGGCCTCGCTAAAGGCTTTGGGAGCCGGCTGGTAGCTCGTGCAGCCGCCGACCAGTGCCGACAATATCGCCAATGCGATAGCGCGTGCTGTCTTTTTGCCTGCGGTTGACATGCGTGTCTCGGGCTCCGGAAACGATCACCTCTGCCGACGTTATCGATCCGTTAGGGTTAATAGCCGGTAAACTCGCCCAGGAATTTTGATTTGGGTCGACAAGGAGCGCCACCTTAGGGTTGTGCTGGATATTAACCCTTGCGTTACCATGTTCCTTTACCTTCCGGCCGAATGAAGAACCTTCGGAGTTGAGGCATGTCAGGCATCGGCGGCGGGCAGCAGGATGTGGATATAGATCTCGGCGGCCTTTTCCGCGCCGTTTGGGCGCGGCGAACCCGGATTTTGCTCGCCACGGCGTGCGTCGCGGCCGCAGCTTTCACCACCGCGATGATGATCGCTCCACAGTATCAGAGCGAAGCACGGCTGCTGATCGAGTCGCGTGAACCGGAGTTCAGCGGATCGAACCAGGTTGCTCCGACGGGATCCGACCGGGTCTTTGATGAATCGGGTATTTCAAGCCAGGTACAGGTGCTGCGTTCCGCCGATCTGATCAAACAGGTCGCGCGCAACATGAAGCTGCATGAACGCAAGGAGTTCGATCCTTCGGCCGAACCCTCGGCGCTTTCCGATCTCCTGGTGATGCTGGGCGTCAAGAAGAACCCGCTCGACTTGCCGCCCGAAGAGCGGGTGCTGAAGGAGTTCGAGTCCAAGCTGCAGGTCTATCAGGTCGAAAGGTCGCGCGTGATCGCCATAGCCTTCACGGCGAAAGATCCCAAGCTTGCGGCCGCGATCCCCGATGAGATGGCAAAAGTCTATTTGTCCCTGCAGAGCGGCGCGAAACTCGACTCGAATTCGGAGGCGAGCCGCTGGCTGGAACCGGAAATTGCCAACCTTCGCGAGAAGGTGCGCGAGGCTGAGGCGAAGGTTGCGGCGTACCGTGCCTCGTCCGGCCTGCTGCCGACCGGCCAGACTGAAAACTTCGCCACACGTGAGCTCACCGATATTTCGAGCGAGCTCGCCCGCGTGCGCGGAGAGTGGGCCAATGCCGAGGCCCGCGCGAAAGGCGTGCGGACGGCACTCGCCGACGGTCGCGCGCCGGACACGCTGACCGCCGTCGTCGGCTCGCAGATGATCCAGCGGTTGAAGGAAAACGAAGCCAACATCCGGGCGCAGATTGCCGACCTGTCGACGTCATTGCTCGACGGCCACCCGCGGCTCAAGGCATTGAAATCCCAGCTTGAAGGCATCAGGCAACAAATTCGTGCCGAGACCCGCAGGGTTCTCGTCAGCCTGGAGAACGAAGCGAAGGTCGGGCAGTTGCGCGAAGAGCAGTTGCTGCAGCGCCTCAACACGCTCAAGGCGCAATCCGCGCAGGCAGGAGAGGAAGAGGTCGGCTTGCGGGCACTGGAGCGCGAGGCGACGGCGCAGCGGCAGCTTCTCGAAACCTATCTCGCCCGCTACAGGGAGGCGACGTCGCGTACGGTTGCGAACGCCACGCCGGCAGATGCGCGCGTGATTTCGAATGCGGTCGTTCCAAGCACCCCGAACTTCCCGAAGGTAATGCCGATCACGGTGGTCGCGGCGCTCGCCACCTTCCTGATCAGTTGTGTCTTGATCATGCTTGGCGAACTCTTCAGCGGGCGCGCGCTCAAGCCCGTTTCCATCGCGGAACCGGGAGGTTCCGAACAATTGCCTGCGGTCCTGGCGGAGCCGGAGCCTGCGGATTCGATGCTTGCGCTCGCGGACACCGACGCCGCAGGACAGGAGCTTGAACCCGAGGAGGATACCAAGACGGTGGAAAGCGACTTCTCGATCGAGTTCGTTGCCGCTCACCTTGTCGACCAAAAAGTAGGTGTCGCCGTTTCCGTATCGCCGGGCGGCGATGTAGGGTCGACGGCGACTGTCATGCTGGCGCGGCTGCTGGCGGAGGACGGTCAGAAGGTCGTTCTCATCGATCTTTCCGGCTCGGCTTGCCCGACGCGGCTGATGGCACAGTCGCCGACGCTGCCGGGCATAACAAACCTGCTTTCCGGCGATATCGCCTTTGCCGAATCGATACACGCGGACCGCTTCTCGGAAGCGCATATCATTCCCCGGGGAAATTCCGACCCGCGGGTCGCAATGCGCGGTATCGAGCGGCTACAGATGATCGTCGATGCGCTCACTAATGCCTATGATCTGGTCCTGGTCGAGTGTGGCCCGACCGATGCCAGCGCCGTATCCAGAATTGCCCGGCGAGAGGGAACGGAGATCATACTGTCGGCTTCGTCCGTCAGCGATGAGCGGATTGTGGAACTGCTGACGGAATTCGGGGAGGCCGGATACCGCAACATCGTGCTGATGGCCGGACAGCGCGAAAGCGACCCCGACTTCCCGGACCGCCACGCTGCGTAAAGTGCACGCGCGCTGTTCAGCCTCAATCCTGGTGCGCCGGCTTCAGCGTTGTTGACGCCGCTGGCGCAGCCGCTGCACGAATGCGTAGGATGCTTTGTTGGCCTTTATCAGCCGCTTAGCCAACACCGCTCCTCGATGGATACGTGCGGCAAGCTGTCCGGGGAGCGTCACGGGCAACACGATGTCCCGCAACGGCGTTTCGATTGTACACCACGAGCGTTTGTAGGGCTGATCGCCGATCCCGAAATCGAAGAGCGCCACGCCTTCGGAACACAGCCGCTCGATTATCCTGTAAAACAACAATTCTCCCGGAGAGCTGTCGGCGGCGATCCCCTCGTCAATGGAGCCGAACTGGCAGATGACGTGATCGCCCTTGCGCGAAAGACCGGCGATCGCCAGGATCCGGTCTCCATGCTCGCCCTTGAGGCGAATGGCGTTGAGTTCCAGTAACTGGCCGTTCGCCGATTGACCACACTCTACGAGCTGATGGAAGAATGCGCGTGTTTCGGCGCCCTGGAACACATCCGGCAGGCCGTGCGCCTCGAAGCGTGCCGCCTTCTGCTGGAAGAAGGTTTCCAGAAGCGCGTGCGCTCCCGATTTCTCGCGGGCAACCACGTAGTCGTAGCCGCCAAGCGCGGCGAGACGCCGCTCCGATATACGCATCTTCCTGCGTCGCCGTTTTGCGTTGAGCTGTGCCAGCGTGCGGTCGATATTTCCGAGGAGCGGCAATTGAAATGAGGCGTTGGCGTTCTGCAAGGCGGGCAGGGCGGCAAGCGGATGAGCCTTCCCGCGCCACGTTGCAGGCGTCCTGTCGAGGGTGACGATATCCGCGAACCCACGCAGCTGGCGTTTAATTCCGCAGATGAGCACGCGCACGACTTCCGCGGACGGAGTTGCGTCGTCGACAGGAAACAAGCCGGTGTTGAGATTGCTATGATCGGAACCGATCAGCCGTCCCGTGCGGAAGAAGCGCCCGCTGTCGATTTCAAGCGGCAGAATAAAGAGCGTTTGCTGGCCGCGCACCGCGCGAACGAACAGCGTCTGACTCCTGTGCGTTTTCCGCCACGCGGTGCACCAGTCGAAGCTCTGGTGCAGAGAGTTCTGGCCGTTCTCGTCGAGAGCGCGCCATTCTGCTTCGAGCGCGGCCATGTCGGTGTGGATGGAGACCGTTATCTTTTCGCCGCCTTGTGCTTCCGAACGACGGGTCGAGACGCGATCGCGCGGCTGCGGCTCGTCCAACGACGTCAAAGTGAAGCAGGCATTCGGCATTTCATCTACCGTTGGGAAGCAAGTTCGTGCATCCATTGAAGCGCAGATGTCGCTACATTCAGCTTAACTTTGAGCGGGTGTGGCGACTATTTCGCGAGCGACAGCAGAATGCGGTTAGCAAAGTATGAAGCACGGCCGTCAGAATGCGCTTTCCAGCGGAAACCATCGGCAGATTGCAGACGATTGCATGGCGGGATTGGCCAGTAAGGCGAAATTCGCCGGCAGACAAGGTGACAACCTCCGCCGCTGAAATGCACACTACAGAGTCAGTCGAGGAACCCGGTTGCGAGAGCCCTTGCCCATTCGGGACGGTTGCGACGTGCGGCAAGCCGCGACATGACCATATGATCATAATGCACACAGCGGAAGGTGACATTCCAGTCGCCGGCTGTACTTTCGACAATGGCATAGCGCGCGTCCGGCGACCCGGTTTCGACCTTGTGGGGAACGGGCTCGTCATCGTCGTAGCCCGGGCAGCCGACGCTACCGGGGTTGACGACGAGCCGGCCGTCCGTGAGCCGCACGGCCCGCGGAATGTGCGTATGACCGCAAAGGATCACCGGATAATCGATGTCCGTAGCAAAGCTCTCGATGATGTTCCGCCCCGCCATGTGGACCACGCCCTCGGCCGTCAGCGTCTCCAGCCAGTAGGATTCGTCGCTGCGCGGCGTGCCGTGACAAAGGAAAAGCGCATCTCGATAGACCAGTGTTTCGGGCAAGGAGGCAAGCCACGTCATATGCCGTGGCTCGAGTTCATCATAAGCGACCCGGTCGGAAGGCCCCATGCGCGCGGGATCGCGCGTGAGAAGATAACGATCGTGGTTTCCGCGGATCGCGGGCATGTCGTGTCTGATCAGGATGTCAGCGGTTTGAGCGGCATTGAGCGGGCCGCTCAAATGATCGCCGAGATTGACGATCTCCGCGATCCCCTGCGCGGCGATGTCGGCAAGCACTGCCTTGAGGGCGAGATCGTTGCCGTGAATATCGGAAATAACCGCGATCTTCATCACATGCCCCGGCAATCAGCGGTTCTTGGCGGGCTTTTCCATCCATTTGATGATCAGCATCGCGGGCAGGATCCACAGCAGGCCCGTCAGGAAGAAATAGAGCAGATGCACCCACCAGGGTGATGTGCCGAGCAGCAGCGAAGCGAATGTGACGGCCGCCAGTGCGTAAAAGACGACAAGGATGATGATGAGGATCGTGCCGATCAGTTTTCTGAGGCGTACGGGCATTTCACTTCTTTCGGATGGCTTGCGCTTCACTACAGCGGCGCGCGTGTTATCGGACGCGCAAAGGACGCTGTAGCACGTTGAATAGCTGCATGTTTCCTCGGTACGATTGAGGAAACATGCAGTAGCCGCGACGGCATGCCGCAAAGGCTTCGGCCTTGTTTTGCACGGCACTCTGGTGCAAATCAACGGCTTTCGGGGCTGGCTGGGCTGGAACCTGGCCGCAGGAATGGCCGCGCCTCGGCGATAAAAGAGGAAGATTCATGGCCCACGTCGAGTTGGCAACAGAACAGACGCTGCTGAAGGAGATCGACAGGACGGAGCGCAACCGTCGGCAAATCCGCGGCTGGCTCGCAGCCGTTCTCTTCACTCTGTTCGCCTTGGTGCTCGTTGGCGGTGCGACGCGGTTGACCGAGTCCGGTCTTTCGATCACGGAGTGGAAGCCTATTCATGGCGTCATACCACCGCTGTCCGCCCAGGAGTGGGAAGAGGAGTTCCGGCTCTATCAGCGCATTCCGCAGTACGAGCAGCTCAACAAGGGCATGACGGTCGAGGAGTTCAAGACGATCTTCTGGTGGGAATGGGCGCACCGGTTGCTGGCGCGCACCATCGGCGTCATCTTCGCCCTGCCGCTTTTCTTCTTCTGGGTAACGGGTCGGATCGAGCGACGCTTGAGATGGCCGCTTGTCGGCATTCTGGCGCTCGGCGGCTTCCAGGGCTTCATCGGCTGGTGGATGGTGTCCTCCGGCCTCGTCGAACGCACCGAGGTCAGCCAGTACCGGCTTGCCACGCACCTCGTCATCGCCTGTCTGATCTTTGCCGCCTGCATGTGGATCCTGCGCGGTCTTTGCCCGCATTCGGGCGACGCCCCACCGACCAAAGGGTCGCGATCGATGGCGGCCATCCTCGCGGTCATGAGCCTGTTCCAGATCTATCTTGGTGCGCTGGTGGCCGGTCTCGATGCAGGCTTCACGTATAATACCTGGCCGCTGATGGACGGTGCGATCATCCCGGGAGGGTTGTTCGTGCAGCAGCCCGCCTGGATCAATCTCTTCGAAAATCCGAAGGCTGTGCAATTCTTCCATCGCGCCGGCGCCTACCTGCTGTTCGCACTGGCACTGGCGCATATGCTTGCCTCATTGCGGGCGGCGCCGGAAACGACGCATGCGCGACGCTCTGTGGTTCTCTTCGGCCTGGTGACCGTCCAGGCGATGATCGGCATCACGACGCTCGTGCTTGAGGTGCCGATCGGCTGGGGCGTGCTGCATCAGGCGGGCGCGCTCGTCGTGCTCGGCTTCGCTATCGCGCATTGGCGCGGCTTCGTCGGCGAATATCCGAAATCGACGGCGATCGAGATCCGCGACTGACCAAACTTGCAATGCCGACAAAAAAGCCCCCGACAGGCGACTGTCGGGGGCTGTGTTTTTGCCGCACCATTCAAGCTGATAGCATCAGGTCCATGTTCTGCACTGCCGCGCCCGACGCGCCCTTGCCGAGATTGTCGAGCAGGGCGACGAGGTTCACATGGGTTCCGCCGCTCGTCCCGAAGACAAAAAGCTTCATGGTGTCCTTGCCGGCGAGCTCCGTTGCGTCGATGCGGGCGAGCTGCGCGCTTTCGACAAGCGGTGCGACCTCGACGATCGACTGGCCGGCATAGTGCTCGACGAGCGCGGCATGAATGCTTTCGAGCGTCGCGCCAGCGGCAAGATCATCGAGATAGAGCGGCACCTGCACGATCATGCCTTGCGGGAACCTGCCGACGGACGGCGAGAAGATTGGAGCGCGCTCGAGCAGGCCATGCATCTTCATTTCCGGGACATGCTTATGCTTGAGCGGCAGGCCGTAAAGGAAATGTGGCGCACTGATGTGGTCGGGGTTTTTCTCATCCTCCATCTGCGCGATCATCTGCTTGCCGCCGCCGGTATAACCGGAAACCGCATTGACGGTGACCGGGTAGCCATCCGGGAGGATGCCGGCCTGGCGTAGCGGCCGGACCAGGGCGATGGCACCCGTTGGGTAGCAGCCGGGGTTGGCGACATGGCGCGCTTCGCGGATCTTTGCCGGCTGCGCCTTGTCCATTTCGGCGAAGCCATAGGCCCAGTCGGGAGCGACGCGATGGGCGGTCGACGTGTCGATGATGCGTACGCGATTGTTGCCGGCGACCATCGACACGGCTTCGCGCGACGCGTCGTCAGGAAGGCAGAGAATGGCGATGTCGGCATCGTTGAGGAGGTCTTCCCGCATCGCGGCGTTGCGGCGCTCCGCTTCCGGGATCGACAGCAGTTCGACATCCGTACGACCGGCCATGCGGGTGCGGATCTGCAGCCCCGTGGTGCCGTGTTCGCCATCGATGAAGATCTTCGGTTTCATGATTTACCTGTTCCTGCAGACGGTTGCGGAGATTTCCGGAATCAGCCTGGCATAGAATTGAATCAATTTCTTAGCGGTCCCTGCGAATTAGCCGCGCCTTTCCGCCAGCCACTCGGCGCGCAGGCCCAGCATATACATGGCGATGGTCGAACCAGCAATGGCGGTCATGTCGGCGTGGTCATAAGCAGGCGCCACTTCGACGACGTCGCTGCCGGCGATGTGGAGAGCCCCGAGCTTGCGCAGCACCGAAAGGATTTTGGCGCTCGACGGACCACCGGCCACCGGCGTGCCGGTACCAGGCGCATAGGCCGGGTCGAGGCAATCGATATCGAAGGTCAGATAGGCGGGCTGGCTGCTGACATGCCGGACGATCATGTCGGCGATCTCCTCGGCGCGCATGTCCTCGACCTCGTAGCCATAAACGATCCTGATGCCGCAATCCTCGGGGGCGTGCGTCCTGATGCCGATCTGGATCGAACGCTCGACATCAATCAGCCCTTCGCGCGCGGCGCGGCCGACAAAGGAGCCATGGTCGATGCGGCCCTTCTCGTCCGGCCAGGTGTCCTGATGTGCGTCGAACTGAACGAGGGCGAGGGGGCCATGCAGGGCGGCGTGAGCCTTGAGCACAGGATAGGTAACGAAATGGTCGCCACCGAGCGTCAGCAGATAGGCGCCGGATTTCAGGATCTTTGTCGCCTCACGCTCGATCGTCGCGGGCGTCCTCGTGTGACTGCCGTAGTCGAGCAGGCAGTCGCCATAGTCGATCGTCGCCATGTCGGCAAAGAGCTCACGCTCGAACGGATATTGCGGATCATTGTCGAAGATAGCGGAGGCGCGACGGATCGCCTGCGGTCCGAAACGGGCGCCGGGGCGGTTGGAGGTCGCCGCGTCGAAGGGAATGCCCCAGACGACGGTGTCCACGCCCTTCAATTGCTTGGTGTATTTCCGCCGCATGAAGGAGAGGATACCGGCATGGGTGGGATCGGACGCCGCCGCCGTCAGTGATCTTGCCGTGATCGCGTGGTCGATCGTCTTGTTTGCCATGCCCGTCTCCCATCAGATTTGACGGGACGTTGGACAATCGATGCCGGCAAGGCAAGAGCTTGCCGGCAAAATCATGTGCATTCGACGCACAGACCCTTTAGGACGCCTTGGCCTCGAAGGTCGGATCAAAATCACCGAGCCTCTTGGCTTCATTGATCCGAGCCGTGATGTCCTCCTCGATGATCGTCTCGAGCTGGGCGAAGCTGTCGATGACATAGTAGATCGGCTGGACGATATCGATGCGGTAGGGCGTCCGCAGAACGCTCATCAGATCGAAGGGGCGGAATTCGCAGTCCATCGTCTCCATGGCATGGCGCGTCTCGCTCGTTGACGAGACGATACCCGCGCCGTAGCAGCGCCGGCCGTTCGGTGTGTTGATCAGGCCGAACTCCACCGTGAACCAGAAGAAGCGGAACAGGTGCCATGAATAGTCTTTGCCGAGCTTGACCGCCTTTTGGCCGAAGCGCCGGACGAAATTGGCGTAGCTCTGGTTGGTCAGGAGTGGGCAATGGCCGAAGACCTCGTGGAAGAGGTCCGGTTCCTCGATATAGTCGATGTGCTCCCGGCGGCGCATGAAAGTCGCGAGCGGGAACTTGCCTTGTGACAGGAGCTCGTAGAAGCGCGAAGGCGGAATGAGCGCCGGCACGCCCTCTACCCCGAAGCCCGTTGTTTCGGCGAGCCTCCGGTTGACGTCCTTGAGCTGCGGAACATGGTCCGGATTGAGGCCGAGGGTCCGCACGCCGTCGAGATATTCATCGCATGCCTTGTCGGCAAGCAGCTTCATCTGCCGCCGATAGAGTTCGCCC
Organism: Ensifer sp. IC4062; assembly: GCF_020193575.1. Taxonomy (GTDB): domain Bacteria; phylum Pseudomonadota; class Alphaproteobacteria; order Rhizobiales; family Rhizobiaceae; genus Sinorhizobium. Next base: position 184,393 of record NZ_JADYVD010000002.1, read on the forward strand.
CAGACCGCATCCTCCTCCGGTGTGTAGAGATAGGTGCCGTCCGGTTCCGGCAGCTTCGCGGTGTAGGTGCTTTGTTTGGTCATGACGTCTCCTCATTCGTCAGAACAGATTGCTGTTGCAATTGTATCCCCAACGGGCTGAGTATTTGTTTCACAGTTGCCGGTCATCGGCTTCCTGGCGGGAGGAAATTTCGAAATGCCGTCAGATTTGAAGGAATCGTTCCAACCGCTGCGCCGATTGCTTCGCCTGATCCAGGCCGATGGCGGCCAGTCGCTCGCGGAACTGGCGGAGAAGGCGGGCATGTCGCAAAGCTCGGCCTGGCGTCGGCTGCAGGAACTCGAGGCCGATGGCGTGATCCGCAAGCGCGTGGCGCTGCTCGATCCGGCAAAGCTGGATCTGAAGCTCTGCATCATCGCCCATGTGACGCTCGAGGATCATCATGACGAGGCGATCGCATCGTTCTCAGCCGTGGTCAGGGACAGGCCGGAAATCATGGAATGTTACGCGCTCTCCGGCACGTTCGACTACATGCTGAAGATCCGGGCGGCGGACGTGGAAAGTTATGACGCGTTCATGACGCGCTACCTGATGCGCAATCCGCATGTGCGGACGGTGGTGTCGAGCTTCGTGCTGAGGGAGCTCAAGTCGACCACGGAACTGCCGATCTGACGCTTTTTGAAATTAAACAACGAAAAAAGGCCGGGACATGCCCGGCCTTGGAAGTGCAGCACTGCCAGCGATTAACGCTTGGAGAACTGGAACGAACGGCGTGCCTTTGCACGGCCGTACTTCTTGCGCTCGACCACGCGGCTGTCGCGGGTGAGGAACCCACCGCGCTTCAGAACGGAGCGCAGGCCCGGTTCGAAGTAGGTGAGAGCCTTGGCGATACCGTGACGAACGGCACCGGCCTGGCCGGAGAGACCGCCACCGGCAACGGTCGCGTCGATGTCGAACTGGCCGTCACGGGCAGCAGCGACGATCGGCTGCTGCAGGATCATCTGCAGAACCGGGCGAGCGAAGTAAGCCGCATAGGGCTTGCCGTTGATGGTGATCTTGCCGGAGCCGGGCTTGACCCAAACGCGGGCGACAGCGTCCTTGCGCTTGCCGGTCGCGTAGGAACGGCCCTGCGCGTCGACCTTCTTGACGTGAACCGGAGCAGCCGGTTCCGCGGTCGTGGCGATATCCTTGAGAGCGGAAAGGTCAGCCATTATCAGGCGCTCCTTGTGTTCTTGCTGTTCAGCTTAGCGACGTCGAGGACGGTCGGCTGCTGTGCTTCATGCGGGTGGTTGGAGCCGGCGTAAACACGCAGGTTCTTCATCTGGCGACGGCCGAGCGGGCCACGCGGAACCATGCGCTCGACGGCCTTCTCGATGACGCGCTCCGGGAAGCGGCCTTCGATGATCTGGCGCGCGGTGCGCTCCTTGATGCCACCCGGGTAGCCGGTGTGCCAGTAGTACTTCTTGTCGGTGTACTTCTTGCCAGTGAGAACGGCCTTCTCGGCGTTGATGACGATGACGTTGTCGCCGTCGTCGACATGGGGCGTGAAGGTGGCTTTATGCTTGCCGCGCAGGCGGTTTGCGATGATGGAGGCGAGGCGACCGACAACGAGGCCTTCGGCGTCGATGAGGATCCACTTCTTCTCCACCTCTGCAGGCTTCTGAACGAAGGTTGCCATATCTATACTCTTTCGTTGGACCCGGAAGCGTACCGCCGGGCGTTTCTTGTTGCTTGGTTTTGACCCGCAGGGGCGAAGCCAAAAAAGAAGGCGGTCCGAGGGGGCCGCGATCTGCGGGCAGTTTATACGGAAGTGCGAAAATACCGTCAAGGGCATCTTATTGCGCCACGTAAAAGAATATCGTGTGAAATCAATAAGTTATGAATGTGGTGTGCAGATACCACCGTTTAACGTGGCGGAATCGAATAAGTCGCCGTGGCGTGAGCAACCAGATCGTCCGCACCAACAGGCGTTATCGAAGCGTCGAGAACCGCGAGCCGCTTGCCGAGTTTCAGGATCCGGCAGGTGCATTCGAGCGGTTCCGGCTCCGGTTTCCTCAGGAAGTTGATGTTGAGGTTGGTGGTGACGGCAAGGGCGACCGGGCCGATATGCGCAATCAACGCGATATAGGCGGATACGTCGGCAAGCGCGAACAATGTCGGGCCGGACACCGTGCCGCCAGGGCGGATGTGTCGTTCATTCGGATCGAGCCGCATCGTTGCAAAGCCCGGCCCTGTACCGGTCACGGCGAAGACCTTTCCGTCCGTGTGGACCTGTGGAAAGTCGGTATCGAGGAAGCTGTTCAACTCGTCGACGGTCATGATCGGCTGCAGCTTCATCGCTTTCCTCCTCTTTTCTGCACTCGTTACAGGATGTCCGCGGCGATCGCGCAAGCTGGAAAATGGTCTTACAGCGCGGCGCGGCTTATTCGGAGCGCAGAGGGCGTTATTGGCTGTAGGCTTGAAAGAGCGGCTTGAGCGGCGTACCACGCGTCGCCAACAGCAATCATTCGGAGAAGGTCATGGCAGACGTCGTTTCATTCAGGAAGGAAGAGCCGAACGGTTTGTTGCTGCGCGAAGTGAACGGTCCGGTCCTGCGGTTGACGCTCAACAATCAGCCGGCGAATGTGCTGTCGATCGCCCTGATGGAAGCGCTTCTGGCCGAGTTCGATGCGGTCGGCTGCTCGAAGGACATCAAGGTGATCGTGATCGCGGCTGCCGGCAAGCTCTTCTCCGCCGGTCATGATCTCAAGGAAATGACGCTGCATCGCGCCGACGAAGATCGCGGCCGGGCCTTTTTCGAGCGAACGATCCGGCTTGCCGCGGACCTGATGCTGAAGATCACCGGGCTGCCCCAGGCGGTGATCGCCGAGATCGATGGTCTGGCGACGGCCGCGGGCTGCCAGTTGGTGGCAAGTTGCGATCTGGCGATCTGCACCGACAGTTCGACCTTCTGCACGCCAGGCGTGAACATCGGCCTCTTCTGTTCGACGCCGATGGTTGCGCTCTCGCGCGCCGCCCACCGCAAGCAGGCGATGGAGATGCTATTGACCGGCGAGACGATCGACGCCTCCACGGCCAAGGATTTCGGCCTCGTCAATCGTATCGTCCCGCAGCAGTATCTGCGCCAGGTGGTGGACAAATACGCCGCCGTTATTGTGTCGAAGTCACCGCAGGCACTGAAAATCGGCAAGGAAGCCTTCTATCGGCAAGCCGACCTGCCGTTGGCGGACGCCTATGACTATGCTGTTGGCGTGATGGTCGAAAACATGCTCGCGCGCGACGCCGAAGAAGGTATCGGCGCCTTTCTCGGCAAACGCATGCCGGAGTGGAAGGAGGACTGACCGTCAGGCGAGCTTGAGGAGCAACGCGCCGAGCGCGATGACCGATGCGGCGGCGATGCGCCAGATGCTGACGCGCTCCTTGAGGAAGACGACGGAGATCACGACCGCGAAGAGTATCGATGTCTCGCGAAGCGCGGCGACCGTTGCGACCGGCGCCTTGGTCATTGCCCAGAGTGCGAGCCCGTACGCGCCGATCGACCCGGCTCCGCCTACCAGTCCGCGCCACCAATGATAATGGACATGGCGTAGCACCGGCTTCACGCCGCGGCGAACGAACGCCCAGGCGAAGAGAAGCACAGGCGGCAGCAGCGCCATCCACAGCGTATAGGAAATCGGGTTCCCGGAGAGCCGGGCGCCGATGCCATCGACATAGGTATAGCATGCGATCACGCACGCATTGGAAAGTGCGAGCAGGATCGCATGCTTGCCACCCTTGCGGGATTCGAAGGCGAGCGTGAGCACGCCGGCGCAGATCGTCATGATTCCGGCGACGGCTCCGCGGCTCAGCTCCTCGCCGACAACGACGCTGCTCGTCGAGGCGACGATGAGCGGTGCCACGCCACGCATCAGCGGATAGACGAGGCCGATGTCACCGGCGCGATAAGATGCCGCCACCAGCTGGAAATAGACGAACTGGAAGACCGCCGAAACCAGGATGAAGGGCCACGCTTCGGATTTGGGGAGTGGCAGGAACGGCAGGAAAGGCACGGCCACGGTCGCCGCGCCGAGCGCGACCATGGCCGCATCCAGCGATTTTTCCGAGCCGGCTTTGACGAGTGCATTCCAGGTTGCGTGCAGAAGCGCCCCGAAGAGGACAAGCACGATAACATCAAGCGGCAAAATGAACCTCGGCGGACGATGTGGAGCGCTCGGGCGTTGTGACGTCGCGCCGGATGAAAAGCAACCGGATTCCGCTCGCGAGCGGGAAATCTCCGGACCGTTGTTGAAATGGCGAATGATCCTGTCCGCTTCGGTTGACTTGTAGGCGTGCGAGCCCAAGTATCCAGAGGTGCAAGTGACCTTGGATATGCCAGCATGAATCATGATGCCTACCCGGACTACTATCTCGCCGACATCCTGCGCTCGACGAAGACGATCGCCCTGGTCGGCGCCTCGCCGAAGGCCGAGCGGCCGAGCCACCGCGTGATGGCATTTCTGTTGCGTAAGGGATACCGCGTGATTCCGGTCAATCCGGGCCAGGTCGGCAGGACGATTCTTGACCAGCCAGTCGTTGCGCGACTCGCGGATATCAAAGAGCCTGTCGACATGGTCGACGTCTTCCGCGCCGCCCATGCGCTGCCCGCGCTCGTCGACGAAATCCTCGAGCTGCCGTCCTTGCCGAAGGTGATATGGGGACAACTATCCGTGCGGGACGACAAGGCTGCGGCCAAGGCCGAGGCAGCCGGGATCAATGTCGTTATGGACCGCTGTCCCGCGATCGAGTATCCGCGTCTGATAGGCTGATTGCGGGATGATGCCTTAGTCGCAGGCGCCCTACCGATAAGTCATGCAACAATGCAAAGTGCTTCAGTGACTTTGGCACTGGAGGGCTCAGGGAGGAATGAATGACGAAAGCCGGTCCCGGTTTCAGCACGCTTGCAATTCACGCCGGGGCCCAGCCCGATCCGACGACCGGCGCACGTGTGACGCCGATCTACCAGACGACAAGCTTCGTTTTCGACGACACCGATCACGCGGCCGCGCTCTTCGGCTTGCAGCAGTTTGGCAACATCTACACCCGGATCATGAACCCGACGCAAGCTGTGCTGGAGGAGCGCGTCGCCGCGCTCGAGGGCGGCACGGCGGCACTTGCGGTCGCTTCGGGACATGCGGCGCAGCTTCTGGTCTTCCACACGATCATGCTGCCCGGCGACAACTTCGTCGCGGCGAAGCAGCTCTATGGCGGCTCCGTTAACCAGTTCGGCCATGCCTTCAAATCCTTCGACTGGCAGGTTCGCTGGGCGGACTGCGCGGATCCGGCAAGTTTCGATGCCAAAATCGATGAGCGAACCAAGGGGATCTTTATAGAAAGTCTCGCCAATCCCGGTGGCACCTTCGTCGATATCGCCGCAATCGCCGAGGTTGCACGCAGGCATGGCCTGCCGTTGATTGTCGACAACACCATGGCGACACCCTATCTGCTGCGACCGCTGGAGCACGGCGCCGACATCCTCGTTCACTCGCTCACCAAGTTCATCGGCGGCCACGGCAATTCGATGGGCGGAATCATCGTCGATGGCGGCACCTTCGATTGGTCGAAGTCCGGCAAATACCCGCTTCTTTCAGAGCCGCGCCCGGAATATGCCGGTGTGGTGCTGCACGAGGTTTTCGGCAACTTCGCCTTCGCGATAGCGGCCCGCGTGCTGGGCCTGCGCGATTTCGGGCCAGCAATCTCGCCTTTCAATGCCTTCATGATCCTGACCGGCATCGAGACGCTGCCGCTGAGGATGCAACGCCATTGCGACAATGCCCTGGCGGTCGCAAAGTGGCTGAGGGAACACGACAAGGCATCCTGGGTCCGTTATTCCGGTCTGGACGAAGATCCGAATAACGCGCTCCAGAAGCGCTATTCCCCGAAGGGAGCGGGTGCCGTCTTTACCTTCGGTCTCAAGGGTGGTTACGACGCCGGAAAGCGTCTCGTCGAGGGCCTCGAACTGTTCTCGCACCTCGCCAATATCGGCGACACACGGTCGCTCGTTATCCACCCTGCATCGACCACGCATCGCCAGCTGACGCCGGAGCAGCAGGTCGCGGCTGGCGCCGGGCCTGACGTTATCCGTCTCTCCATCGGCATTGAGGACGTTGCCGATATTATCGCCGACCTTGAGCAGTCCCTTGCGAAGACCTGAGACGCGGTTGCGGCCTTCGGTCCTTTCACATAGGTGTCCCATGAGCAATCTCTTGAAGTTCGATCCGTCTTCCGTCGAAGCGGAGATTGGAGCGCCGGCGCCCGGCCGGCTGATTTCCGGAAGTCCGGAGTTCCGCACCTGGAACCTGGAGGAGGCGGGCGGCGGCCTCTATGCGGGCATCTGGGAAGCGACTCCCGGAAAGTGGCGGATCATTTACGACGAGTGGGAGTATTTCCACATCCTGTCCGGGCATTCGGTCATAACCGAGGAGGGCGGAGAACCTGTCCATCTCAAGGCCGGGGACAGCCTGATCTTGAGACCCGGCTTCAAGGGGACCTGGGAAGTCGTTGAAACGACTCGCAAGGACTATGTGATCCGGCTTTGAAGGCTGATCCCTTACGGTCACCAGCCGCCGGTCGACGTGTTCCCCCCGATCTCGTTCGTCGGATCGTCGTTGCGGATCAGGCTCTCGGAACCGCCCTCGAGCCTGTTGTTGCGCACTACATTGTTCTGCGCGAAATCGAGGTTGCTAGCGCTGCTGCCGAACGGATAGGCCAGATCCTTGAAGCAATAGCTCCGGTTGCCGTTGCGCGAATTCAGCCAGACTGCCGGCTGCGCGAGGAACGACGATGTGTAACGGAAGGTGTTGCCGGTGATCTGGTTGTACTGCGGCTTCTGATGGCGAATCACGCCGCCCTCTCCGCAGTTCCGGTAGAGGAATATGCCGCCGTTTTCGGCATGCCGGAACGTGTTGTTGGTGATCCGGTTGTTGGCCGATCCGTCGACGGCGATCAGCTCCCGCTTTTCGGTTGTGATCCCGAAGACGTTGTTGCTGATCGTGTTGTTGGCTGACTCGGCGTCGAGATAGACGGCGACGGAGGTCGACTTGCCGTTGATCCGCGAATTGACGAGCGCCGAATTCGTCACCCCGGGGCCGACGTAGAACGGAATGCCGTCGGGCGCGGTGAAGGTGATGTTCTCCAGGCGCACGTTCCTGGGGGCAGAAGCCTGGGCGAAGGCGGTATGGCCGGGGTTGCGCGAGGAGGCTTTCATCGTCGCGCCGTCGGCGTTCTCGCCGAGCCCGTAGATCCGGGCGAAACCCTTGATGTTGCAGTTGCGTATGGTGACGTTCGTGGGGACGTCCCAGCTTCCTGAGCCGGTCTGTCGGGAGCGAACGACTACGGCGGTTTTCTCCTTACGCGAAGCGCCGGCGCTGACGTCGAGCGTGCCCCCGCCGCAATCGAGAACGGATCCGGAAGCGGCGCTTCCTTCGAAGACGATCGGATGGGTGACGACGTCGGCCGATGACAGCCGAACGCTGCATTGCAGCGAAACGACACCCGTGCCCGCCGCCTTGAGTCTCGACTGCACATCCGCGTCACAGGCCGGTTTTTCCGCTACGTTCTGTGCCGGCGGAACGGAGGGAGCCGTCGGCAGCGGAGCCGGATCGGCCGGTGTCGACGGTGCGGCCGGGGAACCGGTGTCGGGCCGCGCCGCGGGGTACCCCGGCGTATTCCTGAGCGCGGCATCGGCCATCATGGCAAGGTCGCTTTGGCAACTGCTCAGCATCAGGCCAGACACGAGCACGCCGGACACGATCAGGCTAATGCACTTGTTTGGACGCATCGTCAGGCTCCATCGCCGCTCCGTCCGGACCGGAATACGGCTTTATGGTTAACCGACCCTGAACGCCGCGACCTGGAGCACGGGCGATCCCGCCGCCGCGCGGCTACCAGACGAGATCCAGGCGCTCCAGGCCGTGGAAATGAAAGCTGTCCTTGACATGCGGCTCGTGCTTGAGCCGCATGCCAGGCAGGCGGCGGAACAGGATCGGCAGGGAAAGCTTAAGCTCGAGCCGCGCGAGCGGCGCGCCGATGCAAAAGTGCAGGCCCGCACCAAAGGAAACATTGGGAGCTTCGTCGCGATCCGGTTTGAATGTGTCGGGCGCTGAGAACTTCCGCGGATCGACATTGGCCGCGCCCAGCATGAGTCCGATCTTGTCGCCCTTCTTGACAGCGATGCCGTCCTCGAGTTCGACATCTGTCAGCGCATAGCGCTGGAAAATATGCAGCGGCGCCGCGAAGCGCAGGCATTCTTCGACGGCCCGTTCCGTCGACTCCTCACTTGCGAAAAGCTCAGCCGGGGAAAGACCCGATTGAAGAATCGTCCGCACTGCATTGCCGATCTGGTGGACCGTTGCCTCGTGGCCGGCATTCAGGAGCAGGACCGTCGTCGAAATCAGCTCGGCATCCGACAGCCGCTCCCCATCTTTCTCCGAAGTGATCATGTGCGTCAGCAGATCGTTGCCGGGGTTGGCGCGCTTTTCGGCGATGACGTCACGGAGATACGCGGTGAATTCGGCGGACGCTTGATTGGCGTCGAGCTCCGTTTCGAAGCTCGGATTGAAGACATACATCCGGACCATGCGATGCGACCAGTCGAGAAGGCGAGGGGCCGCTTCCACGGGAATTCCCAGCATGCGCGCGATGATAGTTACGGGGATCGTTTCGGCATAGGTCTTCAGCAATTCGACCTCGCCGTTCTTCTCGAAGCTGTCGATGACGGCGTGCGAGAGCGTCTCTATCTCCGGTCTTAACTGTTCGATCTGCCGCGAGACGAAAGCGCGGTTGACGAGCGTCCTCAGCCGTGTATGCGCCGGAGGCTCCAGTTCCAGCAGCGAATGCGCCTCCAGCGCATCGAAATCCTGCAAATGCGGTTTCGGCTCGGGAATGCCGAGTTCGTCCCGCGTCGCGACATGCAGAATCTGGCGACCGAAGCGGCGGTCACGCAGAAGGCCGTTTACCTGATCATAGCCGGCAAAATACCATTGCTGTCGTTCCTCCCAGAAGAAGGCCGGACATTGCGCGTGGAGAGCCGCATAGGCGGGCAGCGGATTGCGGAAAAAAGCCGGATCGCGAACGTCGAGAGAAACGCGGCGGCTGGAACCGTCGATTGAAATACCGGGGACTACGGGCATGACTCAACTCTTCACGTACGGGTAGACTTTGCAGCTTCATCTCAATCTCTATTGCGCCGGAGGCGGGTGCCGCAAGCCTAATCGGAAGACCAAAGTGCGGTGCAGGTTCTCGATGTGAGCCCGATGGTCCGGAAGGAATAAGATGCGCGGCCCGGACTTTTTCGGTGGCACGGGCGGACCTATTTGAGCATGATGCGGCGGCAAGCAGGGAGTAGCATGGCAAAAGTACATAACAGTCTATCCGCGGGCATTCTGGCGGCAATCCGCAAGCGACGGCCCACGGTCGTGGGGCGCGATGCGGCAGTGGACCGCGGAGACATCGTCATAGCCTCCTACAATATCCATAAATGCGTTGGCACCGATGGCCGGTTCGATCCCTCGCGCACGGCTCAGGTCATCGCCGAGGTCGGTGCGGATATCGTGGCCCTGCAGGAAGCGGACCAGCGCTTCGGCGAACGGGCCGGCCTTCTCGATCTGGAACACCTACGGCGGGAGGCACATCTGGTTTCGGTGCCGATCTCACCCTTTTCAGCCAAGGGGCACGGGTGGCACGGCAACGTGCTCTTGCTGAGAGAAGGGGCGGTTTCTGACCTCCGCCAGTTGAAGCTGCCCGGTGTCGAGCCGCGAGGCGCGCTGGTCGTCGATCTCGATCTCAAGGCGGGACCGTTGCGGGTGATCGCCGCCCATCTTGGATTATTGCGTCATTCCCGAGCCCAGCAGGCCGAGGCCCTGCTGCGCGCCGCCGCCGATGGGGTCGGCCGACCCACCCTGCTTATCGGCGACCTCAACGAATGGCGGATGGGCAAGCGTTCATCACTCAAGTTTTTGAGCCCGACCTTTGATCCATCACACGCGACGGTCGCCAGTTTTCCGTCGCGTTTTCCGCTGTTGCCGCTCGATCGGGTGCTTGGCAATCCATATCATCTGGTCACGTCCGTGGCTGTGCACGACTCGCCGCTTGCTCGTGTTGCCTCGGACCATCTGCCGGTAAAGGCATCAATTGACCTGAAGGCCGTTCACAAAAGCGAAAACGATCCAGGTCGCGCCGAACTGATCGAGACGGATTCGGCTTAAGCAGGCTGAGGCGGCGTGCGATGGTGTTTTGGGGTACGGTGTTTCTTGCCGGAGTGGTCGCCCTCGCCGTTGCGGCGATCCTTTACATCTACGGGCGGTTTGGGCGTCGTCCCCAGGCGCCGCCGTCCTTTGCGCTGCCGGTCGCCGAGAACGAGACCGAGATCGACCTTGATATCGGTCTGCTTTCGCTCGATCACCCCCACCAAAGCGGTGTGGCGTTGATATCCGACAGCATCGAGGCCTTTGTCGCGAGGGTGCACTCCGCGCGGAGAGCCGGGCGTAGCCTCGACCTGCAATATTACTACTGGAAGGACGATCTGACCGGATTTTTGCTGACGCGCGAACTCGTCCTGGCCGCCGACCGTGGCGTGCGCGTTCGATTGCTGCTCGACGATATCAACGCGGGAATTCACGACCGCCTGTGCATCTCGCTTGATGCGCATCCGAATATCGACGTCCGCCTGTTCAATCCGAGCCGGGCGCGCACCGACCGCTTTCGCCGCGGCTTCGAGATGGCCATCCGCGCCTTCAGCGCAACCCGCCGCATGCACAACAAAGTATGGATCGCGGACGGCCGTTTGGCGATTGCCGGCGGCCGCAATATCGGCGATGCCTATTTCGATGCTGCCGAACTCTCGAACTTTCGCGATCTGGATGTCTGGATGATTGGGCCGGTCGTCGATCAGGCGACGGAGATGTTCGATCGCTATTGGAACAGCGCCTCAGTTCTGCCGATCTCGGCGCTGCGCACGCCGCGCAAGCAATTTCTGCCGGCACTGCGTGAAACACTCGATGCGCTTTCCCGCACGCCCGCGGCGCGGTTCTACCTGGAACAGGTCGGCAAGGCGGTTGCAGAGAAGGGGTGCTTTCGGGGCAGCCGACCGCTTCACCGGAGCGCCGATGTCCGCATCGTCTTCGATCCGCCTGAAAAGGCACTGATGCAGAAGCGCCAGAACTGGCTGCTGCGTGAGCTCTTTCCGCTGATCAACGCCGCCAAGCGCGATCTGCGCATCATTTCGCCCTATTTCATCCCCGGCGCCGAGGGAACGCGCGAACTGACCGCTCTTGCCAAGAAGGGAGCGAAGGTGGCCGTGCTGACGAATTCGCTCGCAGCGACAGACGTCGCGGCCGTCCATGGCGGCTATGTGAAGTATCGCAAAGGGCTGCTGCGCGGCGGGGTGGATCTGTTCGAGCTTAAGGAGCGCGGAGATATCGTCGACCGTCATCGCATGTCTCTTTTCGGCGCCCGCAATGCGAGCCTGCATACCAAAGCCTTCGTCATCGACGGGATGATCGGATATGTCGGCTCGATGAATTTCGATCCGCGTTCCGCGTCGCTCAACACGGAGATGGGGGTCGTCTTTTCGGATGAAGCGCTAGCCAAAGAACTTCAATCGATATTCGATGACGAGACATTGCCGGAAATGAGCTATAGGCTGGCGTTGGAGAATGGCAGGCCCGTCTGGCGTGATCGCACGAACGGAACGGTAAGATTGCTGCGGCGCGAGCCGGATGCTGGCATTCTTCGGCGGCTGATCGCCGGCGCAATCCGCTTCTTGCCGCTGGAGTCCCAACTGTGAAACGCGGATGTTTCACGCGTAGCGAGGTTTACCGATCATTTACCGCCGCATCCGCAATGCCTGTGAGCAAAGCGGCGCACACCGGCGGTAGCGCCGGAAAAATGTTCTACCGGCGATCGGTGGGCAGCATTTGGGCTTTGCGTAATGTGGCCGCGACCATTGAGCCTATCGAATGTTCGCGACTTGAAGTGAAGGGCATTGACACTCTATGTAAGGCTTGAGGCTTTTCCGATGATTCCCGGTCCGCGAGGGATTGCGGCCCCGATTGATGAAGGTTCGATATGAGAAATCCAGTTGATACGGCCATGGCGCTGGTGCCGATGGTTGTTGAGCAGACCAACCGCGGTGAACGGTCCTACGACATCTATTCGCGTCTGCTCAAGGAGCGCATCATCTTCCTGACGGGCCCGGTCGAAGATCAGATGGCAACGCTTGTCTGCGCCCAGCTGCTTTTCCTCGAGGCTGAAAACCCGAAGAAGGAAATCGCGCTTTACATCAATTCGCCGGGCGGCGTCGTGACGGCCGGCATGGCGATCTACGATACGATGCAGTTCATCAAGCCGGCTGTCTCGACGCTCTGCATCGGACAGGCGGCATCCATGGGTTCGCTGCTGCTGGCGGCGGGTCACAAGGATATGCGTTTCGCGACGCCGAATTCCCGCATCATGGTGCATCAGCCTTCCGGCGGTTTCCAGGGGCAGGCATCCGACATCGAGCGGCACGCGAGAGACATTCTGAAAATGAAACGCCGGCTGAACGAGGTCTATGTCAAGCATTGCGGACGGACCTATGAAGAGGTCGAACAGACGCTCGATCGCGACCATTTCATGAGTTCCGAGGAGGCTCTGGACTGGGAACTGATCGACAAGGTCATCACGTCGCGTGAGGCTGCCGAAGGCGCCGAGCAGGCTTGATCTCAAGCTTTTGTGTCACCACCGATGTAATTGTGACACATTTGTAATAGCTAAGGGGCTTTATCGCTAAGGTAAAGCCGTTAATATGAACCAAAGCGCTGTGTCGGAGTTTGGGAAACACGGTGCTCGGGTTTCGGCGGGAGAGTCGTTGCGGCCGAAATTCAGGCGATTGCCTGTACGGTGAGTACTCCCAAGAACCTTGCGATGGGTGGCAAGCTTTTGCGCAAGGCGGATTGAGTGGTCCGGGATATCTTTCCGAAGGTGTCCGGCGTGCTGGAAGGAAGTGGAAATGAGCAAGGTCAGCGGTAGCAACGGCGGTGACTCGAAAAATACCCTCTATTGTTCGTTTTGCGGCAAGAGCCAGCATGAGGTGCGCAAGCTGATCGCAGGACCGACCGTGTTCATCTGCGATGAATGCGTGGAACTCTGCATGGACATCATCCGCGAAGAGAACAAGACCTCGATGGTCAAGTCGCGTGATGGCGTTCCCACTCCTCAGGAAATCATCAAGGTTCTCGACGAATATGTCATCGGCCAGCAACAGGCCAAGCGCATCCTGTCGGTCGCCGTACACAACCACTACAAGCGCCTCGCGCATGCCGCGAAGAGCAGCGACGTGGAACTGGCGAAATCGAACATCATGCTCGTCGGACCGACCGGTTGCGGCAAAACCTACCTGGCGCAGACGCTCGCCCGGATCATCGACGTTCCCTTCACCATGGCCGACGCAACGACCTTGACCGAAGCGGGCTATGTCGGTGAGGACGTCGAGAACATCATTCTGAAGCTGCTGCAGGCAGCTGACTACAACGTCGAGCGTGCGCAGCGCGGCATCGTCTATATCGACGAGGTGGACAAGATTTCGCGCAAGTCGGACAATCCCTCGATCACCCGCGACGTTTCGGGCGAAGGCGTGCAGCAGGCCCTCCTGAAGATCATGGAAGGCACCGTGGCGTCCGTGCCGCCGCAAGGCGGCCGCAAGCATCCGCAGCAGGAATTCCTGCAGGTGGACACGACGAACATTCTCTTTATCTGCGGTGGGGCGTTCGCAGGGCTCGACAAGATCATTTCGGCCCGTGGTGAGAAGACGTCGATCGGCTTCGGCGCCACCGTCCGCGCTCCGGAAGATCGCCGCGTCGGCGAGGTATTGCGGGAGCTCGAGCCGGAAGATCTCGTCAAATTTGGCCTGATCCCTGAGTTCATCGGCCGTCTGCCGGTCCTGGCGACGCTCGAGGATCTTGATGAGGATGCACTGATCCAGATTCTTTCGGAGCCGAAGAACGCCCTCGTCAAGCAGTATCAGCGACTGTTCGAAATGGAGGACGTCGAACTGACCTTCCACGAGGACGCTCTGCGCGAGATCGCCCGACGCGCCATCGTGCGCAAGACCGGTGCTCGCGGCCTCCGCTCGATCATGGAAAAGATCCTGCTCGACACGATGTTCGAACTGCCGACGCTCGAAGGTGTTCGCGAGGTCGTGATATCGGACGAGGTGGTCAAGGGAACCGCGCGGCCGCTCTACATCTACTCGGAGCGGTCCGAGGAGAAGACCAACGTTTCGGCCTAGCCGCTCTCTTTCACGAATGTTTGAAAAGCCCGCCATGCGCGGGCTTTTCCGTATCGTGCACATAGCTGTTGAGATGAGGCGCCGGCCCTGCCGATTTAATGAAACGCTTGTTGCTAAACCGCGGCAACAACGCGATGATGCGACGATTCAGTGAAGGCTCGTTTGCTGCCTGTCGTTGATGTTTCTGCGATCTCCCGCAAGGTCCGCAACAGCGTCCGGGCATAGGGATCGGGAACTATCCGTGAAGGGGGAGGCTGCGTCGTACCTTGAAAAGGCCGCTCTTGCACTCCACTTTCATGAAGAAAAAATGACAGCCGGGAGTGCCTTCGAGGCTCTCGGGAACGGGCCCGAAAACGGGACGGAAAGGAAATGACATGACTAACAAAACGTCCTCGGCGACTGAAAGCGCGACCTACCCGGTTCTGCCGCTGCGCGACATCGTAGTCTTCCCGCACATGATCGTGCCGCTCTTCGTCGGGCGGGAGAAGTCGATCCGCGCGCTGGAAGAGGTCATGGGCACCGACAAGCAGATCATGCTTGCCACCCAGATCAACGCCACCGATGACGATCCGGAACCTTCCGCCATCTATCATGTCGGAACCATCGCTAACGTGCTGCAACTGCTGAAGCTTCCCGACGGAACGGTCAAGGTTCTCGTCGAAGGCCGCGCGCGTGCGGAGATCGACCGCTATACGCAGCGCGAGGAGTTCTATGAAGCGCAGGCCCATGTGCTGCACGAACCGGAGGAAGATCCGGTCGAGATCGAAGCGCTGAGCCGCTCGGTGGTGTCCGAGTTCGAGAGCTACGTGAAGCTCAACAAGAAGATTTCTCCCGAGGTCGTCGGCGTCGCGAGCCAGATCGAGGACTATTCGAAGCTTGCCGATACTGTCGCATCGCACCTCTCCATCAAGATCGTCGAAAAGCAGGAGATGCTGGAGACGACGAGCGTGAAGATGCGCCTCGAGAAGGCGCTGGGCTTCATGGAAGGCGAGATTTCGGTCCTGCAGGTCGAAAAGCGCATCCGTTCGCGCGTCAAGCGCCAGATGGAGAAGACGCAGCGCGAGTACTACCTCAATGAACAGATGAAGGCGATCCAGAAGGAGCTTGGCGACAGCGAGGACGGCCGCGACGAGATGGCCGAGATCGAAGAGCGCATTGCCAAGACCAAGCTCTCCAAGGAAGCGCGCGAGAAGGCTGATGCGGAACTGAAGAAGCTGCGCCAGATGAGCCCGATGTCGGCGGAAGCGACCGTCGTGCGCAATTATCTGGATTGGCTGCTCGGCATGCCGTGGGGCAAGAAGTCCAAGATCAAGACCGATCTCAACCACGCTGAGAAGGTGCTCGATGCCGACCACTTCGGCTTGGACAAGGTGAAGGAACGCATCGTCGAGTACCTGGCGGTACAAGCGCGCTCCGCGAAGATCAAGGGCCCGATCCTGTGCCTCGTCGGCCCGCCCGGCGTCGGTAAGACCTCGCTCGCCAAGTCGATCGCGAAGGCAACGGGCCGCGAATATATTCGCATGGCGCTCGGCGGCGTTCGCGACGAGGCTGAGATCCGCGGCCACCGCCGGACCTATATCGGCTCGATGCCCGGCAAGGTCGTCCAGTCGATGAAAAAGGCGAAGAAGTCCAACCCGCTCTTCCTGCTCGACGAGATCGACAAGATGGGCCAGGACTTCCGCGGCGATCCGTCGTCCGCGCTTCTCGAGGTGCTCGATCCGGAACAGAACTCGACCTTCATGGATCACTACCTGGAAGTCGAATACGATCTCTCGAATGTGATGTTCATCACCACCGCGAATACGCTGAATATTCCGGCGCCGCTGATGGACCGCATGGAGGTAATCCGGATTGCCGGTTACACCGAAGAGGAAAAGCTGGAGATCGCAAAGCGGCACCTGCTGCCGAAGGCGATACGCGACCACGCACTGCAGCCGAAGGAATTTTCGGTGACCGACAATGCGCTGATGGCTGTCATCCAGACCTATACGCGTGAGGCCGGCGTCCGTAACTTCGAGCGCGAACTGATGAAGCTCGCCCGCAAGGCTGTGACGGAGATCCTCAAGGGCAAGACCAAGAAGGTCGAAGTGACGGCCGAGAACATCGCCGACTATCTCGGCGTCCCGCGGTTCCGCCATGGCGAGGCCGAGCGCGACGATCAGGTCGGTGTGGTCACGGGCTTGGCTTGGACCGAGGTCGGCGGCGAATTGCTGACGATCGAAGGCGTCATGATGCCCGGTAAGGGCCGCATGACGGTGACCGGCAACCTGCGCGACGTGATGAAGGAATCGATTTCGGCGGCGGCGTCCTATGTCCGCTCGCGTGCGATCGATTTCGGCATCGAGCCGCCGCTGTTCGACAAGCGTGACATCCACGTGCACGTGCCCGAGGGCGCGACGCCGAAGGACGGCCCGTCGGCAGGTGTTGCAATGGCGACCGCCATCGTCTCTGTGATGACCGGCATTCCGATCTCCAAGGATGTGGCGATGACCGGCGAGATCACCCTGCGCGGTCGCGTGCTGCCGATCGGCGGCTTGAAGGAAAAGCTGTTGGCAGCTCTGCGCGGCGGCATCAAGAAGGTGCTGATCCCCGAGGAGAACGCGAAGGATCTCGCCGAGATCCCGGACAACGTGAAGAACAACCTCGAAATCATCCCGGTTTCGCGGATGGGTGAGGTGCTCGAACATGCCCTGATGCGTCGCCCCGAACCGATCGAATGGGACCCGGAGAAGCAGCCGTCGCCGGTCGCCGCGGTCGATTCGCAGGACGAAGCGGGCGCTTCGATCGCGCACTGATCAAGTCCCGGAAGGGGCGTGCGACTGTGTCCCGCTTGCGCCCCTCGCGAGAAAAACAAGGAAGACCGGCAATTCGCCGGTCTTTTTTGTTGTAAAAACTCTCCGCAAGCCTTGCATTCCAAGGGATTAGGCGCAATTGGGAATGGCAAGACGTGGGCGATGCGCAAGCCGCCCCGGCTTAACAAGACAGTCGTTTCGAACCAATGAAAGGGGTGGAAACATGAACAAAAATGAGCTCGTGTCTGCCGTTGCTGAGAAGGCCGGACTTTCCAAGACCGATGCGTCTTCTGCAGTTGATGCAGTTTTCGAGACCATCCAGGCTGAACTGAAGAACGGCGGCGACATCCGCCTCGTCGGTTTCGGCAACTTCTCCGTAACCCGCCGCGAGGCCTCGAAGGGCCGCAACCCGTCTACGGGCGCGGAAGTTGACATCCCGGCCCGCAATGTGCCGAAGTTCACGGCCGGCAAGGGCCTCAAGGACGCTGTCAACTAATCTCGTGTTTGCGGGTTCCAGAACCCGAGCGAACATCTCCCTGTCTTGCCGTTCCCCTGTGAGAACATAGGCAGCAGAGAGGTTCATGTTTCATCTGCCGCGGCGCCGCTTGATGGCGGAGGCAAGCAAGCAGATCAATTGGGGGCCCGGTACGTCCGGGCCTCTTTTCGTTTCTACCTCCGTGTCATTGAGCTGTTACACGACGGTTGCAAAAGCCTCCCATCCGGCGCGGCAAACGACCCAGCGATTCCGGATGCCAACAGCGGCACAGCGCAGGGGCTATTTGCCATGTGTCGCGACACGGAGGGACACATGAAGAAATTTTCAATCACCACAGCATTGGCGGCAGCGCTCGCGGCATCGACGGCATCAGCCGTCAACGCAGAACAGGTTTTCAACCGCGTCGCATCCTTTGCCGTCGTGGACAATCTGCCGGAAGGCGCCGATCGCAAAGCCGCGACCTCGGCCGAAATCATAGCGGCAAGCGAGGATGGCAACACGCTCATCTATTCCGACAGCCCCGGAAAGCGCGTAGGCTTCATCGACATCACCGATGCCAGGGCACCGAAGGCGGGCGGCATCGTGTCTTTCGATGGCGAGCCGACCTCGGTTGCAGTCGCTGGCGCGAAGGCGATTGTTGCCGTCAACACGCGCGAAAGCTTTGCCAAGCCCTCCGGTCGCGTTGCTGTGGTGGATCTTGCGACGAAAAAGATTGACGCGACTTGCGACCTTGGCGGCCAGCCGGACTCGATTGCGATCAACAAGGACAAGACGCTCGCCACGATCGCGATCGAAAACGAGCGCGACGAGGAGATGAACGATGGACAGATTCCACAAATGCCGGCCGGCGATCTGGTGATCCTCTCTTTGAAGGATGGCATCGCCGATTGCTCGAGCATCAAGCACGTGGCACTGACGGGTCTCGCCGAGGTAGCCGGGGAGGACCCGGAGCCGGAATTCGTCGCTTTCAACGGCAAAGACGAAATTGCGCTGACGTTGCAGGAAAACAACCACATTGTCATCATCGACGGCAAATCCGCTGCCGTGAAGACGCATTTCTCGGCCGGCACGGTCGATCTCAAGAACGTCGACGCCAAGCGCGACGGTGCCATTTCGTTCACCGGCGAGCAGGCAGACCGCAAGCGCGAGCCGGATGCGGTGAAATGGCTGGACGATAACCGCCTGGTCGTCGCCAACGAGGGCGACTACGAGGGCGGGGCACGCGGGTTCACGATCTTCGACACGACAGGCAAGGTAATGTTCGAATCCGGTGCAGCCTTCGAACATGCGATCGCAGCGATCGGCCACTATCCGGAAAAAAGATCGTCTGCGAAAGGCGTCGAGCCGGAAGGCCTCGAAGCGGCGCGCTTCGGTGACGACAATCTCTTCTTCCTGCTCTCGGAACGCGCTTCGATCGTGGGCGTCTACAAGGACACCGGCACGGAACCCGAGCTGCTCCAGCTTCTCCCTTCCGGCGTATCTCCCGAAGGCGCAGTCGCGATTCCGGGTCGCAACCTGCTCGCAACGGCCAACGAAGTCGATCTCGTCGAGGACGGTGGTGCGCGCGCCCATGTCATGATCTATGAACGCGCGGAAGGCGACGCCGCCTATCCGCAGATACGCTCCGCTGAGAAGGATGGGCTGCCCATCATCGGTTTCGGCGCGCTCTCCGGGCTCGCCGCGGTCGAAGACAAGCCCGGTTTCTTACGCGCGGTCAGCGATTCGGTGTTTGCCTTCCAGCCGACGATCTACACGATCGACGGCTCGCAGAAGCCGGCAGTGATCACCGAAGCCCTGCCGATCACCCGCGACGGTGTATCGGCCCAGAAGCTCGACATCGAAGGCATCGCCAATGACGGCGACGGCGGCTTCTGGCTCGCCTCCGAAGGCAACTCGGACAAGCTTTACAGCCACGCGATCTTCCACGTGAATAAGAAGGGCGAGATCAAGGAAGAGATCGCGCTGCCGGAAGAGTTGCGCGCGAACGAGATCCGCTATGGCTTCGAGGGCATCGCGGCAGTCGGTGAGGGCGACGATCTAGTTCTCTGGATGGCGGTTCAGCGCGAATGGAAGGATGACGAAAAAGGCTTGGTCAAGCTCGTCTCCTATAAACCCTCGACCAAGGAATGGGGCGCCGTGCGCTATCCGCTCGAAAAGGCCGACGCTGGCTGGGTCGGCCTTTCGGAGATCTCGGTCCATGGCAGTTACGCCTATGTCATCGAGCGCGACAACCTGATCGGGCAAGCGGCCAAGCTGAAGAAGCTCTACCGCGTCGCGCTTGCCGACCTGAAGCCGGCCGCACTCGGCGGCGAGCTGCCGGTCGTCAAGAAGGAAGAGGTGCGTGATCTCATTCCGGACCTCAAGGCGCTGAACGGCTACGTCGCAGACAAGGTCGAGGGCTTTACCGTCGACGCGGCTGGAAACGGCTATGTTGTCACGGACAATGATGGCGTCGACGACTCCTCTGGCGAGACACTGTTCTTCTCCATCGGCGCGATCGACGCGATGTAAGCGCAAACGCCTGGAGACGGAAGGGGCCAGGACATGATGTCCCGGCCCCTTCTGATTCTTTGAAGCTTTTCAGCGTCGTGTGCCGCCGACTGCATGATTCCTCAAATCGGCATCATCTGAGGATAAAATCAGCAGCCATTCCAGGTGCTGCAGCGATCTTTGCGCGTCTCAAAAGAAGCGCGGCTGCAGTCTAGCGCGCGACGGCCACCTCTGCCTCTTCGGCCTCGTCCTTGCGCCTGCGGATTTCGTCGGTCTTTTCCACGAGCTTGCTGACGATGTCGTAAAGCTGGTCGAGCTGCTCGTCGTCGAGCGCCGAGAAGATTTCTTCGATGAGCTGCTTGCGCGGATGTTCGGCCGCTTCAAGCACAACCCGCCCGGTCTCAGTGATCGAGACGATTTTGGCGCGGCGATCCTCGGGATCAGGCTTCCTCATTACCAGACGGTCGCGCTCAAGTCCGTCGATCGCCTCGGTGACGGTCCTCGGCGCGAAATTCAGCGCACAGGCGATATCCGTAGATCGGCAAGGCCCCAGCTTGCTCAGAAAGAACAGGAACTTGCTTCGGGCAAGCGATACGCCTTCCTCCGTCATCGACTCGTTCACCAGTCGATGAACGCGATGATAAAGCTCGAACAGCTTGTCGGAAACTTCGAATGTCTTCTTCATGACCTTCATAGGTATATGTTGAGGTGCCATGTCAAATGGCAGTAACACTATTGATAGTTACAATTGGCACATTTGTCGACAAAAACCTCTTAATTCTTAAGGCGTCCTTGTTCAGCAATAAGAAACGGTGCGGTTGTCGAGGGCGCGTCTGTGTGGTCAGCCGGGAACTGCCAGCCGGACGGCGCCGACTCGGCGCACTCCCTCCACAGGGAAGTGACTATCGCGAGTGATGCCGACGAAATTGGCTGTGTGATCAGCTGTGGCCGCCGGTTGGGCGCCATTGACGGGCGAGGCGGCGTCGGGTCATGGTCGGCCATGCCCTTCCGCTTCGTTCACACCGCAGACCTCCATCTCGATTCACCCTTGCGCAGCCTGGCTCTCAGAAATGCGGAGCTCGCCGAACTCGTGCGCGGCGCCACCCGCGGCGCACTGACAAGTATCGTCGACCTGTGTATCGCCGAAGCCGTCGACGCGCTGTTGATCGCCGGCGACCTCTATGACGGTAGCCAGACCTCCATGAACACCGCGCTTTTCCTTGCCGGTGAGCTGCGCCGCCTGGACGAGGCCGGCATCCGGACATTCCTCATTCGCGGCAACCATGACGCCCAGTCCCAGGTGACGCGCGAGTTGACGTTGCCGCCTTCGGTTCACGTCTTCCAGGGGCGAAGCAAGCCGATGCTTGCCAAGACGCTGGCAAGCGGCAGAACGGTTCATATTCACGGGGTGAGCTTCGCCAATCCGCACGCACCGGAGAGCCTGCTGCCGTCATTTCACCCGCCGGTCACCGACGCGATCAACATCGGCATGCTACACACGAGCCTTTCCGGCTCGCCGGGACATGATCGCTACGCGCCCTGCAGCGTCGCCGATCTCCAACGGCACGGTTTCGACTATTGGGCGCTCGGTCATGTCCACCAGCGCCAGGTGCACAGCGAACAGCCGTTCATCGTCATGTCGGGCATGCCGCAGGGCCGGGACATCAACGAAGCGGGCGGCAAAGGCGTGACCGTGGTCACGATCGACGATGACGGCGGTGTGGAAATAGACGCGCGGCCGATCGGCGTGGCCGTGTTCGAGCGGCTATCCGTGGATATCACGGGTGCGGTGGAGTGGCGCGACGTACTGGATCTGGCGGCCCGTGCGCTCACCCGCATTAGGCACGAGTGCGCTGCTCAGAACCTCATTCTGCGTTTATCGCTGACGGGCACCTCTCAGCTTGCCTGGCGTTTGAGAAGGGATGCCGATCTCCTGCAAACCGAGCTCACGAACATTTCTGCAGGGCTCAGCGGATGCTGGCTGGAGAAAGTCGACCTTCTCTGCAGGGAGCCGCGGGCGCAGGATCGACCATCCCGCGAGCCGGTGGAGGAACTTTCCTCCCTCGTCGAAACCGAAGTCCTGCCGGCCTTCAGCTTTCGTGCGGAAATAAGGGCTGTCGCCGAAGAACTCTTGCAGCAACTGCCGCCTGAGTTGCGGCAGAGGCTGGTGCCCGATGAAGACGCCCTTGAAGAACTGGCGACGAATGCCGGTCTGATGGGGAGTGCGGATGTGTTGGCGCACCTCCACGGCGCCGCCGCCAAGGGTGGCGACTGATGCGGCTTCAGCAGCTCGATCTTGTGCGCTACGGAAAATTCACCGCGCGCAGCCTCGCTTTCGGTATTGCCAATGCAGGGCAACCGGACTTTCATCTGGTTTACGGTCCGAACGAGGCTGGCAAGTCGACCCTGTTTTCCGGTTTCCTCGACCTGCTTTTCGGGATTGAGCGCCTTAGCCCTTATGGTTTCCTGCACCCCTATCAGACGATGCGCGTCGGTGGCATCGTGGAAACCGCCGGCCGGCGACATCACGCCTATCGTATCAAGCGCAACGCGAACAGCTTGGTCGGCTCTGACGAGCAGCCCCTGCCGGACAATCTCTTTTCAGCCGCTCTCGGTTCCATCGATCGCGCAACCTACCGCATGATGTTTTCGCTGGACGACGAGAGCATCGAGGAGGGCGGTGAAAGCATTCTGAAGAGCGAGGGCGAGCTTGGTTCGCTGCTATTTTCCGCAAGTTCCGGCCTGCCGGACAGCAGTGCCGTATTGGCGACGCTGCGGGCCGAGGCCGATGCCTTCTACAAGCCACAAGGGCGCAAGCACGAACTTGCCGAACTGAGGGGAGCCCTCGAAGCGCTGAAGGCCGAGCGCAGCGCGATCGACATCAACGCGCGCGAATACGCGTCGCTTCGCAAGACACTGGCGGGTGCCCGTGAGCGCCATGATGGCGCCTTGGCGCGGCGTGCGGAACTGCGCGTTGCGCGGGACCGGACACGCGCGCAGCTCGACTGCATGCCGCTTCTCGGTCGGCTTCGCGGCGTGCGGCAAGAACTCGCCCGCCAAGAACCTCTGCCGCTACCGCCTTCGCAATGGTGGAGTGACCTTCCGGCGCTTCGCAAAACGGAAACGGAAATCGCTGCCCGTTTTGCGCAACTGAACGAGGAGTTGCGACGCCGACGCGAGGAACTGAACGGCCTGCCTCTGGACGAACTGGCGCTGACGCTTGCCGAGCGGTTCGACCTGCTTCGCGAAACGGCGCTCGACGCCCGCTATCTCACGGCAGCACGAGATATGCCGTCTCGTATCGAGGAGCTTGCCGTCACATCAGCCGGTATCGACGCCTGTCTCGTCCGCCTTGGTCAAAAAGACCATCCCGATCCTGTCGTTCTTCTCCTGCCGGCGGCAGTCGGCGCCCGATTGCAGGACCTCGTGCGGTGTCACGCGATGCTCGCCGAGCGGCTTTCATCCGCGCGCGAGGAGGCCGGGAAAGCAAAGAGGCTATGGCAGGAGGCTGAGCGGGATCTCGCCCGGCTCGGTGGAAACGGGGGAGATCCCAGCCATCTCGCGGAACGCCTGCGGCTGGCGCGACAGAGCGACTGTCTGCTTCGACAGGAGGCGGCAGGCCGGGATATCGATCGACTGGAGGCGGAGCTTTCCGATAAACTCGACGGCTTGCGGCCCTTCGAAGGAAGCGCCGACAAGCTTGCGGCGGTCAGTGTCCCCGCGCCTGGTGTGGTCGAGGCCTGGCGTGCGGAAGCAGCATTGCAGGCGGAGCGGCGACTGCGTCTCGATGCCAGGATTGCAGAGGAAAGCGAACGCCAGGCCGGAGACGAAGCGCGTCTTGCGGCGCTCAGCTCCTTCGGCGGTGCCGTGGACGACGCGGCCGCAAGCGAACTGCGTATGCGGCGCGATCTTGCCTGGCAGGAGCATCGGCTCCGGCTGAATGATGTTACGGCCTGCGCCTTCGAGACGCTGCTGAAAGAGGACGACCGAGCGATTGCGTTGCGGTTGGGTCAGGCGGAACGCGTGGCGGAATTGCGCGGCCTGACCTGCGCAATCACCGAACGGCGTGCCCGCCTGTGCGAACTTGAAGAGCAAAGACGAGTGGCGGTCATCGAACGCGGAGAATTGGCGGCGGCGGTGGGGCGAGCCGCGAACGCCTGCGGTTTACCCTGCGTCACGCCGTTGCCGCAACTGGAAGCCTGGCTGGCGGGACGCGCGGCCGCGCTTGAAATCCGTGCGGCTTTGCGCGCGGCTCGTTTGCAACACGAGCGGGCGGCCGCCGAAGAGGCGACAACGGTTCGCGCACTGCAGGACGAGCTTGCACGCATCGGAGTGACCGAGAACTTGCCATTGCGCCTCGACGGCTTGCTCGCGATCGCCGAGCGTGTCGTCTCCGAGGCGCAGACGGTCGCCGCCGCCCATCGCGCTGCGGTTGAGCAGCATCGCCGGGCCTCGGAATCGCTGGAAAACCGCGAGATCACGCTCGTGGGCGCGGAGGCCGAGATAACCGCCTGGCAGCGTGAATGGCGCGAGGCGCTCGCGGGCACCTGGCTCGCCGGGCAAATCGAGCTGCCAAATCCGCAAGAGATTGGTCCGATGCTTGCAGTCCTGCAGGGCTTCGACAAGCTGATGCAGCGCAAAGCCGATCTCGACCACCGAATCTCGGGCATGCGCAACGACCAGATCGCGTTCGGCGAGGCGGTTTCGAATTTGGCCGAAGCATTCGAATTGCGGGAGCGCGCCGACGACCCCATGATGCTCTTTGCCGCCATGCGCGACCGGATCGGTGTCGCCCATCAGCAGCAAGAGCGCCGCAGGGCGGCCATTGCCAGTATCGAGCGGATCGAAGAGGACCTGCAAAGGCTGCGCGCGGAAGAGCGGCACCATATGTGCGCGAAACAGGCCATCCTCGACTTCTTTAGCTGCGCCACGCTTGATGAAGCCGGCGCTTGCCTTGACGCGGTGCGCGAACAGCAGAGGTTGCAACAAAGACTCGCCGAACTCGAAGATGATCTTGTCACGCGGCTCGGCGTTGCAACATGCGCTGAGGCCGAGGCGACACTGACAGTGGTCGACGAGGCGGCACTGCGGCACGAACTCGCCAGGTTGGAAGAAGCGATTGAGGCTGCTGATCGCGATGTCAGCGAATTGCATGCTGAGGTGCGGACCCGGGAAAAGGCGCTTGCGGACGTCGAAGGTGGGGACAGGGTCGCCGATTTGGAGCAGCGGCGCCGAACGTTGCTTCTCGATATCGAGAACAAGGCGATCGGCTATTTGCGATTGAGGGCAGGGGTGATCGCGGCGGAGCAGGCGCTACGGCTGTTTCGAGAGCGCCACCGCAGCGCCATGATGCAACGGGCATCCAGGATGTTCATGCAGATCAGCGGCGGCGAATATTCCGGCCTATCTACCCACGCGGACAGGGGGCAGGAATTCCTGATCGCCAATGTCGCTTCGGGCGGGTCGAAGCTCGCCGGCGATCTTTCGAAGGGCACGCGCTTCCAGCTTTATCTCGCACTTCGGATCGCCGGCTACCACGAGGTCGCTGCTGCCCGGGAGGCGCTGCCGTTTATCGCCGACGACATCATGGAAACATTCGACGACGATCGCGCCAGTCGTGCCTTCGAATTAATGGCGGACATGGCACGCGTCGGACAGGTGATCTATCTTACCCACCATGAACACCTTTGCGAGGTCGCGCGGGACGCTTGTCCGTCGGTAACCATTCACAGGCTGTAACCGAAGCCCTGGCGTCACGCCGTCCAGTGACTTTGGATCTGCAAACGGAGGACTCCGGATGGAAATCATGGAATGTGGATCGCGCCCTTCGGTGCGCGGCGCGGCGGAGTATTTCACGGGTTCGGTGCGGCAGGACCCGGTGCTGGAGGCACCTCAGCCGGCGCGTGTTCGCGTCGTCACGGTGACTTTCGAGCCCGGCGCACGCACGGCGTGGCACACGCATCCGCTTGGCCAGACGCTGATCGTGACGGCTGGTCGTGGGCTGGCACAAAGCTGGGGCGGGGAGCGGCGCGAAATTCGCGCGGGCGACGTCATCTGGTTTCCGCCGGGCGAAAAACACTGGCACGGCGCCGGGCCGGACACTGCGATGACGCATATCGCGATCCAGGAAGCGCTCGACGGCAAAGTGGTGGATTGGCTCGAACAGGTGACGGTCGAGCAATACAGCGGAACGTGACGAGGCGACGCGGGAGGTGTATGCCGCTGTGCTCAAATCGTCGGAATCTATCTGATGAAATGGTGGGCGATGAGAGACTCGAACTCCCGACATCCTCGGTGTAAACGAGGCGCTCTACCAACTGAGCTAATCGCCCTCTCGCGTTTCGAACAAGCGTGTCCGCCGCGTCGGTGGGCGTGATCTATGCGCAACCGGGAAAAACCGCAAGAGCATTTGCAACGTTTTTTCGATTTTTTTTGTGAACGCGTGTTTAGCACCGGGGCGTATCGCCATCGTTTGTGGACAAGTTCGTGCGGATGGGAGGCAGTCGGTTGGAGAGGGCATGGATGTCGGGCGGTGGTTGCCGAAAGGCGTCTCGGTTGGCGCCTGATTCCGTATCACCAAGCGGGCTGTGGATCAAAATCCGCTCCGTCACGTATTTGTCTTCAAACACGCTTGACACCCAAATGCGAACCGCTTAGTTAGCCGCTCATCGAACGGCAGGGCCGCTTTGATGCGGGGCGAACGAAAGTCGCTCCGGGCTAGTCAAGATGATGCGGGTGTAGCTCAGTCGGTTAGAGTGCCGGCCTGTCACGCCGGAGGTCGCGGGTTCGAGCCCCGTCACTCGCGCCATTCTTGAAAGGCAAAGCAGCGGCATTCTCAAAATGTGCCGATGATGTAATAATGGCCACATGGCCATGATGCGCGGGTGTAGCTCAGTCGGTTAGAGTGCCGGCCTGTCACGCCGGAGGTCGCGGGTTCGAGCCCCGTCACTCGCGCCATTTCTCCTGTCTTTCGATGCGATCTGGTGTTTCGGACTTCGGTGTTTTCGCATTGCGGCAATCTGTCTCGGTGCGCCATCGTCCGTGGTAGAGTTCGTGCGTTCGCGCAAATACGCACTTTGTCGCTACTGCGCCGAATAATGCCGCTCCATCCTGCGTCGCGAACCGGTTTAAATGCCCCTTGAAGGCTTGCGCGCGGGCGCGGGCTGCGCTAACCACTCTGGCGTTGCAACATATTTTTCGGCCTGCGAGTTTGTTGTTCTAGCGCTTCTCCGGCGCTCTCCCGCAGGCAGGGACGGATAACAATGACTGAACTTCTCGGTTCCTATGTTCCGATCGCGATTTTCATTGGAATCGCGCTTGTGATCGGCCTCGCACTCTTGGTCGCCCCTTTTGCTGTCGCCTTCAAGGCGCCCGATTCGGAAAAGCTGTCGGCCTACGAATGCGGCTTCAACGCGTTCGACGACGCCCGCATGAAGTTCGACATCCGTTTCTATCTCGTGTCGATCCTCTTCATCATCTTCGATCTGGAAGTAGCATTCCTCTTCCCCTGGGCCGTTTCGTTCAGGGAAATGGGCTGGTTCGGCTTCTGGTCGATGATGGTCTTCCTCCTGGTGCTGACGGTCGGCTTTATCTATGAATGGAAGAAGGGAGCGCTGGAATGGAACTAACATCCGGCACCACGCTCGTTGCGCCGCAGCCGAGGGGAATCATCGATCCCTCGACAGGCAAGCCGATCGGCAGCAACGACGCTTTCTTCGGTGAGATCAACAACGAGCTCGCCGACAAGGGTTTTCTCGTTACCTCGACCGACGAGCTGATCAACTGGGCTCGTACCGGGTCGCTGATGTGGATGACCTTCGGTCTCGCCTGCTGCGCCGTCGAGATGATGCAGATGTCGATGCCGCGTTATGACGCCGAACGTTTCGGCTTCGCGCCGCGCGCGTCGCCGCGCCAGTCCGACGTCATGATCGTCGCCGGCACGCTCACGAACAAGATGGCGCCCGCGCTTCGCAAGGTCTACGATCAGATGCCGGAGCCGCGTTATGTCATCTCAATGGGCTCCTGCGCCAACGGCGGCGGCTACTATCACTATTCCTATTCGGTCGTGCGCGGTTGCGACCGCGTCGTGCCCGTCGACATCTACGTGCCAGGCTGTCCTCCCACGGCAGAAGCGCTGCTCTATGGCGTGCTTCTGCTGCAGAAGAAGATTCGCCGCACCGGCACGATCGAGCGCTAAGGGCAGGAGTCATTAAGATGAGTGAAGCCCTGAACGAGCTTACCTCCTATTTGCGCGAGATGCGGGGTGCGCTGATCGTCGATTCGGCGATCAAGTACGGCGAGTTGACCCTGACGGTGAAGGCCGAGCACCTCATTGCGCTCCTGAGTTTCCTGCGCGACGACGTGCAGTGCGGCTTTGTTAGCCTGATCGATGTCTGCGGTGTGGACTACCCGCAGCGCCCGGATCGTTTCGACGTCGTTTATCATCTGCTGTCGCCGCGCCAGAATCTGCGCATTCGAGTCAAGGTCGCGACCGCCGACGGCGACCCCGTACCTTCTGCCACGTCGGTCTATCCGGGTGCGGACTGGTTCGAGCGGGAAGCCTACGACATGTACGGCATCCTCTTCACCGGGCATCCGGATCTGCGCCGCATCCTGACGGACTACGGTTTCGAGGGTCATCCGCTGCGCAAGGACTTCCCACTGACCGGTTTCGTCGAGGTGCGTTACGACGACGAGGCCAAGCGGGTCGTCTACGAGCCCGTCGAGCTGAAGCAGGAATTCCGCAACTTCGATTTTCTTTCGCCTTGGGAGGGGACGGAATACGTCCTGCCCGGCGACGAGAAGGCGAAGGCACGGTGATTTAAGTCGGCCCTTGGTGGTCCGGCGAGGACGCCATCCGGCCTGGAGCAATCGGTATGACCGAACATAACGTCCGTAACTTCAACATCAACTTTGGTCCGCAGCATCCGGCAGCGCACGGCGTTCTGCGTCTCGTGCTTGAGCTGGACGGCGAAATCGTCGAGCGCGTCGATCCGCATATCGGCCTCCTGCATCGCGGCACCGAGAAGTTGATCGAGGCCAAGACCTACCTGCAGGCCGTGCCCTATTTCGACCGGCTCGACTATGTTGCGCCGATGAACCAGGAGCATGCCTTCGCGCTTGCGGTGGAGCGGCTGACAGGCACGGAAGTGCCGATCCGTGGCCAGCTTATCCGTGTTCTTTACTCGGAAATCGGCCGTATTCTCTCGCATCTCCTCAACGTGACGACACAGGCGATGGACGTCGGTGCACTGACGCCGCCGCTCTGGGGTTTCGAAGAGCGCGAGAAGCTGATGGTCTTCTACGAGCGCGCCTGCGGCGCCCGCATGCACTCGGCCTATATTCGGCCGGGTGGCGTGCATCAGGACCTGCCGCATCAGCTCGTCGAGGACATCGGCAAGTGGATCGATCCGTTCCTCAAGACCGTCGACGACATCGACGAGCTCCTCACCGGAAACCGCATCTTCAAACAGCGCAACGTTGATATCGGCGTCGTCAAGCTGGAGGATGCCTGGGCCTGGGGTTTCTCCGGCGTCATGGTGCGCGGCTCGGGTGCCGCCTGGGACCTGCGCCGCGCACAGCCCTATGAATGCTATTCCGATCTCGAATTCGATATCCCGATCGGCAAGAACGGCGACTGCTACGACCGCTACCTGATCCGTATGATCGAGATGCGAGAGGCGGCCAGAATCATGCGCCAGTGCGTGGATCGGCTGCTCGGCGACGCCAAGGCCGGGCCGGTCTCTTCGATGGACGGCAAGATCGTGCCGCCGAAGCGCGGCGAGATGAAGCGCTCGATGGAAGCTTTGATCCATCACTTCAAGCTCTATACCGAGGGCTACCACGTGCCGGCCGGCGAAGTTTACGCAGCGGTTGAAGCGCCCAAGGGCGAGTTCGGTGTCTATCTTGTCTCCGATGGTTCCAACAAACCGTACCGGTGCAAGATTCGCCCCCCGGGCTATGCGCATCTGCAGGCCATGGACTTCATCTGTCGCGGCCACCAGCTCGCCGACGTCTCGGCCGTGCTGGGCTCCCTGGATATCGTATTTGGCGAGGTAGACCGCTGATGCGTCTGGCGCCGCTTGCCGTTCTCGGACTTCTTGCGTTCACGTCTGCGGCCTCGGCCCAGGAGAACGTGAACAGCGCGTCGTCCGAGGCTCTTCGCGGCGGTTCCATGTCCGCGCTCCTGTCGAAGGGTTATGAGATCAAGGCCGCGGTCGCCAACGGCACGCGCTACATCGTATTTTTGCAGAAAGACCAGTCAGCCTATGCCTGCGAATTCGTCTCCGTGGCGAAATCGCGGTGCGGTTCGATTAACTGATAAGGTGTCCACTAGAATGTCCGTTCGTCGACTAGCCGAAGACACTGTCCAGCCAGCGAGCTTTGCGTTCAACAAAGAAAATGCTTCCTGGGCCAAGGCAACGATCAAGAAATATCCGAAGGGCCGCGAGCAGTCGGCGGTCATTCCCCTGCTGATGCGCGCTCAAGAGCAGGACGGCTGGGTAACGAAGGCAGCGATCGAGTCTGTCGCAGACATGCTTGGCATGCCCTATATTCGCGTTCTCGAAGTTGCGACTTTCTACACTCAGTTCCAGCTTAAACCCGTCGGCACGCGCGCGCACGTACAGGTCTGCGGAACGACGCCGTGCATGCTGCGCGGCGCAGAAGACCTGATCAAGGTCTGCAAGAGCAAAATCGCGTCGGAGCCTTTCACTCTGAACGAGAGCGGCACTCTCTCGTGGGAGGAGGTGGAATGTCAGGGTGCGTGCGTCAACGCACCGATGGTGATGATCTTCAAGGATACCTTCGAAGACCTGACGCCTGAGCGCCTGGAACAGATCATCGACACTTTCGAAGCTGGTGACGGTGCAGAGGTCACCCCCGGCCCGCAGATCGACCGCGTGTATTCCGCGCCCGCTGGCGGTCCGACGACATTGCTGACGCGCGATCCGGTGGCGGAAAGCAGCGTCGCACAGGCCAACCCCGGCCGGTCGAAGAAGGGCTCGAGCCAGCCCGCGGTCAGCATCCCGCCAGCGAATGCGGCGCGGGCGAAGACCGCAAGCGCTGTTACTAACCCGACATTGAAGACTCCCGTCACCGCGGGGAAAGAAGCGGCCGCCATCGCCAAGATCGAAGGCGACACCGCTGATAAGTCCAAGCGGGCCAAACCGGCGGTAGAAGGCCGGCCGTCGCTTGAAGACAAGAACCGCCCGGCGAGTATCGAGAAGCCGACGACGGTCGACGATCTCAAGCTGATCTCGGGCGTCGGTCCAAAGGTCGAAGGCATCCTTCACGGGATCGGCATCTACACCTTTGCGCAGGTTGCCTCCTGGAAGAAGGCCGAGCGCGAATGGGTCGATGGATATCTGAATTTCAAGGGCCGCATCGAGCGCGACGACTGGGTCAAGCAGGCCAAGGCGCTCGCCAAGGGCGGCGAAGCCGAATACATCAAGGTTTTCGGCAAGAAGCCGCGGTAAAGAGGTGAACCATGTTAAGAGATGAAGACCGCATCTTTACCAATCTCTACGGGCTCAAGGACAAGTCCCTGAAGGGCGCCATGGCGCGCGGGCATTGGGACGGAACCAAGCAGATCCTGGAAAAGGGCCGCGACTGGATCATTAACGAGATGAAGGCTTCCGGCCTTCGCGGCCGCGGTGGCGCCGGCTTCCCGACCGGGCTGAAGTGGTCCTTTATGCCGAAGGAAAGCGATGGCCGGCCGCATTATCTGGTGGTCAACGCGGACGAGTCGGAGCCCGGCACCTGCAAGGACCGCGACATCATGCGCCACGATCCGCACACGCTGATCGAAGGCTGTCTGGTCGCGAGCTTCGCCATGGGCGCCCATACCGCCTATATCTACGTGCGTGGCGAATATATCCGTGAGCGCGAGGCGCTGCAGGCGGCGATCGATGAATGCTATGATGCGGGCCTGCTCGGCAAGAACAACAAGCACGGCTGGGACATGGACATCTACGTCCATCATGGCGCCGGTGCCTATATCTGTGGTGAAGAAACCGCATTGCTCGAAAGCCTCGAGGGCAAGAAGGGGCAGCCGCGCCTGAAGCCGCCGTTCCCGGCGAACATGGGTCTCTACGGCTGCCCGACGACCGTCAACAATGTCGAATCCATTGCGGTTGCGCCGACCATCCTGCGCCGTGGCGCCAGCTGGTTTTCCTCCATCGGCCGCCCGAACAATGTCGGCACGAAGCTGTTCATGATCTCCGGCCACGTCAACAAGCCGTGCACGGTTGAAGAGGCAATGGGCATCACGTTCCGCGAGCTGATCGAAAAGCATGCGGGCGGCATCCGCGGCGGCTGGGACAATCTGCTGGCCGTCATTCCCGGTGGTGCGTCGTGCCCGGTCGTCAAGGCCGAAGACATCATCGACTGCCCGATGGACTTCGACGGCCTGCGCGAGGTCAAGTCGTCCTTCGGCACCGCCGCCGCGATCGTCATGGACAGGTCCACCGACATCATCAAGGCGATCGCCCGTATCTCGGCATTCTTCAAGCACGAAAGCTGCGGCCAGTGCACGCCGTGCCGCGAAGGCACGGGCTGGATGTGGCGCGTGATGGAACGCATGGTGCAGGGCCGCGCGCAGAAGCGCGAGATCGACATGCTTTTCGACGTGACGAAGCAGATCGAGGGCCACACCATCTGTGCGCTTGGCGATGCGGCCGCCTGGCCGGTCCAGGGGCTCATCCGTAACTTTCGTCCGGAGATCGAAAAGCGCATCGACGAATACACACGCAACGCGACGTCACACGGCGCGGTGCTCGAAGCAGCGGAGTAACGACCAATGGCCGGGACACGTAAGGACGGACGGAGCATGGAAAAGGCCGACGTAGTCATTCCATTTGCGCGATCCCTCGGCGTCGACCCGGCCGATCCGTTCGGTATGGCCGAATGGATGAAAAACATGCCGAACCTTCCGCTGCACCCGCTGATGGCGCATCCCACGGCCGCGGTCGCGGCCGCAACGGCGCTCGGGTTTGGGGTATCGAGCCACATCGCCGGTATCATGTTCGGAGCCATCCAAGGCGCCGTCGGTGCGATGCAGAAAGGCGTCTCGACGCCTGAACAGCCACGGACAACCGCGCCGAAGGCAACGGCTGCACCGGCCAAGCGGGTGGTGCAGGACGGCCCGGAAGCCTCGCCGGCTCCCGGTCCCGCGCGGACCTCAAGGGTGTCCAAGCCGAAGGCAAAAGCGAAGGCCCCGGCCAGGACGGAAAAGCCGGTTGCGGCCGATGACCTTAAGCGGATTTCCGGGATCGGGCCGAAGCTTGAGCAGGTCTTGAACGCCAGGGGCATTCGCCGCTTTGCCGATATCGCTGCCTTAGGCGAGGCGGAAGTGGCACGGTTGGACAAGGAGCTCGGCTTCGATGGCCGCATCCTGCGCGACGATTGGGTAGGACAGGCGAAGGCGCTCAAGGGCGCGTGATGAAAGATTAAGAGGCGATGACCCTCGGCGGCCATCGCCAGCAAGCGGCGTGGCTGTAAAGGAATTGTCTGCCGCCGAGAGGCAGGCGGACGGAAGACAGGATTGAGTGCGAAGATGGCAAAGCTGAAAGTCGACGGAAAAGAGATCGAGGTCCCGGATCATTTCACCCTGCTTCAGGCGTGTGAAGAGGCCGGCGCCGAGGTTCCGCGCTTCTGTTTCCATGAGCGGCTTTCGGTCGCCGGCAACTGCCGCATGTGTCTGGTCGAAGTGAAGGGCGGACCGCCGAAGCCGGCAGCCTCCTGCGCCATGGGCGTGCGCGATCTGCGTCCCGGCCCGAACGGCGAGGTGCCGGAGGTCTTCACGACCACGCCGATGGTCAAGAAGGCGCGCGAAGGCGTCATGGAATTCCTGCTGATCAACCACCCGCTCGACTGCCCGATCTGCGATCAGGGCGGTGAGTGCGACCTGCAGGACCAGGCCATGGCCTTCGGCATCGACAGCTCGCGCTACCAGGAAAACAAGCGCGCGGTCGAGGACAAGTATATCGGCCCGTTGGTGAAGACGGTGATGAACCGCTGCATCCATTGCACGCGCTGTGTCCGCTTCACGACGGAAGTTGCCGGCATTGCCGAACTCGGTCTCATCGGTCGTGGCGAGGACGCGGAGATCACCACCTATCTCGAGCAGGCGATGACTTCCGAACTGCAGGGCAACGTCGTCGACCTCTGCCCGGTCGGCGCCCTGACCTCGAAGCCCTTCGCCTTCACCGCTCGTCCCTGGGAATTGAACAAGACCGAGTCGATCGACGTCATGGACGCGCTCGGCTCGGCGATCCGCGTCGACACGCGCGGTCGCGAAGTGATGCGCATCATGCCGCGCGTCAACGAAGACATCAACGAGGAGTGGATCTCCGACAAGACCCGCTTCATCTGGGATGGTCTGAAGACACAACGCCTCGACCGTCCCTACGTCAAGAAGGATGGGCGTCTTCAGCCTGCAAGCTGGAGCGATGCGTTCCAGGCGATCAAGGCTGCCGTGGCAAACACCTCGGGCGACAACATCGGTGCGATCGCCGGCGACCTCGCTTCCGTCGAGGAGATGTACGCTCTGAAGGAGCTCGTCGCGTCGCTCGGCTCTGAGAATATCGACTGCCGACAGGATGGTGCAGCGCTTGACCCGTCGCTCGGCCGCGCCAGTTACATCTTCAACCCGACGATCCAGGGCATCGAAAACGCCGATGCGCTGCTTATCATAGGTTCCAATCCGCGCTTCGAAGCGTCCGTGCTCAATGCGCGTATCCGCAAGCGCTATCGCATGGGCCGTTTCCCGATCGCCGTGATCGGCGAACAGAACGAGCTGCGCTACGAATACGAATATCTCGGTGCGGGCAGCGAAACTCTTGCCGAGCTCCTTTCCGGCAAGGCCAAGTTCTTCGCGACCTTGAAGAAGGCCGAACGGCCGATGATCATTGTCGGGCAGGGCGCGCTGGCAGGGGAGGGCGGCGCAGCTGTCCTCGCTAGTGCGGCGAAGCTCGCGGTCGCTGTTGGCGCGGTTAACGCGGACTGGAACGGCTTCGCCGTGCTTCACACTGCGGCCTCGCGCGTCGGTGGTCTCGACCTTGGCTTCGTCCCCGGCAAGGGCGGCAAGTCGGCCGCGGAAATTGTCGCTGGCGCCGACGTGCTGTTCCTGCTCGGCGCGGATGAGATCGACCTTTCGACGCGCAAAGCCGGCTTCACCGTCTATATTGGTTCGCATGGCGACAACGGCGCACATGCTGCCGATGTTATTCTCCCGGGCGCGACCTACACCGAAAAGTCCGGGACCTGGGTGAACACCGAGGGCCGGGTACAGGTCGGCAGCCGCGCGGGCTTCGCCCCGGGCGACGCGCGTGAGGACTGGGCGATCATCCGCGCCCTCTCCGATGTTCTCGGCCGGAAGTTGCCCTTTGATTCGCTTGGTGAATTGCGCGCGAAACTCTACGCGGCACATCCGCATTTCGCCGAGATCGATGCGATCGCGGTCGGCAACAGCGATGAAATTGCCGCACTCGCGCAAAAAGCAGGTGAGATGGCGAAATCCGCGTTTGCGTCTCCGGTCAAAGACTTCTATTTGACGAACCCGATAGCGCGCGCATCCGCCGTCATGGCCGAATGCTCGGCTTTGGCACGCAACAATTTCAAAGCTGCGGCGGAATGAGCGCGAGGGAATAGAATATCATGGACGCTTTCGTTTCGACCTATGTCTGGCCTGCGATCATCATGATCGCCCAGTCGTTGCTGCTGCTGGTCGCGCTGCTGGTCTTCATCGCCTACGTTCTGCTCGCCGACCGCAAGATCTGGGCTGCCGTGCAGCTGCGCCGCGGCCCGAATGTCGTCGGTCCTTGGGGATTGTTCCAGTCCTTCGCCGACCTCCTGAAATTCGTGTTCAAGGAGCCGGTCATTCCGGCCGGCGCGAACAAGGCGATCTTCCTCCTTGCGCCGCTGGTTTCGGTCACGCTTGCGCTTGCTGCCTGGGCGGTCATTCCGCTCAACGCCAACTGGGTGATTGCGAACATCAATGTCGGCATCCTCTTCGTCTTTGCCATATCTTCTCTCGAAGTTTATGGCATCATCATGGGCGGCTGGGCGTCTAACTCGAAGTATCCTTTCCTCGGCGCGCTGCGTTCCGCCGCGCAAATGGTGTCCTATGAGGTCTCGATCGGCTTCGTCATCGTGACGGTTCTGCTTTGCGTCGGCTCGCTCAATCTGACGGATATCGTCACTGCGCAGACCGACGGCCTCGGAACGATGATCGGCCTGCCGGCGTCGTTCCTCGACTGGCATTGGCTGTCGCTCTTCCCGATGTTCATCGTGTTTTTCATCTCGGCCCTTGCGGAGACGAACCGTCCGCCCTTCGATCTGCCCGAAGCCGAATCCGAACTCGTCGCCGGCTTCATGGTCGAATACGGCTCGACTCCGTATATGATGTTCATGCTCGGCGAATACGCCGCGATCTGCCTGATGTGCGCCCTGACGACGATCCTGTTCCTCGGCGGCTGGCTTCCCCCGCTCGACGTGTGGTTCCTGAATTGGGTCCCGGGCATCATCTGGTTCGTGCTGAAGGCCTCGTTCGTGTTCTTCATGTTCGCGATGGTCAAGGCTTTCGTGCCGCGTTACCGCTACGACCAATTGATGCGCCTCGGCTGGAAGGTCTTCCTTCCGCTCTCGCTCGCCATGGTCGTCATTGTCGCATTCGTTTTGAAGCTGATGGGGTGGGCTTAATGTCCGCTTTAGCTTCGCTGCATACCGCCGGCCTTTCTGAGGGCGGCAAGTTTGGAGGTAAATGATGGCCGGTCTTTCGCAAGCCGTCAGCTCGCTGTTCCTCAAGGAATTCGTCGGCGCGTTCTTTTTGTCCATGCGCTATTTCTTCAGGCCGAAGGCGACGGTGAACTATCCCTTCGAAAAAGGACCGGTCAGCCCGCGTTTCCGCGGTGAGCATGCGCTTCGCCGTTATCCGAACGGGGAAGAGCGTTGCATCGCCTGCAAGCTTTGCGAGGCGATCTGTCCTGCCCAGGCAATCACCATCGAGGCCGGCCCGCGCCGCAACGACGGCACGCGCCGCACGGTGCGTTATGACATCGACATGGTGAAGTGCATCTATTGCGGGTTCTGTCAGGAAGCTTGTCCGGTCGACGCCATCGTCGAAGGACCGAACTTCGAATTCGCCACCGAAACGCGCGAAGAGCTTTACTACGACAAGGAAAAGCTCCTCGCCAATGGCGACCGGTGGGAACGGGAAATCGCGCGCAACATCGCGATGGACTCGCCCTACCGCTGAGGCTATCTGCGCGACGCTGTATCGCGCCGCTCGAAAGCGGCGCATGTGAAACAGGTATTGGGCGCTGGCCGGACCGTGTCCGGCTTTGCCCGTGGAGTGGGGGCAGGCGCCTTCACGCCGAGCAAGACGAAAAAGGCACCGATCATGGGTCTGCAGGTTCTTTTTTTCTATCTCTTTGCCTTCATTGCGGTGGCATCGGCATTCATGGTCATTGCGTCGAAGAACCCGGTTTATTCGGTTCTGTTCCTGATCCTGACCTTCTTCAACGCAGCCGGGCTCTTCCTGCTGACGGGGGCAGAGTTCCTGGCAATGATCCTGCTCGTCGTCTATGTCGGCGCGGTCGCGGTTCTGTTCCTGTTCGTCGTCATGATGCTCGACATCGATTTCGCGGAGTTGCGCGCAGGTGTGCTTGAATATGCGCCTATCGGCGCGCTGATCGGGTTGATCCTTGCGGCCGAACTCATCATCGTGGTGGGCGGCACGACGTTCTCGCCGGAAATCGCCAAGGGTATTGCGATGCCGATCCCGCCGGTAACCGAGCGAACGAATACGGCCGCCCTCGGCGACGTACTCTACACCCATTACATCTATTTCTTCCAAATCGCGGGGCTCGTGCTGCTCGTCGCCATGATCGGCGCCATAGTGCTGACGCTGCGCCACCGCCAGAACATCAAGCGCCAGAGCATTCCGCGGCAGGTTGCCCGCGCACCCGAAACTGCCGTCGAGGTGATCACGGTCAAGCCGGGACAGGGCATCTAATCGGACGCTAGGTCGAGGACTACACCCATGGAAATCGGAATTTCCCACTATCTGACCGTTAGCGCCATTCTATTCACGTTCGGCGTCTTCGGTATCTTCCTCAATCGGAAGAACGTCATCATCATCCTGATGTCGGTCGAGCTCATCCTGCTTGCGGTCAATATCAACATGGTGGCCTTCTCGGCCTTCCTGAACGACATCACCGGCCAGGTCTTCGCGCTGTTCATTCTGACCGTGGCGGCCGCCGAAGCGGCCATCGGACTTGCAATTCTCGTCGTCTTCTATCGCAACCGCGGCTCGATCGACGTCGAAGACATCAACACGATGAAGGGCTGACAGGCTATGGACACCATCATCAAGGCTATCGTCTTTCTGCCTCTGATCGGCTTCCTCATCGCCGGCCTCCTCGGCACTCAGATTGGCGCCAAGGCATCCGAATACGTGACCAGCGGGCTGATGCTCATCGCGCTCGCGCTCTCTTGGCTCGTTTTCTTCAATGTCGCGCTCGGCGAGGAGGAAATGATCAGGGTTTCGGTGTTGCGCTGGATCCAGTCCGGTGGCTTCGATGTCGAATGGGCTTTTCGCGTCGACACGCTGACGGCCGTCATGTTCGTCGTCGTCAATACGGTTTCAACGTTGGTGCACATCTATTCGATCGGATACATGCACCACGATCCGAATCGTCCGCGCTTCTTCGCCTATCTGTCGCTCTTCACCTTCGCGATGCTGATGCTGATCACGGCCGACAACCTTCTGCAGATGTTCTTCGGCTGGGAAGGCGTGGGCCTTGCGTCCTATCTGCTGATTGGTTTCTGGTACAAGAAGCCTTCGGCCAACGCTGCTGCAATCAAGGCCTTCATCGTCAACCGCGTCGGCGATTTCGGCTTCTCGCTCGGTATCTTCTTGGTCTTCGTCCTTTTCGGCTCGATCAACCTAGAGACCGTCTTCGCCGCCGCGCAAAGCTATCTGCCGGCTGAAGGTGCTGAGGCGGCGGCCGGCGCAGGCGCAGGTGAGGCCGTCGTCAATCTCTTCGGCATGCAGCTCGACAAGGCGCATGCCCTGACGGCCGCCTGCCTGCTTCTCTTCATGGGTGCAATGGGTAAGTCGGCGCAGTTCCTGCTGCACACCTGGCTGCCGGACGCCATGGAAGGCCCGACGCCGGTTTCGGCCCTCATCCATGCCGCGACCATGGTCACCGCCGGGGTCTTCCTCGTCGCCCGCATGTCCCCGCTGTTCGAACTCTCGCCCGATGCTCTGACGGTCGTCACCCTGATCGGCGCGATCACCGCCTTCTTCGCCGCGACCGTCGGCCTCGTGCAGAACGATATCAAGCGCGTCATCGCTTATTCGACCTGCTCGCAGCTCGGCTACATGTTCGTGGCACTTGGCGTTGGCGCCTATAGTGCTGCGATCTTCCACCTCTTCACGCACGCCTTCTTCAAGGCGCTCCTGTTCCTTGGTGCCGGTTCGGTGATCCACGCCGTCGATGGCGAGCAGGACATGCGCTACATGGGTGGTTTGCGCACGCATATCCCGGTTACCTACTGGATGATGTTCATCGGCACGATTGCGCTGACGGGCGTCGGCATCCCGGGAACCGTCATCGGCACCGCCGGCTTCTTCTCGAAGGATGCGATCATCGAGTCGACCTTCGCCTCGCATAGTGTCGTCTCTAGCTTCGCCTTCATCCTTCTGGTGATCGCCGCTCTGTTTACGAGCTTCTATTCCTGGCGCCTGACTTTCATGACCTTTCACGGCAGGCCGCGGGCTTCTTCGGACGTCATGCATCACGTCCATGAATCTCCACAGGTGATGCTGGTTCCGCTCTATATCCTGGCCGCCGGTGCGCTCTTCGCGGGCTTCCTGTTCCACGACTATTTCTTCGGCCATCACTATGTCGAGTTCTGGCAGGGTTCTCTCTTCACGCTGCCAGAGAATGAAATTCTCGAGGAATACCACCACGTTCCGCTTTGGGTGAAATGGAGCCCCTTCGTGGCCATGGCGCTCGGCCTCTACACCGCCTGGTACATGTACATCCGCTCGCCGGAGACACCGAAGTATCTCGCCGAGCAGCACCGTGGTCTCTACCAGTTCCTGCTCAACAAGTGGTATTTCGACGAACTCTACGATTTCCTCTTCGTGCGTACAGCCAAGCGCCTCGGCACCTTCCTCTGGAAGGAGGGTGACGGCCGGGTGATCGACGGCTTCGGTCCGAATGGCGTCGCCGCGCGCGTCCTCGATGTTACCGATCGCGTCGTGCGGCTGCAGACCGGTTACCTTTATCACTACGCGTTCGCCATGCTGATCGGCATCGCTGCGCTCGTTACATGGATGATGCTCGGGAGTTCCTTCTGATGACCGATTGGCCCGTACTTTCCGCGGTCACCTTCATGCCGCTCGTCGGCGTTCTGCTTCTCTTGCTGACAAGAGAAGACAGCGTCTACGGCCGCCGGAACATCCTGAACGTATCGCTGCTGACGACGATCTTCACCTTCGCCGTGTCGCTCTACATCTGGTACCAGTTCGACCCATCGAACCCGGGCTTCCAGATGGTCGAGAAGCGTGAATGGCTCGGCACCGGCATCTCCTATCATCTCGGCATCGACGGCATCTCCGTTCTGTTCCTTCCGTTGACCGCGCTCTTGATGCCGTTCTGCGTGCTGGCGAGCTGGCTCACGATCGAGAAGCGCCTGAAGGAATACATGATTGCGTTTCTCATTCTGGAAACGCTGATGCTCGGCGTCTTCGTCTCGCTCGACATCGTGCTCTTCTACGTGTTCTTCGAAGCGGGCCTCATACCGATGTTCATCATCATCGGCGTCTGGGGCGGCAGGGATCGCGTTTATGCGAGCTACAAGTTCTTTCTCTACACGCTGCTGGGCTCGGTGCTGATGCTGCTCGCCATCATGGCGATGTACTGGCAGGCCGGCACGACCGACATTACTGAACTGCTCGCCTATAAGTTCCCACGCGGGATGCAGACCTGGCTGTGGCTTGCCTTCTTCGCCTCTTTCGCGGTGAAGATGCCGATGTGGCCGGTGCACACCTGGCTTCCGGACGCGCACGTTCAGGCGCCGACCGCGGGGTCGGTCATCCTGGCTGGCATTCTCTTGAAGCTCGGCGGCTACGGCTTCCTGCGCTTCTCGCTGCCGATGTTCCCGCTCGCTTCGGACTATTTCGCGCCGTTCGTCTTCACGCTGTCGATCATCGCGATCATCTACACCTCGCTGGTGGCGATGATGCAGACCGATATCAAAAAGCTGATCGCCTATTCCTCGGTGGCGCACATGGGCTACGTGACCATGGGCACGTTTGCCGCCAATACGCAGGGCGTGCAGGGCGCCATCTTCCAGATGCTGTCGCACGGCGTCGTCTCGGGCGCTCTCTTCCTTTGCGTCGGCGTCGTCTATGACCGCTTGCACACCCGCGAGATCGCGGCCTATGGCGGCCTCGTCAACAACATGCCGAAATACGCGGTCGCCTTCATGGTCTTCACCATGGCGAATGTCGGTCTTCCCGGCACCTCGGGCTTCGTCGGCGAAGTGCTGACGCTGGTGGGTGCGTTCCGCGCCAATACCTGGGTCGCCTTGTTCGCGACGAGCGGCGTTATCCTCTCGGCCGCCTATGCCCTCTGGGTCTATCGCCGGGTGATTTTCGGTGCGCTCGAGAAGGAAAGCCTGAAGGCTCTGCTCGATCTCTCGGCACGTGAGAAGCTTATCCTCTATCCGCTGGTGATCCTGACGATCTTCTTCGGTGTCTATCCGGCACCGGTATTTGATGCGACCGCGGCCTCCGTGGATCTGCTCGTCAACAACTACTCCGCAGCCCTGCAGGCAGCGCAAGACGTTGCGCTTTCGGTGCAATGACCACAGGACGTGACTGGACATGACTGCTGAAACCCTCTTTGCAAGCCTGCAACTCTCGGTTCCCGAGCTGATCCTCGCGGCCGGCGCGATGGTGCTGTTGATGATTGGCGTCTTTTCGAGCGAAAGGTCGTCGACGCCAACCGT
The DNA here is from genome assembly GCF_020193575.1 of Ensifer sp. IC4062. Taxonomy (GTDB): domain Bacteria; phylum Pseudomonadota; class Alphaproteobacteria; order Rhizobiales; family Rhizobiaceae; genus Sinorhizobium. Next base: position 226,496 of record NZ_JADYVD010000002.1, read on the forward strand.
AACCGGACTTGCCGTCGCACTGCTGATCATTGCCGGGCTGTGGCTCGTCCTGAAAACGGGCGAGGGTGAGGCCTATGGCGGGGCCTTCCTTTCCGATCCCTTCGCCAAGTTCATGAAGGTCCTGGCGCTGATCGGCTCGATTACGGCGATGGTGATGACCGTTGGCCATGCCCGTTCGACTCAGATAGATCGCTTCGAGTTTCCGGTGCTGTTGGTGCTGGCGACCCTCGGCATGCTGCTGATGATCTCCGCCAATGATCTCATCTCGCTCTACCTGTCGCTGGAACTTCAGTCGCTGGCGCTCTATGTCGTGGCTGCGATCAATCGTGATAGCGTCCGTTCGACCGAAGCCGGGTTGAAATATTTCGTTCTCGGCGCGCTGTCGTCGGGCATGCTGCTCTACGGCATGTCGCTCGTCTATGGCTTCACCGGTCATACCGGCTTTGACGAGATCGCCGCGGCACTGACGGCGGAAGGTCGCTCACTGGGTCTCGTTTTCGGCCTGGTCTTCATCCTCGCGGGTCTTGCCTTCAAGATTTCCGCAGTTCCGTTCCACATGTGGACGCCGGACGTTTATGAGGGCGCACCGACCCCGGTCACCGCCTTCTTTGCGGCCGCGCCGAAGGTCGCGGCGATGTCGATCCTCGTTCGCATCGTCATCAATGCCTTTGAACCCGTGGTCGCCGATTGGCAGCAGATCGTAGTCTTCATCTCGATCGCTTCCATGTTGCTCGGCGCTTTCGCGGCAATCGGCCAGAGGAACATCAAGAGGCTGATGGCCTATTCCTCTATCGGGCACATGGGCTATGCGTTGGTCGGTCTTGCGGCTGGCTCGATGGCCGGCGTGCGCGGCGTGATCCTCTATATGCTGATCTACATGATCATGACGCTCGGCACCTTCGCCTGCATTCTCGCTATGCGCCGCAAGGGAGGTGAGCACGTCGAGAATATTGATGACCTTGCCGGCCTGTCGCAGACCAATCCGTTTATGGCGACGGCTCTGACGATCCTGATGTTCTCGCTGGCAGGCATCCCGCCGCTCGCAGGTTTCTTCGCGAAGTATTTCGTGTTCGTCGCCGCGATCGAGGCGCATCTCTACGCGCTCGCGATCATCGGCGTGCTCGCGTCCGTCGTCGGTGCGTATTACTACCTGCGCGTCATTAAGGTCATGTGGTTTGATGAAGCCAAGGGTGAATTCGCGCGCACTGCCGGCGAACTGCGCCTTGTCTTTGGCCTTTCCGGTCTGTTCGTTCTCGGATACGTGCTGATCGGCGGACCGCTTGGAAGCGCCGCGGAAGTTGCGGCCCGGACCTTCTTTTGACCGGCGGGAAGGGCGGCGGCCGGATTTCGCCTGACGACTTCCGGCACGTCGCGCTCGCCGAGACCGTTTCCACCAATAGCGAATGCCTGGCGAAGGCGCGCCAAGGTGATCCAGGCAATCTCTGGATCACTGCCGGCCGCCAGACGGGGGGTCGCGGCCGTCGCGGCCGTGCCTGGCTGTCCGAACCCGGCAATCTCTACGCATCACTGCTTCTCATCGATCCGGCGCCGATCGCGCGCTTGCATTCCCTGCCTCTTGCCGTCGCGGTGGCGGCACATCGTGCAATCCGGACTGTAATGCCGCCGGCCGCAGCGCCGGTTGAGATCAAGTGGCCGAACGACATCCTCGTCGATGGCAAGAAGGTCTGCGGCATTCTTCTTGAAGGAGAGGAGCTTGCGGATGGCCGGCGGGCATTAGTCATCGGCATCGGGGTAAATGTCGGTATCGCACCGGAGGGTGCCCTCTATCCCGCGACGTCGCTTCGTCGCGAGGGGGCGTCGGCGTCGCCGGAAGAGCTGTTCGCGCATCTTTTTCTCGCCGTGGCCGAGATGCTCTCGCTATGGGATCGCGGCGCCGGCATCGCCAGGATCATAGAACTCTGGCGTTCGGCAGCGCGCGGGATCGGCGAGACGATCACCGTCAACCTGCCGGATCGGTCGCTTTCGGGCCGCTTTGCCGGTATTGATCAGGACGGTCGGTTGTTGCTCGACACGGGGACCGGCACGCAGCAGGCGATTGCCGCCGGTGACGTATTTTTTGGATGATTGAAGAATAGGGGCGCGCAACGATATGGCGCAGGAAGAAGAACTGGTGTTCTTGCCGCTTGGCGGCGTCGGCGAAATAGGTATGAACCTCGGTCTTTATGGCTATGGCCGGCGGGGCAACCGTCAGTGGATCATGGTCGATTGTGGCGTGACTTTTCCTGGCCCGGAACTGCCGGGCGTCGAGCTGGTCCTGCCAGATATCGCCTTCCTCGCTGAAGAGCGCCGCAATCTGAAGGCGATCATCATCACGCATGCGCATGAGGATCACTATGGTGCCTTGAACGATCTTTGGCCGGGCCTCAATGTTCCGGTCTATGCCTCGCCCTTCACAGCCGGCATGCTTGAGGCGAAGCGCGATTTCGAAAAGAGCCGCGGCGAAATTCCGGTCACGATCTTCAAGCAGGGTGATCGGATCAATATCGGGCCCTTCAGCATCGAAGCGGTCGGGGTCAACCACTCAATCCCTGAGCCGATGTCGCTCATCATCCGAACGCCGCTCGGTACCGTTGTGCATACGGGCGACTGGAAGATCGACCTCGAGCCGTCGCTCGGTCCGATGACGGACGAGGCGCGTTTCCGCAAGATCGGCGAGGAGGGCGTGTTGGCGCTCGTCTGCGATTCCACAAATGCCCTTCGCGATGGCGTTTCGCCGTCCGAACAAGAGGTTTCTGAAAGTCTGGCAAAGATTATCGCAAATGCCGAGGGTCGTGTCGGCATCACGACGTTCTCTTCGAATGTTGGCCGGATTCGCTCCGTCGCCGAAGCGGCGGAGGCAGCGGGCAGGGAGGTTCTGCTGCTCGGCAGTTCGATGAAGCGCGTCGTGGACGTGGCGAGGGACCTCGGTTTGATGGAAGGGCTGAAGCCGTTCCTGGCAGAAGATGAGTTCGGCTATATTCCGCGCGATAAGGTCGTCGTGATCCTGACTGGCAGCCAAGGGGAGCCGCGAGCAGCACTTGCCAAGATTGCCAGGGATGAGATGCGCAATGTCGCGTTTTCCGCCGGTGACACCATCGTCTTCTCGTCGCGCACCATTCCAGGAAACGAGAAGGCGATCAACGATATCAAGAATGGTCTGATCGAGCAGGGCATTCACATCATTACCGACAGCGAGGCGCTGGTGCATGTTTCGGGCCACCCGCGCCGCAACGAGCTGCAGCAGATGTACCAGTGGGTGAAGCCGCAGATCGTCGTGCCCGTTCACGGCGAAGCAGCCCATCTGACGGCACATGCCGAACTGGCCCTGCAGTCGGGGATCGTCAGCGTGCCGCGGCTGCGCAATGGCGAAATCCTGCGCCTGGCGCCCGGCCCCGCGGAGGTGATCGACGAGGCGCCGCACGGTCGCATCTACAAGGATGGAATGCTGATCGGTGACTTCGATGAGATGGGTATCGGCGAGCGGCGCAAGCTCTCCTTCGCCGGCCACGTCTCCGTCAACGTTGTGCTCGACGATCGCTATGATTTCCTCGGTGATCCGGATGTCGTACCGATCGGACTTCCGGAATTCGACGATGAGGGCGAGGATATGAGCGATACACTCTACGACGCCGTGCTCGGCGCCGTGGAAAGCATTCCTCGGGCAAAGCGGAAGGATCTCGCCATGTTGCAGGAGGCGGTTCGGCGCGCCGTGCGCAGTACCGCCAATCAGGTGTGGGGCAAGAAACCGGTCGTCACGGTCTTTGTTACCAAAGTCTGACTTCCTCGTCTGAGGACGCGGCATAAACCGCTGCGAAGCCTCAGCCTTCGAGCGAAAGGAGTGTTCGATGTTGGGAAGGGTGAATCACGTGGCGATCGCCGTGCCGGATTTGGCTGCGGCGACTGAAAGCTATCGTTCGATGCTTGGTGCGAACGTCACCGAGCCGCAGGCGCTTCCCGAACACGGAGTCACGGTCGTCTTCGTAACGCTCCCGAACACGAAGGTAGAATTGCTGGAGCCTCTGGGCGAGGCATCCCCGATTGCCGCCTTCCTTGCGAAAAATCCTGCGGGCGGCATGCACCATATCTGTTATGAGGTGACGGACATCGTTGCCGCACGCGACCGGTTGAAAGATGCGGGCGCACGGGTGCTGGGCGATGGAATGCCGAAGATCGGCGCCCATGGCAAACCGGTCCTTTTCCTGCATCCCAAGGATTTTCAGGGCACCTTGATCGAACTGGAAGAGGTGTGACAGTCGGGCGCGGCCCTCTTGTTTGCCGGTCAGGCTAAGTGGCGCTATAAGTCGGACGCGATGGCCTTGCGGTGATGTCGGCGTGCCGGCGCCCTGCATGTTTCCTTAAATCGTACGTTAAGGAAAAAAACATGCAGCAATTCAAGGTCTACAGCGTTCTTTGCGCGTCTTATCAGACGCGCGGCGCTGTAGGTCCCATCCAGCTATAACAATTGAGACCCGCAATGTCCGTTTTTTCCACCCTTGCCATCTACTTCATCATCTGGTGGCTCACGCTCTTTGCCGTTCTCCCGCTGGGAGTACGCACGCAAGCGGAGGAAAATGATGTTGTGCCCGGCAGTGTCGAAAGCGCGCCGGCACGGTTTCGCGCTCTGCGTGTCGTGCTGCTGACGACTGCCATCGCTGCCGCCATTCACCTCAGTTGGTACGTCGTTTCGGTCAAGCTAGGATACGGGATAGATTCCATCCCGCGGTTCGCGCCGGAATTTTACTGAACGGCTACCGCGCCTATTTGCGAATTGCTGACGAGCAAAAATCGTGCCATCGGGCAAAAGCCCGTTGCCGAACTCGCAGTTGAATAACTGTTTTCTCGCCGTTCAGAAGGAGAGCAGGCGGGCCGGCACCGGGACCTCGGTGGTAATGAGAAATTCTCGGCTTGACCGCCAGAGAATTGACATATTTCTACGGGTGTTTCGGCGAAGGAAGATCGCGAAAAAGCAAAAAAAAACAAGGCGTAAAGCCTTGTTTTCTAAGTTTCGCGTGATCTTTAATCCGTTTCCGGCGGCAGCGAACGAGCGCGCCTAAGATCTTATCCTCCCAAGACTTGACCGCGAATTTCGGCAAGAATTTGGTCTTCTTGCCTGTTTTGTGAGCCGAAATTAGCTCAAACATTGGGCGCTGTCATCTGCTTTTTTTGCATTTTTGCTACAGTCCGGCAATTTTTTTCCGTTGACAGCGGTCGCCCTTGTCCTGCTACTACCGTGCTCTTTTGACGCAGGCCAACCCTCAGCATTTCTTGTCAAATGCCATCTATTATCTGGTTTTCTTCCCGCTGCGGCAGGGTTTTCATCCGCGCGCGAAGCGGTTATGAACGCTGAGCTCGAAATGCTTTCCACCGGCCGTGTCGGAGGAGAAATTCAAGAGTACGATCGCAACAAGGCTAAGCCGCTTCTCCTTGCTCGGGCGAAGACGGCGGCCGAAGCACAACGTCATTTCGCCCGAATCCGCCGATAGTGCGAAGTCCACCTAGTTCTGGAACCTGTCATGCGCCTGTCCCGCTTTTTCATGCCCATCCTGAAGGAAAATCCGAAGGAAGCGGAAATCGTTTCCCACCGCCTCATGCTGCGGACGGGCATGATCCGCCAGCAATCTGCCGGCATCTATACCTGGCTGCCGCTTGGTAAGCGCGTGCTTGACAAGGTCAACGCGATCATTCGCGAAGAACAGAACCGCTCTGGCGCGATCGAACTCCTGATGCCGACGCTGCAGTCGGCGGAGTTGTGGCAGGAGAGCGGGCGCTACGATGCCTATGGCAAAGAAATGCTGCGCATCAAGGACCGGCAGGACCGGCCGATGCTCTATGGCCCGACGAACGAGGAGATGATCACCGACGTGTTCCGCTCCTACGTGAAGTCCTATCGCAACCTGCCGCTCAATCTCTATCATATTCAGTTGAAGTTCCGCGACGAGATCCGTCCGCGCTTCGGCACGATGCGCTCGCGCGAGTTCCTGATGAAGGACGCCTATTCCTTCGATCTTGATCGGGAAGGCGCGGAACATGCCTATAACCGGATGTTCGCCGCTTATCTGCGCACCTTCTCCCGCATGGGCTTGCGGGCCATCCCGATGCGCGCCGACACGGGGCCGATCGGCGGCAATCTCAGCCACGAGTTCATTATCCTTGCCGACACCGGTGAGTCAGAAGTCTTCTGCCACAAGGACTTCCTCGGTTTCGACATTCCGGGAGAGGATACCAATTTCGGCGATGTCGCCGGCCTGAAGGCGATCTTCGAGAAGTGGACGTCGCGATATGCGGCAACCTCGGAAATGCATGACGAGGCAGCCTTCAACGCTGTTCCCGAGGGCGAACGCCTGTCGGCACGCGGCATCGAGGTCGGCCACATCTTCTACTTCGGAACGAAGTATTCCGAAGCGATGGGCGCGAAGGTGCTCGGGCCGGACGGCAAGGAGCACACCGTTCACATGGGCTCCTACGGCATCGGCCCGACCCGTCTGGTGCCGGCGATCATCGAGGCGTCGCACGACGAAAACGGCATCATCTGGCCGAAGTCGGTCGCGCCGTTCGATGTTGTCATCATCAATATGAAAGCGGGTGATGCCGCTTGCGATGCGGCCAGCGGCACGCTCTACTCGGGACTCGGGAAGGCTGGATTCGATGTGCTTCTAGACGATACCGATGATCGCGCCGGCGCGAAGTTTGCGACCGCCGACCTCATCGGTGTTCCGGTTCAGATCATCGTCGGACCGCGTTCGGTTGCGAACGGCGAAGTCGAGGTCAAGGACCGCGAGACCGGCGAGCGCGAGACGATCACGATCGAAGCCGCGATCAACAAGCTGGTTGCGACGAGATAAAGGACGAAGGAAGCGAAGATGACCGCGGCGACGGAAGACCAGGTGCAGGCTGCCGCTAAGTCTGGGGCGCCTTCCAGCCGTCCCTTTTCCGCGTTCGAGCGCATGGTGGCTTGGCGCTATCTGCGCTCGCGACGGAAGGAAGCCTTCATCTCAGTCATCGCCGGGTTTTCCTTCATTGGCATCATGCTGGGTGTGGCGACGTTGATCATCGTCATGGCGGTGATGAACGGATTCCGCACCGAACTCATTTCCCGCATCCTCGGCATGAATGGCCATATCATCGTGCAGCCGCTCGATGGCCCGCTCACCAACTACGCCGAACTGGCGAACAAGTTTTCGGCGGTACCGGGCGTGACCATGGCGATCCCAATGGTCGAGGGACAGGTTCTCGCGCAGGGCTACGGTGACGCGTCGACGGGGGCGCTCGTTCGCGGGGTCCGTGCCGACGACCTCTCGAAGCTGAAATCCATCTCCGAGCACATCCAGTCGGGCGACCTGGTCGGCTTTGCGTCGGGCAGCGGTGTGGCGATCGGTTCGCGCATGGCCGAACAACTGGGGATCCGCGTCGGCGGCACGATCACGCTGACCTCGCCGAACGGCGATGTGACGCCTATGGGTATGAATCCGCGCGTCAAGGCCTATACCGTCTCGGCGATCTTCGAAATCGGCATGTCGGAATATGACGCAACGATCGTCTTCATGCCGCTCGAGGAGGCGCAGCTTTACTTCAATGCTGAGGGCCTCGTCCAATCGATCGAAATTTTCGCCGAGCATCCGGACGCGGTCGATTCCTTGCGCAAGCCCATCGAAGACGCTGCCGGCCGGCAGATCTTCATCACCGACTGGCGCGATCGAAACAAAACCTTCTTCTCCGCGCTCGCGGTCGAACGCAATGTGATGTTCATGATCCTGACGCTGATCGTGCTGGTGGCCGCATTGAACATCATTTCCGGCCTCATCATGCTGGTGAAGGACAAGGGCAGCGACATCGCGATCCTCAGAACGATGGGCGCGACGTCCGGATCGGTAATGCGCATCTTCTTCATGACCGGCGCCGCCATCGGGGTCGCCGGCACGATCGCCGGCGTGCTCCTTGGTGTCGTCGTCTGCCTCAACGTCGAATCGATCCGCCAGTTCTTCTCATGGGCCTCGGGGACAACGCTCTTCAACCCGGAACTTTATTTCCTGAGTCAGCTTCCTGCGGATATGAATGCGGACGAAACGGTCGCAGTCGTCATCATGGCGCTTGCCCTCTCCTTTCTTGCCACGATCTTTCCCGCCTGGCGCGCGTCGCGCCTCGATCCGGTGCAGGCCCTGCGGTACGAATAACAAGGACAAGAACGCAAAATGAATGCGCGTGTGGCACTGCAGCTCTCCGGTATCGAGCGGCACTACGGAGAGGGCGACACCTACCTCCCGATCCTCAAGGGTGTCGATTTCACGCTGCGAAGCGGCGAGACCGTCGCGCTCGTGGCGCCTTCGGGAACCGGCAAGTCCACGCTCTTGCATGTCGCTGGCCTGCTCGAACATCCGGACGCGGGCGAAGTCGTTGTGAACGGTTTGGCTTGCAACGGGCTCAGCGACGACCGGCGCACGGCGATCCGTCGTAAGGAGATCGGCTTCGTCTATCAGTTCCATCACCTGCTGCCGGAGTTTTCCGCGCTGGAAAACATCATGATGCCGCAACTGATCGCCGGCCTTCCGAAGGCAGAAGCAGCCGAGAGAGCCGCCGCCTTGCTCGACTATATGCGCATCGGCCACCGTGCCAGCCATCGGCCAGCCGAGCTTTCCGGCGGCGAGCAGCAGCGCGTCGCTATCGCCCGCGCCGTTGCCAATGCGCCGCTCGTTCTCCTAGCCGATGAGCCGACCGGCAATCTCGATCCCGAGACCGCCGGCTATGTCTTCGAGGCGATGGAGGCACTGGCACGCCAGTCGGGCCTTGCCGCCCTGATTGCGACACACAACCATGAACTCGCCTCGCTGATGGATCGCCGTGTGACGATCGAGGACGGGAAGGTCATCGAACTAAAGTAGTCTTCAGGCGCAGCAGAGCGGGATGCGGCCCCGATCTAATCAGGGAACGATGAGGCCGCCGCGATAATCGAGCTCGTAGGCCTCTTCGCCATCGACGAAAATGACCTCGCGTCCGGAAAAATGATCGGTCGCGCCGCGGTTGCTGTCGACGTAGCAACCGTAAGCGTGCTGATATTCCGTACCGCCGAGGAAATGGCGCTTGTTGCGGTACATGGTCTGGAGTGCGGCCTTGATGACGGCGCCGGCGCGTTCCGCATCGATCAAGTCCGGACGGATAACACGACCGAAGTAGTTCATCGCCCAGCGCGGGTTGCCATCGTGCCAGACAGTTTCCTGGCCGGCAAAATCCGTTCCGCCAAAATAGCTGTCGAGATAGCGCCACGGGCCGCGCTCGTGACCGATATCGCGCGAGCCGGGCCTGCAGGCGGGCAGTGCCCCGCCGCCGCCAACGTAGGTCCTCGATTTCGCCTCGACGATGAAGTCGGTGAGTTCCTCGATGCTGAACATGAGCGTGCTCCCATTTTCGCGAGCGAGGATGCCGTAACAACGCCAGCTTGTAAAGAACAAAAAGGGAACAGACTCGGATGCACGGGCCTTCGAGCTTCTGGCATCTGTCTCGCGCGGAGCTTCAATCGCCTGGGAAGATTCGGCCTGCCGACGGTTTGGTTTGGGATCCTGACAGCGCGCCCAGCCACAGCCGCGTTAACCATGACCTTTGAATTGCGGGATCTTTTATGCGGGCTTGCTTGACTATGGAACAAAAAAAGAACAAAAGAAAAACAATAGCGGAAAGGAGCCATATTATGACTGATTTCGTTCGTGATCTCGCCGCCTTCGCCTCCATGAGCCTGTTCATCGCCAGCATTTCGGTGATTGCGCTCGGATTGTGATCCTTCTGCGCCGGTGCGGCTTCGCATGGCGTGGCCGCGTCGGATCTGTGCTACCTCGGATGCAGTGTTGAAAAAGACGGCAGGCCGGGTCGTTGTGCTGGACATCAGGATAGGGAAACGGGATATCCTCTGCTCCGAGCGAGAATCGGAGTGCAACGATGGCGAATGACGGGAGCCTTGGGCAGGCCACAACTGCGACGGATCCGCAGTTTGTTCACTTGCGCGTGCATTCGGCCTTCTCGCTGCTCGAGGGTGCGCTGCCGCTGAAGAAGGTCATCGGCAAGGCGGTAGCGGATAACCAGCCGGCCATCGGCATTGCCGACACCAACAATCTCTTTGCTGCACTCGAATTTTCACAGAAGGCGGCGGATGACGGCTTGCAGCCGATCATTGGCTGCCAGTTGTCGATCGACATGGAAGACGAGGCGGAAGCAGAACGGCGCGGTCATCATCACCAGCTTGCGAGGCTGCCGTCGCTCGTGCTTATCGCCGCAACGGACGCCGGCTATGTCCGGCTTGTCGACCTCGTCAGCCGCGCCTATCTCGACGGCGAGGGCAGCCAGGCGGCGCGAATAACGCGGTCATGGCTGGCTGAGGGCGGGACCGATGGTCTGATCGCCCTGACGGGGGCGGCGAGTGGCCCGATCGACATGGCATTGAAGGCGGGCTCACCGGCCCTGGCCGAGACCCGCCTGAGGGCGTTGATCGAGCTCTTCGGCGACCGGCTTTATCTGGAACTGCAGCGACATGGCAACTATGACCGGCGCCACGAGAGCCGCATGGTCGAGCTCGCCTATCGCTCTGATGTGCCGCTGGTTGCGACCAACGAGGCGTTCTTTCCCGCGCCGGCCGACTATGATGCGCACGACGCTCTGATGGCGGTCGCGCACAACGCGATGGTTTCGGATGACAGCCGTTTCCGGCTGACGCCGGACCACTATCTGAAAAGCCGCAAGGAGATGGCGGCGCTCTTCGCCGATCTTCCGGAAGCCCTCGACAACACGATCGAGATCGCCCGGCGCTGCTCCTTCATGCTGAAGACGCGGGGGCCGATCCTGCCGCGCTTCACCGGCGCTTCGGATGACCCCGAGGAAGCGGAGCGTGCGGAAGCGGCGGAGCTTCGCCGGCAGGCGGAGGAAGGGCTGGAACGTCGCCTGGCGAAGCTCGGAATGGCGCCCGGCTATAAGGAAGAGGATTATCGCGAGCGGTTGGCCTTTGAACTCGGCGTCATCGAACGGATGAAGTTCCCGGGCTACTTCCTGATCGTTTCGGACTTCATCAAATGGGCCAAGCAGCACGACATTCCGGTCGGCCCGGGCCGCGGCTCGGGTGCGGGATCGCTCGTTGCCTATGCGCTGACGATCACCGACGTTGATCCAATGCGTTTCTCGCTGCTGTTCGAGCGCTTCCTCAACCCTGAACGCGTGTCGATGCCGGACTTCGATATCGACTTCTGCCAGGACCGGCGTGAAGAAGTCATCCGCTACGTGCAGGGCAAATACGGCCGCGAACAGGTGGCGCAGATCATCACCTTCGGATCGCTGCAAGCGCGCGCGGCGCTACGCGATGTCGGCCGCGTGCTCGAAATGCCCTATGGCCAGGTCGACAAGATCTGCAAGCTGGTGCCGAATAACCCTGCCAATCCGACGCCGCTTTCGAAAGCGATCGAGGAGGAGCCACGGCTGCAAGAGGAGGCGGAAAAGGAGCCGGTCGTGGCTCGCCTTCTCGATATCGCCCAAAAGATCGAGGGGCTCTACCGCCATGCCTCGACGCACGCCGCCGGCATCGTCATCGGTGATCGGCCGCTCTCGAAGCTGGTGCCGATGTACCGAGATCCGCGTTCGGACATGCCAGTTACTCAGTTCAACATGAAGTGGGTGGAGCAGGCTGGCCTCGTCAAATTCGACTTCCTCGGCCTGAAAACGCTGACGGTGCTGAAGACCGCGGTCGATTTTGTCGCCAAGCGCGGCATCCATATCGACCTTGCGAGCATTCCGCTCGACGATGTGAAGACCTACGAGATGCTTTCCCGCGGCGAGACGGTCGGCGTGTTCCAGGTGGAAAGCGCCGGCATGCGCAAGGCGCTGATCGGCATGCGGCCGGACTGCATCGAGGACATCATCGCCCTCGTCGCGCTCTACCGCCCGGGCCCTATGGAAAACATCCCGGTCTACAATGCCCGCAAGCACGGCGAGGAAGAGATCGAGTCGATTCACCCGAAGATCGATTACCTGCTGAAGGAGACGCAGGGCGTTATCGTCTATCAGGAGCAGGTCATGCAGATCGCGCAGGTGCTATCGGGCTATTCGCTCGGCGAGGCCGACCTGTTGCGCCGCGCAATGGGCAAGAAGATCAAGGAAGAGATGGACAAGCAGCGCGCCCGCTTCGTCGAAGGCGCCGTCAAGAATGACGTGTCGAAACCGCAGGCTGACTTGATCTTCGACCTGCTTGCGAAGTTCGCTAACTACGGCTTCAACAAGTCGCATGCGGCCGCCTACGCGATCGTCTCCTACCAGACCGCCTATATGAAGGCGCATTATCCGGTCGAGTTTCTCGCCGCGTCGATGACGCTCGATATGTCCAACACGGAAAAGATCAACGATTTCCGCCAGGACGCCATGCGCCTCGGTATCGAAGTGATCGCGCCGTCGGTGCAGACGTCGTTCCGCCATTTCGAGACCGGCGACAACCGCATCTATTATTCGCTCGCGGCCATCAAGGGCGTCGGCGAGTCGGCGGTCGACCACATCGTGGCCGTCCGCGGTGATCGGCCCTTCGCGAGCCTTGAGGATTTCTGCCTCCGGATCGACCCTAAACTCCTGAACAGGCGTGTTTTCGAAAGCCTGATTGCCGCTGGCGCATTTGACTGCTTCGGCTACGACCGGGCCGAACTCATTGGCGGTCTCGATCGGGTCCTGGGCTTTGCCCAGCGGGCTCAGGAAAACAAGGTGAGCGGACAGAGCGATATGTTCGGCGCCGGTGCCGCCACTGGTCCGGAGAGGATCGCGCTGCCGGCCTACACGCCTTGGCTTGCCTCGGAGAAGCTGCATAGAGAGTTCCAGGTGCTCGGCTTCTACCTTTCGGCCCACCCGCTCGATACCTACAATAAGCTGCTGGCGAAGATGCGCGTCCAAACGTTTGCCGATTTCGCCGCCGCGGTGAAGCAGGGAGCGACCGCCGGCCGGCTGGCGGGAACGGTGACTTCCAAGCAGGAGCGCAAGACGCGTACCGGCAACAAGATGGGAATCGTCGCCTTCTCCGACGCATCGGGTCAGTTCGAGGCCGTTCTCTTCTCGGAAATGCTCAACCAGTACCGCGATCTCCTCGAGCCGGGCAAGTCGCTGGTCATGACGGTCGCCGCCGAGGAGAGGCCAGAAGGAATCGGTCTTCGCATTCAGACTTTGCGGTCTCTCGAAGAGGAATCGCTGCAGATGCAGAAGGCGCTCCGGGTTTTTGTGCGCGACGCCGGTCCGCTGCGCTCCATCGCCTCCCATCTCAACACGAAGGGCGATGGTCTCGTTTCCTTCGTGGTCATAAAGGAAAACGGCCAGCGGGAGATCGAGGTCGAACTCAACGAGAAATACCGGATTTCGCCAGAGATTGCCGCGGCGCTCCGCTCGGCCCCCGGCGTCGTCGATGTCGAGCTCGTCTAGAGCGGGATGAGAAAAAGTGTGCGCGCTTTTCCGCTCTAGTCATAGTGGTCTAAAGCAATTCCAGGAAAAGTGTGCGACGGTTTTCCGTCCGAAATTGCGCAGCCTCAAAGCCCTGGGCAGCGGCAATCAGCGCGGCGCGGTGCGTGTGATGGTGATGAAATCCGTTCCCTCGCCAGTTTCCTGCCCGCTCTCCGTATCGGAGATCGACAAGGACGATCCGTTGACGAGAAGGCCTGCGATCCGCGCCCGCACGTCAGCGGGCACGGAGATCCGCTCCAGCGTTGCCTGAAGCGCATCGGAAGCCGAAGCATCGGCGTCGACGGAAATGCCTAGACCTTTTTTCATCGACACGGACAAGTGATTTTCCAGGGAAACGCCAAACCATTTGCCGGTGCCGCTTGCGGGATCGTGATCCTGGAACTGCAGGAAATGCGTTCCCAACGCAGCTTCCGGCTGCTCGATGTCGACGTCGGCCGAGAAGAGCGGTTGGAATCGTTGGCGCACGAGCAAGATGCCATTCGACGGCTTTTCGCGGCCGGCCTTTTCGAACACTTTGTCGATCAGTTCCGGAGTTATGTTGCCGTCAGGTGGAAGACCTTCGGTCGACTGGAAGGCGCGCACGGCGTCAGACGTGGCCGGACCGGCCCAGCCATCCGGAACGCCGGCATCGAAGCCGAGGCTGCTTAGCACCACCTGTAGCTCGCGGACGGTGTCGCGGGTGCTGCGCCGCGTGATCAAAAGGCGGATCGGTGTCTGTGATTGGCTGGAAGCGACCGGCACGGAGGCCGTCTTGATCATTGCCACTTCGAGTGGATTGTTTTCCTTCTGGCTGAGCGCCGGACGCAGGGGAACGTCCGAAAGGGGAGCCGGCTTTTCCTCAAGTGTTTGGTTCGGTTGGAAGAGCTTGACGCTTGAAATCTCGGCGGGAACCACCTGTCGATCAGATATCAGGACATGCATTCCGTGCCTGGTCATCTTGAACAGTTTCGCCGCAAATTTGCTGGGTAACCGCACGCAACCGTGCGATGCCGGGTATTTCGGCACGTGGTCTGAGCCATGGAGGGCAATGCCGGACCAGGTCAGCCGCTGCATGAAGGGCATCGGCGCGTTCGAATAGATGTTGGACTTGTGGTGGCGGCGTTTTTCGATGATCGAGAAAATACCTGTCGGCGTCGAGTGCCCGGCTTTCCCGGTCGATGCCTTCGAGGTGGCTATGACGGTATTACCGTCATAAACGACGATCGATTGCTGCTGGGTCGAGACGATCACCTGCAGCGGTTGATCGCTGGCGGCAATGACGGACGACGCCGAGGCCAGCAGGAGGGCGAACCCGCCTCCGAGAGTGAAACGCAAAAACATACTCTCATTCCAACGCAAGAACTGGTGAATGAGCGTATCCGCCAATATTTAAGGAATTCGATCTGTGCGAGCCGGCCCACACGCCGTGCGTCCTTGAGACGCATAAAATCGCTATAGCGTCTTAAATTGCTGCAGTTTTAGGCGCCGGCACTATCGATCGCGACGCCTATTACCGAAGGTATAGCCGGTCTCGACGGTCGTCTTGCCGAACTTGTCGCGCAGCTTGTTGATGGCATCCTCGGCAGCCGCGCGCCTCGTTGCCCCCGGATCCACCAGATCCGGCGGATCGGCAAGACCGGGATCGGACAGGTCGCTGACGCCGATGCCGATCAGCCTGTATCGCGTTCCGTCGACTTCCCTTTCCAGAAGCTGGAGGCCCGTGCGGAAGATGCGATCCGCCAGACGTGTCGGGCTGTCGAGCCGCCTGTTGCGCGTGCGACTCTTGAAGTCGGCGGTCTTGAGCTTGAGAACGACGGTTTGTCCGGCAAGCTCCGCCTTTCGCAGGCGCAGCGCCACCTGTTCGCTGAGCCCCCTGAGATGCGGGACCAGTTCCTCCAGACGCGAGATGTCGTCGTTGAATGTGGTTTCCGACGACACGCTCTTGGCTTCCCCGTCCGTCTCCACGATCCGCTCGTCCTGGCCGCGCGAGAGGCGGTAGAGCCTTTGGCCCATCGTGCCGTATCGGCGCATCAGGTCGGCCTCCTCCATCATCTGCAACTGGCCGATGGTGCGGATGCCGTCCCGTTCGAGCGTCGCGGCAAAGGCCTTGCCCACGCCCCAGATCAGCGTGACAGGACGCTCCTTCAGGAAATCCACGGCCTCCGCCTGACCAATGACAGAGAACCCACGTGGCTTCTGGAGGTCCGAGGCGACCTTGGCGAGGAACTTGCAGTAGGACAGGCCGACCGAGACGGTGATGCCGATCTCCTGCTCCACGCGTCTCGCGAACCGGGCAAGTGTGCGGGCCGGCGGATCGTGATGGAGCCGCTCGGTGCCGCTGAGATCGAGGAAGGCTTCGTCGATCGACAGCGGCTGCACCAGCGGCGTCAATTCCAGCATTAGCGAACGTACTTCGCGTCCGACGCGCGAGTATTTCTCCATGTTCGGCTTGATCACGACGGCGTGCGGACAGGCTTCCAGCGCCTTGAACATCGGCATGGCGGAGCGAACGCCGTGAATGCGGGCGATGTAGCAGGCGGTCGAAACGACGCCGCGTTTGCCGCCGCCAATGATCACCGGCTTGTCGGCAAGCTCCGGATCGTCACGCTTCTCGATCGACGCGTAGAAGGCATCGCAGTCAATATGTGCGAGCGTCAGCTTGTAGAGTTCAGAGTGGCGAAGAAGCCGCGGGCTCCCGCAGGACCAACACCGTCGCGCCTGGGCGGCCTGCTCTTTGAGGCAGTCTCGGCAGAAGCCAGGAATCGATGCAGCGCTGTCGGGCATATCCGGAACAAATGTTGAACGCGGCGACTTTACGCTCTACGCTACTGAGTCTCAAGGCGGAGATCGGAGGCCGTTTTGGATATCACCCTGCAATTTGCACCGGTCACGGCCGACCTCTGGCCAGATTTCGAGACTCTCTTTGGTCCGAAGGGGGCGTTCTGCGGCTGCTGGTGTGTCGCCTTGCGCCTGCCTTATGCGATCCGCGGCAACATGACGATTGACCAGCGAAAGGACTTCATGCGCGCGCGGATCGAAGCCGGGCCGCCGCCGGGCATCCTCGGCTACTCAGAGAGAAAGCCGGTCGCCTGGGTTCAGGTCGGTCCGCGCTATGACGTGCCGCAGTTCAATTCGCCGCGGACGTGCACGCGGCCGCTCGAAGAGCGTGAGGCGGAGGACGCAAGTGTCTGGGCGGTGAGTTGCTTCTTCCTGTCGTCGCCGTTGCGCGGCAAGGGATTGAGCCACCGCATGCTTGCGGCCGCGGTCGATCACGCGCGAGATGAAGGTGCATGCTATCTCGATGCGTGCCCAATCGACCACACTAAGCAGCCGAAATCGGTAACGCTCTGTATCGGCTCGACGGCTATCTTCAATGCTGCTGGCTTCAAGATGGTCGCTCGGCGCAAAGACGGCCGGCCGCTGATGCGACTGGACCTGAGGCAATGATGGCGCTGTCCGATCTTCAGTCCGCGACGCTGCGGCGCGAACATCGTTCAGCCGTTCACAGCGGCGCGCAAGTGGCTGCGGATAAGGCGTGCCGCCTCGGCCCAATCTGCAGCCACGTGGATGCCGACATCGGGTGCGGGGGCGAGCGCGCGAAATTCAGCGTTCGCCATCAGGTTTATAAGCAGGCAGGAGGGTGCGTGATCCCTCACCGAATGGAGATTGCGCAGGATGTCGTCGATGAAGACGGCAGGGAGTTCCCGGGCGCCGTGCAGGTACTTTACAAGCGGCCCCTTCGGTTCCTCGGAGGCGAGCAGTGGATAGGGGAGGCCGAGGGCATCGAGCAGTGCACGCCGCCTGGCCGCGTGCCGCGGTGGCATCGCAGTCAGAAACACGATGTCCGCCTCGGCGGAGAGTTCCGCGAGCGTTTTGACCACGAGCGCGGCCGGTGTCTGCCACCGCTCCTGCGCATCGTAGAAGGCGTCGAGCAAAGCCTTCACAGTGGCCTCACTCGCTGCTTCGCCGCTTTGCAGATCGACGATGTTGCCGGTCAGGCGGAACGAACTGGGCAGGAGCCTCAGCTGGCGGCTTTCGAGGAAGAGTTTGAATGGCGTCAGGAATTCAAGGACGACTTCATCGACATCGCTGACGATCAGCGGTCTCTGGCCCAGACGAACGATGTCGTCGGTCATGCTCAGCTATCCTCGAAATCCGACGCACCAGAGAGAAGGTGGTGCGCCCGGACCACCTCTTCTGGCCGCGTTTGCGTCGCTGCGCAGAAAGCCATCAGCGTCGGTTCGTGGTCCATCAGGAAAGCGACCAAGCCGCCCATGAAACCCGGCTCGCTGATTGCCGTGCGCAACGAACCGGGGTCGGTGCCGGTCAGGGCGAGGAAACGGGACAGAAGTTCCGGTTCGTTAGCGAGCCAGGCGAGGATGGCGATTGCCGTTTCGTCAGCGCCCTTCATAGTGTCGAACCTCTCGTCATCTTGCGCCCGGAATTACCTATTTTTCAACCAAATAGCGCTAGTCTCGCCACTGAGGAAATGGGCCGAGTCGTTGATTGTGCAACTTATATGTCTAGAGCGGGATGAGGAAAAGTGTTTGCGGTTTTCCGCTCGCATGCCGCTCTCACTTATTAGAACCGATCACATCGTGATCTCGTGGACTTGCAATGCGGCGGCGGACAGCAAGGTATCGACATGCCCAAACAGGTAATGATTGTTGAGGACAACGAGCTGAATATGAAGCTCTTCCGCGACCTGATTGAGGCTTCTGGCTATCAGACGATACAGACGCGGAACGGCATGGAGGCGCTCGAGCTTGCGCGCAAACACCGGCCCGATCTGATCCTGATGGACATCCAGTTGCCCGAGGTTTCCGGTTTGGAAGTCACGAAGTGGCTCAAGGAAGACGATGAACTGCACGTCATTCCGGTTATTGCCGTAACCGCATTCGCCATGAAGGGCGACGAGGAGCGTATTCGACAGGGTGGTTGCGAAGCCTATGTCTCCAAACCGATTTCGGTTCCGAAATTCATTGAAACAATCAAGACCTATCTGGGCGATGCCTGAGCGACGGGAAACTTGAGATGACAGCACGTATCCTCGTCGTCGATGACGTACCAGCCAATGTGAAGCTCCTCGAGGCGCGGCTGGTGGCTGAGTATTTCGACGTCTTGACGGCCGAGGACGGGCAATCTGCCTTGGCGATCTGCGAAAAGACGTCCGTAGACCTCGTGCTGCTCGATATCATGATGCCGGGCATGGATGGGTTCGAGGTTTGCGAGAGGCTGAAGGCGAACAGCCGAACCGCGCATATTCCGGTGGTGATGGTGACGGCGCTCGATCAGCCGTCCGATCGGGTGCGCGGACTGAAGGCCGGTGCCGATGACTTCCTCACCAAACCGGTCAACGATCTGCAACTGATGTCGCGCGTGAAAAGCTTGGTGCGGTTGAAGAACGTCAGCGACGAATTGCGCCTTCGCGCGCAAACGGCACACACGATCGGCCTGCAGGACCTTGCCCGCCCGGATCGTCCGGATGAGCCGGGGAACATCTTGCTTGTCGACGCACGAGCATCATCCCAGGAGCGGCTTCTGCGTGCTCTGAAACCGATCGCTGACGTCTCGGTTATATCGGATCCCCAGGCTGCCTTGTTCGAGGCGGCCGAAAGCAATTTCGACCTCGTCATCGTCAACGCAAACTTTGACGAATACGATCCACTCCGTTTGTGCTCGCAGTTGCGCTCCCTGGAGCGCACACGCTTCATACCGATCCTGCTGGTAACGGAGCAGGGGCGTGATGAGTTGATCGTTCGGGCGCTCGAACTTGGGGTCACAGACTATGTCATGCGCCCAGTCGATCCCAATGAACTCGTGGCCCGCTCGCTGACGCAGATCCGCCGCAAGCATTGCAATGACCGGCTGCGCGCGAGCGTCCAGCAGACAATCGAGCTGGCGATCACGGATGATCTCACGGGCCTGCACAATCGGCGTTACCTGGACAATCATCTGAAGCTGCTGATGGACCGCGCCGTTGCTCGCGGGCGGCCGTTGTCCATCTGCATTACCGATATCGACCGCTTCAAACACATCAACGATACCTACGGCCATGACGCGGGCGACGACGTGTTGCGCGAGTTTGCCAACCGCGTGCGCGCGACTGTTCGGGGTGCGGATCTCGCGTGCCGGTTTGGTGGCGAGGAATTCGTGATCGTCATGCCGGACACCACCCCCGAAATGGCGGCAATCGTCGCCGAACGCCTTCGTCTGACGGTTGAGAGCCGAGCCTTCGTCATTCCCCAGGCCGATACGGTTCATTCCGTCACGGCCTCCCTCGGCATCTCCAGCCTGAGAGCGGAGGGCGACACTCCGGAAGCGTTGTTGAAGCGCGCCGATATGGCGCTCTATCAGGCCAAAAACAACGGGCGCAACAGGGTGGTGGCAGCGGCCGCCTAACCTTGGGAGCAGCAAGTAATGCGGTCACTCGACCGCGATTAGAATGCTCTTTTCAGGCTCTTGTTAAGTTTCTTTAAAGTTGTATTCTCCGCTGCGTCGCTGGTGCTGGGGCAAAGCATTTCCATGAGCGGCAGATTCGGCATTGTCCGAATATGAGACAGAATTAACCAAACGCCGAGCAACCTTGCTTCGGCGATTAAGAATTCGTTGATTTTTTTTTATTTTCAGGCAATGCTGAAACGTATGGAAGCGTGACTTCCATCACCAATCGGTTACCCCATGATGCTCAGGTCCGCCGCATCTCCTGGGTCGTGGGGCCGGTCGGCTGGTTTTCGATGTTTGCGGATTCCTCGTGCCGCAGTCGGAGGCCAGCCGACCCCCTTTCAAAGCGCCGCTTCGCAAGAGGCGGCGTTTTTCGTTCCGGTTCAGCTAGATAGAGCTGTTCGGCGTCGAGAAGGCGCACCATGGAAACGGTCGCCGAAGGTAACACGGCCAAAGAGAAAGCGCCGAACCTCGCGGCCCGGCGCCTCAAAACAGACTGGAACGCTGATCTTACTTGATCTTCGTTTCCTTGAACTCGACGTGCTTCTTCACGACCGGGTCGTATTTGGTCTTCGTCATCTTTTCCGTCATCGTACGGCTGTTCTTGGTCGTGACGTAGAAGAAACCCGTGTCGGCTGTCGACAGCAGCTTGATCTTGATCGTGGTAGCTTTCGCCATGGTCGTCCTGCCTTTATAAAAATGAAAGCCGTGGACAACCGGTTGCGGGCCACGGACAAGGTTGGCGCGAAACTACAAATCGCGACCGAAAAGTCAAGGCCGTTTTGGATTCAAAACGATCCGAACCACCGAAAGCGCAACATAAAGCCCGAAGAAGGCTGCGATCGCCCAGGCGAAGCCGTTGTTGCCGGTAACGTCCATTGCGGCCCCTATCACCTGCGGGCCGGCAACGGTGCCGACGGCGTAGGAGAAGACAAACGCCGCATTGGCTGCAGCGAGGTCGGCGCCCTGAAGCCGAGAGCCCAGGTGGCTGAGGCCGACTGTGTAGAGGCCGGAAACGCATCCGCCCCAGAACAGTAGCACAAGCGCCATCAGGATCCAGCTTTCGACCAGCATCGGGAGACAGAGGGCGCCGATGAGGCCGATCACCGTCATCGCGGAGAGGAGCGTGCGGCGATCCTTCACGCGGTCGGACAGCATGCCCAGCGGAATCTGGAAGATGAAGTTCCCGATTCCCATAACCGTCAGCAGCAGCGCTGCTTGCGATTCGGTAAAACCTGCCCGCGTGCCGAAAATCGGGAACAACGAGAGACCGCCCGATTCGACTGCGCCAAAAATGAACACCGCGGCCGTCGCCGTGGGAACGAGGAATACATAGCGCATGAAATGGCGCTCGGGTTTTTCGTCGAGGACGGGGCTTTCGTTGCGCGCCAGAAAGATCGGTATCGCGGCGAGCAGGATCACGCCAGCGCCAACGGCGAAGGGCAATATCCCCTCGCTGCCGAGGATCGAAAAGAGCAGGGGACCGCTCGCAAAACCGAGCGAAAGCACGGTACCATAGATACCGAGCACGAAACCGCGCCGGTTGGGCGGCGCCGTGGCATTGATCCAGAACTCCGAGAGGATGAAAAGCACGGTAATCGCGCCGTGGAAGACGACACGCAAGGGAAACCACAGCCAGAAGTTCGTGATGTAGTAAAAGCCGAGCGCGCTCACCGCCGCAAACAGGATCGCCAGGAGCATCGTCGGCGCGACACCGTGACGGTGCGCGAACTTCGTCGTGAACGGTGCTGCCGCCATGGACGCCAGGCCGGCCATTGCCGAGTTGAACCCGATCAGCGTCGAGGGGATGCCGCGCTTCTCCATGATGATGCTGAGCAGAGGGAGCCCCAGGCCGATGGCAATGCCGACCGCCGTAATTGCAGCTACGGCCGCAAACAGCGAAAGCCAGTGAATTTCGTCAACCGGTGCAGGCGTACCGGACGGCGGCTTTGACATTCGAAAAGAACCCTTAGAGAAGCGTACGGAGAAAGCGCCCACGGCGCATGAAGTAAAACGGCACTGATCTTTCACGAGGTAGGGAGGGATCCGATTCGAGGCTGCTCCTCAGGTCCGCAAGGATCGTGGCGGTGATCTCCGGTATCCGGAGGGGCGGGAGGTCGTTCACATCGATCCACTGCAAATCCTGAAGCTCCCGGCTTTCCAGAATCAGCGAAGCGTCGATTTCAGCCTCATCCGCGAAAACCGCGAAGAAACGTGTGTCGAACCGCCTCGAGTGTCCCGGAGGAGTGATGGCCCGAGCGATATAGCGTAAGTTTGCAAGATCGGGAAGGAAGGGAAGTCCGGCACTCGGCTCGAGGTTTGGCTTGCCGACGCGGACGCCGGCCTCTTCGTAAAGCTCCCTCACGGCGGCCAGAGCGAGCGCCCGCGCTCGAACCTCGGTCAGCGGTCGCCCTTCGATCGACTTCAGCGATTGCAGAACGACCGGGTGGAGATCGCCCGCAAAAGCCAGCCGATGGTCCCAGGGATCGCGGCGGCCGCCAGGAAAGACATAGACGTCCGGCATGAAGGCATGGGCGCTGTGGCGTTTTCCCATGAGCACGCGAACGCACGCGCCTGACCGGTCTAGCACCATGATGGAAGCGGCGTCCCGCGGTCTCACCGTTCGGCCACGCGGGGATTCGGATTGCGGCGAAGCTGCGCTGCCGCTAAGTCGCTCCGACGTCATGCCGAGGCGTCTCGCGGCGGAAGGATGTCTTCCGGAGCATCCTCCTTGCCGCCGAAACCGTGCATCCTGAGAGCCCATTGCAGTCCGATGACGGCACCCTTCACCGGTTGCAGCAGCGCAACGGAACTGGCGAGTGTGACCGGTGCCCATATCGCCAGATGCTGCCAGGTCGAAAGCGGGAGCACGAGGTCGGTCATCATGTAGCCCGCAAGCACGGCATGGCCGACAACCGTGACGACGATATAGGGCGGGAAGTCATCGGCGCGATGATGGTCCATCCGCTCGCCGCACGCACCACAGGCATTGACAGACTTGATGAAGGCCCGGAAGAGGCGTGCATCCCCACAGGCGGGGCACCGGCCGAGCAGGCCGCGCTTGATCGAGCGCATGACGGGACGGTCCTCGTGCTTCATTCCCCCGAGATGGAGCTCTTCGGTGGCCGCTGTCTTCATACCGATATCCTTCATGTCCGACGCAGCAGTCCTGTCGTCTGCTAGCGCCTGCCTCGCGGTGCCCGCGTTCCCGGTCGCTTGCGTGCGCCCGTTCGGTCGCGGCGGCCAGCCTTGTGAAAGGAGCGGGTTGCGGTCGGCATCTTTCGCCCTTCGCTCAACATCTCGAAGCGGAGCGCACCGGCAAGCGGCACGGCCTCTTCCAGCTTGACGCGCACCGGATCTCCGAGACGATAGCCGAGCCCGGATTTTTCACCGGACAGGGCCTGATGGGCCTCATCATAGATGTAATAGTCGCGTCCGAGCGTAGATATAGGGATAAAGCCGTCGGCGCCATAGGCGGGAAGAGTGACAAAAAGTCCCGACTTAGTGACGCCCGAGACGCGCCCGTCGAATTCCTCGCCGATGCGTCCGTTCAGGTGGTGGGCGATCAACCGGTCGATCGTATCGCGCTCGGCCGCCATCGCGCGCCGCTCAAAGGTGGAAATCTCGGCGGCGATATCGTCAAGCGCGCCTTCCTCTTGCGGCGTCGTGCCGCCCGCGCCGAGGCGGAGCGCTGTGACCAGGGCGCGATGCACGACCAAATCGGCATAGCGGCGGATGGGAGAGGTGAAGTGGGCATACTTCATCAGGTTCAAGCCGAAATGGCCAATGTTTTCCGGGCTGTAGATCGCCTGGCTCTGTGAACGCAGCACCATTTCGTTGACCATGGTCTCGTAGGGTTTGCCCTCCGCCTTGGAGAGAACCCCGTTGAAGTGGTTCGAACGCATGTTGCCGCCCTTGACGAGCGAGATGTCGAGCGTCGCCAGGAACTCGCGAAGCGTCTCCTGTTTTGCAAGCGACGGCTGATCGTGAACGCGGTAAATAAGCGCCTGCTGCCTCTGTTCCAGCGTCTCTGCCGCGGCGACATTCGCCTGGATCATCATTTCCTCGATGAGCTTGTGCGCGTCGAGGCGTTCCGGCACGAAGACGCGGTCCACGGTGCCGTCGGGTTTCAGGATGATCTTGCGCTCCGGCATGTTGAGCTCGAGCGGCTGACGCCGGTCGCGTCCGCGCGTGAGAATGCGGTAGGCCTCCCAGAGCGGCTTGAGGATCGTTTCCAGGATAGGACCGGTCTTGTCGTCCGGCGCCCCGTCGATCGCGGCCTGGGCCTGGCTGTAGGAAAGCTTGGCGGCGCTGCGCATCATGATGCGGTGGAACGTATGTCCGGCCTTGCGGCCCTCTTTCGAGAAGCGCATCCGGACAGCGAGCGCGGGGCGGTCGACGCCTTCCTTCAGCGAGCAGAGGTCGTTGGAAATGCGCTCGGGCAGCATCGGCACGACACGGTCGGGAAAATAGACCGAGTTCCCGCGCTTCAAGGCTTCGAGGTCGAGAGCCGACTTCGGCTGCACATACCAGGAGACGTCGGCGATCGCGACGGTGACGATCACGCCGCCCGGATTTTCCGGCGAGGAATCGGGTTCCGCGTGCACGGCGTCGTCATGGTCCTTGGCATCGGCCGGATCGATGGTGATCAGCGGCAGCGCCCGCCAGTCCTCGCGGTGCTCCATCGTCGCCGGACGTGCCGCCTCGGCCTCTCTCAGGACGCGCTCGGGAAAGACGTGGGGAATTCCATGTGCATGGATGGCGATCATGGAGATCGCCTTCTCCGACGCCACGGACCCGATGACGTTCTGCACTTGGGCGCGCGGCAGTCCATACCGCCCGATGCGGGCAAGATGCACCTCCACAAGATCGCCGTCATTGGCGTTGCCGGTGAAATCCGAGTCGACCAGGATTTCTTCGCCACGCTTGTCGATCGGCATCAGCCGCCCACCGCCGCCAGGTGTGGGGCGAAAGACGCCGAGCACGGCATCCTTGCGCTTGTCGAGGACCTTGATGATACGCGCCGTATAGGCAGGACCTCCACGATCCTTTGAGGGAAATATCTTCGCCAGTACCCGGTCGCCGAGACCGCCGACGGGAGCCTTGCCTTTTGCCTTGCCGACAGCGGATTGCTTGATAAGGACCGCGGGCGCGACGCCGTCGTCGTCCAGCCATTCCGCCGGCCGGCCGATCAATTCGCCATCGATGTCGCGTATCGTGATATCGAGAACGGTGACGGGCGGCAGGCCGCCCGGGCGGACGAGCGATTTGCGCTTCTTCTCGACCAGCCCATCCTCTTCCAGCGAGCGCAGCAGTGCCTTCAGTTCGGCGCGTGCCTCTCCTTTCAGACCGAAGGCCTTGGCGATTTCCCGCTTCGAAGCCTGCTGCGGGTTCTCGGCGATAAAGCGCATCAGCACATCGCGCGGCGGAACCACGCCGTGAATGATCGTTTCCCGTTCAGCGGCAGGTGCCGCCTTGGCCGCGCGGCCGTTCTTCTTGCCTGCATCCTTTCCGGGCCGTTCGGTCGGGTCGCGCGGGATTCTGGTCAACGTCAGTCCTTCTTGGCCTTCGTGGCCGCTTTCGGTTTCGCATTGGTGGCGGTCTTCGGCTTGGCGGTCTTTGCCGCACCGTTCGTAGCAGTCTTGGCGGTCTTTGCAGTCGTTGCCTTCGCTTTGGTCGCCTTGCCCTTCGTCGTGCCGCCCTTGGCGGCTCTTTCGGCAATGAGCGCAAGCGCCTCTTCGACGGTGACGGATTGCGGATCCTTGCCCTTCGGCAGCGTGGCGTTGACCTTGCCCCAGTTTACATAGGGACCGAACCGCCCGTCGCGCACAGTGATCGGGCCGCCGTCCGGATGTTCTCCAAGTTCCTTGAGAGCTGCCGCGGCAGTACGTCCGCGGGAGCCGTTGGCGCCCTTCGACTGCTTGTCCGCGAGCACCGAAACCGCGCGGTTAAGCCCGATCGCGAAGACATCCTCGATCGAGTCCAGATTGGCGTAGGTGCCGTTATGCAGCACGAAGGGTCCGTAGCGGCCGAGACCGGTGGAGATCATCTTGCCGGTTTCCGGATGCGCACCGATGTCGCGCGGCAGCGACAGCAGCGCAATAGCTTTTTCGTGGTCGATCGATGCCGGCGTCCAGCCCTTCGGCAGGCTGGAGCGCTTGGCGTCCTTGCCTTCGCCGCGTTGAACATAGGGTCCGAAACGCCCACTGCGCAGAGTGATTTCCTCGCCGGTATGCGGATCCTTGCCGAGGCTCAGCGGCTCGTTCGACACCGATGCTTCCGCATCACCGTTGGTTTCGGACGAAAGCTGGCGTGTGTAGTTGCATTCCGGGTAGTTGGAGCAGCCAACGAAGGCACCGTATTTCCCGAGTTTCAGAGAGAGTTTTCCGGTGCCGCAGACCTGGCAGATGCGCGGGTCGCTGCCGTCTTCACGCTTCGGGAAGACGAGCGGCGCCAGTTCCTCGTTGAGGGCATCGAGCACGTTGGTGACGCGCAGTTCCTTTGTATCTTCGATCTGAGAGAAGAAATCCTTCCAGAACTCGCGCAGGACGTCCTTCCAGTTGAGGTCGCCGGCCGAAATCTGATCGAGCTTCTCCTCCAGAGACGCGGTGAAATCATATTCCACATAGCGCGTGAAGAAGCTCTCCAGGAAGGCAGTTACAAGACGACCCTTGGCCTGGGGCACCAGCTTGCGTTTGTCCGTCGTCACATAGTCCCGGTCGAGGAGCGTCGTGACGGTTGCGGCATAGGTCGAAGGACGGCCGATGCCGAGTTCTTCCATCTTCTTGATCAGCGTCGCTTCCGAGTAGCGCGGCGGCGGCTCGGTGAAGTGCTGGGTGGCATTGATCTTCTGCTTGGCGAGATTCTCCCTCGCGTTGATCTCCGGCAGCCGACCGTCCTCGTCGCCGTCATCGGACTGCTCGCCATCTTCCTTCATGTCGGTATAAGCGGCGATGAAGCCGTCGAAGCGGATCACCGAACCGGTGGCTCTGAGGCCGGCCTTCTTACCGGCATTGTCGGCGATGATCTCGGCGGTCGTCCGCTCGATCTCGGCAGACGCCATCTGGCTCGCGATGCCGCGCTTCCAGATGAGGTCGTAAAGCTTGAGCATGTCGCCGTCGAGAAAGCGGCGCACCTGGTCGGGCACGCGGTTGAAATCCGTCGGGCGGATGGCCTCGTGCGCTTCCTGGGCGTTCTTCGCCTTAGTGGAGTAGAAGCGCGGCTTCTCCGGCAGATAGCGGTCACCGAACTGGCTGCCGATCGCGCGACGCGCAGCGTCAATCGCTTCGGGCGCCATCTGCACGCCGTCGGTACGCATATAGGTGATGAGACCAACGGTCTCTCCGCCGATGTCGACGCCCTCGTAAAGCTTCTGTGCCACCTGCATCGTGCGCGACGCCGAGAAACCAAGCTTTGAAGAGGCAGCCTGTTGCAATGTCGAGGTGGTGAAGGGCGGCGCCGGATTGCGCTTGACCGGCTTTGCCTCGACACTCTCGACCACGTAGCTCGCGCCATCGAGCAGGGCCTTCAGCCGGTTGGCCTCATCGCCATTGCCGATCGCTTTCGGCTGCAGCCGCTTGCCATCGGCCGAGACGAGGCGCGCTTCGAATTCGTCGCCGCGCGGCGTCTTCAAGAGCGCCGAAATATTCCAGTATTCCTCGGTGACAAAACGTTCGATTTCCGCTTCGCGGTCGCAGACCAGACGCAGCGCCACGGATTGCACACGGCCGGCCGAGCGCGCCCCCGGCAACTTGCGCCAGAGGACGGGGGAAAGATTGAAGCCGACGAGATAGTCGAGGGCGCGCCTGGCGAGATAGGCATCGACCAGCGAGATATCGATATCGCGAGGTTCGGCCATTGCATCGAGCACGGCCTTTTTCGTGATCGCGTTGAAGACAACGCGCCTGACCGGCTTGTCGCCGATGACCTTCTTCTTCTTGAGAAGGTCCAGCACATGCCAGGAGATTGCCTCGCCCTCGCGATCCGGGTCGGTTGCGAGAATCAGCCCGTCCGACGATTTCACCGCGTCCGCGATATCCTTCATGCGTTTCGCGGAAGCACCGTCGACCTCCCAGGACATCTCGAAGTCTTCGTCCGGGCGTACCGATCCATCCTTGGCTGGCAGGTCCCGCACGTGGCCGAACGAAGCAAGCACCTTGTAGCCGGGGCCTAGGTACTTGTTGATCGTCTTGGCCTTGGAAGGCGATTCCACCACTACAACATTCATCGTCATTCTCTGAGACAATCTCTATTGGCAGAGCGCAAATGCGGCGCGCCGGATATTGACGCCACGAAATGGACAGGGATTCGGGCGCGGTCAAGGGGTTTCATTGAAAATAGCAATATCGCCACAGACCGCAACCAAACGGCAAATGCCGAGTTTTTTCAACCGAAGGTCGTTTCTTTCGGCGAGTCTGCGTGTGTTTCGGTGGCGCGAGCAGTCTGTAGCGGGAGGTCATTCCTTGGGGACGAGAGAGACCAGGTTCGCACCATGCCGGCAGAGCTGGCCCGCGAGATCCAATTCCAGAAGCACGAGGTGAACCTGCGAGGCCGAGAGCGCGGTGTGGCGGATGACGTCGTCGATCTCGACCGGCGTCGGCCCGAGCGCTTCGATGATGCGGTTGCGTTCGCTGTCGTCCGGTGCCGCGGTTGCTGCCCGCGTGTTCTCGATCGTCGGCTCCTTGATGTCCAGACGTGTCAGGAGGTCGTCCTGCGTGAGCGGCGCCAGCGCCTCCAGGACGTCGGATGAGGATGTCGTAACGGTCGCGCCCTGTTTCAAGAGATCGTTGGTGCCATGGCAGCGCGGATCGAGTGGCGATCCGGGTACCGCGAAGACCAGCCTGCCGAAGTCGGCGGCATAACGGGCGGTGATCAGCGAACCGGACCGGTTGGCTGCCTCAACGATGGTGACCCCGAGGCTGACACCGGCGATGAGCCGGTTTCGCCGCGGAAAGTCACGTGCCCGGGGCTCCCAGCCAAAGGGCATTTCGCTTATCGCAAGCCCTTCGCCGGATGTGATCTCCTGCAGCAGCCCAATGTTTTCAGGCGGATAGGGCTGGTCGAGGCCGCCGGCAAGCGCCGCGATCGTGCCGGTCCGGACGCTTGCGCGATGGGCGGCGGTATCAATGCCACGCGCGAGCCCTGAAGCAATGACATAGCCTGCCGCACCTGCATCGCGCGCGATCATGGCTGCGAACTTCGCCCCGCTCACGGACGCATTACGCGAACCGACAATGCCAAGGGAAGGGCGCGTTGCCGCCCGGATGTTGCCCTTCACGGCGATGAGCGGCGGGGCGCCGTCGATCTCTCTCAATGCCGGGGGATAGTCCGGTTCGCCAATTCCGATGAAGACGGCGCCGAACCGGTGCGCCGCCTCGAGTTCCCGTTCCGCATCCGCTACTGTCGCAATGCGAAATGTTCGATCCGAGCCGCCGCGCCGGGAAAGGTCGGGCAGCGCTTCAAGCGCCGCCTCCGCCGTTCCGAAGTGGTTGATCAGGTCTCGGAAGGTGGCGGGACCGACATTATCGCTGCGAATCAGCCGCAGCCAGGCGATTCTCTGCCGTTCCGTCAGCGCGATTCCTGTGCTTTGGGCGCTGACGTTCAACATTATCCCTTTTCCCCGATCCGGCTTTCCGTGCCGTTGAGCAGCCGCTGGATGTTGGCGCGATGCTTGATCCAGGTAATGATGGTCATGGTTGCGAACAGCAGCGCCACTTTTCCATATCCGGTCGCGTACAGCGCAATTGGTGTGATGACAGTCCCAGTAAGGGCGCTCAGCGATGAGTAACGCGTGATTTTAGCGATGGCGAGCCAGATTGCACCGAAGACGAACACCATCACCGGTGCAAGGCCCAGCAACACGCCGATATAGGTTGCAACGCCCTTGCCGCCCTTGAAAGAGAGCCAGACCGGATAGAGATGTCCGAGGAAGGCGGCAAGGCCGGCGGCAAGGCCAGCCTCGAGGCCCCAAAGAGAGGCGATGGCGGCGGCTGCCGTGCCCTTGAGCGCATCAAGGAGCAGGGTCGCCGCGGCAAGCTTCTTGTTGCCGGTTCGAAGTACGTTCGTTGCGCCGATGTTGCCCGAGCCTATCTTGCGAACGTCACCGAGGCCGGCCATGCGGGTGAGAACGAGACCGAAGGGGATCGACCCCAGAAGATAGCCGAAGAAGAGACATGCGAACGTCGCGGGCAGCCCGAGCTGCCAGGATAATAGTTCCACCGGTTCCTCCCCCGCCTAACAGCTCCGGTCTTACGCTGAATGCACCAGCTTGCCTGCAACATAAGTTTGGACGACCCGTCCGGTAAAGCGGGCATTTTCAAACGGCGTGTTCTTCGAACGGGAAACCAGCGCTTTCTCGTAGAGGACCCAAGGTTCCTCGAGGTCGAGAACGGTGATGTCGGCCTTCGCGCCGGGTTTCAATGTGCCGGCTTCCAGGCCAAAGATTGCGGCCGGGCGGGTGGACATGGCATCGATCAGCCGCATCAGCGGCACCTGGCCGCTGTGGTAGAGCCGAAGGGCCGCAGCCGCCAGGGTTTCAAGGCCGATCGCGCCATCGGCGGCGTCGGAGAAGGGCAGGCGCTTGGTGTCGACATCCTGTGGATCATGCGACGATACGATGATGTCGATCGTGCCGTCTGCAAGGGCCTCGGCCATCGCGACGCGGTCGTCCTCGCCGCGCAGCGGAGGCGACAATTTGAAGAAGGTCCGATACTCGCCGATGTCGTTTTCGTTCAGCGTCAGATGATTGATCGAGATGCCGCAGGTGACGTTGGTGCCACGCTCCCGCGCGACGCGCACGGCGTCCGCCGACTCGGGCACGGAAATCTGGGCGGCGTGACAGGCGGCCTTGGTCAGTCCGGCGATGCGAAGGTCGCGTTCCAGCGGAATGATTTCTGCTTCGCGCGGCACGCCCGGCAGGCCGAGCCAGCTAGCGAGCAAGCCCTCGTTCATGACGCCGTTGGCGCCGAGATACTTGTCGCGGGCCTCAAGCGCGACGACCGCTCCGAATTCGCGCGCGTAGGTCATTGCGCGGCGCAGAACCAGCGTGTCGTGAACCGGTTGCCGTCCGTTGGTGAAGCAGACGGCGCCCGCGTCGCGAAGCAACCCGATTTCGGTCATCTCTTCCCCGAGTAGCCCCTTGGTCAGGGCTGCAGCCGGATGGATGTTGACGAGCGCCTTGTCGCGCGCGGTCTTCTGCACGAACTCAACGAGGGCGATTTCGTCGATGACCGGATCTGTGTCCGGCATGGCGATGAAAGTTGTGACGCCGCCTGCTGCTGCGGCCCGGGAGGCCGACTCGATCGTCTCGCGATGCTCGCTTCCGGGTTCGCCGACGAAGACGCGCGCATCGACGAGGCCCGGGACTGCCGTAAGGCCGGCGCAGTCCTTGACGAAGGCGCCGTCCGGCGCGCCCTGGTTCTGGGCGTCGCTGCCGGCTGCAAGAATGCGGCCGTCGCTGCCGACGATGATCGTTCCTGTTTCGTCGAGATTGCGCGAAGGATCGACGATGCGCAGGCTTCTCAGAACGAGTGGTCTGGTCATAGGCGCGGCCCCTGGTTCTGCGAGAGGAGAAGCGTTTCCATCACGGCCATGCGCACGGCAACGCCCATCTCGACCTGCTGTTCGATGACGCTTTGCGGGCCGTCGGCGATTTCGGAAGCGATCTCGACGCCGCGGTTCATCGGCCCCGGGTGCATCACCAGCGCATCGTCCTTGGCAGCTTTCAGCTTTTTGGCGTCGAGGCCGTAGTAATGGAAGTATTCGCGTACCGAGGGCACGAAGGAGCCGGCCATGCGCTCGCGCTGCAGCCGCAGCATCATGACCACATCCGCGTCCTTCAGCCCTTCCGCCATGGAGTGGTAGACTTCGACGCCCATCTGCGCGATGCCGGAGGGAAGCAGTGTCGCCGGTGCGACGACGCGCACGCGCGCTCCCATCTGGTTCAGCAGCAGAATGTTGGATCGGGCGACGCGCGAGTGCAGGACGTCGCCGCAGATCGCGACGATGATCCGCGAGAGCTTGCCCTTGGCACGGCGGATCGTCAGCGCATCGAGCAGCGCCTGGGTCGGGTGCTCGTGCTGACCGTCGCCGGCATTGACGACCGAGCAGGAGACTTTCTGGGCGAGCAGCGCTGCCGCGCCCGCCGAAGAGTGGCGCACGACCAGCACGTCGGGATGCATCGCGTTCAGCGTCATCGCCGTGTCGATCAGCGTCTCACCCTTCTTTACCGAGGAATTGCCCACCGACATGTTCATGACGTCGGCACCGAGACGCTTGCCCGCCAGTTCGAACGAGGACTGCGTCCGGGTCGAGGCTTCGAAGAAGAGATTGATCTGCGTCAGCCCGCGCAGCGAGGAGGTTTTCTTCTCCCTCTGCCGGGAGATCTTGACGGCTTCGTCGGCGCGATCGAGCAGGAGCGTGATGTCCTGTTCCGTGAGGCCCTTGATGCCGAGCAGGTGGCGATGCGGGAAAGTGATCATGAGCCGCCCTTGCACTCTCTATTTTGGCACGCTCTATAATGCGTGGTCAGGGGGCGGGCAAGCGGCGCGCCACCCCTTCCGCAGAAAACTTGCGTGGGTCTTGGGCGCGCTGTTTCGCGCCTGCGAAACTTGCGCTAGAACCGGCCCATGAATCAGATGAACCGGACTGAACAGAAACTCGCCGAGCTGAACCAGCCAAAACCCTGGTCCGGTGTCAACGCCTATCGCTCCGATCCTCTCGTCGTCGATATAACGTCGAGCATGCCGAAGACGTTGCGCGACGAATTCGACGTGCTCGGGCGTTACGTCACCTCGCCGGAAGCGCAGGAACTGGCGCGCATGGCGAACGAGGGCGTGCCAAAGCTGAAGACCCACGGTCCTCGCGGTGAGCGCCTCGATGTCGTGGAGTTCCATCCGGCCTGGCACGCGCTGATGCGCCGGTCGATGACGACGGGTCTGCATTCGTCCGCCTGGGAAAATCTTGCGGACGAAAGAGACCGCTCGCACAAGGCGAGGGCGATCCGATTCTATCTGACGGCACAGCTCGAATGCGGTCATCTCTGCCCGCTGACGATGACGAGTGCGTCGGTTGCCGCCATCACTGCCTCTCCGGCGGTCCAGAAGGAATGGGCGCCGAAGATCCTGTCGCGCAAATATGATTCCTCCAACCGCCCATGGATGCAGAAGAGCGCCGTCACCATCGGCATGGGCATGACGGAGAAGCAGGGCGGTACCGATGTCCGCGCCAACACCTCGACCGCGGAGCGCGTGGGGGACGGCATCTACCGTCTGAACGGCCACAAGTGGTTCATGTCCGCGCCGATGAGCGATGCTTTCGTGATGCTCGCGCAGACGCGTGACGGGCTCGGCTGCTTCCTAGTACCGCGCCTGCTCGAGGACGGTTCGGCGAACGGTCTGCGCTTCCAGCGCCTGAAGGATAAGCTAGGCAATCGCTCCAATGCTTCGTCGGAGGTGGAGTTTTCCGATACGTTCGGCTTCATCCTCGGAACGCCCGACGCGGGGATCCGCACCATTCTCGATATGGTGACGTTGACGCGGCTCGACTGCGCGCTCGCCTCCGCCGGCATGATGCGTGCGTCGCTCGCCGAAGCCGTTCACCACACCCGCGGCCGCAAGATCTTTGGCAAGACACTGATCAGCCAGCCGATGATGACGCGCGTTCTGGCCGACATGGCGCTTGACGTCGCAGCGGCGAGCGCGCTGTCCTTCCGTCTTGCCGATGCATTCGATAAGGCGCATGGCAGTGCCGAGGATGCCGCCTATGCCCGCATCATGACGCCCGTCGCGAAATACTGGTGCTGCAAGATCGCTCCCGGCCTGATCTACGAGGCAATGGAATGCCTCGGCGGCAACGGCTATGTCGAGGAGCGCGCGCTTGCCCGACATTATCGCGAGGCGCCGGTCAATGCCATCTGGGAGGGATCCGGCAACGTCATGGCGCTTGACGTTCTGCGCGTACTCGGGCGTCGCAAGGAGTTGTTCGAACAGCTCTTCGGCATCTTCAGCCGCGATCTCGGCCCCTCCGGTCGCAAGACTATCGACGTGCTGCGTGCGGCCATGTCGCTTTGCGAACGCGACGAAGGCGCGGCCCGCATGCTGGTCGAGCAGCTTGCGCTTGCGGCCGCGGCCGCCGAACTCTATCGGCTCGGCGCGGGACGCATCGCTGACGCGTTTCTGGAGTCGCGGCTCGCGGCAGGCTGGCGCTCGACCTACGGCATGCTGGATTCGCGCTTTGATTCCGCCTACGTGCTCGATCTGCTCTATCCGGCGGCGACGTAGCCGGTGGCGATGAGGACGAGCGGTATCGTGAAGAAGGATACTGCGGTCTGAATGGTCGCGACTGCGGCATAGAGTTCTGCATCTCCCCCCATCTGCTTGGCAAGAAGATAACCGTTCATGGCTGTCGGCACCGCCGCGCCGAGCGCGATGACGAGTAGTGCGTCCCCGCGAATGCCGAGCAGCGCACTTGCTCCGACCATAAAGACCGGCATAACGACAAGCTTGAGCGCGACCGCTAGCAGCGCGGCGCCGCTCGGCCTCAATGCATCGGCGATCTTGAGCCCGGCGCCGACCATGACGAGGCCGAGGCTGAGCGAGGCCGTCGCCAGCATCTCGATCGCCGTCATCACCGGTGTGTAGAGCTCGATCCCGCTGATATTGAACGATATCCCCAGCGCCGACGAAATGATCAAAGGATTGGTGATGATCTTCAAGAAGAAGAGCCCGGGGCCGCGGCTGCCGCCGCCGAACCACACGAGCACGGCGACATTGTAGAAGTTGATCGGGATGATGATCAGCGTCATCACCAGGGCGGTCAGGCTGAGGCCGAGCTCGCCGTAGAGCTTTTGCGCAACGGCGAGCGCAATGAAGGCGTTCCAGCGCGTCGCCGTCTGAAAGATCGAGGTGAAGGTGGCGCCGGAGATCTGACGGCTGCGCAAGAGCGGCCAACTCAGAAGGAGTGCGGCCGACATGGTCGTAACGCTGCCGATGGTCGCGGTCGCCGTTGCGTCGGCCTTCATGCCGGTGAAGTCCGCCTCGGCCAAGGTCGAGAAGAGCAGCGCGGGAAAAAGAAGATAGTAGCCGAACTGCTCAAGCCCGATCCAAAGCCCTTGGTCAATGAGCTTCGACCGTCGAAGCCAGATTCCAAGAAGCACCAGGAGGAAGATAGGCAGAATGCTCTCGAAGATGACGATCATGACGGGTCCATGCACAGGGAAGGGCCCACGCATCGTTCGCAGCATGGCCGCTCGCAAGCCGAACTTCGCTTGTGAATATTAACCTTAACAAATGGTTTACGTTGCGGGCGCGCGCCCAACGGAGGAGATTGGTTGGGCAATTCGAGGAAATAGGGAACGGAGCGGTTCGGTGAGAACTGGCTTGCTGATCATCATGATGGTGTTTTTCGCGGGGCTGCCGCTCGACATCGGGAGGCTCGCGGTCGCTCTTTTGGTGTTCGTGCTGGCCGAGCGCGCGCTCTATCCGCTGTTTTGTCGGCAGATCGTGGAAAGGGGGGCAGCATGAAGTGGCTCCTGATATTTTGGGCCGCCCCGGTCACGTTCCTGACCGGCTGGTATGGTCTTTCCTATTACGACATGAGCTTCGGCGTATTCATGTTGACGCGTCAGGCGCATGACCTGGTTTTCGCGGTTTATGGCCACGTGCTTGGAATTCCGCCTGAAACCATCCCGCCGCTTGTCGCGCGGGCGATGGTCGTCGATAGCGCCATCGTATTTGCGCTCGTCGGGCTCAGGAAGCGTCGCCAGATCGTCGCCTGGTACCGACGCCGTTTCGGCGCGCCGTCCGCTCAATCGCGGGAGGCGTTTGCGAGCGATGCCAATCTGTCGAGCGCTCCCTGAAGAATGAAGGAGGCGGCGGCGGAGTCGATCCGCTCGGCCCGCTTCTTCCGGGATACGTCCATCTCGATCAGCACGCGCTCCGCCGCGACCGTCGAGAGCCGCTCGTCCCAGAGCACGAAGGGAATATCGGTTTTCTCTCCCATGTTCCTCACGAAGGCGCGCGTCGCCTGGCAGCGCGGTCCCTCGGTTCCGTCCATGTTGACGGGCAGGCCGATGATGAAGGCCGCGATCTTTTCCTTTGCTGCCACGGCTACGAGCGCTTCCGCGTCGACGCCGAACTTGACGCGCCGGATCACGTCGCGCGGCGTCGCGAAGCGCCGACCGAGATCGGAGACCGACAGCCCGATCGTCTTTGTGCCGAGATCAAGACCGGCAATCGCCCGGTTGGGAGGCAAGGACGCTGCCAGTTCTTCGATTGTAAGAATTGCCATGGGATTTCCCGATTCGATCTTTCCACTTGTGTCATTTGATCCATATGCTTGTCCGGCACATAAATCATCAAAGCCGTCCGCCTAGCCCTAAAAAACATCACGCATGTTCGGTCGCTTCGCTCAAACTTACCGTGACCCAAGGAGAACGTCATGAAGATCAAATGGCTCGGCCATTCCGCCTTCCACATCGAGACGGCGAAGGCCAAAATCCTGATCGATCCCTTCTTCACCGGGAATCCGGCGTTTCGTGAAAGCGAGCGCAAGGCTGCAACCGCGGGGCTGACGCATATCCTGCTCACGCACGGTCATGGCGACCATGTCGGCGACACCGTCGCAATCGCCAAGGAAACGGGAGCCACGGTGGTTGGCAATTTCGACCTTTGCATGTGGCTCGGACGGCAGGGCGTCTCGAACATGGATCCGGGCAACACCGGCGGCACGATCCAGCTTGGCGCCTTCTCGGTCACCTTCGTGACGGCGCTACATTCCTCGGCGCAAATCACGGAAGATGGCGTTTCCCATTCGCTTGGAAGCGCCGGCGGCCTGGTGCTTCACTTCGACGACGAGGCGACGCTCTACCATATGGGCGACACGGATATCTTCTCGGACATGGCGCTGGTCCACGAACTGCATGAGCCCGACATCGGCATCGTGCCGATCGGCGACCGCTTCACCATGGGCG
Source organism: Ensifer sp. IC4062 (assembly GCF_020193575.1). Lineage (GTDB taxonomy): Bacteria > Pseudomonadota > Alphaproteobacteria > Rhizobiales > Rhizobiaceae > Sinorhizobium. Next base: position 263,346 of record NZ_JADYVD010000002.1, read on the forward strand.
GCGCCGTGGCCGCTCTCGCCTGCCAGCGCTATTTCAAATTCAACACTGCCATCCCCTGCCACTATGGCTCGTTCCCGATTATCGACCAGACGCCGCAGACCTTCGTCGCCGGGATGGACGGTGCCTCGACGCTGGTCGCGACGCCTGAAGTCGGTGGCGTCGTCACTCTATAGGGCGCAACGGCGCCTAGCGTGTACGCTGTCGGCGACATTCGCCCGTTGCACGTTGTGCAACTCGTCTTTATAGCGGGGGAAACTTTGAGATACCGGAGACGATTATGTCCGTAGACCTTGCCACCGTAAAGCGCGTCGCGCGCCTTGCCCGCATCGCCGTCAGCGAAGAGGAAGCCGAACGGATGATGGGCGAGCTCAATGGCATTCTCGGCTTCGTCGAGCAGCTTTCCGAGGTCAATGTCGACGGCGTCGAGCCGATGACCTCGGTAACGCCGATGAACATGAAGAAGCGCACAGACACCGTCGCCGACGGCGACAAGGCTGCCGACATCGTCGCCAATGCACCGAATTCGGACCGCAACTTCTTCCTCGTCCCGAAGGTGGTCGAGTAAAGCAACCGCCACCCGCCCTGACGTTTCCGATTGCGAAAGCCCGATTGCACCATGACCGAACTTACAAGCCTCACGATCGCCGAAGCCCGCGCGAAGCTTTTCGCCAAGGAAATCACAGCGGTCGAATTGACGGATGCCTACATCGCCGCGATCGAGGCGGCCAATGACACGATCAACGCCTATGTTACCGTGACCCCGGAAAAGGCGCGCGAGATGGCGAAGGCTTCCGACGCTCGCATAGCCGCCGGCAAGGCTGGCGCTTTGGAAGGTATTCCGCTCGGCATCAAGGATCTCTTCGGTACCGAGGGTGTGCATACGCAGGCCTGCAGCCACATCCTCGATGGCTTCAAGCCGCGCTACGAATCGACCGTCACCCAGAATCTATGGGATGAAGGCGCTGTCATGCTCGGCAAGCTCAACATGGACGAGTTTGCGATGGGCTCTTCCAACGAGACGTCGTACTACGGACCGGTCAAGAACCCGTGGCGCGCCAAGAATTCCAACCTGGACCTCGTGCCCGGCGGCTCCTCCGGCGGTTCGGCGGCTGCGGTTGCGGCCCATCTCTGCGCTGGCGCGACTGCGACCGACACGGGCGGCTCCATTCGCCAGCCGGCCGCCTTTACCGGCACGGTCGGCATCAAGCCGACCTATGGCCGCTGCTCGCGTTGGGGTGTCGTCGCCTTTGCCTCCTCGCTCGACCAGGCCGGCCCGATCGCGCGCGACGTGCGCGATGCGGCGATCCTCTTGAAGTCGATGGCCAGCGTCGACCCGAAAGATACGACGTCCGTCGACTTGCCCGTGCCGGACTATGAGGCGTCGATCGGCAAGTCGATCAAGGGCATGAAGATCGGTATCCCGAAGGAATACCGCGTTGATGGCATGCCCGAGGAAATCGAGACGCTCTGGCAGCAGGGCATCGCCTGGCTGAAGGACGCTGGTGCCGAAATCGTGGACATCTCGCTGCCGCACACGAAATACGCGCTGCCGGCCTATTACATCGTCGCGCCCGCCGAGGCGTCGTCGAATCTGGCGCGTTATGATGGTGTCCGCTACGGCCTGCGCGTCGACGGCAAGGATATCATCGACATGTATGAGAAGACGCGGGCTGCCGGCTTCGGTCAGGAAGTCAAGCGCCGCATCATGATCGGCACCTATGTGCTCTCCGCCGGCTACTACGACGCCTATTATCTGCGCGCGCAAAAGGTTCGCACGCTGATCAAGCGCGACTTCGAACTCGTTTTCGACGCAGGTGTCGACGCGATCCTGACGCCGGCGACGCCGTCCTCGGCCTTCGGCATTGCCGACGAGGATCTCGCGGCCGATCCGGTCAAGATGTACCTGAATGACATCTTCACGGTTACGGTCAACATGGCGGGGCTGCCGGGCATTGCCGTGCCAGGCGGGCTTGATCGCAAGGGCCTCCCGCTCGGTCTGCAGCTCATCGGCAAGCCGTTCGAGGAGGAAACGCTGTTCAAGACGGCGCATGTCATCGAACAGGCGGCAGGCCGCTTCACACCGTCCAAGTGGTGGTAACCGGAGCGGCCAGCCGGCCGCTGGCCACGCTGCGGCAGACATGATGTAGTGGAGCGAAAAGGACCGCTCCATGTTCATCGTCCGCACGCCCGCGAAAACGGAATTCCATTTCTCGCCGATATACGGCTCAGGGCCTGAACAAACGGCTCACCTCAGGCTCGATCGAAGAATTTCGTCGGGATTAAATTCGTGATCCGATATTCCGCTTTTCGCGGATGCCGCGTATCCCCGGAGATCACGATCTCCGGGGGGCTCGAACGGCTAGCGGTTGTTGAGCTCCGATCTGACGAGATAGAGGCCTCGCTCGGTGATGCGATAGGGCCTGCCGCCCGAGGACTTGATCGCCCTCTTGCGTTTCAGTTTTCGAAAAAGCTCGACGTCGACGCCGGGATAGACCCAGCCGTCGCGGGTGAAGCAGCGAATTTCGGCAATCGCCTTGCCTTCGCGTTTGATTTCGATGCGGCCGCCCTGGGCCAGATGGTGAAGAATGCGCTGTTCCGCGCGTGAAATATCCATGGTTTGAGTGTTCCGGAATAGCGTTCGTGAGAACGCAGGAAAACGTTCCGCAAATCCTGGGATGAGCGGGCTTCACGTTTCCGGCCCGTGCGCGCAAGTCGTAGTGCCTGCGGGCAGGGCCCTTACCGGGACTCAGACTGAAAGAACATCAAGACTCCATTCGGATGCTGATTCTTCTAGGAAATAGGCGCCCAGGCGTCAAGAAGTGACGGCATTTCTGGATCAGTAAGAGCAGTGACGACAACCAGGCTGACGTGGAACGCGGCGATGGTGAGAAGCAAGGTCCGGAACGGTTCTTTCCGTGTCTTGTGCCGAAGCACATGACACGCGACGAGCCCACCAAGTCAGCCGCCGGCAACAGCAAACGTCAGCAGCATGCGCTCCGACGCGCGCCAGGCGTTCCGTTGGGCCGCCCGTTTGTCCAGCCAGTACAAACAGTAGGTGGCAAGGTTGATACTTGCGAGAGCGATGGCGGTCATCATTGGCGACATGGGTGATAGTAGCATGAGCTCTCCAAGCTTCGTTAAACGCGGCCGGGCGGTCGCGCCGGCCTGTTTTGCCGGGCCTCACAAGCCTTGCACCGGAGTTCCAATTGCTCTACCGAGAAAGCTCGAAATTCAGGCTTTAAAGAAGAGCATGACATGAGCATTGTCGACGTCCGCACTCCCGATCCGAAACGCTTCATCCCTGGCGCCACCGGCGACTGGGAAGTCATCATCGGCATGGAGGTCCATGCCCAGGTGCTCAGCAATTCTAAGCTGTTCTCGGGTGCGTCGACGGAATTCGGCAATGCGCCCAACGCCAATGTCTCGCTGGTCGATGCGGCGATGCCGGGCATGCTGCCTGTCATCAACGAGGAATGCGTCAAGCAGGCGGTTCGCACCGGTCTCGGCCTCAAGGCGAAGATCAACAATCGCTCGATCTTCGACCGGAAGAACTACTTCTATCCGGATCTGCCGCAGGGCTACCAGATCTCGCAGTACAAGGATCCGATCGTCGGCGAAGGCAAGATCATTATTTCCATCGGGCCGGACCGCCAAGGGCAATTTGAGGACGTCGAGATCGGCATCGAGCGCCTCCACCTTGAGCAGGATGCCGGAAAATCGATGCACGACCAGCATCCGTCCATGTCCTATGTCGACCTCAACCGCTCCGGGGTTGCTTTGATGGAAATCGTCTCGAAGCCGGACATGCGCTCGTCGGACGAGGCGAAGGCGTATCTCACCAAGCTGCGTTCGATCGTGCGTTATCTCGGCACCTGCGACGGCAACATGGACGAAGGCTCGATGCGGGCCGACGTCAACGTTTCTGTTCGCCGCCCTGGCGAGCCGTTCGGAACGCGCTGCGAGATCAAGAACGTCAACTCGATCCGCTTCGTCGGCCAGGCGATCGAATACGAGGCGCGTCGCCAGATCGCGATTCTCGAGGATGGCGGCGTCGTCGATCAGGAAACCCGGCTCTTCGACGCGAACAGGGGCGAGACGCGTTCCATGCGCTCGAAGGAAGAGGCGCATGACTATCGCTACTTCCCAGATCCGGACCTGCTGCCGCTCGAATTTGACGACGCCTTCGTCGAGGCCCTGAAAGCCGATCTTCCGGAGCTCCCGGACGACAAGAAGGAACGCTTCGTTCGCGATATGGGCCTCTCGGTCTACGATGCCTCGGTTCTCGTTTCGGAAAAGGCGATCGCCGACTATTTCGAGGCCGTCGCAGAAGGTCACGATGGCAAGACGGCTGCGAACTGGGTCATCAACGACCTGTTGGGCGCCTTGAACAAAGCCGGCAAAACCATTGAAGAGACTCCGGTTTCTCCCGCTCAGCTCGGCAGCATCATCGATCTCATCAAGGCCGGGACCATCTCCGGCAAGATCGCCAAGGACCTCTTCGAAATTATCTGGAACGAGGGTGGCGATCCGGCGGAAATCGTCGAGACGCGCGGCATGAAGCAGGTCACCGACACCGGTGCGATCGAAAAGGCAGTCGATGAAATCATCGCCGCCAATCCGGACCAGGTGGAAAAGGCCAAGGCAAAGCCCTCGCTCGCCGGCTGGTTCGTTGGCCAGGTGATGAAGGCGACCGGCGGCAAGGCCAATCCGCAGGCCGTCCAGGCCCTCGTTAAGGCCAAGCTCGGCATCGAGGAATGACGATGTTCTTCGTCCGCACGGCCAGCGAGCGCGACCTGGAGAAGGTCCGTGTCTTGCTGGCCGAGACGTGGCACGCGACCTACGACACGTTTTACGGCGTCGACAAGGTCAATGAAATCACCGCCAAATGGCATTCGGTTGACGCCTTGAGAAAACGCCTGCAGCGAAAGAATGCGGAATTCGTCGTTGCCGACAACGGCAGCGAGCTTGCCGGCATGGCTTACGCGGCGATGTCGGAGACGCTGGCGAAGACCGTCGTCCTCCACCAGCTCTACGTCCTTCCGAAATATCAAAGACAGGGCATCGGCCGCGACATGTTTGCCGAACTCGAAACCTGCTTTCCCGATGCGGAACGCATGCGGCTGGAAGTCGAGCCGCAGAACCTTCACGCATTGGCGTTCTATCGGGCGCATGGTTTTGCGGAAGTCGGAACGACGGCGAACTGCGGAGACGAGCAATCGGGCGTTCCGGCGCTGATCCTTGAGAAGAGGCTTTCTTAGCCGTCTCAGTCAATGCGCGCCGATTGTCGTGAACCTGTTGCCTCCTGCTGATTGTTGCGCGGCAGGATGAAGAGCACAGGGAAACCGGAATGACGATCGACGTTGAAATCCGACAAGCCGAGCGCGGGGACTTGCCGGCGATCATTGCCCTTTTTGCGAACGACCGGCTGGGCGGGCACGGCGACACGACCGAGCCCGAAGCCTTCGGTGACTATCTTGCGGCATTCGAAGAGATCAGTCGATCACCTCATCAGGAGCTATATGTGGCCCACTTAGGCGGCGAGATCGTCGGCACGTTTCAGACCGCCCTTCTGACATCGCTTCCCGGCCGCGGCAGTTCAAGCCTGGTTGTCGAGGCTGTACAAACGCGTGAAGACATGCGTGGCCGCGGCATCGGCGAACGCATGGTTCGTCAAGCGATTGCCGAGGCGCGGGCGCGGGGAGCGGCGAAGGTCCAACTGACCTCCAATGTCGTGCGCGTCGATGCGCACCGTTTCTACGAGCGCCTTGGTTTCGAACGCACTCATTTCGGCTTCAAGATGCGGGTGAAATGACTGGCGTCAAAGGCGGAATCACTGGACAAGGCAGGAGTGGCGGGGCATAAGCGGGGCATGATATTGACGTCCGGCTACCTTCCCAAGAGCCGGTGAAGGAAGACACCCATGAAGCTTCTGCTGCAGATTTTCACCTGGTGGAACGAACAGACGATCGGTACGCGTTTTCACACTTGGCGCTTTGGCAAGCGCGTGGGTGAGGACGAGTTCGGCAACGTCTACTATCAGGGCGGGACGGATTCCGAAGGTCGTACGCGGCGCTGGGTGATTTATAACGGACCTGCCGAGGCTTCCGCCATCCCGCCGGGCTGGCACGGCTGGATGCATCACCGCACGGATGTTTCCCCTGCCGACGAGAAATACGTCCCGAGGGACTGGCAGAAGCCGCACCGTGCGAACCCGACTGGCACGGCGCAGGCCTATCGCCCGAAGGGATCGATCGCGGGAGCGGGCGAACGCCCACGCGTAACGGGCGATTACGACGCCTGGACGCCGCGCTCCTGACCTGCGGTTTCATCCGCGCAGGATGTGAACGAACTCCGTCATCACGGCGCAGCCACATTTCGGGTTTAGCGCCTGAACCCGGAGCAATTCCGGACGAGGGAATCGGTTCGCATTCGGAACGGCGGAAACAACGAGTGCGAGTTGATGCATGTTTCTATTGGAAACGAAACGCTCCGAGGACGAATAGGAAGCGCGGGGGACTGGCGGAAATGGCAGGTTTCTGTCTGCAGAATTGGATCGGCCCGGCAGCCCGTGGAGCGGGCCTTGCGCTCCTGATGGCGCTGCCATTGATGTCCTCCACCGATATCGCGCGTGCCACGCGTCTTTCCAATTCCGTTGCGGTTTTTTCCGGTATCGACAAGATCACCGGCCGTATCACCACGTTCGACGTCTATATCGGCGAGACTGTGCAATTCGGCGCGCTGCAGGTCACCCCGCGCGTCTGCTATAGCCGCGACGACACCGAGGCGCCGAAGACGACCACTTTCGTGGAGGTCGACGAGATCACGCTTGATCGCAAGATCCGGCGCATCTTCACCGGCTGGATGTTCGCCGACAGCCCCGGCCTGAATGCCGTTGAGCACCCCGTCTACGACGTCTGGCTGCAATCCTGCAAGGCGACCTCCGACCTGCCGCCGCCGGACACGGCAGCGAAGCAGTAATCCCCGGCGGTAATCGCAAAGCACCTCATCAGACGCGCAAGGACGTTATCCGCCGCAGGCGCAACTAGAACGTCAGGTCCGGCGAGGCCATCGCTTTCGCTAGCAAAATCTCGTACTCGGACTTGGGCACGTCGATCGCGCCGAAGGATTTCAGGTGCTCGGTCGTAAACTGGGTGTCGAGGAGTTGAAAACCCTTTACCCGCAGTCGTTCGACAAGATGGACGAGGCAGATCTTCGAAGCATCGCTGCGCAGCGAGAACATGCTCTCGCCGAAGAAGGCGGCGCCGAGTGACACACCATAAAGCCCGCCGACGAGGGCATTATCCTGCCAGGCTTCGACGCTGTGGGCGTAACCCATACGGTGAAGGGCCGCATAGAGCGAACGGATCTTTTCGTTAATCCAAGTCGTCGGCCGGTCCGGCGCGGGCCTCGCGCATCCATCGATCACCGCTTCGAATGCGGTGTTGTAGCGGATCTCGAACGGGCGCCGACGGATCGTTTTCGTCAGGCTGCGTGAAATGTGGAAGGCGTCAAGCGGTATGATCCCGCGAATTTCCGGCTCGACCCAGAAGAGTTCCGGATCGTCGGCCGAGTCGGCCATGGGGAAGAGACCGATCGAATAGGCGCGCAGCAACATGTCCGGCGTTATGTCCGGTTGTTTGCTGCGCGTCCCTTTCAATTCCCTGTCCTATGCGGATGTTGCGGCCAGATGATGCTCCAGCCAATGGATGTCATAGTCGCCGTTGGCGATGTCCTGATTGTTGATCAACTCCTGGAACAACGGCAACGTCGTCTTAATGCCGTCGATGACGAACTCATCGAGCACGCGGCGAAGCCGCATCATGCACTCGACGCGCGTCCGGCCGTGGACGATCAGCTTGCCGATCAGGCTGTCGTAGTAGGGCGGAATGCGGTATCCCTGATAGGCGCCGCTGTCGACGCGCACGCCGAGCCCGCCCGGCGCGTGGAAGTGCGTGATCGTGCCCGGGGAGGGCACAAAGGTGCGCGGGTCTTCCGCATTGATGCGGCATTCGATGGCGTGGCCGGAGAAGACGATATCTTCCTGCTTGACCGAGAGACCGGCGCCGGATGCGACGCGGATCTGCTCGTGCACCAGATCGATGCCGGTGATTGCCTCCGTAATCGGATGCTCCACCTGCAGGCGCGTGTTCATTTCGATGAAATAGAACTCGCCGTCCTCGTAGAGGAACTCGATCGTACCGGCGCCGCGATATTTCATCTTCTTCATCGCTTCGGCGCAGATCTGGCCGATCTTCATGCGCTGGTCCACGTTGAGGGCAGGGGAGTTGGCTTCTTCCCAGACCTTCTGGTGACGGCGCTGCAGCGAACAGTCGCGCTCGCCGAGATGGATGGCATTGCCTTCGCCGTCTCCGACGATTTGGATTTCGATATGGCGTGGCTTGCCGAGAAACTTCTCCATGTAGACGGCGTCATTGCCGAAGGCTGCTGCCGCTTCGGCGCGCGCCGTCGCGACGGCATGCTCGAGATCGGCTTCGGTTCTTGCGACCTTCATGCCGCGCCCGCCGCCGCCGGCCGTCGCCTTGATGAGCACGGGGAAGCCGATCTCGCGGGCAACCTCCAGGGCGTTCTCTGGCTTCACCTCGCCATCGGAGCCGGGAACAACCGGAATGCCAAGCTCCTCCGCCGTCTTCTTGGCGGTGATCTTGTCACCCATCAGGCGGATGTGTTCGGCCGTCGGGCCGATGAAGGTGATGTCGTGCGCATCGAGGATGTCCGCGAACTTGGCATTTTCCGAGAGGAAACCGTAGCCCGGATGCACGGCATCTGCACCGGTGATTTCACAGGCGGCGACGATCTGATGAATATTCAGATAGCTCTCGCGTGAGGGCGGCGGTCCAATGCAGACGCTTTCGTCCGCGAGACGAACATGCATCGCGTCGCTATCGGCCGTCGAATGTACGGCAACGGTTGCGATGCCGAGCTCCTTGCATGCGCGCAGCACCCGCAGGGCGATTTCGCCGCGATTGGCAATGAGGATTTTCGAGATCATCGCCATGCCTTATTCGATCACGATCAAGGGTTCGCCATATTCGACCGGGGCCGCGTCCTGAACGAGAATTTCGGTGACCTTGCCGGCGCGCGGTGCCGGAATCTGGTTCATCGTCTTCATCGCCTCGATAATCAGGATCGTCTGGCCTTCCTTGACCATCGCGCCGACCTCGATGAAGGGACGGGCGCCCGGGGCCGGAGCCAGATAGGCCGTACCGACCATGGGGGCGGTCACGGCATTCTTGGAGTTGCGGCCGGTCTCGACAGCCGGCTGAGGTGCCGCAGCGGGCTGTGCGGCGACCGGGAGCGGCGCCTGGTAAGTGGGCATTGCCGGCATCGACATCGCGACTGGCGTGCCGTTGCGCGAAACGCGGATGCGCAAGTCTTCCTGCTCCACCTCGATCTCGGTCAGGTCGGTATCCTTGAGGATATTGGCGAGATCGCGGATCAGCGCCTGGTCGATACCCGGTTTCTTGTCAGCCATGGGAATATGAGCCTCGTCTTCTTCTTATTTCGACTTGTCCGTCAGGTTCTTTAGCGCATGCAGCGCCAGAATGTAACTCTGTGCGCCGAAGCCGCAGATCACGCCCTTGACGGCTGGTGCGATCATCGACTTATGGCGGAATTCCTCGCGCGCGTGGATGTTGGAAAGATGCAGTTCCACCACGGGAACCGTTATCGCACGAATGGCGTCATGCATTGCAATCGACGTGTGGCCATAGGCGCCGGGGTTGATCGCGACGCCCGCGGCCTTGTCGCTGGCTTCGTGCAGCCAGTCGACGAGGGTACCTTCGTGGTTCGACTGTCGAAAATCGACGTCGAAGCCCAGCAACTTTCCCTCCGACTTGCACATCGCCTCGATATCGGAGAGCGTTTGGCCGCCATAAATGCCCGGTTCGCGCTTGCCGAGCGCGTTCAGGTTGGGGCCGTTCAGCACAAAAATCGTCGAGGACATAAGGGATTCCGGTCCGATGATGGAGGGTTACCTATAGACTGATGGTCCCGCGAGGGAAAGCCCCTTGGATTCCCGGGGAATTTGTCCACAAGTGATGGCGTTTTCGAGGGGAGCACGACCTGAGCAAGGTCGCTTCACATTTTGCGGCCTCTCTCGGTTCAGCAGACTGTCTTGCCGCAACTGCGCAGGTTTTCCACCTTCGTGGAGATCTCGTCAGCGCCGACTGCCCCGAAGACGGCTTCGTTGCCGATCACATAGGACGGTGTGCCTGTGATGCCGAGCTCATTCGCGAGCGAATAAGCCTCGCGAACTGCGGCGTCCTGCGGCTCTTTTTCCATTTTCGCACGCAGTTGCTCTTCGGTGACGCCGAGTTTTGCCGCGACAGTGATTGCCGTTTCCTCCGTCGCGCGCTCCTCACTCCCGAGCAGAGCGCGGTGGAAGTCGCCGTATTTCTCCGGAGCGATCAGGCGGAAAGCGGCGCTGACCTTGTGTGCGGCGAGCGAATCGGGCCCGAGGATTGGCAATTCTTTCAGCACGAAACGGACATTCTTGTCCGTCGTGAGGATTTGATCCATGTCGGAAAGCGCTCGTTTGCAATAGCCGCAGTTGTAGTCGTAGAACTCGACGATCGTGATATCGCCGTCGGGATTGCCAAGGGTGACGTCGTACTTGGATTGGAAGATCGCTTTCCTGTTCTTGGCGATCGCCGCTTCGGCCATTTCCTGCTGTTTGGCGCGCTGTTTGGCTGCAAGCGCCTCCTGCACTTCGAGCATGACCTCCGGATTGGCGAGCAGGTACTCCTTGATGAAGGCGCCGAACTCTTCTTTCTGCTTGGCATCGAGCGCGGCGGCCGTCTGCGGCAAGGCTACGCTGGCAGCAAGGGCAAGCAGCGTGCCGGCGGCGATCATCTTCTTGAAGGTCATTCTTTCCTCGTTGTCTTTCCGTACTCTGTCTGTCGTTCATCTCGCACGGTTGCGTCAACGTGCGTGTTTGAAAGACAACAATTATCCAAGGTTCTCGCACTCTCTTGATGCGAGCATAGGATGTGCCGCGGCGAAACGAAACGGCAAAATCGGCGGAAATACGGCAATCTCGGACTTGTGAAGCGTGAAATGATCAGGCAAAGGGACGCGGATGCAGTCCCGCTTCTACAGCGCCGTGCGTCCAATCGGACGCACGGCGGACGCTGTGGCACTTTGAATGGCTGCATGTTCTTATCCTCGAATCCGCTACAATTAAGGGAACATGCAGCAGAGGATCTCCATTGACACAGATGTCGAAACGCAGTGCCGTCGAACCCTTTCATGCCATGGATGTGCTCGCGGAGGCGACACGGCGGCGCGATGCGGGCCACCCGGTTATCTCAATGGCGGTGGGGCAACCGGTTCATCCCGCCCCGAAAGCGGCCCTTGAAGCGGCAAGGCGTGCCCTCGAGCATGGCCGTCTAGGCTACACCGACGCACTCGGCACGTTGTCCTTGAAGACAGCGATTGCCCGCCACTACCACAGCCGCCATGGCATCACCCTCGATCCGCAGCGGATTGCAGTCACGACAGGCTCGTCGGCCGGTTTCAACCTGGCGTTCCTCGCGCTCTTCGATCCAGGTGATTGCGTTGCCATCGCCCGCCCGGGATATCCAGCGTACCGCAACATTTTGCAGGCATTGGGTCTGACCGTCGTCGAGGTCGAGGCGGGCGGCGAGACCGGCTTCACGTTGACGCCGGAAAGCCTCGCGCGCGCGGCCGAGCGCATCGGCAAACCGCTCAGGGGCGTGCTGCTTGCAAGCCCGGCCAACCCCACGGGAACGGTGACGGGGCGGGCCGGCCTCAAGGCGCTCGCGGACTATTGCCGTGCCGAGCGGATCGCGTTCATTTCCGACGAGATCTATCACGGGCTGACATTCGTCGGCGAAGAGGCCACCGCGCTCGAGGTGACCGACGACGTGGTCGTGATCAACTCCTTCTCGAAATACTATTGCATGACCGGTTGGCGGATCGGCTGGATGGTGTTGCCGGAGACACAGGTGCGTGGCTTCGAGCGTTTGGCGCAGAGCCTCTATATTTCGCCTCCGGAGCTTTCCCAAATCGCCGCCGAGGCGGCACTCGATGCGCATGAGGAGTTGGATGGCTATAAGGCAGCCTATGCCGCCAATCGCGAACTGCTGATGAAGCACCTGCCGCAAATCGGCCTTGCGATCGCCTCGCCGATGGATGGCGCCTTCTACGCCTATGTCGACGTCAGCCGGTTCACCAACGACAGCATAGCGTTTGCACGGCGAATGCTGGCCGAAATCAATGTCGCGGCGACGCCCGGTTTCGACTTCGATCCCGTGGAAGGCCACCGGACGATGCGGTTTTCCTATGCCGGATCCGCAGCCGAGATGTCGGAGGCAATGGATCGCGTCGCAGGCTGGCTGGCCTGAGCGAATGCCGGCTCAAGTGGCTATGGCCACCCTTGGAAACTTCGCCGCAAGCGCATGACGCACCTTCGGCCGTAGTCGTTCCATTACAACGATCGACATTCTTCAGTGGCCGCAGCGGGCCAAGAAAAAAGCCCGGAACGAATCCGGGCCTTTTCGTATCAGTCACTCGGTCTTTGCAGTGCCGCGCGTCTCACTACGGCGCCGCGCGTCCAATCGAACGCGCAAAGGCCGCTGTAGCAATTATTCTTCCTTCAATCGGGGAAGATGCGGTAGTTTAGAAGAAGCCGCGACGTTGCCACCAGCCGCCCTTTTTCGGCTTCGGAGGTTCCTCGTCGTTGTTCTCGGTCTTGCTCGAAACATTTGAGGTGATGACCGGTTCGGACGCGATCGTCGCGAGGTTACGATTAGCCCTGTCCGGCTTTGTCTCCTCGAGATCGGCCTCGGCTTCCTCCACCGCTTCTGCTGCGGGATCTGCAGTCTCCGGCTGTGCTTCGACAGCTTCCTGCGCAGCCTCGTCGGCGTCGGCCTTGGCCGCCGCCTTCTTGCGAGTACGCTTCGGCTTGGCCGGTTTCGCTTCTTCCGACACCGTCTCCGCGGACGCGGATACGGCCTCCGCCGAAGCCACAACCGCGTCTGCGGTATCGGTGGTTTCAGCTTCTACCGCTCCTTCCACGGCGGCGTCTTCGCCGGCAGCCTCAGCGGCGAGATCGCCGGCGGTTTCGCCTTCGGTCGTCTCCAGCTTGTTGCGGCGGCCGCCACGCTTGCCGCGGCGCCGACGCTTGCGCGTCTTGTCGCCGTCCTCCGCCGCTTCGGCAGCTTCCGAAACGTGTTCTTCGTCCTCGCCTTCCTCGGCTTCCTCGGCGACGCTCTCGAGCGCCTCGCCAGCTTCGGCTGCGACCGCTTCCGGCGCCTGGCCGCCCTTGCCGCGGCGACGGCGGCGGCGCTTGCGTTTGCGGCCGCCTTGTTCGTCAGCCTGCTGCGCCTTTGCCGGCTCCGGACGTTCCGTCGCGGTCTCTTCCGCTTCCTCCTCGTCCAGATCTTCCTCGATCACGACGTCTTCTTCTTCCGGTTCCGGTTCGAAGTGCAGGAGCTGCTCGATCCTGACCGGATTCTCGACCGGTTCGCCCCGGTCGATCGCGAAATGCTGCGCGCCGACATGGGCGTCAGCCTCGATGATGATCGAGACGCCGAAGCGCTGCTCGTAATCCGTGATCGTGCCGCGCTTCTGATTGAGCAGGTACAGGGCGATTTCGGGGATCGTCCGCACGGTGATGTCGTGGGTCGTGTTCTTGAGCAGATGCTCCTCGATGCCGCGCAACACATGCAGTGCGACGGAGGACTGCGAGCGGACGTGACCGGTGCCGTTGCAGTGCGGGCAGGTCTGCATCGTGCTCTCAAGAACCGATGCACGGATGCGCTGGCGCGACATTTCGAGCAGGCCGAAGTGCGAGATGCGGCCGACCTGGATGCGTGCGCGATCGTTCTTCAGGCAATCCTTGAGCTTCTTTTCAACCGCGCGGTTGTTGCGCTTTTCCTCCATGTCGATGAAGTCGATGACGACAAGCCCGGCAAGGTCGCGCAGACGCAACTGACGCGCCACTTCCTCGGCGGCCTCCAGGTTGGTCTGGAGGGCCGTGTCCTCAATCGAGTGCTCGCGGGTCGAACGGCCGGAGTTGACGTCGATCGAAACTAGCGCTTCGGTCTGGTTGATGATGATGTAGCCGCCCGACTTGAGCGTTACCTGCGGCTGCAGCATGCGATCGAGTTGCGCCTCGATGCCGGAGCGCGAGAAGATCGGATGCACGTCGCGATAGGGCTGCACGACCTTCGCGTGGCTCGGCATCAGCATCTTCATGAAGCCCTTGGCTTCCTTGTAGCCTTCCTCGCCGGAAACGATGATCTCGCTGATGTCCTTGTTGTAGAGATCGCGGATCGAGCGCTTGATCAGGCTGCCTTCCTCGTAGACGAGGCAGGGTGCGGTCGAATTCAGCGTCAGCGTGCGGACGTTTTCCCACAGGCGCATCAGATATTCGAAGTCGCGCTTGATCTCGACCTTCGTGCGGTTGGCACCAGCCGTGCGCAGGATCACGCCCATGCCCTGCGGCACTTCGAGGCCGCGCGCGATTTCTTTGAGCCGCTTGCGGTCCTGGAGGTTGGTGATCTTGCGGGAGATGCCGCCGCCGCGCGCAGTGTTCGGCATCAGAACCGAATAGCGACCCGCAAGCGAGAGATAGGTCGTGAGCGCAGCACCCTTGTTGCCGCGTTCTTCCTTGGCAACCTGCACCAGCAGAATCTGCCGGCGCTTGATTACCTCCTGAATGCGATATTGCTTACGGGGCTTGCGGATCTGACGGTCCGGCACCTCTTCCATGGCGTCTTCGGCGCCGACGGATTCGATGATTTCCTTTTCGCCATCATGGGCGTCGTCGTCATCATCGTCATCGCGGCGACGGCGCGTATCGACGTCTTCGGAAATCGAATCGGTGTCGACCACGGCAGCCATCTCGCCGCTGCCGCCCTCTTCGCCGGCGTCCTGGCCCTCGGGCGTCTCAGAAGCTTCCTCCGCAGCCTTCGCCTTGGTGCGACGGGTGCGCTTCGGCTTTGCCTTCGCCTTAGGCTTCTCGGCGGCGGTTTCGACTTCCGCAGGCGCTTCGGCGCTTGCCTCGACGACCTCAGCGACTTCCCCGACCTCAGCGACGGTTTCCGGTTCGGCTTCGACCGGTAGCGGATTCTGTTCGCTTGCCGTCTCGACCGGCTCGACGTCTTCGTCGCGGCGGGCCTCTTCGGCCTCGGCCTTCAAAAGCGCCTGGCGGTCGGCGAGGGGGATCTGATAATAGTCCGGATGGATTTCGGCGAAAGCCAGGAACCCGTGGCGGTTGCCGCCGTAGTCAACGAAGGCGGCCTGGAGTGAAGGCTCCACCCTGGTCACTTTGGCCAGGTAAATATTGCCGCGGATCTGCTTCTTATGTTCCGATTCGAAATCGAATTCTTCTATGCGGTTCCCGCGAACGACAACGACGCGCGTCTCCTCTGAGTGAGACGCATCGATAAGCATTTTCTCTGCCATCTAAGCTGTGCTCCTCGGCGCAACAGTGAAACGGCAGACAGGCCTGCTTCCTTGGGAAGGCTGTCAAACACGTTGAAAGCTGCGCCGGATGTGAAAGGTCCTGTTTGGTGCAGGCGATGGTGCAGCAGCCAGACGGCAGCCGGAACGGTCACGTCCCGGGGCCTCTTTACTTCTGACCGATACTGCTGAGTCACATCAAAGACCAAACAAGAATGCCAATGTCCTGGACCTCTAAGGGAGGCCCGATGAATACGCCCGCTTGCGGGCATCTGGTGAAAATCACCGTCAAGAACTCCGGCCACCGCCGGAAATTTGCGATCCAGTATACGGGGAGGAAATGCAGCGACGGCGGATGAACACCTGCGGCCGCGTAAGGCATGATACGTTTGCAACCGGCAGTTCCGGCTCGATCATTCCTGGCGCCAAGCTCTGGAAAAGCTCCGGCTGCCCGGCCGACGATTCTATCCCGTCAACACTTTCTCCTTGTGACGCTTTTATGGTTTCTATGTCACATTGGCAAGGGAAAAGCCTTTGCCGCCACAATATTGATCGATTCGCTTGCCCCGGTGAAATGGATCGATAAGGAACGCCTTCCCGCCAGCGAGTCGCGTTGCGACGCGACCATCATGAGGGTTTGTCAAGATTTGGTTAACCATGAGGGTTCATTGGTTGAGGGGTCGACGGTTTGCGGGGGGCAGGCCGCTGGTATCTGAAGAAATAGTGGGGAGCCCGGGGTGATGCCTTTGGCGAAACGTCTGTGTTCTTTGCGATCTGTGATGTGGTGGCGTCGCTCTCTGCGCGCAGTCGCCTTTGCGGTTGCTGCGTTGACCGCAAGCGCGGCCGGCGTGGGGGCGGCCGAACCACTGCTGGCGTTCGGTGCCCGCATCGCTGGCGACGATGCCCGTACGCGGATCGTTGTCGAATTCGACCGCAAACCGGAATTCTCCATTCACTACGTCGCAAATCCGGTCCGCGTCATCGTCGACTTGCCGGAGACCTCGTTCGGCCTGAAGCCGCAGAGCCTGGAACCACGCGGGCTTTTCGACGCTATTCGCTATGGAGGGATGGGGGTCGGCACGTCGCGGCTCGTCCTGTCCGCCAAAGGGCCGGTGGAGGTCAGCCACGCGGAGGTGAAGGCGGAAGAGGATGGCAAGAGCTTTCGGCTCGTCCTTGATGCCGAAAGGATCGACCAGGCCCGATTCGATGAACTTCTCGGCGACCAGCAGTGGACAGGAACGGTGCGTGCGGTAAAGACCGACCGGCCGGTCGCTGCCGCGAAGGAACCCGGTGCCTTTGTCATTGCTGTCGACCCCGGCCATGGCGGCATCGATACGGGCGCCATCGGCAGCGTCACCAAGACCGAGGAAAAGCATGTGACGCTCGCCTTCGCGGAGGAACTCGTCGCGACGCTGAAGCGCGAAGCCGGTGTCGAGGCATTCCTGACCCGTGACCGCGACGAGTTCCTGTCGCTGCCGCAGCGTGTGCAGATCGCACGGCAGAAAGGCGCCAACCTCTTCATCTCCGTTCACGCCGACACGCTGAAACAAAAGGACATTCGCGGCGCCACGGTCTACACCATTTCCGACAAAGCATCCGACCATCTCGCAGCCAATTTGGCCGAGCGCGAAAACCTGTCCGACGAGATCGCCGGAATACCGCTGCAAAGCGAGCCGGCGGAAGTGGCGGATATTCTGATCGATCTCACGCGCCGCGAAACCCAGGCCTTCTCGGTCAATCTCGCGCGCACCGTCGTTTCGTCCTTCGAAGGGCAGATAAAGCTGATCAACAATCCCCATCGGTACGCGGGTTTCCGAGTTCTGCAGGCGCCGGACGTGCCCTCCATCCTGCTCGAACTCGGCTTCCTTTCGAACAAGGACGATGAGAAGCAGTTGCTCGATCCGGAATGGCGCAAGAAGGTGTCGGGTCTGCTTGCGGTAGCCGTTCGACGCTATCGCGATACGGCCGTCGCAAATGGCGGCTAGGCAAGTCCAGTTTCGGCGCGATGCGTGCGCCGTGGACCGCGGCGCACGGGAAGTGATTTGTGTCGCCCGGGTAACAGCGATATGCTTTTCGACAAGATGCGCACGGGATAATCGGAAACCAGCCCTATTTTACTCACAATCCGGGCACTTAGGGAAAAGCTGCCCGGATTTGTTGAGGAACAGTGTTGATGCTTGACCTTCCTCGCCATATGAGGGAGCGGCAGAAGCGCGTAGCCGCTATACCAGACGATTTCTGACGAAGAGTTTTGGCGAGGTCGATTTCGTTTGCAAGAACACGAAGCCTTCGGGCCTTCACATCCTGCGACGACGACCTGGCGATGGGACGATAATTAGGTACCGGTATCTGACTGATGATCAGACTCATTGGATATTTTTTCGGCGTTGGTGCGTTTCTGCTGCTTGGCGTTGCTGCGGCCGTCGCGATCTACCTTGGCGCCATTACCAAGGATCTGCCGGACTATGAGGTGTTGGCCAAATACGCGCCCCCGGTAACCACGCGCTTCCACGCCGGCAATGGCGCCCTGATGGCCGAATACGCCCGCGAGCGGCGCCTCTATCTGCCAATCCAGGCTATTCCTGATCGCGTCAAGGCGGCCTTCATTTCCGCCGAAGACAAGAATTTCTACCAGCATCCCGGTGTTGACATCACCGGTCTTGTCCGCGCCATCGCCGTCAACCTGCAGAACTTCGGCTCCGGCCGGCGCCCGGTCGGCGCTTCGACGATTACCCAGCAGGTCGCGAAAAACTTCCTGCTGACCTCCGACCAGACGATCGATCGCAAGATCAAGGAAGCAATCCTCTCCTTCCGCATCGAGCAGGCCTACAGCAAGGATCGAATTCTCGAGCTCTACCTCAACGAGATCTTCTTCGGTCTGAATTCGTACGGGATCGCCGGCGCCGCGCTGACCTATTTCGACAAGTCGGTGACCGAATTGACCGTTGCCGAATCCGCCTATCTCGCTGCATTGCCGAAAGGGCCGGCCAACTATCATCCCTTCCGCAAGACGGAAGCCGCGATCGAGCGCCGCAACTGGGTGATCGACCGGATGGTGGAAAACGGCTACGTCACCAAGGCCGATGGTGAAGATGCCAAGAAGCAGCCGCTCGGGGTTACCCCGCGCCGCGGTGGCGCTCACCTTTTCGCATCTGACTTCTTCGCCGAGGAAGTGCGCCGTCAGATCATCCAGAAATATGGAGACAACGCGCTTTACGAGGGCGGGCTCTCGGTGCGTACGTCACTTGATCCGCATTTGCAGATCGTGGCCCGCAAGGCGCTGCAGGACGGACTTTTGAACTACGACGAGCGCCGCGGTTTCCACGGCCCGATCAAGACGATCGAGATCGGCGGCGACTGGGGTGAGCCGCTCGGCAAGATCGCGGGCCTCAGCGATGTGCCGGAGTGGAAGCTGGCAGTTGTCCTTTCGGTCGACACCGAAGGTGCGGAGATCGGTATCCAGCCGGAGAAGGAAGCTTCCGGCAAGATCGTTCCGGAGCGCGTGACGGGGCACATTTCGGCAAAGAACATGCAATGGGCCTACCGTTCGGCCGGCGGCCAGCGAAAGACCGCCAAGTCGCCAGAGGGCGTGCTCGGACCGGGTGATGTCGTTTATGTCGAACCGACGGGCGAAGAGGGTGAATATCGG
Organism: Ensifer sp. IC4062; assembly: GCF_020193575.1. Taxonomy (GTDB): domain Bacteria; phylum Pseudomonadota; class Alphaproteobacteria; order Rhizobiales; family Rhizobiaceae; genus Sinorhizobium. The sequence continues at coordinate 282,445 of NZ_JADYVD010000002.1, forward strand.
CTGCGCCAGCCGCCGAAGGTACAGGGAGGGCTGGTCGCGATGGATCCGCACACCGGCCGCGTGCTCGCGATGGTCGGCGGCTTCTCCTACGCCCAGTCGGAGTTCAACCGCGCCACGCAAGCGATGCGCCAGCCCGGCTCGTCGTTCAAGCCCTTCGTCTACGCGGCCGCGCTCGACAATGGCTATACGCCCGCCTCTGTCATCCTCGATGCGCCGATCGAGATCGTCGCCGGCGGCCAGGTCTGGCGCCCCGAGAACTACGGCGGCGGCTCTGCCGGTCCTTCCACCCTGCGTCTGGGCATCGAGAAGTCGCGCAACCTGATGACCGTGCGGCTCGCAAACGACATGGGCATGAACATCGTTGCCGAATATGCCGAGCGTTTCGGAATCTATGACAAGATGGCGCCGCTGCTTTCAATGTCGCTCGGCTCGGGCGAGACCACTGTGCTGCGCATGGTTTCGGCCTATGCCGTGATCGCCAATGGCGGCAAGCAGATCAAGCCGTCGCTGATCGACCGGATCCAGGACCGTTATGGCAAGACCATCTTCCGCCACGAGGATCGCACCTGTGACAACTGCAACGCCGATGACTGGGCCAGTCAGGAAGAGCCGGTGTTGACGGACAACCGCGAGCAGGTCCTCGATCCGATGACGTCCTACCAGATCACGTCGATGATGGAAGGCGTCATCACGCGCGGTACTGCGGCCGGCAAGATCAAGCTCGATCGTCCGATTGCCGGCAAGACGGGGACGACCAACGACGAGAAGGATGCGTGGTTCGTGGGCTATACGCCAGATCTCGTGGCCGGCCTCTATCTCGGCTTCGATGATCCGGCGCCGCTCGGCCGCGGGGCGACCGGCGGCAGCCTTTCGGCGCCGATCTTCAACGCCTTCATGCAGGAGGCGGTCAAGGGCACGCGTCCCAGCAAGTTCGTGGTGCCGGAAGGCATGAGCCTCATTCCTGTCAACCGCAAGACAGGCATGGCGGCTGTCGAAGGCGAGCCGGACACGATCATCGAAGCCTTCAAGCCGGGCACGGGCCCCGCCGATTCTTTCTCCGTCATCGGCGGGCTTGATCAATATGTCCCCCCAGAGGAGATCCTGAGGAACTCGCCGCAGGCGAACCAGGCGGTGACCTCCGGGTCGAACGGGCTGTTCTGACCCTTTCTTTCCGATGCACGTCGCCTGAAGTGTGCAGCGGTTATGGGATAGCGACATGCACAAAACAACATGACGCCCGTCGCCTTTACATCGGCGGCGGGCGTCGCTATTTGAGCCTGACGTTTTTACGGGTTCACAAGAAGCAGGATCATGCGAAGCGAAATCGAGAACATTGTCGACGAAATCAAGCAGGCCATAAGCCTGCTGAGGAGGCATCTTTGACTGGGACCAGGCGATAAGACGACTGGACTGGTTGAACAACAAGGCGGAGGACCCGTCGCTCTGGAATGATGCCGCCGAGGCCCAGAAGCTCATGCGCGAGCGCCAACAGCTCGACGATGGCATCAACGGCCTGCGCCGGTTCGAGCAGCAGCTCAACGACAATATAGAGCTGATCGAACTCGGTGAGGAAGAAGGAGACGCAGCGATCGTTGCGGACGCCGAGGAAGCCCTCAAACAACTGCGCAACGAAGCCGCGAAGAAGCAGGTGGAGGCTATGCTTTCCGGCGAGGCGGATCAGAACGATACCTACCTTGAAGTCCATTCGGGCGCCGGCGGCACGGAAAGCCAGGATTGGGCCAACATGCTGCTGCGCATGTATACCCGCTGGGCGGAGCGCCAGGGCTACAAGGTGGAGCTCATGGAAATCCAGGATGGCGAAGAAGCCGGCATTAAGTCCGCCACGCTACTCGTCAAGGGTCACAACGCCTATGGCTGGCTGAAGACGGAGTCGGGCGTGCACCGGCTCGTCCGTATCTCGCCCTACGACAGCAATGCCCGGCGGCACACCTCGTTCTCGTCCATCTGGGTCTACCCGGTCGTAGACGATTCGATTCAGATCGATATCAACGAAGGCGACTGCCGGATCGATACCTATCGTTCGTCGGGAGCCGGTGGCCAGCACGTCAACACGACCGATTCAGCCGTGCGCATCACCCACATGCCGAGCGGTATCGTGGTGCAGTGCCAACAGGAGCGATCGCAGCACAAGAACCGGGCCAAGGCCTGGGACATGCTGCGCGCGCGGCTCTACGAGGCCGAACTCAAGAAGCGCGAGGAAGCGGCGAACGCCGAAGCGGCTTCCAAGACCGATATCGGTTGGGGTCACCAGATCCGCTCCTATGTTCTCCAGCCCTACCAGCTGGTGAAGGACTTGCGGACGGGCGTGGAAAGCACGAGCCCCGGCGATGTGCTCGACGGCGAATTGAACGACTTCATGGAGGCGGCCTTGGCCCACCGTGTACAGGGTGGTGCAGATGCCGTTGTCGAAGACCTGAATTAACAGGTCATGCTCGACTGGATTGTCGGAGGCCGGGTGCTTGCGCCCGGCCTTTTATTGTGGGGGTATCAGTTTGTTGCGCGCTCGATCTTGATATCACCGAGATCGTCGATCACCACGGTCCAGGATTCCGGTTCCTTGGCCGAAGGGTCCGTCTTCAGGTAGACGGTAGCGAACATCCCCGGTTGCGGGGTGATGCCGGTCGATGTTTCCGGCCGAATGTCTGTGACATAGGGCTTCAAAGCAGTGAATTCTTCCAGCTCGGCCGACGAAACGACTTCAGGGCCGGTGGGCATAGAGGCAATCTGCTGAAGGTGTACTTGAGCGGTGCCGTCGTTCTGGCGAACGGCAATAAGCTTATAATAGCCGCGCTTCCCACTCTGCGAACCGGATGTAGCGCGGCCGGCCTTTTCCTCTGCACCATCTTGCGAAAGCGCAGTGCCGCTTTCCTCCCAGTAACCGGTGCTGGTCACGAAGGTGATATTCGAGGGAAGGATGGCGGATTCTTGCGCCCAGAAGTTGCTCGCGGGCAGGGCGAGGCAGAGCGCGAGAAACGGAGCTTTAAACATCGGTTGACGCATCCTCCTGAAATGCCTGAACGGCGGGGCCGGCGGCTACCGTTTTGAACCATATCACATCCGCCTTGCAACGTGTGATTTCAATTGGAGAATTGCTCGGCAAGAATGCGGTCGGACCAGGAATGGTCCGGGTCGGAGAGGATGCGGGCGGTCAGTTTTTCGGACTCGGCGATGCGAACCTCGACGACCGACTTTACCTCCTGGTGATCGGCGACCGCGTTGACCGGCCGCTTGTCCGCCTCGAGGATCTCGATCTCGACGGTAACGTGATTGGGCAGCAGCGCGCCGCGCCAGCGCCGTGGGCGGAACGGGCTGACGGGCGTGAGCGCCAGCAGCGGCGCTTCCAGCGGCAGGATCGGCCCGTGCGCGGAGAGGTTGTATGCCGTCGAACCAGCCGGTGTCGCCAGGAGAAGGCCGTCGCAGGTCAGCTCCTCGAGCCTCGTCTTGCCGTCGATGATGACCTTCAGTTTGGCGGCCTGATAGGATTGGCGAAAAAGATAGACTTCATTGATAGCCAATGCCGTGAATATGTTGCCGTTGACGTCCGTCGTCTGCATCTCCAGGGGGTGAAAGGCATTCTCGACAGCTCTTTCGATGCGGCGATGCAGGTTCTCCGTGCTGTAGCGGTTCATCAGAAAGCCCACCGAGCCGCGGTTCATCCCATAGACGAGTTTGCCGGAGTTCATCGTCTTGTGCAGCGTATGCAGCATGAAGCCGTCACCGCCAAGCGCGACGATCACGTCGGCTTCGTCCGCTTCGTGGTTGCCATAAATGGCCTTGAGATCCTTGGCCGCCTTTTGCGCCTCTTCTGCCGGAGAGGCGAGGAAGGCGAGTGTGTTGAACTTGCGGGCCATGAACTCAGTCCATCGTCGTGGAGGGCAGGGCGGTCGATTGCTAATCCCATTTTCTGGCACGGCCTTGCCGTGAACGCATCCGAAAAATTGGGAGAAGTCGTATTTTTGCTTTACACGGAATCAGAATATGATAACTCCCAGCGCGGAAAGTGCCCTTATAGCTCAGTTGGTAGAGCGGCTGATTTGTAATCAGTAGGTCGGGAGTTCGAGTCTCTCTGGGGGCACCATCTTTTCAACAGCTTAGCTGTATTCCCATTCATTCACCTTCAGATCAGATGTCGAACGATACCGGTGGTCTCGGGTCGATCTCGATGCAGCGCGACATGGCACTGAGTAAATTCTCAGCAAGATAATCGATCAGGGCGCGCGTTGCCGGAAGCAGCCCGCGACGAGAGGGGAAGACGAGGTGGACCATGACATCGCCCGATGACCATTCCGGCAGGACTGGAACGAGGACGCCAGTGCGGAAGGCGCGTTCGCAGATGTGGTCCGGCAACAGCGCAATCCCCATACCCTCGATCGCGGCACGCTCAAGAATGAGGAAATCGCTGCAACCGATGATCGGCCGGTGTCCAATTTCGATCAAGGTTCCGTCGGTGTGACGCAGCCGCCAGACGTCGTTGGTATGTTGTTCGTTCGTCGAAACCGTTGGCATCTGGGCAAGATTGTCGATGGTGATGCCATCGAGACGGGCGAGAAGCGTCGGGCTTGCCGCAAGGCGCTGGCGCACTGTGCCGAACTGGCGGACGATCAATTGACTGTCGGTGTCGAGCTGTTCGCGAGCGCGCAGAGCGACATCGATTCGCTCCTCGACGAGATCAAGGCGCCTGTTGGTCGTCGTGATCAGCAAACGAACGCCGGGATACCGGCGATGAAAGCCCGGCAGGATATCAGCCAGCATCGGCGTGAAGCCAAAGGGGCAACCGAGGCGGACGATCCCGGTCGGCTCGGCGCGCACCGCCGCGATTTCGGCTTCGGCCGCCTCGACGCCTTCCAGCAATCCCTGGCAATGCTCGTAGAAGACGGTCCCGATTTCGGTCATGCGCAACTTGCGCGTCGAACGCTCGAGCAGGCGGACGCCAAGTTGCTCCTCCAGGCGCGCGACATGCTTGCTGAGCTTCGATTTTGGGATGTTCAGGTCTCGCGCTGCCGCGCTGAAGCCGTTGTTTCGCACGACAGCCGCGAAGAGAGCGATGTCATTAAGATCTTGCATTCCTGCCTCCAAGGCCGTCTTTTACGCAAAGATTGTTTCTATCAGGAAACAGAATGTCAAATATCTGCACACTTATCCTGTGATTGTTTTCCGATCATATGAGGGACACCGCAACGCAACATAAAGGTGCCTCCCATGAAAGTCCTTCATATCGACTCCGGCATTCTCGGAGAACATTCGGTTTCCCGTCGCCTGACCGCCGCGATCGTCTCGCAGATCAAGGCTGACCGGCCGGACGCCGAGATCACCTATCGCGACCTCGTGGCCAACGGTGTGCAGCACCTTACCGGTTCGCAGATCATGGCCCCGGCTGACCTCGGTGGCGTCGAGCCGGCTCTCGCCGCCGACGTTCAGAGCGGTCGCAAGATGCTGGAAGAATTCCTTGCCGCCGACACGGTCGTCGTCGGTGCTCCCATGTACAACTTCTCCATTCCGAGCCAGCTTAAGGCCTGGATCGATCGCCTCGCCGTCGCCGGAAAGACCTTCCGCTACACCGAAGCTGGCGCGGAAGGGCTCGCAAAGGGCAAGAAGGTTATCATCGCTTCGACCCGTGGCGGACACTATTCGGCCGGCCCGGCTGCGGCTATGGACCATCAGGAAAGTTACCTGAGGACGGTCTTCGGTTTCTTCGGCATCACCGACGTCGAATTCGTCCGCGCCGAGGGGCTCAATCTCGGTGACGATTCGAAGCAGTTCGCCATTGCCGAGGCCGAAAAGGCTATCACTGCCGGCAACGTCCTTCGTCTGGCAAGCTAAGACATTCATCCGGACCGTGAGATATCGGTTTGTTGCGGAGAATGCCGGCTGTGAAAGCAGCCGGCATTCTCCGTTTTCACTGGTCGCTATTTCGCGCTAATATCCGCTTATGAAACGTCTGCGCGCGATGCCGATAGCAACGCTGTCGCTGGCGGCAATCATGGCCGCCGGAAGCGTTCTTGCGGCGCCCCCCGATCGGCGCTGCACCTGTCGCAATCGCGACGGATCGACATACGAGCTTGGCCAGACCGCCTGCATCAGGGTCGGCGGCATCTCCTATCTGGCGCGCTGTGAGATGAATCTCAACGTGAGCACTTGGAAGAAATTGCGTGACGGATGCCCGACCGCTCAATTCGGAACGGCGGACATGCTGCTTGATTGAGACCAGCGCCGTCTAGTTCTTCAAGTACTGTCGTGCCGCATACATGGCAATCGCCGCAGCGTTCGAGACGTTTAGCGACTTGATCGCTCCCGGCATGTCGAGACGGGCGAGTGCCCTAACAGTCTGACGCGTCTTTTGCCGCAATCCCTTGCCCTCAGACCCCAATACCAGGGCGATCCTGTTGCCGGTGAAAGTGCCTTCGAGCGGTTCCGGGCCTTCCGAATCCAGACCTATTGTCAGAAAGCCGAGCTTGTGCAGTTCGTCTATCGCGTCGGCGAGATTGGTGATCTGGATGTAAGGGATGAGTTCCAGCGCGCCGGAAGCGGATTTCGCCAGGACACCCGACTCGGTCGGGCTGTGGCGCATGGTGGTAATGAGTGCGCCGGCGTCGAAAGCGACCGCGGAGCGCATGATTGCGCCGACGTTGTGGGGATCGGTCACCTGGTCGAGGACCAGAATCAGCGGGCAGTCGCGCAACGCTTCGAGTCTGCGGTGCGGCAACGGTCGCGTCTCCAGCATCACGCCCTGGTGGATGGCGTCCGGCCCGAGAACCTTGTCCAGATCCTGTGGCGTCACGACGTCGGTCGGAAAGGGAAGCGCGGAGAGGTCGCCGAGTTCCAGCCGGGCAGCCGCGTTCTGGGTTACAGAGAGGTGAACGATTTTTCGTTCCGGATTGTCGAGGGCGGCGCGAACCGTATGCAGACCGTAGAGAAGCACCTGCTCTGGCGCCAGCGCCGGAGGCTTCCAATCGGCCGGCATCTTCTTGCGCTTGTCCTGCCTGGGCGTGGGGATTTCGCCGCGCTCGCGGCGGGCGTCGCGGTGGGCGCGCCGGAGATTGGCATAATGGGTGTCCCTGGCGCTCTTGTCGCCGCTCTTGTCCTTGCTCATGTGGGTCTTATAGTGAGGTTCGATCGCCGTTGGAAACGCTTTCGGCAATCTTCGCCGGCGCTACTGTGGAGAATTTCTGAAATTTTGCGTTTCGCCGTGTTGACAGGACGAGGGAGGGCGGTCATATACCCGGCGCAGATCGCGAGGCGGCAGCAAACGTAGCCGCTTCCTCCACGATCTCAAATGCTTGGTCGATTGATCCCGACAGAATAATGGAGGGATGCCCGAGTGGTTAAAGGGGACGGACTGTAAATCCGTTGGCTCAGCCTACGTTGGTTCAAATCCAACTCCCTCCACCATTCTGCTTCAGGATCGAAGGCCCGCGGGTATAGCTCAATGGTAGAGCAGCAGCCTTCCAAGCTGAATACGCGGGTTCGATTCCCGCTACCCGCTCCACCTCATTTCAGCATTGCAGAGACAAGCTCAGAGTACGCTTTAAGTAAACGTCGCATGTCGATGATTGTGCTTGTGTTTGCGCGCTCTAATGAGCCGTCGCTCCGATATTCGCGCACCGTACGACCCCGCGGAGCTGAACGGCTGTGCAGCACCATCCCGCCGCACGCAATTAAGTCTTGCGCAAATCCCGCGAAACCCTTAAACGGCTCGACAAACCGGCCCGGCCGGCTGATCCATCTTATTTGACCACAGGAAACGTACCCATGGCAAAGAGCAAATTTGAGCGCAACAAGCCGCACGTTAACATTGGCACGATTGGCCACGTTGACCATGGCAAGACGTCGCTGACGGCAGCGATCACGAAGTATTTCGGCGAGTTCAAGGCGTATG
>NZ_JADYVD010000030.1 GCF_020193575.1 Ensifer sp. IC4062
CAGCCCCGGCCGACCGCAGGCGCAAGCCGAGGACGGAAAAACAAACAAAAACCGGGCTGCCGACCCGGGAAAACAGCTAACGCGGGGTGGAGCAGCCCGGTAGCTCGTCAGGCTCATAACCTGAAGGCCGCAGGTTCAAATCCTGCCCCCGCAACCAAATCACCGATCATAGAAAAAAGGCCCGCACCACGCGGGCCTTTTTGCATTCGGCAACCGGTCGCGCCGTTAAGACCAAGAAGGCGTCCGCCGATGGGCAAAAACAGCAAATCCTGGCCCGCAACCACCAAACCCTTATTCATTCGGGATACTCAGCCTGGAACTCTTTTTGTCTGGTGTTCAACTCCCCTCCCGTCAAGCGGCCGACATAGCTCTCGTTGTTGAGGACATTGCCTCCCGGAACATTTACGCGCGCATGGCAGTGTAGAAGCACGGCAGAAAACCAAATACTTCTTGTTAAGCTGCGCCACAGCACATCCGGAAATTGTTGATCCTGTCGTTTAGGGCAAGTATTCCTTTTGTCGACAAGAGGATTTGCCAGATGACCGACACCGACAACAATTCCCTCCCAGAACGCAAGCGTGGCTCCGGCGTGAAGATGGTCTACGCCATCCTCCGCGACGAGATCCTCGATCTGGTCCTGCCGCCCGGTAGCCCGATCGACGAGGTACAATTAGCCGAGCGCTTCAAGCTCTCACGCACCCCGATCCGTGAGGCACTGGTACGGCTGGCGGGAGAGGGGCTGATCGATACGTTGCCGAACCGATCGACGATGGTGTCAAATATCGATTTCCTCAACCTGCACACCTTCTTCGAGGCGTTGGTGTTGATGTACCGGGTGACGACTCGGCTCGCGGCGCAGAACCACCGTCCGGAAGACCTGTCGGCCATTCGCGGCTTCCACGAAGACTATGCGGCGGCCGTTCAGTCGCGCGATGCGCTTGCCATGATCGCCACCAATGCAGCCTTTCACGCGGCAATCGCGGAAGCCGGCCGCAACCCCTATTTCACCGGCCTGTTCCGCCGATTGCTCGATGAAGGGCGGCGGATTCTTCGCCTCTACTATCAGTCCTACGAGGAACAGTTCCCCCAGCGCTTCGTCGACGAGCACGCGGAAATCATCGCGGCGATCGAAGCACGCGACGTCGAAGCGGCCGATCGCCTCGGCAAGGCGCATGCCGAGCAGATCGTCGAACAGGTGCAGAAACTCTTCACCCGAAACAACAAGCTCGAGATTGACCTGTAGTAGTGTGTATTTTTCTTGTCGACAAATAAAATACAACGCGCTATCGTCTGCTTCAAAGGCACGGAGGCGGCGCGCACGCCCGTGCTCCCGCGACAAGCCATTAGGAGTTTCAAATGAAGGCGAAGATTTTCTCCGGCGTCATCCCCGCGCTGATGACCCCTTGCAAGGACGACCGCACCCCCGATTTCGATGCCCTCGTGCGCAAGGGCAAGGAGCTGATCGCCCAGGGCATGTCCGCAGTCGTCTATTGCGGCTCGATGGGTGACTGGCCGCTCCTGACCGACGCACAGCGCATGGAAGGCGTCGAGCGTCTGGTCAATGCCGGCATCCCGGTCATCGTCGGCACCGGCGCCGTCAATACCGCTTCCGCCGTCGCCCACGCGGCCCACGCCCAGAAGGTCGGTGCGAAGGGCCTGATGGTCATCCCGCGCGTGCTTTCGCGTGGCACGGTCGTCGCCGCCCAGAAGAACCATTTCAAGGCCATTCTCTCGGCGGCTCCGGATCTGCCGGCGGTTATCTACAACAGCCCCTATTATGGTTTCGCCACCCGCGCCGACCTGTTCTTCGCACTGCGCGCCGAGCATCCGAACCTCGTCGGGTTCAAGGAATTCGGCGGCGCCGCCGACATGCGCTATGCGGCCGAGAACATTACCAGCCGTGACGATGGCGTCTCGCTGATGATCGGCGTCGACACCGCCGTGTTCCACGGCTTCGTCAACTGCGGTGCAACCGGCGCCATCACCGGTATCGGCTGCGTGCTGCCGAAGGAAGTCATCCATCTGTGCAACCTGTCCCAGGCAGCCGCTGAGGGCGACGTCGATGCTCGCCAGCGCGCGCTGGAACTGGAGCAGGCGCTCGCTGTGCTTTCGTCCTTCGACGAAGGGCCGGATCTGGTTCTCTACTTCAAGCACATGATGGTGCTGAAGGGCGACAAGGAATACACGCTGCATTTCAACGAGACCGACGTGCTGTCGGAAAGCCAGCGCGGCTATGTCGAAGCGCAGTTCAAGCTCTTCAACACGTGGTATGCCGAGTGGAGCAAGCTCCCGGGCGCTGTACAGAAGTACAAAGCCTGATCGCCGCACAGCCCCCAACAGAAGGCCCTCCAATTGGAGGGCCTTTTCGTTTGGCGGCTTAATCTGATGGCCCACATGCGCCGAGACCAATGCGTCTACCGATTTCCCTAAATGGGAATCGTTTAGGGAATCATGCAGCAATTCAAAGTGCTATGGCGACATTTGCGCCTCCGATCGGACGGCGGCGCTGCAGAGGTGCAGACGCTCGTCTTACGCGACGGCGTCAAGGCCAAGGGCGAGGAGTCGGTCGAGTTGGTCGACCTCGGCCTGTGTCAACACGACGCCCTCTGCTTCGGACTTGGCGCGCGCCGCGAAGCGCCGCTGCGAGGGGAGGCGGGCCCCCTGGCCGACGATCGTTTCGAACAGAATCTCCGCGCGGGCAAAGGGATTGCCCGGCCGTCCAGCGGCGAAGGCCTCCGGCGAGAAGGCGACGATGAGCTCGCCATGGAACGGCGCCAAGGTCGTCGTGCCGAGGTAATCAAGCACTTCGGGGCTCGTCAGGTCGCCGATCATGACTCCTGCGAGAAGCTCGATCATCGTTCCAATCGCAGAGCCCTTGTGACCGCCGAACGGCAACATGGCGCCGGCGAGCGCGGCTTCGGGATCGGTCGTGGGCTTGCCATCCGCATCGATCGCCCAACCCTCCGGCAGGGGCTTGCCCGCCCGCCGGTGCAGCTCGATCTCGCCGCGGGCTGCAACCGAGGTTGCGAAGTCGAAGACGTATGGCGGCTTGCCTTCGCGCGGCCAGCCGAAGGCGAAGGGATTGGTGCCGAGCAGCGGCTTGTTGCCGCCGGTAGGCGCCACGGTGGCGTAGCTCGGGCACATCACGAGGCCGGCGAGCCCCTCTCCCGTCAGTCCTTCGACCTCAGGCCAAAGCGCCGAGAAATGCGTGCAATCATTGATGACGAGTGCGGCGAGACCGAGCGCACGAGCACGTTCGGCCAACACCGGCAGGCCGAGTTCGAAGGCCGGATTGGCGAAGCCGCCCTTGGCGTTCACCTTGACGATGGCCGAGCCCTCCTGCCGTTCGAGTTCCGGTACGGCGTCCGGCTGCACCTTGCCCGCCTTCACCGTTCGCAGAGCCCCTTCGATGCGATAGATACCGTGCGATTTGCACGCGTCGCGCTCGCCAGCGGCGATCACGCGAGCAAGCGCCCCGGCCTGAACGCTATTGAGCCCCGCCTTGCGGAAGATCGCCTCGACGCGCTCGTGCAGCGTACTGATCGAAAGAGTTGTTGTGGTGTCGCTCATCGTGTTGCCTCTTGCTACTACGGCCGGCAGGCGGTTGATATCTTGCATACAAACAGTATACAAAGTTCCGACAAGTGCAATTCGTTCGCGGGTCGATCTTTGCCGAACCGTCCGATTTTTTGAGAAAGGAACGTCAGATGGCCTTTAGCCCAAAAGGAAAACACCTCGTCGCCGGCGAATGGCTCGGCGGGGCGGGCACCTTCGCCTCCGCCCCAGCCCACGGCCCGGTGCATCACTTTGCCACCGGCACCGTCGAACTGGTGAACCGGGCCTGCGAGGCGGCCGAGGAAGCCTTCTGGACCTTTGGCTATTCCGCGCGAGCGGAGCGCGCAGCCCTCCTGCGCGCCATTGCCGACGAGATCGAGGCCCGGGCCGATGCCATCACCGAAATCGGCAGCCAGGAAACCGGCCTGCCCGAGGCTCGTCTGCAGGGTGAACGCGGCCGCACCACCGGGCAACTTCGGTTGTTCGCCGACCACATCGAAAAGGGCGAGCACCTGGACCGCCGCTTCGACGCGGCGATGCCGGACCGCCAGCCGGCGCCGCGTCCGGAGATCCGGCTCATCCAGCGGCCGATTGGTCCGGTCGCCGTCTTCGGCGCATCGAACTTCCCGCTCGCCTTCTCGACAGCCGGAGGCGACACCGCCGCGGCGCTCGCCGCAGGCTGCTCCGTGGTCGTAAAGGGCCATTCGGCGCATCCAGGCACGGGTGAAATCGTCGCCCAGGCCATCGAAGCGGCGATCCGCAAAACGGGCGTCCACCCCGGCGTGTTCTCGCTGATTCAGGGCGGCAGCCGCGAAGTCGGCCACGCCCTAGTGCAGCACCCACTGATCAAGGCCGTCGGCTTCACCGGTTCGTTGGCTGGTGGCCGGGCGCTCTTCGACCTCTGCGCCGCACGGCCCGAGCCGATCCCGTTCTTCGGCGAACTCGGCTCGGTCAACCCGATGTTCCTGCTGCCGGAAGCGCTGAACGCACGGGCAGAGACGCTTGGCCAAGGCTGGGCCGGTTCACTGACCATGGGCGCCGGCCAGTTCTGCACCAATCCCGGCATCGCCGTGGTCGTCGATGGTGCTGCCGCGGACCGTTTCACGGGAGCCGCCGCAGAGGCGCTCACCAAGGTCGCGCCGCAGACGATGCTGACCGACGGCATCGCGAAGGCCTATCAGGACGGGCGGGCACGCTTTGCGAGCCGCAACGCCGTCAAGCCGCTGCTCGTGACACAGTCGGCTGATCGCACAGCCTCGCCCAACCTCTTTGAGACGACCGGCGCGCAGTTCCTCGCCGATCATGCGCTCGGTGAGGAGGTCTTCGGACCGCTCGGCCTCGTCGTCCGGGTGGGTTCGCTCGACGAGATGGAGCAACTTGCGCGCGGGTTCGAAGGACAACTGACCGCGACCATCCACATGGATTCCGCCGATCTCGACGCCGCCCGGCGCCTGCGCCCGGTACTTGAGCGCAAGGCGGGGCGGGTGCTGGTCAACGGCTTCCCGACCGGGGTCGAAGTTGTCGATTCGATGGTGCATGGCGGGCCCTATCCCGCGTCGACCAATTTCGGGGCAACCAGCGTCGGCACCCTGTCGATTCGACGTTTCCTGCGTCCGGTGGCCTATCAGAACATGCCGGAAGGCCTGCTGCCGGAAGATTTCCTCGGCTGATCCAAACGGCGATGCGAGCAATAAAAGGGGCTTTTCCACATGGGAAAGCTCCCTTTAATTGCGTCTCGATGCCCGACTATATACTCTTTGTATTTTTCTTGTATTTTTGCAATTGATTTGTGCTCTCCGATGCGGAATAGTGCGCGCGCCGTAAGACGGCACACCATTTCAGGGAGAGAGAGATAATGAAGACCTCGGTGCTCGCGTTCGGCCTCGTTGCGGCCACAGCTCTGACCAGCCCGGCCCATGCCGACAAACTTGATGACATCATTGGCTCGGGCACACTGCGCTGTGCAGTTGTGCTCGACTTCCCGCCGATGGGTTCTCGCGACGAGAACAACAATCCGATCGGCTTCGACGTCGACTATTGCAGCGACCTTGCCAAGGCACTCGGCGTAACGGCAGAGATCGTCGAAACCCCGTTCCCGGAGCGCATCCCCGCTCTCATGTCCGGCCGTGTTGACGTCGGCGTTGCCTCGACCTCGGACACGCTGGAACGCGCCAAGACGGTTGGCATGACGATGCCGTACTTTGCCTTCGAAATGGCCGTCACCGCCAACGATAAGTCGGGCATCAAGTCCTTCGAAGACATGAAGGGCAAGGTCGTCGGTGCGACGGCAGGCACGTTCGAAGCGATCGCGCTGGAAAATCAGGTCAAGGCCTGGGGCGCCGGTGAGTTCCGTCCGTACCAGACGCAGGCTGACGTCTTCCTTGCGCTGAGCCAGGGGCAGATCGACGCCACCGTGTCGACCTCGACTGTCGCCCAGGCCAACGTGAAGACCGGCAAGTTCCCCGGCATCTCCGTCGTTGGCAAGGCGCCGTTCGACACCGACTATGTGGCGCTCTTCACCAACCGGGAAGAATACGGCTTCATCAACTACCTCAACCTGTTCATCAATCAGCAGGTCCGCACCGGCCGTTACGACGAACTCTACCAAAAGTGGGTAGGTGGCGAGGTGCCGCAGCTGACGGTCAACGGCGTCTATCGCTGATCCAGCCGCTTCTCTGGCGGCGCGAGGCCTACTGCATGTTTCCGTAAATCGTGCCGATTAAGGGTAAAAACATGCAGAAATTCAAAGTGCTACAGCGTCCTTTGCGCGTCTCATAAGACGCGCGGCGCTGTAGCCTCGCGCCGCTATTCGTTTCCTAAAAGGTGAGACGAAAATGTTCAGTTATACCTTCCATTGGAATCAGGCGCTGAAGGCCCTGCCGCAGATGCTCGACGGAGCGCTGATCACCTTGCAGGTGGCGCTGCTGTCGATGGTCATCGGCCTCGCGCTCGCGCTCGCGCTGACGGCCTGCCGCCTGTCGGGAAACCGCGTCCTCGGTGGCATCGCCACCACATGGATCGAGATCGCCCGCAACACCCCGGCGCTGTTCCAGATCTACATGGCCCATTTCGGTCTCGGCAATTTCGGTATTCATCTCAGCCCCTATACGGCGCTGCTCGTCGGGATCGCCTTCAACAATGCCGGTTACCTCGCTGAGAATTTCCGCGGTGCGCTGAAAGCCATTCCCGACACCCAGACGCGCGCCGGGCGCTCGCTCGGGATGACCCCGGTGCAGGCCTTCCGCTACATCGTCCTGCCGCAGATGCTGCGCGTTGCATTCCTGCCCGCCACCAACCAGATGGTCTGGGCGATCCTGATGACGTCGCTCGGCGTCACCGTCGGCATGAATTCCGATCTCGCCGGCGTCACCCAGGAGCTGAATGCGCGGTCGTTCCGCACCTTCGAATTCTTCGCCCTTGCCGCAGTGATCTACTACGTCATCGCCAAGGCCGTGACGCTGGCGGCGCGTGTGCTCGCCTCGCGCCTGTTCCGCTACTGAGAGGTGAGAGATGTTCAATACCGCCCTCACCATAAGTGACCTCGGCTTTCTCGCACAAGGTGCGTTGATGACGCTCGCGGTCACGGCCGTTTCGGTCGCGGCCGGCACCGTGCTTGGTGTCATCTTCGGCGTCGTGCGCAACCAGCTCGGCGCCTACTGGTCGGCGCCGCTCACCTTCCTGCTCGACGTCTTCCGCTCGGTCCCGCTGCTGATCCAGCTCGTGCTCGGCAACGCCTTCCAGTCGATCGCCAAGCTCGGCTGGCCTCCGTTCACGACGTCCTGCGTGGTGCTGTCGCTTTATACGGCCGCCTATTGCACCGAGATTGTGCGCGGAGGCATCGCCTCGGTGCCGCCGACGACGCGGCGCGCCGCCCGCTCGCTGGGCATGACCTGGTGGCAGGACATGCGCTACATCGTGGCGCCGCTTGCCACCCGCGTTTCGCTGCCCTCCTGGATCGGACTGACGCTCGGTGTCATGAAGGACTCCGCACTCGTGCTTTGGCTCGGCTTGATCGAATTGCTGCGCGCCTCGCAGGTGCTCGTCACCCGCCTGCAGGAACCGCTGCTCATCCTCATGATCTGCGGTGCGATCTACTTCCTCATCAGCTTCCCAATCGCCCGGCTCGGCGGTTATCTTGAAAAACGGTGGTCCAATGATTGAGATCCAAAACGTCCGCAAATCCTTCGGCTCGCTGGAGGTTCTCAAAGGCATCGACCTCACCGTGGAGAAGGGTGAAGTCGTGACGGTCATCGGCGGCTCCGGTTCCGGCAAGTCGACTCTGCTCACCTGCATCAACGGCCTCGAGCCGATCGACGCGGGCCGCATCATGGTCGACGGCACCGAGGTCCACGCCAAGACGACCGACCTCAACAAGCTGCGCCGCAAGGTCGGTATCGTCTTCCAGCAGTGGAACGCCTTCCCGCACCTGACCGTTCTGGAAAACATCATGCTGGCGCCGCGCAAGGTCCTCGGCCTTTCCAAGGAGAAGGCCGAGGAGATTGCCGTCAAGCAGCTCACCCATGTCGGCCTCGGCGAGAAGCTCTCGGTCTACCCGACCCGCATGTCGGGCGGCCAGCAGCAGCGCATGGCAATCGCCCGCGCTCTCGCGATGTCGCCGGAATACATGCTGTTCGACGAAGTGACTTCGGCGCTCGATCCCCAGCTTGTCGGCGAAGTGCTTGACACGCTGCGCATGCTCGCCTCCGAGGGCATGACGATGATCTGCGTCACGCACGAGATGAAGTTCGCCCGCGAGGTTTCCGACCGGGTGGCCTTCTTCCACAAGGGGGTGATGGCCGAGATCGCGCCGCCCGAAGCGCTCTTCGGTACACCGAAGGATCCCGAACTGCAGAAGTTCCTGGCAGCGACACACTGAGGCGATCATGAAGGATGCAGCCCAGCCTGATGTCATCGTGATCGGCGCCGGCGTTGTCGGCCTTTCCGCGGCTATAGCGGCCCAGGCACGTGGGCTTTCGGTCACCGTAGTCGACCGGGAGGGCCCTGCCGCCGGAGCCTCGGCGGGCAATGCCGGGGCTTTCGCCTTCACCGACATTCTGCCGCTCGCCTCGCCGGGTATCCTCAAGAAGGCGCCGAAGTGGCTGCTCGACCCGCTCGGGCCGCTGACGGTTCCGCCCGCCTACGCCGCACAGATCGCACCGTGGATGTTTCGCTTCTGGCGGGCCTGCTCGCCGAAGCGGGTGGCGCATTCGACGGCAGCACAAACGGCTTTGATGGACTTGTCAAAGGCCGAGCTGGAGCCCTTTCTTGCGGCGACCGGAACCTTGCCGATGCTACGCAAGGAAGGCAATCTTCAGGTCTATGAAAGCGAGGCCGAACTGAAGACTTCGCTGCCCGGCTGGAAGGCGCGGGCGGAGCACGGCATCGAGTTCCGTCACTTGGATGCCGCGGCCATGCGCGAGATCCAGCCCGGCCTTGCGCCGCGCTTCACCCACGGCACCTTCACGCCCGGCTGGTACTCGATCGCCGATCCGAAGCTTTATACGCTGGCGCTTGCCGACCATTTCGGCGCTCAGGGAGGCGCTATCGAACGCGCCGAGATCGCGGCACTGCGGCCGGTCGAGGGCGGGGTCGAACTGATATCGGCCGACGGCAAGACACGGCGCGCCCGCCACGTGGTGCTTGCGGCCGGCGCCTTCTCACACCGTGTCGCCCGCACCCTTGACGAGCGCATTCCGCTCGAGACCGAGCGCGGCTACAACACCACACTTCCCTCAAACGCCTTCGACCTGCGCACCCAGATCACTTTCGGCGGCCACGGTTTCGTCGTCACGCGGCTTTCGACCGGTATCCGGGTCGGCGGCGCCGTGGAACTGGGTGGCTTGAAGCTGCCGCCGAACTATCGTCGCGCGGAAGCCATGCTGAAGAAGGCGCAAACCTTCCTGCCGGGGCTGAAGAGCGAGGGCGGCGTGCAATGGATGGGCTTCCGCCCGTCGCTGCCCGACAGCCTGCCGGCGATCGGCCGCGCCCGCGCCACGCCGCAGGTGATCTACGCCTTCGGGCACGGCCACCTCGGCCTGACGCAATCGGCGGGGACAGCCCGGCTCGTCGCCGACCTCCTGACCGGCCAGAGGCCGGCCATCGATATCCAATCCTTCTCGCCTCAAAGATTCTGACAGGGCACTGACCATGGCCACCTACACCTTCTCCTGCATCGACGGCCACACCTGCGGCAATCCGGTTCGCCTCGTTTCCGGCGGTGGGCCACGACTGGAGGGGGCCAACATGCTGGAGAAGCGCGCCCACTTCCTTAGGGAGTTCGACTGGATCCGCACGGGCCTGATGTTCGAGCCGCGCGGGCACGACATGATGTCGGGCTCGATCCTCTATCCGCCGACGCGACCGGACTGCGACCTCGCGGTGCTCTTCATCGAGACCTCCGGCTGTCTACCGATGTGCGGTCACGGCACGATCGGCACCATCACCATTGCGATCGAGAACGGGCTGATCACACCGCGCGAACCCGGCAAGCTGTCGATCGACGCGCCGGCCGGCAAGGTGGACATCACCTATCGCCAGGAGGGCCGCTTCGTCGAGGAGGTGCGCCTGACCAACGTGCCCGGGTTCCTCTATGCCGAGGGGTTGACCGCCGAGGTCGAGGGCCTTGGTGAAATCGTCGTCGACGTTGCCTATGGCGGCAACTTTTACGCCATCGTCGAGCCGCAGAAGAACTTTCGTGACATGGCCGACCATACGGCAGGCGAACTCGTCGGCTGGAGCCCGAGGTTGCGCGCGGCATTGAATGCCAAGTATGAATTCGTCCATCCTGAGTATCCCGAGATCCGGGGCCTCAGCCACATTCAATGGACGGGCAAGCCGACGCAAGCGGAGGCGCATGGGCGCAACGCCGTGTTCTACGGCGAAAAGGCCATCGACCGTTCGCCCTGCGGTACCGGCACCTCGGCGCGCATGGCGCAGCTCGCCGCCAAAGGCAAGCTCAAGGTCGGCGACGAGTTCGTGCATGAGTCGATCATCGGCTCGCTGTTCAAGGGCCGGGTCGAGGCTGCGACCAAGGTTGCGGACCGCGATGCCATCATTCCTTCCATCGCCGGATGGGCGCGGATGACCGGCATCAACACGATCTTCATCGATGACCGCGACCCCTTTGCTCATGGGTTTGTCGTAAAATGACCCAAACGATCTCCGCACAAAGCATTCTGGGCGGTACCGCCCGTGGCCCCATCGTCGCCACGGTGGAGGCGCTGAGCTTCTGGGGCGGGGTCGATCCGGCGACGGGCCGGGTCATTGACGTGCACCATCCGCTGCACGGCCGATGTCTGACCGGCGGCATCCTGCTGATGCCGTCGAGCCGCGGCTCCTGTACCGGCTCGGGCGTACTGCTCGACCTTGCGCTGACGGGTCGCGCCCCGGCCGCGCTGGTGTTCTGCGAAGCCGAGGACGTTCTGACCCTCGGCGCACTGATCGCCGCTGAGATGTTTGGCAAGCCGCTGCCGGTATTGCGCGTCTCGCGCGAGGCCTTTGAAGCGCTTTCGCAAGCAAAGACAGCCCAGATCAGCGATACGGCAATCGAGACCGATGGTCTGACGATCCCGGTCGAACCATCGGCCACGGCCGCGCTCGATCTTTCCGAGAGCGACCGCGCCATGCTGCATGGCCGCGACGGCGTCGCTGTCCAGCAGGCCATGCGCATCATCTGCGCCATGGCGACGCAGCAGGGCGCGCGGAGCCTCGTGGACGTGACGCAGGGCCATATCGACGGCTGCATCTATGCGAGCCCGGCGAACTTGACCTTCGCCGAGAGGATGGTGGAGATGGGTGCCGAGGTCCGGGTGCCGACGACCATGAACGCCATTTCGGTCGACCGCGCCAATTGGCAGGTGCAGGGCGTGCCCGCCTCCTTCGGCGACCCGGCGGCGCGATTGGCAGACGCCTATGTCCGCATGGGCTGCCGTCCGACCTTCACCTGCTCGCCCTATCTGCTCGACAGCGCACCGCGCGCCGGCGAATCCATCGCTTGGGCGGAATCCAATGCCGTGATCTTCGCCAACAGCGTGCTCGGTGCACGGACGGCGAAGCATCCCGATTTTCTCGACCTTTGCATCGCGCTCACCGGCCGCGCGCCGCACTCCGGCGTCTATCTGGACGAACACAGGAGGGCCCGACGCGTGATCGACGTCGAGTTGCCCGAAGACGTGGACGACGCTTTCTGGCCGCTCATCGGTTATCTCGCCGGTCGCGCCGCGCCGGATCGCATACCGCTCCTGCGTGGGCTCGCCCCGGCGCAGCCCACGCGCGACGACCTGAAGGCGCTCTGCGCCGCGTTCGGCACCACGTCCGCCGCGCCGATGCTGCATGTGGAGGGCGTCACGCCGGAGGCGGATGGCGCGGCGGCCGAAGACGCCGACTATGCGACCATCACCCGTGCCGACATGGCCGCCGCCTGGTCGAGTTTGAACGGCGGACCGGACGAGGTGGAACTCGTCGCAATCGGCAGCCCGCATGCCTCGCTTGACGAATGTCGCGCGCTTGCCGATGCGTTCGGTGGGCGCAGGCGGCATCCTGAGGTCGCGGTGATCGTCACGGCCGCGCATCAGGTCATCGCTGACGCGCGCAGCGAAGGTACGCTCGCCCGGCTCGAGATGAGCGGCGTTCAGGTCTTGCCGGATCTCTGCTGGTGCTCGATTTCCGAGCCGGTGTTCCCGACCGAAACCCGCGCGGTGATCACCAATTCGGGCAAATATGCTCATTACGGTCCCGGTCTCTCCGGCCGCACTGTGCGCTTCGGCAGCCTTGCCGACTGCATCACGGCGGCTCTGACCGGGCGTGTCCCGGCACGGCTGCCCGACTGGTTATCCTGACCGACTGGTTATCCTGAAAGGAGTTCGCGATGCGCAGCACGAAAACCATTCATGTCATCTCAGCCCACGCCGAAGGGGAGGTGGGCGATGTGATCGTCGGTGGCGTTGCGCCCCCGCCGGGCGAGACGGTCTGGGAACAGAGCCGCTTTATTGCCCGCGACCAGACCTTGCGCAACTTCGTCCTCAACGAGCCGCGCGGTGGTGTCTTCCGCCACGTCAACCTGCTGGTTCCGCCGAGGCATCCGGAGGCCGATGCCGCCTTCATCATCATGGAGCCGGAAGACACGCCTCCCATGTCCGGTTCGAATTCGATCTGCGTCTCCACGGTGCTCCTCGACAGCGGCATCGTCCCGATGCAGGAGCCGGTGACGGAGATGACGCTCGAGGCACCGGGCGGCTTAGTGCGCGTCCGTGCCGAATGCCGCAACGGCAAGGCCGAACGCATCTTCGTGCAGAACCTGCCGAGCTTTGCGGAGCGGTTGGACGTAAAGCTTGAGGTCGAAGGCCTTGGCACGCTGACGGTCGACACCGCCTATGGCGGCGACAGTTTCGTCATCGTCGATGCTGCCGCAATGGGCTTCAGCCTCAAGCCGGAAGAGGCGCACGACATCGCCCGCCTTGGGGTTAGGATCACCAATGCCGCCAATGCGCAGTTCGGCTTTCACCATCCCGAAAATCCCGACTGGCGGCATTTCTCCTTCTGCCTCTTCGCGGGTCCCGTGGAGCGCACGGCGGAGGGCCTGCGCGCCGGAGCGGCCGTCGCCATCCAGCCGGGCAAGGTCGACCGCTCGCCCACCGGCACGGCACTTTCGGCACGCATGGCCGTGTTGCACGCCCGCGGTGAGATGGGCCCGGAGGACAGGCTGACCGCGGTATCGCTGATAGGCTCGACCTTCACGGGCCGTATCGTCGGCACGACCGAGGTCGGCGGTCGGCCGGCGATCCTGCCGGAAATCTCGGGCCGCGCCTGGATCACAGGCGTTCATCAGCACATGCTCGATCCTTCCGATCCCTGGCCCGAGGGCTACCGGCTGACCGACACCTGGGGTGCTCGCTGAGCCGGATCGCGGCAAGGACGTCCCACCGCGTCCGATACGACGGCGCGGCGCTGCAGACAGACAGGTTCAACCGCCTTTTCTAGGCAAGAACCCGATCTGCTGTCGCTGCGGGTCTTCTTGTTTCAGCGTGCGCAGCATCGCCTCGTATTCCCGCTCAACTTCGGGCGTTACGGACGGGCGGATTTCCTCGAACGCCCTGTTGAAATGCTCAAGCGTGACGTCCTCAGCGTCGAGATTTTCCCTGAGCGCGATAAGACCCGCGCGCCTGGTGAGGTCTTCAAGATCGGCACCCGTGAACCGCTCTGTCCTTTGCGCGAGATCATCGAGGTCAACGTCCTTGGCGAGCGGCATCTTGCGCGTGTGAATGCCGAGAATCTTGCGCCGGCCCTTCTGATCGGGAACCGGGACATAGACAAGTTCGTCAAAACGCCCAGGTCGAAGCAGGGCGGGGTCGAGGAGGTTCGGCCGATTGGTCGCCGCCATTACGACCACGCCTTGCATGTCCTCCAGCCCGTCCATTTCCGCCAACAAGGTGTTGACCACGCGTTCGGTCACCGCCGGTTCGCCGATGCCACCACCTCGAGCCGGGGCAAGGGAGTCGATTTCGTCAATAAAGATCACGGTAGGCGCGACCTGCCTTGCCCGTTCAAAGAGCTGCGATACCTGCTGCTCGGACTCGCCGTACCATTTCGAAAGCAGATCGGACGACTTGGTCGCCACGAAATTCGCCTCCGCCTCCCGTGCGACGGCCTTCGCCAGCAAAGTCTTTCCTGTTCCCGGCGGGCCGAACAGCAGGAAGCCTTTGGCCGGGCGAATGCCCATGCGCTTGAATGCTTGCGGAGATCGCAACGGCAATTCGACCCCTTCGCGAAGCCGCATCTGCGCCTCGTCGAGCCCGCCGATGTCGGCCCACCGAACGTCGGGGGCCTGAATCATGATTTCGCGGAGTGCCGAAGGCTGTATCCGCTTCAGGGCGCTCAAGAAGTCAGCCTGGTTGACGCTCAGGTTTTCGAGGACCTCGGCCGGGATACCCTCTCTGAGATTGATGTCGGGCAATATCCGGCGAAGCGCATCCATTGCGGCCTCGCGCGCAAGCGCACCGACATCCGCGCCGACAAAGCCGTAGGTGGTTCTTGCGATTTCGTCGAGGTCGACGTCTTCCGACAGAGGCATGCCGCGCGTGTGGATGGCAAGCACCTCACGCCTGCCTTTCTGATCGGGCACTCCGATGACGATCTCGCGATCGAAGCGCCCTGGACGTCTCAGCGCTTCGTCAATTGAATCACGGCGATTGGTGGCACCGATGACGACGATGTTCTGCCTGGGCTCGAGACCGTCCATCAAAGTTAAAAGCTGCGCGACGATTCGGCGCTCCACTTCGCCGCTCACTTTCTCCCGCTTCGGCGCAATCGAGTCGATCTCGTCGAGAAAGATGATGGAAGGAGCGTTCTTCGCTGCCTCCTCGAACACCTGGCGCAGCCGTTGTTCGGATTCACCATATTGGCTCCCCATGATTTCCGGCCCGGCTATATGAAAGAAATGGGCTTCGGTTTCGTTTGCAACCGCCCGCGCCAGAAGTGTCTTGCCCGTTCCCGGAGGGCCGTGAAGCAGCACCCCTTTCGGCGGATCAATGCCAAGGCGCTGGAACAGCTCCGGATGGCGAAGCGGCAGTTCCACCATTTCCCGCACTTGGTCGACCGCGTTTCCCAGCCCGCCGATGTCATCATAGGTAACGTCCGCCCGTCTGGCCTCCTTGGGCTCTTCGTATTCCGGCCGCAGTTCGACGACGGTATTTTCTCCCATCGTGACGATGCCGCGCGGCTGGGTAGACACGACGACCAGACGGATCTCCTGAAGACCATAGGCTGGAAGTTCGACCAGGCCGCGCATGATGTCATGCTCCGTACGTGCGTTGCGACTGATGCGCTGCTGCACGGATGTCGAGATCACATCCCCGGCAGCCATCGGGCGACGAAAGAACGTACGCTGAAGCGCTTCGCCAGATCCCTGCAGCCGAAGGTTCTTCTGGGCAGGGGCGAGAACGACCCGCTGGGCAGGTCTCGCATCCGCCTTGTGAACCTCCACATAGTCGCCGCTGGTAGCGCCGGCGTTCACGCGCTGCAGGCCGTCGAGTCTGATGATGTTGAGGCCCTCGTCCTCACTGTAGCCGCGGAAAGCGATCGCACCGGTATGACGTTTCCCGACAATCTCGATTATGTCGCCTTCTTCGACTCCAAGCGCGGACATAATCCTCGGCGCAATTCTTGCGAACGGTCCTCCTGAGTCTTCGGGGCGGGTGTTGGCGACCTGAAGCTTGACGGTGTTGTCTGGGGATTGTGCCATTGAACTCTCCGGGGTCGGACAAAGGTCTGAAAGGGGGGACGAGTGCAGTGCGGATCAGTTATACGACCAAACATATGATTGAGGACAGGCATTTCCAGCTCGCCCGTCAGCGTTTCAGCGTGGCCTCGAACATGTTGATCTCACGTTGGGCACTGCAAAATGGTCAAGAGAGCCTGAAGTATAGGCGCTTGACTGATCCGCTCTCGATCATAGAGAGGTCTGGCCCAGTGAGCGAATAAGCCAAGTTTCGTCGCTGGTCGAAAAAAATAACACGGATGGGAGTGATAGGTTTCGGCCGCTGAAATCAGGCTGTCAGCGTCAAATGAGGACATGACGCATGGTGATACTGACACCGCAGGAGGCCGGAGGACGCGTGTTGATTGCAGAACGCAATCCACTTGTCATTGCGGCACTGCGCGGGCTCTTTTCGGAGAACAGCAAGTTCTCGATCGTCGGCACCGCCAGCTCTTCTGCGGAATTATGCGAGAAGCTTGGGTCACTTGAAGCCGATTGCGTGTTGCTTAGCTGGCAACTCCTTGACGCGGAGGCGCCAGATGTGCTTGCCGACCTGGAGCGGCTCGGTTTCGACCCGAGGATCGTTCTCTTCGCTGAAAGTCACAACCCGGCTGTCGTCAGCGAAACAATCCGGCTCGGCGTAAACGGGCTTTGTTACCAGTTCGAAGATCCGGAGATCCTTTTCGCCACGCTTACCGCCGTGATGAAAGGGCGCATTTGTATCCCTTATACCGTTCTCGCTAAGGTGCCGCATTCACCATTCTCGCAACTCACGTCCCGTGAGAACGAGCTTTTGTCCATGCTGGCCGACGGCTGGAGCAATACGCAGATCGCAGCGCGGACCGGCATATCCGAAAACACCGTGAAATATCACCTCAAGAATCTCTACGACAAGCTCCAGGTCCGGAACCGGGCGATGGCGGTTGCGATCTACGCCAAGGAACGGCGGCGCATTCAGAGTTAAACGCAAGCCCTATCCCGGACCTAGCGACGGGGGCTGCAATTCCTTTGCGCCGTGCATGCTTACGCGCCGTCGGCAAGAGCTCATCCCGGCCTGGCGACGGCCCCCGCCTCGTCTCGAGAGTGGGGCCGTCTCTCACGAGGATTGCCTTTCCGGGTAGGGGTTGCCTACCCACCCTCCGAAACTGCCACCCGCCTGGGTCGAAATTGAGCTGCCCGTCCGGCAATCCTTTCTGCCTGAGCGAGTGTTGTGCGGTGATCGCCCGAAAGGCAGCCTGAGCGCGGCAATCAAATCTCGTCCGCGGTTAACTTGGAGGATCCATGTCAGGCTACAATCATCTCTTCATTCCCGGCCCCACCAACATTCCCGAGCAGGTTCGCCAGGCCATGAACCTGCCGATGGAAGACATGCGCTCCCCGCGATTTCCGGAGCTGACGCTGCCGCTTTTCGCCGACTTGAAAAAGGTCTTCAAGAACCAGAATGGTCGTGTCTTCATCTATCCTTCGTCGGGGACTGGCGCGTGGGAAGCGGCGATGACCAATGTGCTCTCCCCGGGCGACCGGGTGCTGATGAGCCGCTTCGGTCAGTTCTCTCATCTCTGGGTCGACATGGCCGAGCGCCTCGGCTTCGAGATCGATTGTATCGACAGGGAATGGGGAACGGGCGTGCCGGTCGAGCTCTATGCCGAACGCCTCGCCGCCGACAACGCGCACAAGATCAAGGCCGTGTTTGTCACGCATAATGAAACTGCAACCGGCGTGACCTCGGACGTCGCGGCCGTTCGCGCTGCGCTCGATGCCTGTGGCCACCCGGCACTGCTCTTCGTTGATGGCGTCTCATCGATCGGCTCCATCGATTTTCGTCAGGACGAATGGGGTGTCGACTGCGCCGTCTCCGGCTCGCAGAAGGGCTTCATGCTGCCCGCCGGCCTCGGCTTCCTTTCAGTGAGCCATAGGGCGCTGGAAGCGGCGAAGACCGCGCGTCACATGCGCTGCTACTTCTCCTTCGAGGACATGATCAAGACCAACGACACTGGCTACTTTCCCTACACGCCGCCGACGCAGCTCCTGCGGGGCCTGCGCGCCGCGCTCGACGTGATCTTCGAGGAAGGCCTCGAAAATATCTTCGTGCGTCACCACCATCTCGCCAGTGGCGTGCGGGCCGCAGTCTCCGCCTGGGGGCTCAAGCTCTGCGCGACCGAGCCGAAGTGGCATTCCGACACGGTGTCGGCGATCCGGTTGCCGGAAGGAATCGATGGCGCCGAGGTCATCCGCCATGCCTATCGCACCTACAACACCTCGCTCGGCAGCGGGCTCAGCAAGGTGGCGGGCAAGGTTTTCCGCATCGGCCACCTGGGATCGCTGAACGAAGTGATGGTGCTCGGCGCGCTCTCGGCTGCCGAACTGACGCTGCTCGATTGTGGCATCGCGATCGAGCCCGGTTCCGGCGTCGGTGCCGCGATGAAACAGTTCCGTTGCGCGGCTGCGATGGCAACCGCCAAGGCGGCTTGAACAGGAGAGGGGGAGACATTCATGAGCCACACAATAAACCACCTCCGCCGGCTCCGCCTGCAGCGCAGCGAACTCGCGGTTCCAGGCTCGAATCCGGAGATGATCGAGAAGGCGGCCAATTCGGACGCCGACTATATTTTCCTCGATATCGAGGACGCCGTGGCGCCGCCGGACAAGGAGCGTGCCCGTGCCAACATCGTCGCCGCGCTCAATCAGATCGACTGGCGCGGCCGCGGCAAGACCATCTCCGTCCGCATCAACGGCCTTGATACCCACTACATGTATCGTGACGTCGTTGACCTCATGGAACAGGCGGGTGACCGGATCGACACGCTGCTCGTGCCGAAGGTCGGCGTGCCGGCCGATCTCTACATGGTCGAAGCCATGGTCAACCAGATCGAGATTGCCAAGGGCTGCAAGAGCCGCGTCGGGCTCGAGGCACTGATCGAGACCGCGCTCGGCATGGCCAACGTCGAAGCCATCGCCTCCTTCGGCGGGCGCCTCGAAGCGTTGCATTTCGGCGTCGCCGACTATGCCGCGAGCCTCAAGGCCCGCACCGTCAACATCGGCGGCCTCAACCCGGATTATCCCGGCGACCAGTGGCACTTCGGCCTGTCGCGCATGACGGTCGCATGTCGTGCCTATGGGCTGCGTGCCATCGACGGCCCTTTCGGTGATTTCTCCGATCCAGAAGGCTACAGGGCCGCCGCCCGCCGTGCCGCCGCGCTCGGGATCGAGGGCAAATGGGCGATCCATCCGAGCCAGATCGCGCTTGCCAACGACATCTTCTCCCCGCCCGAGAAGGAGGTCGACCGCGCCCGCCGCATCATAGACGCGCTGAAGCTCGCCGAGAGCCAGGGGAAGGGCGCCGCATCGCTCGACGGCAAGATGATCGACGCCGCATCCGAGCGCATGGCGCGCAACGTGCTCGCCACCCATGAAGCAATCATTGCCAGCCGCTGAGGGAGGGCAGACATGGACATCCACGAATACCAGGCCAAGGAACTTCTATCCCGCTACCAGATCCACATTCCCCGCGGCGGGCTGGCCTACAGCCCGGAACAGGCGGCCTATCGCGCGAGCGAGATTGGCGGCGACCGCTGGGTCGTAAAGGCGCAAATCCATTCCGGCGCGCGCGGCAAGGCGGGCGGTATCAAGCTCTGCTCGTCCGATCATGAGATCGTCGCGGCGGCCGACGCCATGCTGGGCGCCAAACTGGTGACGCACCAGACCGGCCCGCAGGGCAAGCTGGTCAGTCGCCTCTACGTCGAGGAGGCGATGGATATCGAACGTGAGATCTATCTCGGCTTCGTGCTCGACCGCAAATCCGAGCGGATCATGATCGTCGCGTCGTCCTCGGGCGGTATGGAGATCGAGGAGATCGCCGAGGCCGAACCCGACTCCATCATCCGCGCCACCGTCGATCCGGGCGTCGGCATGCAGGATTTTCAGGCCCGCGAGATCGCCTTCGGCCTCGGTATCGACAATGCGCTCGTCGGCCGCGCCACGCAGACGCTCATGGGCTGCTACCGCGCTTTCGTCGACTATGATGCCTCGATGCTGGAGATCAACCCGCTGGTGGTGACCCGCCGGGGTGACCTCGTGGCCCTCGACGCCAAGATGAGCTTCGACGAGAACGCACTCTTCCGCCGGCCTCAGATTGCGGAGATGCGCGACAAGAGCCAGGAGGACCCGCGCGAGACATACGCATCCGACCGCGGGCTCTCCTATGTCGGCCTCGATGGTAATATCGGCTGTATCATCAACGGTGCGGGCCTGGCGATGGCGACCATGGACATGATCAAGATCGCCGGCGGCGAGCCCGCGAACTTCCTCGATATTGGAGGTGGCGCTTCGCCCGAGCGCGTGGCGAAATCATTCCGTGCCGTACTCAGGGATAAGAACGTCGAGACGATCCTCGTCAACATCTTTGCCGGCATCAATCGCTGCGACTGGGTGGCAGAGGGCGTGATCAAGGCATTGCGCGAAGTCGGCGTGCCGGTTCCGCTCGTCGTCCGTCTCTCCGGCACCAACATGGAAGAGGGGCGGCGCATCCTCGCCGAGTCGGGCGAGAACATCATCATCGCGGAAACGCTGGCGGAAGCGGCCGAAAAGGCGGTCAGCGCATGGCGTTCCTACACCGCCACCAAGGCTGCTTGAGGGAGGCCGAGACATGTCCATTCTTCTCGACAAGAACACCCGCGTCATCGTGCAGGGCTTCACCGGTAAGATCGGCAGCTTCCACGCGGAAGATATGAAGCGCTACGGCACTAATGTCGTGGGCGGCGTAACCCCCGGAAAGGGCGGCCATACCCATCTCGGCTTGCCGGTCTTCAATACGGTGAAGGGTGCGGTGCAGGAGACCGGCGCGGAGGCTTCGATCGTGTTCGTGCCGCCGCCCTTTGCCGCCGACTCCATCATGGAGGCGGCGGACGCCGGTATCCGGCTCTGCGTCTGTATCACCGACGGCATTCCCTCCCAGGACATGACCAGGGTCAAACGATATATGCGGCGTTACCGCTTCGAGGACCGCATGACGCTGATCGGTCCGAACTGCGCCGGCATGATCACGCCGGGCGAGGCGCTCATGGGCATCATGCCGGGTTCGATTTACCTGCCGGGCCGCATCGGCATCGTGGGCCGATCCGGCACGCTCGGCTATGAGGCGGCGAGCCAGATGAAAGCGCTCGGCATCGGTGTGTCCACCTCGGTCGGCATCGGCGGTGATCCGGTCAACGGATCCTCTTTCAAGGACATGCTGGAGCTTTTCGAGAAGGATCCCGACACCGATGCGGTTCTGATGATCGGCGAGATCGGCGGTCCCCAGGAGGCGGAAGCGGCACTTTGGGCGCGAGATCACATGAAGAAGCCGCTGATCGCCTATATCGCTGGCCTTTCAGCGCCGAAGGGCCGCCGCATGGGCCATGCCGGCGCGATCATCTCCGCCTTCAGGGAATCGGCCCAGGAAAAAGTCGAGATCCTCAAGGGCGCGGGCGTCACGATCGTGCCGACGCCATCGTCGTTCGGCGAAACGGTGGCCGGTGTAGTGGCGGCCATGACCAAGGCTGCTTGACGCAGAGCACCCGCATGCCGGTGACCCCGTCCCTGACCGGGAGAGGTGGAGCGCGCGTTTGCCGCGCGTTCCGACAGGGACGCCTCACCGGCGGCAGGTTCCATTTTTAAGGGCCTCCCGCGGGAGTGACGGATGTCAAAAACGTCGTGTTTCTGCCGCATCTCGAGCGGTGATCCACGGGATGGGACCTTATGAATGGCGAATACGCCGGTGGCGCCGGCGGCCTGGAGGTTAAGAAGGAGGAGCAAAAATGGAGCGATCACGACCTAGTGGGATCGACCCGGCAGTATTCTGGCCGGCCATGTTCATCATCCTGGGATTTGTCGGCTGGGGGACCGTTTTCCCTGAAAGCCTGTCCTCAGTCTCGAAGGTGGTTCTCGATGCCATCATCGCCGACTTTGGCTGGGGCTTCGTCGTCTCTTCTGCCGGCTTCCTGGTTTTCGCTCTCTTCCTGGCCGTGAGCCGCTTCGGCAAGATACGCCTTGGACAGGACGACGAGCGCCCGGAATTCCGCACCGCGTCGTGGATCTGCATGATGTTCAGCGTCGGCATGGGCATTGGGCTGATGTTCTGGGGCGTGGCGGAGCCAATCTACCACTTTGCAGGTCCGCCCCATGGGCAGGCCGAGCCGAGGACGCTAGAGGCGGCCCTTGTTGCAATGAAGTATTCATATTTCCATTGGGCGCTTCACCCCTGGGCCATATACGCGGTGGTTGGCCTTGCCATCGCCTACTTCACCTTCCGCAAGGGAAAGTCGAACCTGATTTCCGCTGCCTTCACGCCGATTCTCGGCGAGGCCGCGAGCGGGCCAATCGGCAAGGCGATCGACGTGCTTGCGCTGATTGCAACACTGTTTGGAACCGCCACCTCGCTCGGTCTCGGCGCACAGCAGATCAACAGCGGTATGAACTTTCTTTGGGGCACAGGTGTTTCCAACGCCATCGCGCTCACGATTATCGGTGTCATGACGGTGCTGTTCATACTCTCGGCAGTGTCTGGCGTGGGCAAGGGAATCCAGTTCCTCTCCAACATGAACATGATCATCGCCATGCTGCTGCTCATCTTCCTGGTGTGCATCGGGCCAACGATCTTCATGTTCAACACATTCACGGAATCGCTGGGCTTCTATCTGAGCGACCTCGTGTCCATGTCGTTGCGCACGGCCGCCTTCAGCGACGGCAAGTGGCTCGGTAGCTGGACCATTTTCTATTGGGCGTGGTGGATATCCTGGGCACCCTTCGTCGGCGTGTTCATCGCGCGGATCTCACGCGGTCGCACGATCAAGGAGTTCGTGATCGGCGTGATCCTGATCCCGAGCGGCGTCACCTTCATCTGGTTCACGATCATGGGTGGCACGGCACTCCATTCCGAACTTTTCGGCGCCGGGGGGATCGTCGAGGCCGTTACCAAGGAGGGCGCTGCAGTCTCGCTTTTCACTCTTCTGGCGCAGTATCCGTTTGCATGGCTGACATCCTTGACCGCCGTTTTCCTGGTCGCGATCTTCTTCATCTCGGGCGCGGATGCAGGCGCGGTCGTAATGGGAATGCTCTCATCGCGCGGCGCACTGGAGCCAAAGCCCGGCGTTGTCGTCCTTTGGGGCGTGCTTGCCGGTGCCTCCGCCGCGGTGCTTCTCGTCATGGGCGGGCTTCAGGGCCTCCAGACCGCGTCGATCATCGCTGCCGCACCTTTCCTGCTGGTGATGATCGGGCTTTGCATTTCGCTATGGCATGCCCTTCTCGATGAGCTCGAAGAGGGAAGCGCCCGGCGTCCCGCGTCAACATCCGCGACGCCGGGCACGGGAAATGTCGAAACTTCCGAGCTTGTGCCTGAAGCAGTGTCGTGAATCGATCAGCTGCACCGTCCGTCCCGAGGGGCCGACGGTGCAGCTGTGGACTCCAACTGAAAATGCGAAAAGACCGCGGATTTTTTGTCGGACCGTTGAACTACTTGCCGTGCCGTGATCTGCGACGTGGATGATGCGTCATGCGGCCGACGCACATTCGGCCGGATGCGCTGCCGCCATTCTCATGATACGGCCACGTGCTTCCTGCGGCGAACACCCAAACGTCTCGCGATAGCACTTAGAAAAATGCGAAGCTGACACGAAGCCACAGGCGATAGCGACTTCTACGACAGGCATCGTTGACTGGACCAGCAGCAGTTGGGCGCGCTCGAGACGGAGCTTCAAATAGTACCGCGCCGGCGAACAGCGCAGCTCGTTGCGGAACAGCCGCTCGACCTGGCGCCGTGAAAGGCCAATCGAGGCGGTAAGCTCTTCCACTTGCATCGGCTCGGTCAGGCTCTTCTCCATCTTCTCGACCAGCTTCAACACGATGGGATCTCGAACCCCGATGCGTTGGGCGAAGGGAAGACGCTGCCGCTCCCCGGGAGCGCGCACACGATCGACAAGTGCGAGTTCGCATATGCCGCTCACAACGCTCTCGTCGAAATCGCGGCCAATGATGTGCAGCATCATGTCGAAGGAAGCGGCCCCGCCGGCGCAGGTATAGATGTTGCCGTCGACTTCGTAGATCCCACTGCTGGCGTTTGCCGCGCCAAAGCGCTCAGCAAATCCGGGTTGATTCTCCCAGTGGATCGCGCATTTCCTCTCGTCGAGCAGTCCGGCTCTCGCCAGGATATGGGCACCCGTGCACAGGCCCGCGACGGCGACCCCACGATTACGACATTCGCGCAGCCACGCATCAGCGGCGCGGTCGAGGTGGCGTTCCACGTGCTTTCCCCCGCAAATCACGGACACTGAGGGACGTAGGCGGCTGGTGAGGTGCTGGCGTTCAACCGCTACCGAGTTGTCCGCTTCAAGCGCGAGGCCGCAGCTCGCGCGGACCTTGGCGCCGTCGGAAGAGACCACGCGCCAGGAGTAGGCTTCGTAACCGACGACTGCGTTTGCCAACCGCAAAGCCTCGACCGCGGAAGAGAACGCCAGCATCGTAAATTCCGGCACAAGGTAGAAGACAAACAGACGCTGTTCCGCGCTAACTATTCTCATCCAAAATTCTCCCAACGACGGCCTGGCATTCTCCAGCGTCGCTTGGCCATCTCTCCGCGACTTATCCCGAAATATTGACTTGCGTCGGAGATCTGAAAAGAATGATTGCGTCATATCGGCAGTAGAAATGAGACAGTATGATTGTAAACGACGTTTCCTCGAGGAGCGTGCGGCGGGAGCAGGATGCGCGTCTGACAGTGGCGTTTATTCTGGTGCAGCGATTTACGCTCTGCGCCTTTGCCAATTTCGTGGACGTGTTGCGTCTCGCCGCGGATGAAGGCGATCGTAGCCGGCCAATCCAATGCCGATGGAAAGTCGTTGCCCCGGACATGAGGCCGATCATTGCGAGCTGCGGTGTCTCTGTTCAGCCTCACGAGGTGTTCGGCAGCCCCAAACTCTTCGATTATATCGTGGTGGTCGGCGGCCTTATCGACGAAATGGACCGGCCGGACGAGAGGGTAGAACGTTATTTGCGGCAGGCCGCGGCGGCCGGGGTGCCCCTGGTTGGCCTGTGCACCGGAACCTTCATCCTCCATCGTGCCGGTTTAATGGAGGGCTATCGCGGCTGTGTGAGCTGGTTCCATCATCAGGATTTTCTCTCGCAGTTCGACGGGCTCAAGCCGGTATCCGACCAGATCTTCGTGGTCGACCGCGACCGCCTGACTTGCTCCGGCGGTACGAGCACGGCTCACCTCGCGGCATTCCTGGTCGACAGGCACATCGGCAAGGCTCAATCCACGAAAAGCTTGAATATCATGATGATCAGCGAGGCGGAGGACGGTGGCGCACCGCAGCCCGGCCTGACGCTCAGCTTCCGGACCAAGGATCCAATTGTCAGGAAGGCGCTTTTGCTGATGCAGCAAAGCCTGGACACACCACTCTCCGTCGCCGAGATAGCGAGGAATCTGAAAGTTGGTAAACGGTGTCTTGAACGGCATTTCAGGGAAGCACTTGGAACCTCGCCCCTGACCGCGTTTATCGAGATGCGGCTTTTGCTCGCGCGCCACATGCTTGAGAACACCGATAAGTCGATTGCCATGATCGCCGCGGAAAGCGGTTTCTGTGATTCATCCCATCTCAGCCGGATGTTCCGCAGGCGGTTCGCCAGCACACCGCAAAATTTCCGCGTGTCTCTGGGGCTTTAGGCGAGAAATCGCAAAACTCCAGGCGTTATTGATCCGGCTGTAGTACTACGCAGCCGCATTTTGCGCCCTCTCGCGCGATCCTTTCACAAGAGGTGGCGGTCGTCGATGCGCTGCCGCAGCCTTCAGCGACAGGCGCAATGATGACGCATTCCGCGTGCTGTTCGACGCATATGAGGTCTTCTTTCTGACGTGTTCGATCCACTATCAGCGCCACCTCCCCGCCTCGAAAACAGATAGGCAGATCATGATGAACATCGCGCAGATGCAGGAACAGCGACTGAAGGCACTCGAACTGACCAGGAATGGCGCGCCGAGGGTGCCGTCCAACCCGTTCTTCGGCGTCGGCCCGATCACCGATGCGACCACCGACGAAGTGGACAGCCGTCTGCGGCGGATCGCCTTTGACGCTTGGATCGAGAAGACCTATCGCAAGGTCGACGACAGGGGCAACGACATAGGCGGCTTCACCACCGCCGAGATTTCCCGCAGCATGCATCGCGGCTATCCCGCGGACAAGATTCTCACCGATATGATGCGGGCGATCCATCGCTATTTCGGCTTTCCGAAGACAAATCGCATGGCAGTCGGGCTCGGTGGCGGCCACAGCGGCTTCACCGTTTGCGTCCAGCACCTGATGAACGCCAACGACGCATCCCAACGCATCTATGTCGATACGCCGCGGCCAGAGAGCGATCCGTCGAAGGCCGCGGGCTTCTTCCGTCAGTCCTGGGCAACCCAATTGATCGAGATGCAGCGCTTCGCCGAAAAGGGCTGCGAGAGCCGCATCCATTTCGCCGCCTCGGAAGGCGTGATCCCGTCGGCAGAAGAGCTTTCCGCCCTCGGCGTCTCGATCTTCGTCGGTGTCGGCCACGAGACGACTGGTGCAAATGCTTATACCAGCCGCGAGATCCGCGAACTTTTGAGCTGGATAGACGGCGACCCGGCAAACCGCCATGCAGTGTTCGATGCAACCTCGATGCTCGGCGCTATGCCGTGGGAGCCCGAACTGGTTGCCGCGGTGATGGCGAAGTGCTGCCTGTTCATGCCGTTCCAAAAGGCGATCGGCGGGGTTTCGGGCTATTTTGTCGCCTCCTTCACGCCGCATGCCCTGGCATTGATCGAGAAGAACCAGCAAGACCCTGCCTGGGCGATCCCGCGACAACTGAAGATCGCGCCGCCGATCGATCCCAGGCAGCCGTTTTCGGCGAAGCGCTCCGTCGATGCCGGGCCGTTCTACGATGCCGCTGACGACCGTATGCTTGGCGGCGTCATCAATACTTATAGCGCGCTCGCCTTTGCCGAGACCACCTTCGGCCTTTTGCAGTCGGAGGCGCGCGTCGGCTCTGTCGTCGAGCTCAACCGCCGCTCTGCTGCCAATCGCAAGGTGATCGACGAATGGGTCGCATCGCATCCGCTTCTGTCGCTGACTGTAACCGATGCCGAGCGGCGCGGCGCTGCGGTAACGCTGCTCAAGGTCGAAGACGACGGCATCGCCGATGCCGACATCCACGCCCGCATCATCGCCCGTTCGAAGCAACTGCTCGGTTATGAGGGCATTACCCATCCGAACGGCGAATACGAGCCTGGCCTCGACGCGGCCCGCTACGTCAATGCGTTCCCGGGCACGCCCGGCGACTATCGCGCCTGGGTCGGCGGCATCCGCGAGCCGGAAGATGTCGTCGCGCTGCTGGAGAATCTGCAATACGCCTATCTGCGCGCCAAGATCGTCGTTCTCGAAGAGGAACTGGCGAAGAACGGAGTCACTTTCGAGGCTCCGGCCAAGGCCACCGGCGCCGTCCGCAAGGACGATCCGGAGCGCGCCTATACCGTGCTTATCGCCGATCTGGTCGGCCTGCGCTTCGGCGCGGATGGCCAGCCGGATCATAGCGAGATCAAGGCCTATATCGAGGAAAAGGGCGGCGTCTTCCATCTCGGGCCGCTCGGCGACCGGTCGGCGCTCGAGAAAGGTCGCATCCATTTCTTCTACCAGCCGAACCTCAGCACCGAGGCAGAGATCCTGCCGCAGACGGACAAGGGCCAGTACGACGCGCTGATCGCTGCGGCGACGTTCATTCCGAAGGCTTCCGTCTTCCCGCTCGGCGGTGTGCGTATCGGCGCCGGCACCGGCAACATGGGCTCGGCCTCCTGGGGCGGCGGCAACGGCGAGGGCGGCGATGCGCCCCTGATGAACACGCCGGGCATCAACAGCCGGGCGACCGCCCAGATGGCCTTGAAGGCTGTCTTGAAGGTCGTTCCCGACCTGCCGGTCGACCGGCTGCACCGGATGGTCGCCGAAGGCGACTTCGACACCGGCCGTCAGCTCAAGGATTTCCCGACCGCCAAGCTCGAGGGCCGGAAGATTGCCATTCTCGGCTACGGCAATATCGGGCGCGAAGTCGCCAAGCTCGCCAAGGCCTTCGGCATGAAGGTGGCGATCTACGCCCGCGAGCATCACAAGCACTGGATCGAGGCCGAAGGCTTCGACTATGCCGCAAGCCCTGTCGCAGCGGCGACCGGTGCCGACGTGCTCTCCGTCCATATCGGTCTCGGCCGGCTGGACGCGGCGACCGGCGTCTATTCCAACGCCGGGACCGTCGACGCGAAGGTGCTCGGTGCGATGAACGACGACGCGGTGCTGGTCAACTACGATCGCGGCGAGGTCGTCGATGCCGTCGCCCTCGACGAGGCGCTGTCGTCCGGCAAGATCGCGCACGCGGCGATCGACGCAGACCTCTTCAAGGACGCCGCGACCGGCAAGCTCAGCGGGCCGATGCTGCCTTACCTGCCGCTCGAAGAGCGCCATAAGGGCAAGCTCGAGCTGCTGCCGCATGCGGCTGCCGACACCGACCATCCCTCGCGGGTGACCGGCGCGAAGCAGGCGGTCGATCAGATCTTCGACGTCATCCGCTTCAAAACGGTCACCAATCTCAAGGGCGACCTGCCGGAGGGTTACGTTTCAGCAGGCGGCCGCACGCCCAGTGGCATCGGCCGGGTGACGAAGCGTGCGGTGACCGAGGTTGCCGGCAAGCCGAAACTCCTGGAGGAACTGCGGCAGGCTTCGGAAAAGATCGTGGCGATCGTCGGTGCGCTCTCCGCCGTTTCCGATCCGGATCACCGCGGGCGGATCATTGATCGCTACACCGGGCTGCTGGTCGAAAATGCCGGCCGGCAGAGGGCTTTGCTCGACCAGTTGGGCCTCTACGGGCCGGCAGAGGAATAAGAGCCGCTGGGCCTCAGGCCCGCAACCAGTCAAATGCTCGCCCCTGCGGCCCTCCCGCAGGGGCGTTCGCGCTTCGCGCATCTACTGCATGTTTCCTAAAACCTCAGGATAAAACATGCAGCAATTCAGAGTGCTGCGCATCCTTGCGCGTCCGATAAGACGCGCGACCCTATCGGCCCCACGCCGCGGGGCGCCCTTTTCGATCGCGACGTCCGCGGACATAATGAAGAGTTCGGGAGCTTGCGTTGGTGTTTACCCGGTCTGCTCGACGATCGGCGGTATCTGAATCACTTTGAGCTCCGATGCGCCGGAGTCGATGATCTCGAAGACCGCGTCGAGCATTCTCGGCACGTCCTGGCGAACCATTTCGATGTGGTCGCCGAGCATGGCCACGAACGGATCCCAGTCGAAGCAGCCGAGGTGCGGCATCCGGTCGGCATAGTGGCCGGAGCGACGGATCCAGCGCATCACGCCTTCTAGCGAAATCGTGGAGTTGACGAACATGCCGCGCGGCAGTGTTCCCACCTTTTCCGCGATCCCCTTCATTGCGTTCTCGGCTTTTTCGGGCGCGTAGCCGCAGGTGAGCACCAGCGTCTCATTGACCGCTACCCCCGCTTCGGCATGGGCGGCTCGGAATCCTCTCACACGTTCCGATGTGTTGTGGTCGGTTCCGCGCCCGCCTACGAAGAGCAGCGGCGCCTTTTCGCCGAACTCCCTCTCGCAGTTCGCCAGCACGCGCCGCGTGAGTTCGAACGCGCCGGCGAAATTGTCCGAGATAACCGACGGAACACGCGAACCCGGCAGATCGAGATTCACCGCACGAACGCCAGCGGCAGAACATATGTCGGCGATCCGATCCGGATCGGTCGCGCCGGTCGCGATCAGGCAGTCCACCTGGTAGGAGAGCATGGCGCGCGCGGCTTCGATTTCCAGCGCGGGATCGCGCCGCGTGCACGTAATGATCGGGAAGAGCCCTCGCTCGCGGGCCATGGCCTCGAACTGTTCGACGATCGAGCCGAAGTAGCGGTTGTCGTACTTCGGGACGATCATTCCGATGATTTTCGATCGTTCGCGCCGCAGCACGCTCGCCTGCATGTTCAACGCATATCCCTGCTCCTCGGCGAGCCGGGTGATCTTCTCGGCAAGCTGGGCGCTGATGCGACGTTTCTTCCAGTTGCCACTCAATACGGCGCTCACGGCGCTCGCCGAGGTCCCGGCCAATTCGGCCAGGTCGTAGATCGTTGTCCTTTTCGTCGGAATGCTACGCTTCACGAATTTTGATCTCCATTTTCGAACGTCACCTTGACATCAAAGGAGTTAAGTGGCAATTCTGCTTCATCGATTGAGCAAGCGAGCACAATCGATGAAGCCACCAGTTTCAGCAAAAGCTGGGCAGGGGAGGAGTCAGACAAGAAATCAAAAAACAAGCGCTGCGGTGTTGGCTGCGGCGACCGACCGGCTGCGTCCTGATGGGCCTTTAGAAGCGGTGCGGAATTGTCTCCGGACGACTTCGCGATATCTTGGGGGTGTCGCCCTTTAAAAGCTTCAGGACGCCGGCAAAAATCAACCGTGGAGGAAACTTATGAAGACGATTTGTTACTTGCTTGCCTCGACCGGCCTTGCCGTGTCGCTCAGCAGCACCGCCGTTGCGCAGGAAGCGGCCACCGTTGCTTTCCTGATGCCGGACCAGGCTTCGACTCGCTACGAGGAACATGACTATCCAGGTTTCAAAGCGGAGATGGAGAAGCTCTGCCCTGACTGCACTGTCATCTACCAAAACGCCAACGCGGATGTGGCGCTTCAGCAGCAGCAGTTCAACTCCGCGATCGCTCAGGGCGCCAAGGTTGTCGTGCTTGATCCGGTTGATTCCGCGGCAGCCGCAGCGCTCGTCGAAATCGCCCATTCTCAGGATGTCAAGGTGATCGCCTATGACCGTCCGATCCCTGACAAGCCGGCGGACTACTATGTCTCGTTCGATAATGAAGGCATCGGCCGCGCGATCGCGCAGTCGCTCGTCGAGCACCTGAAGGCATCCGGCGTTCCGGAAGGTTCCGGCGTGCTGCAGATCAACGGCTCGCCGACCGACGCGGCCGCTGGTCTCATTCGTGACGGCATCGATTCCGCCCTCGACGCATCCGGCTACAAGACGCTCGCCGAGTACGATACGCCGGATTGGGCACCGCCGAAGGCGCAGGAATGGACTGCCGGGCAGATCACCCGCTTCGGTGACCAGATCAAGGGCATCGTTGCTGCCAACGACGGAACCGGCGGTGGTGCAATCGCCGCTCTCAAGGCGGCAGGCGTCAAGCCAGTCCCTCCGGTCACCGGCAATGACGCGACGATTGCCGCATTGCAGCTGATCATCTCCGGCGACCAGTACAATACGATCTCCAAGCCCTCCGAGATCGTGGCGGCGGCTGCCGCCAACGTCGCCGTGAAGCTGATCAAGGGCGAAACTCCGGAAGCGACCCACAAGCTGTACGAAACGCCCTCGCAGCTCTTCACTCCCGCAGTGGTCACGGCCGAAAACATCAAGGCCGAGATCTTCGACAAGAAGATCAACACACCGGAAGAGATCTGCACCGGCGAATATGTTGAAGGCTGCCGCAAGCTCGGCATCATCAACTGAGACACTGCCCGTTATCGTGTTCGGTCGCGAGGCGCGGCCGAACACATCTCCGAGATCACGCTGATTTTGGTCGACCCACAATCATGGCCGTGATTGGATTGTAATAACTCTGAACGGGATGCGCGGTGGAATCGGCCGTGCGGTTCCTTGATCCCGTTCCACTGCATGTATCCTTAGATCGTATCCGATTTAAGATAGAAACATGCAGCAGTTCAAAGAGCTGCAGTGTCCCTTGCGCCTCTGACAAGAAGCGCGGCGCTGTGGTCGAAAGGTCGAAAGGCGATGACACGCGATATCCAGAGTGCTCCCGCAAAGGGTGAGCCTGTGCTGCGTCTTCGCGGCATATCCAAGAATTTCGGCGCCGTATCCGCACTCACCGACATCGAACTCGACGTCAACGCCGGCGAAGTCGTCGCGTTGGTGGGAGACAACGGCGCCGGCAAGTCGACGCTCGTCAAGATCCTCGCCGGCGTGCATCAACCGTCCGCCGGCACGATCGAGTTCTGCGGGGAAGGCGTGACGCTCGACAATCCCGCCAGGGCGCTTGACCTCGGTATAGCGACGGTCTTCCAGGACCTGGCGCTGTGCGAAAATCTCGATGTCGTCGCGAACCTGTTCCTCGGCCACGAGCTGGCTCCCTGGCAACTCGACGAGGTCGCGATGGAAGTGCGCGCCTGGACGCTTCTGCGGGAGTTGGCCGCGCGCATCCCGTCGGTCCGCCAGCCGATCGCGTCGCTCTCCGGCGGTCAGCGCCAGACCGTGGCGATCGCACGCTCGCTGCTCTTAGATCCCAAGCTCATCATGCTCGATGAGCCCACGGCTGCGCTCGGCGTCGCCCAGACCGCCGAAGTCCTCAACCTGATCGAACGGGTCCGCGACCGCGGGCTCGGCGTGATCATCATCAGCCACAACATGGAAGACGTGCGCGCGGTGGCGGACCGCATCGTCGTGCTGCGGCTTGGACGGAATAACGGCGTCTTCCTGCCGGATGCATCCAACCATGACCTGGTCACCGCGATCACCGGTGCCACGGAGAACGCCGTTTCGCGGCGGCTCGACCGCAAGACCGGTCTCGTCAATGAGCAGAGCGGAGGAGCCGCATGAGTCAGAATCCTTCGAACACCGCTGTCCAGACCCAGCAGAGGCTCGATCGCAGCGATGAACGTGTGCGCCACGACGAGGGAATCCTCGACATGGTGTGGGGGTTCATTGATCGCGTGCGGTCCGGCGATCTCGGCATGCTGCCGGTCGCTGTGGGCCTCATTGTCATATCGATCATCTTTTCGGCCCTTAATCCGGTCTTTCTTGCGCCCAACAACCTCGTGAACCTGCTCTTCGATTGCGCCACCGTGGGCGTGATCTCGCTGGGGATCATTTGCGTGCTGGTGCTGGGCGAAATCGACCTTTCGGTGGGCTCCATGAGCGGCCTGGCCTCGGCGATGGTCGGGGTGCTATGGGTGAATTCCGGCTGGCCGATCGCCGCGGCGATATTCGCGGCACTTCTGGTCGGCGCCGCAGTCGGGCTTATCTACGCAGCTCTGTACAACCGGCTCGGAATGCCGAGCTTCATTGCCACGCTCGCTGGTCTTCTCGCGCTGCTCGGCATGCAGCTCTACATCCTAGGGCCAACCGGTTCGATCAACCTGCCATACGCGTCCTCGCTCGTCCGTTTCGGACAGATAATGATCATGCCGGACTGGCTCTCGCATACGCTGGCGGTGGTGCCGGGCCTGTTGATGGTCGCCACGGGTATGCGGACGATGCGCCAGCGGCAGGCGGCGAACCTCTCCTCCCAACCCCTCGGCGCGCTGATCATCAAGGCGGTCGTGCTTACGGTCGCGCTTGAAGTGGCAGTCTTCTACCTCAATCTCGGTCGCGGCGTGCCGTGGATGTTCGGCCTGTTCGTCGCCCTCGCCGTGATCCTCAACTATGCGCTGACGCGCACGAAGTGGGGTCGGTCGATGTTCGCGGTCGGTGGCAACCGGGAGGCAGCGCGGCGGTCGGGCATCAACGTGCGCCGGATTTACATGAGCGCTTTCGTTCTCTGCTCAACGCTCGCCACGCTCGGCGGAATTCTGTCGGCGTCGCGCCTTGCCTCATCGAGCCAGCAGGCCGGCACGGGTGACGTCAACCTTAACGCGATCGCGGCTGCGGTCATCGGCGGAACAAGCCTCTTCGGTGGGCGTGGCAGCGCCTATTCGGCTCTGCTTGGCATCATCGTCATCCAGGCGATCTCGAACGGCCTGACGCTGCTCAATCTGAGTTCGTCGCTCCGCTACATGATCACCGGCGGCGTTCTGGCAATCGCTGTCATCGTCGACTCGTTGGCCCGTCGTTCCCGTGTCAGCCACGGACGCGCGTAACCCAACCTCTCGTTATGGAGTTTCACTATGGCTGACCTCATGAAAGGCAAGGTTGCCGCCATCACCGGCGCGGCATCGGGCATCGGCCTAGAATGCGCCCGCACGTTGCTTGCGGAGGGGGCGAAGGTCGTCCTCGTCGATCGCGCTCAAGACAAACTGGAACAGCTCTGCGCCGAGCTCGGCGAAAATGCCCTGCCGCTGGTCGTCGATCTTCTCAAGCCCGCCGAAGTCTCCGGCATGCTTCCGAGAATCCTGGACATCGCCGGGAAGCTCGACATTTTCCACGCAAATGCCGGCGCCTATATCGGTGGTCCGGTGGCCGAAGGCGATCCGGACGCCTGGGACCGGATGCTCAACCTCAACATCAATGCGGCATTCCGCTCCGTGCACGCCGTGCTGCCCTATATGATCGAACAGAAATCGGGCGACATTCTCTTTACAAGCTCGATTGCGGGCGTCGTCCCTGTCGTCTGGGAGCCGATCTATACGGCATCGAAATTTGCCGTGCAGGCTTTCGTGCACAGCACGCGGCGACAGGTCGCGCCGCATGGCGTGCGCGTCGGGGCCGTGTTGCCCGGACCGGTGGTGACAGCGCTACTCGACGACTGGCCAAAGGCGAAGATGGAAGAAGCGCTTGCCAACGGCAGCCTCATGCAGCCGAAAGAAGTGGCGGATGCGGTGCTCTTCATGCTGACGCGTCCGCGCAACGTTACGATCCGCGATCTCGTGATCCTGCCCAACAGCGTCGATCTCTAGATCACGATGATTAAGATGAGACGCGGGGTGAGGGCGGAAAACCTCCTACACGTATTCTCATCCCGCTCTGATTGCTTCCGGCGGCGCGAGGCTGCGACCTCCGCCGATCCACGTTCCTGATTTGCAGGCGGTAGACTATGACCAACACTTCTTCCGTACGCCCTACAGGCGGCGAACGATATCTCATCGGCGTTGATGTCGGGACTGGAAGCGCCAGAGCCGGCCTCTTCGACCTGAGCGGCCGACTGCTGGCATCGGGCAAGCGCGATATCACGCTCTTTCGCGAGGCCGGTTCCATCGTCGAGCAGTCGAGCACGGAGATCTGGTCCGCGGTCTGCGCGGCAGTGCGGGAGGCGGTTTCCGCGGCGGGCGTCGATCCTGCAAAAGTGACAAGCATCGGCTTCGACGCGACCTGCTCGCTCGTCGTCCTTGGCGATGACGGGCAGTCGCTTCCGGTGGGACCGTCGGAGGATCCTCAGCGGGATATCATCGTCTGGATGGATCATCGCGCCGTCGACCAGGCGGAGCGCATCAACGCCAAGGGTCACAGTGTCCTGCGCTATGTCGGCGGACGCATATCGCCGGAGATGGAGACGCCGAAGCTCCTCTGGCTGCGCGAAAATCGTTCCCACGTGTTCGATGCCGCCTGGCAATTCTTCGACCTTGCAGACTTTCTGACTTGGCGGGCAACGGCCGATCTTGCCCGTTCCACCTGCACCGTGACCTGCAAGTGGACCTATCTCGCACACGAGAAGCGCTGGGATCCGGACTATTTCCACGCAATCGGCCTTGGCCAACTCGCGGAAGAAGACTTCGTGCGCATAGGCCAGCGCGTGGTGGAGCCAGGGACGCCGGTTGGAGACGGGCTGACGGACCGCGCCGCCGAGGAATTGGGTCTCGCGCCTGGCACACCAGTCGGAGCCGGCATGATCGACGCCCATGCCGGCGGCATCGGGACCGTCGGTGTGGACGGCCCTCCGGAGAGCAACCTCGCCTATGTCTTCGGGACTTCCTCCTGCACGATGACCTCCACCGCAGAGCCGGTTTTCGTGCCCGGCGTGTGGGGACCTTACTATTCGGCGATGGTTCCGGGCATGTGGCTGAACGAGGGCGGCCAGTCCGCGGCGGGCGCTGCGATCGAGCAGCTTCTGTCGTTCCATCCCGCGGCCGGTGAGGCGCTGCAGCTCGCGGAGCGCCGCGGTGTTTCGCTACCCGTCCTTCTTGCGGAGCTTGCCGCGCAGAAAGTCCCGACGCTCTCGGAGTCGGTGGAACTGGCAGGCGGAGTCCACGTCGTTCCGGAATTCCTAGGCAATCGCGCGCCCTTTGCCGATCCACATGCCCGCGCAATTGTTGCGGGGCTCGGAATGGAGAGGGATCTCGACAATCTTGTGTCGCTCTATGTGGCCGGACTAT
This sequence comes from Ensifer sp. IC4062, assembly GCF_020193575.1. Classification (GTDB taxonomy): domain Bacteria; phylum Pseudomonadota; class Alphaproteobacteria; order Rhizobiales; family Rhizobiaceae; genus Sinorhizobium. The sequence goes on from NZ_JADYVD010000030.1 coordinate 35,887, forward strand.
GTGGCATCGGTTACGGGCTGCGGCAGATTATCGATACTCAGGCGTCCTCCGGCGCTCTGATTGACAAGATCGTCATCAGCGGGGGTGCGGGCCAGGTCGATCTCGTTCGGCAGTTGCTCGCGGATGCGACCGGGAGGCCTGTTCTGGCGACACGCTCGGAGGAGCCTGTGCTTCTTGGTGCCGCAATCCTTGGAAGCGTGGCGGCAGGCGAGTTCCCGGACGTTCGCTCGGCGATGGCAAGGCTTTCCGGCACGGATCGCACCTACGCGCCTGCCGGTGGTGAAATCGCAGCGCGTCATGCGCTGAGATACGAGGCTTTCAAGAAGCTTCAGTCGCTGGCGCGGGAGATCCGCTAGGCTTGTCTCAAGCCCGCTACGGTCGGGTGAAGCGACTGCAGGTCGTTGCGTCAGCTTCCGGCGTGGCGCCTTAGCGCCACCCGAGAGCGGGAGCGATATGGGTCAGGATCGCTTCGATCACATGCGCGTTGTACTCGACGCCAAGCTGGTTGGGGACGGTCAGAAGCAGCGTGTCGGCCTCCGCGATCGCCTCGTCCTTCGCCAGTTGATCGACGAGGACGTCCGGCTCGGCGGCGTAGCTCCGGCCGAAAATCGCCCGGGTCTTCTCATCGATGAAACCGATCTTGTCCTCGTCCTGGCCGCCTCGCCCGAAGGCGCGGTCGCGGTCGTCTACCAGTGCGAAGATGCTGCGGCTGACCGATACGCGCGGCTCGCGCTCGTGACCCGCAACCTTCCATGCCTCGCGGAATGCGCGGATCTGGTCGGCCTGCTGCACATGGAAGGGCAGGCCGGTCTCGTCGTCCTTGAGCGTGGAACTCTGTAAATTCATGCCCAGCTTGGCTGCCCAAACGGCAGTGGCGTTGGAACTGGCGCCCCACCAGATCCGCTCCCGCAGCCCCTCCGAGTGCGGCTCGATGCGCAGCAGGCCGGGAGGGTTGGGAAACATCGGTCGCGGGTTCGGCTGAGCAAAGCCTTCGCCGCGCAACACATCGAGGAGGACCTCCGCATGGCGCCGCGCCATGTCGGCCTCGGTGCTGCCGTCGGGTGGCTGGTAGCCGAAGTAACGCCATCCGTCGATCACCTGCTCGGGCGAGCCGCGGCTGATGCCAAGCTGCAGGCGTCCGTTGGCGATGATGTCGGCCGCGCCCGCGTCCTCCGCCATGTACATAGGGTTCTCGTAGCGCATGTCGATGACCGCCGTGCCGATCTCGATGCGGCTTGTCTTTGCGCCCACGGCCGAGAGCAGCGGGAATGGCGAGGCCAGTTGGCGGGCGAAGTGGTGCACGCGAAAATACGCCCCGTCGGCGCCCAGCGCCTCGGCAGCGACGGCGAGATCTATGGACTGCAGCAGTGCGTCGGACGCCGAGCGCGTCTCCGAGTGCGGCGAGGGCGACCAGTGCCCGAACGAGAGAAAGCCGATCTTCTTCATGGTTGTGCAGCCTGTGATGCTGCAGCCGTTGCTTCATGGCACAAATCCGGCGCGGGAGATAGGCATACCCTGCTTTGCCGCGCCCGGCACTGAGCGCGGAGGGCCTGCCAAACGCGATCCGAACAGATGATGTACCGCCAGACGGCGGCTCAAGCGTCCGGCAGCGTGAATACGGCGCAGGGCGTCGCGATGCCGCGCAATGCGTGTTCGCCGAGCGGCACCAGCGGAGTGGTGGTCTCGGCGGCGACCGCGCCCGAGATCAGCACCGACCGGCCGAGCGGTCGGCACAGCCCCTCCAACCGGCTGACCAGGTTGACCGCCGGGCCGATGGCGGTGAAGTCCAGCCGGTCGGCCGCGCCGATATTGCCCCACAGTATCTCGCCGAGATGCAACGCCACGCCGAAGGGGAGCGGCGGCAGCCCTTGCGCCTCGCGTGCGGTGTCGAGATGGGCCATGCCGGCGCGGGCTGCGACGACCGCGCGCAATGCCGCCCCGCAGGCCTCTGCCGGCGTGCTGGAGACGGGAAAGATCGCCAGCAGGCCATCGCCCATGAACTTCAGCACCTCACCTCCGAAGGCGTGTATTGCCCCGGCGACGCGGTCGAACCAGGCGTCGAGGGTAGCGATCATCGCCTGAGGTTCGGTCGCCTCGGACAAGGCGGTGAAGTTGCGCAGGTCGGTGCAAAGCAGCACGGCACGGATCATCTCTCCGGTGCCCCGGCTGAGCGCTCCGGCCTGCACCCGGGCGGCGCTGCGCCGCCCAAGATAGGCCTCGAGCAGCGTCGCAAGTGCTGCCCGTTCGGCCAAGGCCGCCAGGGGTGAGGCGGCGAAGCGCGCGGCCTGGCGCAGCTGGGATGTCTCCGCAGGATCGAATGTTCGGCTGCCGGCCCAGCCCAGCATCAGTCTGTCCGGCGCCGGGCCGACCGTGTCCTCCTCCACCGGCCCCAGCCCGGCAAGCCAGTCGTGTCCTGCCTGGTTGGAGGGGCTGCCCGCAAAAGCCAGGGCCTCGATCACTGTCCCTGTCGCCGCCCGCCACAGCCAGGTGCGGCGGGCGACGATCGGGTGCGGCACTGCCAGCGTCAGCGCACCGCCGATCAACGGGAGGCCGTCGGCCAGCAGCCGGCGGCCGAGCTCGGCCAGAAAACGGTCCGGACCGGGCGACGCGCCGGCCTCGTCGACCAGCCAGGCAAGGGGTGCGGGCAGATCCATGCCGCGATCATAACGTTACCTTCGCTCACCTGTCATCTGCGCTACAGGTCGTTCCTTGCGCCGGAATCAATTCAATGAAAAAGATCCAGAAAATTCAAGGCGCTATTGCCACCCCTGTGCGTCTCGAGAAACACGCGACGCCGTAAACAGTGGCGCAGGCGGCCGCGCCGGGCTATCATCACGGCCTGATCCGACGTCTGTCCGACCGCAGCGCACCGCAATCATTGGGGGAGACCGATGCCAGAAGCCCTCGTCGTCCGCCGCGAAACACACATTTCAGCGCCACCCGCCGCGGTGTTCGCCCTGCTGACCGATCCTGAGAAGATCCTGCGTTGGATGGGAACGGAGGCGGATGTCGAGCCGGAGCCAGGCGGGCTCTATCTCGTCAACGTCACCGGCGCGCGCTTCGCCCGCGGCTCCTTCCGTGAGGTCGTGCCGGTGCACCGGCTGGTATACAGCTTCGGCTGGGACGACAGCGAGATCGTGCCGCCGGCGTCGAGCCTTGTCGAGATCGACCTCATCGAACAGCCGGACGGAACGCTGCTGCGGCTGACCCACAGCGGCCTGCCCAATGCCGAGCAGTGCGAAGGCCATGCGGAAGGCTGGGCCCATTACCTCGACCGGCTGGCCGAGGTTGCGGCTGGGCGCGATCCGGGACCGGATCCTTGGCACGGCCGCACCGGCTGACGCTCCGAGCGCATTTCTAGCGTCCGCTTGGACGCGACGCTGTAGCCTCAATGTCCAGTTTCGCAGATCGCGTGCGCGTTCAACAAGCCCCAGCCGAAGACCGGATCCTTGCCCGGATCACCGAGATCCTCGGCGTTTCCCGTCAGCATCTCACGGATTCGATCGGCTGCGAGTTCCGGTTTCGGCGCCTTCAACAGTGCCACCGCGGCGGTGACGAAAGGCGCTGCAAAAGACGTGCCCGTTTTCGGACGCGTCCCACTGACCGATGCCGCCGTCCAAACGGCGACACCCGGAGCGGCGAAGTCGATATGCTCGCCACGCCCGGCGCGCCTGTAGGGCCGTTTGCGCTTGTCGGTCGCGGTTACCGCGATCACCTCTTCGTAAGCCGCCGGATAGACCGGCTCCGCCCGGGGGCCGTCGTTGCCGGCGGCAGCAACAGCAATGATCTGGCGCTCGCCTGCTTTCTTCACGACACGTTCAAGCAGCAGATTGGGCGGGCCCGAGAGGCTTAGATTGATGACGTGCACCTCGCGCGCGATGAGCAGGTCGATGGCACGGACAAGATCGAAGGCGGCGGAGCGGTCGTCCTGGCGCCCGGCGCGGTGAAACGAGTCCACGGCGATCAGCGTACCGCCCGGTATCAGGCCCGGTGTGCGGGTCGCCGCCGATCCGACGAGCAATGCCGCGACGGCGGTACCGTGCTGTCTGCCGGACTCTGGCAACGTTTCGTCGGCAAGGCGGATGATCTCGACGTTTCCGTGTTCGAAGGCGTCGTGTTCGGGGTTGATCGCTGTATCGACAAGACCGATCCGCACACCACCGGCGCAAGCGCCGGCCCAATCTTCAGCCGAAGGCCAGCCAATGACGCTGCGTGCCAGGCAGTCGTTGGCGACACATGGCCGCTCGGCTCGCTGCTCCGGTCGGAAAAAATGATTGAAATCGACGACCGCTTGTGGCGCGAGAGCCCGAGCCTGCTGCCGGGCGGCATCCATCGTCAGCCCCGAGGGAATGCGAAGCTTGATTATCTCGCTGTTGAACGTCGCCAGCATGCCTCGTTCGAGGATCTGGAAGCCGGACGCCGTCAACTCGCCTAGCTGAGCCGGGCTGAAGCCAAGTCCGACGATCTCGTTCGGTGCTTGGACAGCAGGGGCAGGGGGCTGTGAGCGTCGCGGGCTGCTTCGCCTTGGCAACAGGCCTCGGAACGGGAGCAGAAGCCTTCCGTCGCTCCATCCCGCTCCGGTGCGGAAGGAGCCGGAGCCTCTGGAGCCACCGCCGCCATCGTCGTCTCCGTCATCGTCGTCAGCGCGCGCCTCACTTGTTCCTAGCATGTGAACCACCATCGTATTCCGAGGAGCAATGACGTCACCCACCAACAATGCGATTGCTGCAAATGGGGCGATCAGTGCAAGTCTAAGTGCGCGACTGGTCAGCATCTGGGAACCTCGAACGGTTTGGCAGTGCTCAAGCAATACCGGACATACCTTGGACTGCAGCGGCCGGCGCCTGTAGATTGGAATGAAACGTCCGAGTCATCGATCTATTCCGTCTTCTAGAAATGCCGTGCGTTGTTTCCGACGCACGAAGGTCGTTGTAGAACTTTGAATTTCCGCATGTTTTTATTTTCAAATAGGCACCGATTTAAGAAGCAGTAGCCAGAATCGCGGAGTTTCGGGATGAGCAGTGCAGTGAAGGACGTCGGCGAACGCCTCATTGCGTTCCTGCCTAATCTCCGCCGCTTTGCCATCTCGCTTTGCGGTTCGCGTGATATTGCCGATGATCTCGTGCAGGCGGCTTGTGAGCGGGCGCTCGCCGGTGCCGAACGCTTCGAGGCGGGCACGCGATTCGACGCGTGGATGTTTCGCATTCTGCGCAATCTCTGGATCGACCATGTGCGCAGGCAGAAGACTGCGGGCGTGCAGGACGATATTTCCGAGCGCCAGGATATCGCGGGAGCGCATGGAGAGCGCGAAGCCGAAGCGCGATTGACGCTGAAGACGGTGGCTCAGGCGATTGCCGATTTGCCGAACGAACAGCGCGAAGTGCTACTTCTGGTCTGCGTCGAAGAACTTTCCTACCGCGAGGCGGCCGATGTGCTCGGCATCCCGATTGGAACGATCATGAGCCGACTGGCGAGGGCCCGCAAGAATCTGGCCGAAGCCGCCGGAATAACGACGACGACCGCTCGTTCTCAAATGATGAAGGGCGCTGACGAATGACCAAAGCCGATTTTTCCGACGAAATGCTGATGCGCTTCGCCGACGGCGAGCTCGATGCCGACATATCCGCCGAGATTGAGCGGGCGATGGAGGTGGACGAGGAGCTCGTCTCGCGGGTGGCGCTTTTCATCGAGACACGTCAGGCGGCGCAGACGGCCATGAAACCACTTCTCGACGAACCGCTTCCGCCCGAACTTTCGGCTGCCGTGGAAAGAATGGTCGCAGAAAGGACGTCTGAGCAAGATGGGTCAAGCGCCCGCGTTCTACCTTTCCGGCGGCCCGCTGCAAATGACTGGCGGAGAAATCGTTGGCTCGCGCCCATCGCCGCCTCTCTCGCAGTCGTCGTTGCCGGCATCGGCGGATACTGGTTGCGGGGCGGCGCGGAGCCGGCACTCGACGGCGGTTTGCATATCGCCGGCATCAGCGGTTCTGTGCTTGACGATGCGCTTGCGGCAGTGGTCACAGGTGAGGAACGGCAACTGCCGGGTTCCAATCAGCGTTTCCGGGCGATTGCGACGTTCCGCGATAATGCGCAGACGCTGTGCCGGGAGTTCGAAGTGGACTCGGCCGACCGCTCGACTGTCGTATCGGTTGCGTGCCGCACCGGAGCCGCATGGCGTGTGACCTTCGCTGTCGTTGCGCCCGGCGCCGATGGCGGCTATGCGCCGGCATCGTCCGCCGAGACCCTCGACGCCTATCTTGCCGCTATCGATGCCGGACCGCCGCTCGAGGCGGCGGAAGAGGCCGAGGCTCTCACCCAGCTCCGCCAGGGTCCTTCAAGGTAAAGCGGCCGCGAACGCTACCCATGTTTCCGAAGTGCTGCAGCGATCTCTGTACGTCCGATAAGACGCGCGGCGCTTTGTGATGGAATAGAGGCACGCATCGTCCGTTACTCCGCCGGACTGGAAGAACCGGTCCGATTTTCAAGAAGGAGTAATCGCATGACAAGGCACTGGAAGCTGAGTACGGCACTCATCGCCAGCTTGACGGCGTTCGCAGGCTCCGCCGCCGAGGCAAGGGAACACCCGCAGGTCTATACTGACGCCGAGAGCTCGCCCACCCAAACCGCGCAAGCGGCTGGACGGAGCCGTGGCGAGATCATCGTGGCGGGCAACAGTTCGTCCAATTCAAGTTCGAATTCATCGAGCAATTCAAGTTCCAACTCGTCTTCGAACTCTTCTTCGAATTCGAGTTCCAATTCGTCCTCGAACAGTTCCTCGAACACGAGCTCAAACTCGTCCTCGAACAGCTCGTCCAACTCGAACTCGAACAGTTCTGACCGGTCGTATCGGCCGGGCAAGCTGTGGCGCGCGTGGCGCTAAAAATCCATCGCATACGAGCAAAGAGGGGGCCGGACAAACGATCCGGCCCTTTTTTTGACCTCGAAAAAGTCAGCGAGCGGCGCGCGCCGTTTTTCGATACCAGCCGGCTCCGGCGATGGTGTTTCGGTAGATCGCCTCGCGCTCCACGGTTTCCTCGCGCGTTTCGGCGCGGATGTCTGCCGTGACCGCTGCGTCGACACGCCGGAACGGTATGACCTGCACGAGCGGGGTTCCCTTCTCGACGACATACAGGCCGTCGGGCGCCGTGGCGAAGAACGGAAAATGGATATGAGCGGCATAGGCGTCGGTGTCGACGATGCCCGCGACACATTCGAATGGCTGTCCTGGCCGATTGAGCGGTGGCAGAAACAGGCAGCTCCAGCCGGGCGGTGTGCGGATCGACCAGTAGTTGTGAAACTTGCAAGGCGGAGAAGGCTCTCGAGGGTTTCTAGTCACCTGATGGGCGCCGTGATTGCTGACCATGACACGGTCGAACTCCCAGCCCGCCTCTACGCTGCGGCCGCCATCCTTGATTTCCAATCTCACGGTCGCGGCGATCGGCAGGATCCAGCCGGTGGTGAGCGCGTCGAGGAATGGCATGCAGCGCTTGACGGTCAAGCCGTTGTTGGTGGTCGACAGGTGCTGTTGATCGATCGCCGGCAGCTTGCGGAACCACTCGGGCAGGACGGATTTGGCAGGCAGCGGCGGTGCGATGACGCCGTCGTCTTCCGGACGGCAGAGAAAGCGGATCACCCGCGGTTCTTTCTTCGGTAAACGGAACATCCCGATTCTCCAGTTGAACAGTTCGGGAGAAACGGAATTGCGCGACGTCTATTCCGCCTGCGAGTGCGTTGAGATTGACGAGCCCGCGCGATGGCTCCGGCAACCAAGGCGTCTGCGACCGTTGCACACAGGGCGAAGTCGTGCTTCAAGATGGCACGTCACCGACATGCGGAATGGCGTTGGTCATGCCAGCTTGGATGCATGTCGTTTTCAACGAGGTCGGCGAGACCGCCAGCCGGCCCAACTTCCATAATGGCGGCGGTTCGCCCGAGAGACTCTCCATGACACTCAAAGTTGCGGTCCAGATGGATCATATCTCTTCAATCAACATCGCGGGCGATAGCGCCTTTGCCTTGATGCTGGAGGCGCAGGCGCGCGGACACGAGCTTTATCACTATACTCCCGACCGCCTGGCGATGATCGGCGACAATGTCTTTTGCACGCTGGAACCGGTCGAGGTGCGCGACGAGAAAGGCAACCACTTCGTGCTGGGTGAGAAGCAACGCGCGAATCTGGCTGATGTCGACGTGGTGCTCATGCGCCAGGATCCGCCATTCGACCTCTCCTACATCGCGGCGACCCATATCCTGGAAAAGATCCATCCCAAGACCCTCGTGGTCAACGATCCGGCTGAGGTGCGCAACGCTCCAGAGAAACTCTTTGTCACCGAGTTCTCGGATCTGATGCCGCCGACGCTGATTACGCGCGACAAGGCGGAAATTGACCTGTTCCGGGCGGAATATGGCGACATCGTCATGAAGCCGCTCTTCGGCCACGGCGGCGCAGCCGTGGTGCGGCTGACCAAGGACGATCTCAACTACGGTTCGCTATACGATATCTTTGCGACGACTTTCCGTGAGCCTTGGGTCATTCAGCAGTTCCTGCCAAACGTGAAGCACGGCGACAAGCGCATTCTTCTCGTCGACGGCGAGTTCGCGGGTGCGGTCAACCGGGTGCCTGCAGCGGGTGATCTGCGCTCCAACATGGTGCGCGGCGGTGCGCCGACTGCCGCCGACCTCTCCGAAAAGGAGCGGGAGATCTGCGAGCGGTTGGGTCCTTCCCTCCGTGAAAAGGGCCTCATTCTCGTCGGCATCGACGTCATCGACGGCAAACTCACCGAAATAAACGTGACGGCGCCGACCGGCATCCGCGCGGTGAAGAGGCTTGGTGGTCCGGACGTGGCGGCCAAGGTGTGGGACGTGGTGGAGGCGAAGCGGGCGGGATGACGGTCTTCTCGCCACAGAGCCGATCGCGTACATGGGTGGCGAAACGGCCTTTGCGCGTCCTGTAAGACGCGGCGCAATAAACTGATTTCAAATCGACGTGAGTGCCGTCGCCGGCGTAATGATTTCGTCGAGCGTCCACGCTAGACCATTTCATTGGAAACAACGAAATGGTCTACCTCATTTGAAATGACGCAATTCCGGACGGAAAACCGTTACCTAGCCTTTCCTCGAATTGCTTTAGGTGATGCGGATGGTGAAGCTTATTGCCACTCTTCTGTCGTTCTTCGCGTTCCTGCCGTTTGCGATCGCGCAGGAGGTCCCTTCAGTCCGCTCGCTGCTCGATGACCTTGCGGCCCGCCAGGATCTGACGTCGCTGAAGACCGTCGTCATTGCCCGCAACGGCAAGGTCGTTGCGGAACGTGGCTATCGCGGCCATGCGCCGGAGGATTCGACCAACATCAAATCGGCATCGAAGTCCATCGTTTCGGCGCTTGTCGGCATTGCGATCGATAAGGGACTGCTCGAAGGCGCGGACCAGAAAATCGCGCCGATCCTGAAGAGCGATCTGCCGGCCTCGCCGGACCCTCGGATCAATGACATCACGATCGGTAACCTGCTTTCGATGCAGGCGGGACTGGGCCGGATGTCGGGGCCGAATTACGGGCGCTGGGTCTCCAGCAGCAATTGGGTCCGTTTTGCACTCGCCCAGCCCTTCGATGACGAGCCCGGAGGGCAGATGCTTTATTCGACGGCGTCTACCCACCTCCTCTCGGCGATCCTGACGAAAGTCAGCGGCAAGTCGACCCTGGCGCTCGCGCGTGATTGGCTCGGTCCGGTCGAGGGTTTTAGGATCGGCGCCTGGGAACGAGATCCGCAGGGCATTTATCTCGGCGGTAACCAGATGGCGATGAGCGCCCGCTCGCTGCTTGCCTTCGGAGAACTCTACCGCAACCGCGGCAGGACGGCTGAAGGTCAGCAGATCATTCCGGAAGATTGGATTGAGCTCTCATGGCAGGCGCGCACCAATTCGCGTTTCTCGGGCGACGCCTATGGTTATGGCTGGTTCACCCGCCCGATCGGCGGTGAGGACGTCCATTTCGCCTGGGGCTATGGCGGCCAGATGCTCTATATCGTCCCGTCGCTGCAATTGACCGTCGTGATGACCTCGGAGGAGAGCGGGCCTTCGGCGCGCAACGGCTATCGCGACGCGCTGCATAGCGTCATGGCGGAGATCGTAAATGCGGTTCGGGCATCCTGAAGGGTGGCATGCCAACGGTCAGGAATGACAGTGCGCGCGCCTAATCGCATTCAGGGCGCCGCGCCGAAGAACAGCAGCCGCGTCAGGAGCACGTAGTTCGACTCCGACACCATCAGCGCCACGAAAACCAGGACGAGCAGGGGTGGCAGCAAAATCGTGTAAATCAGTGCGAGGCGCTCCCAGGCCATGTGCATGAACACAGCGACGATGAGACCGGCCTTGAGCATCATGAAGATCAGGATCAGCGACCAGCGCAGATACCCCTCAAGACCGAGATAGTCCACCATGTAGGAAAAGGCGCTGAGGACGAAAAGCAGGCCCCAGACCAAAAGGTAGAGCTTGATCGGGTGGTGCTGCTGCTGTGCGGCATGCGCCTCTACCGGAGCCATGATGCCCTCCTCACCAAAGATAGAAGAATGCAAAGATGAAGACCCAGACCAGATCGACAAAGTGCCAGTAAAGACCGGTGATCTCGACGATCTCATAGTGACCCTTGCGGCTTGTGAAAAAGCCGCGCCGCTCCGTGTCGAAGTCGCCGCGCCAGACCTTGCGGGCGATGATCAACAGGAAGATCACCCCGATCGTGACGTGGGTGCCGTGAAAGCCGGTGATCATGAAGAAGGTCGAGCCGAACTGTGCCGCACCCCAGGGATTACCCCAGGGCCGCACGCCTTCGGCGATCAGCTTCGACCATTCGAAGGCCTGCATGCCGACGAATGTGGCGCCGAACAACGCGGTGATGAGCATAAGGGCGGCGGTCTTGCGCCGGTCGCGGCGGTAGCCGTAGTTGACGGCCATCGCCATGGTGCCGCTGCTGGAGATCAGGACGAACGTCATGATGGCGATGAGAATCAGCGGTACGTGGACGCCGCCGATCTCCAGCGCAAAGACCTCGCTCGGGTTTGGCCAGGGCACCGCTGTCGACATGCGCGCCGACATGTAGGCGATCAGGAAGCAGCCGAAGACGAAGGTGTCGCTCAGGAGGAAGATCCACATCATGGCCTTACCCCAGGAGACATTCTTGAATGCCCGCTGGTCCGAAGCCCAGTCGGCGGCGAAGCCGGCGAGACCGGATGGGCGGGGGAGCGTTTCCAAGGAGGACGGCTTTAGCGGAGCGGACATGTCAGCATTCCTATGTCAGCAATTGACGGCAGAGATCGACGACGTCGTTGGCCCAACCGGAAAAGAGGGCAAAGAGAACCAGCCAGACGGCCAGCATGAAATGCCAGTAGGTGGCGCAGAGCCCGATGGAGAGGCGCCTCTGGCTGTCGATCGGCGCATCCCACGTACGCAGGGTGACGCGTCCCAGCGCCGCAAGCCCGCCGACGATGTGCAGGCCGTGCATCGCGGTGAGCATGTAGAAAAAGCTGTTGGCGGGGCTGCTCGTTAGAAAATATCCGGCGGAAGAAAGCGCGCGCCAGGCGAAAAGCTGTCCGACGAGGAAGGCAAGGCCTGCGGCGAACGCAACGAGCAGGCTGGTCCGTGCCGCCTCGTCATTACGCCGCTCGGCTTCGACCTTTGCCCAATGCAGGGTCACGCTGCTAAGCGCAAGAATACCGGTATTGATCCAGAGAAAGCGCGGCAGCGGCAGCGGCGACCAGTCGGACGAGGCCATGCGCATGAAGTAGGCGCTGATGAAAAGCGTGAAAAGCGCGCCGACGACGACGAGAAACACGCCGAGACCGATCTTGGCAGCCGGCACCGGCTCATTGCCGCGATGGTCGTGCGTATGACCGACTTCCAGCCACGGCTTCGAGGCCAGTCGCTGTTGTGCCAGCCACCACCCGATGATGACGGCGATGACCCCGAGGAAGACCACCACGACCGTCATGAGGCGGCCTCGTGGGTCACGCGTCCTGGCGCGGGCTGGTTTTGCGGGATGAAGTCTTCCGGCGCGCCGGGGACGCTGTAGTCGTAGGCCCAGCGATAGACGACCGGCAGTTCCTTGCCCCAGTTGCCGTGCGGCGGTGGCGTCTCAGGCGTTTGCCATTCGAGCGTCGTCGCGCGCCAAGGATTGCCGCCCGCCTCTCTGCCATGGCGCAGGCTCCAGGCCAAGTTGAAAAGAAAGACGATCTGGGCGGCGCCGACGATGAGCGCTGCGACGCTGATGAACGCGTTGAGGCTGTGAACGGAGTCCGTCACGAACGACGCATCGCCAAGGTCGTGGTACCGGCGCGGCACGCCGGCAAGGCCGAGATAGTGCATCGGGAAGAAGATCGCATAGGCACCAAGGAAGGTGATCCAGAAATGCAACTGACCGAGGGCCTCGTTGAGCATGCGTCCCGTAACCTTGGGATACCAATGGTAGATCGCGCCGAAGATGACGAGAATCGGCGCAACGCCCATCACCATGTGGAAATGCGCGACCACGAACATGGTGTCGGAGAGCGGCACGTCGACGACGACATTGCCGAGGAAGAGCCCGGTCAGCCCGCCATTGACGAATGTGACGATGAAGGCGAGCGCAAAAAGCATCGGCAATGTCAGGTGAATGTCGCCGCGCCAAAGCGTCAGCACCCAGTTGTAGACCTTGATTGCCGTCGGCACGGCGATGATCAAGGTGGTGGTCGCGAAGAAGAAACCGAAATACGGGTTCATTCCGCTGACATACATATGGTGCGCCCAGACGACGAAGGAGAGCGCGCCGATCACGACGATCGCCCAGACCATCATCCGATAACCGAAGATGTTCTTGCGCGCGTGCGTGCTGATGAGATCGGAAACGATGCCGAAAGCGGGCAGCGCGACGATATAGACTTCCGGATGGCCGAAGAACCAGAAGAGGTGCTGGAACAGGATCGGACTGCCGCCGCCATATTGCAACTGCTCTCCCATCTCGGCGATCGCCGGCATGAAGAAGCTCGTGCCGAGGAGGCGGTCGAAGAGCATCATGACGCAGGCGACGAACAGCGCCGGGAAGGCGAGAAGCGCCATGACCGTGGCGGTGATGATGCCCCAGACCGTCAGCGGCATGCGCATCAGTGTCATGCCGCGGGCCCGGCCCTGGAGGACCGTCACGACGTAATTGAGGCCACCCATGGTGAAGCCGATGATGAAGATGACCAGCGATGAGAGCATCAGAATGATGCCCCAGTCCCTTCCGCCTGGTGTATTGGAGAGAATCGCCTGAGGCGGGTATAGTGTCCAGCCCGCTCCAGTCGGCCCGCCGGGCGCAAAAAAGCTTGCGGCCAGCACCAGCACCGCCAGTAGATAGATCCAGTAGCTCAGCATGTTCGCGTAGGGGAAGACCATGTCGCGGGCGCCGACCATCAGCGGGATCAGATAGTTGCCGAAGCCCCCGAGGAAGAGCGCGGTCAAGAGATAGATCACCATGATCATCCCGTGCATGGTGATGAACTGATAATAGCGGTCTGCGTCGATGAAGGTGAAGGTGTCGGGAAAGCCGAGTTGCAGGCGCATCAACCAGGAAAGCACCAGCGCGACCATACCGATGGCAATCGCCGTCGTCGCGTATTGGATGGCGATGACTTTCGCGTCCTGGCTGAAAACGTATCGGGTCCACCAGCTGTGCGGATGATAAAGTTCAACATCCTCGACTTCGGCGGGCGGGACCGCCTCGCCAATACCGGACCGGACGTCGACCATTATGTTCCCTCCAAGTTTCCCAGTTTTCTACCCTGGCGCCCCCTATTGCGCCGACGAGGCGACGTCCGTGACCGCCTTCGGGCTATTCTCGGACGATGCCGTCAATTGCGAAAAGGTCTGCTGCTCGGCGAGCCACGTCTGGTAATCGGCCTCGGTGTCGACCACTACTGTGCCGCGCATCTGCGGATGTCCGACGCCGCAAAGCTCTGCACAGAGAATCTCGAACGTGCCTGTCCGCGTCGGCGTGAACCAGAAATAGGTCACCATGCCGGGCACCATATCCATCTTGGCGCGGAACTCCGGCACATAGAAATCATGCAAGACATCGACCGACCGCAGGAGAACCTTGACAGGTTTTCCGACCGGCAGATGCAACTCGCCACCCTCGATGATCACGTCGTCGAGCGTGGCCGCGTCATTGCGATTGAGGCCCAGCGAGTTCTCGGGCGCGACGTCCCGGGTTTCCGACGTTCCGAGTTTTCCGTCCGCGCCCGGCAGTCGGAAGCTCCACAGCCATTGCTGGCCGACAACTTCGACTTCCGTTGCCGCCGCAGGGACGGTGATGAACTGGTTCCAGACGACGAGACCCGGCGCCAGCATTGCGATGACGCCAACCGTCGTGCTTACGGCGAGCCAACCTTCGAGCCGTTTGTTTTCCGGTTCATAGGCGGCTTGGTTTCCGGGCCGATGGCGGAACCGGAAAACGCAATAAGCAGTGAACAGGACAACCGCGACGAAGACGAAGCCGGTGATCCAGAAAGTTATGATGAGAGTATTGTCTATGTAATTCCAGTTGGAGGCGATTGGTGTCCACCACCAGGGACTCAACAAATGGAACAACACTGATCCGGCGGCCAACAAAACCAGAATCACTACCACGGCCATTCCTTGTCCCTCCTACCGCAATCGGCTGTGGGCATGAATACGCAATCCGTAGAGTTCCGATCACGATTATTGCACGAACGGAAAATAGTCGCAAATCGCCCGAAAGGGTTGTTGTCCGGCGCCCTTTCGCGCGATAGTTCTGCCTATTGTGAATATTGCTTGAGGTAGGCGATCACATTGGAGAGTTCGTCTTCCTTCTTCAGGCCCGGAAAGGCCATCTTGGTTCCCTTGACCTTGGCCTTGGGGTCCTGAAGATACTCGCGCAGGGCCGCCTCGTCCCAGACGAGGCCTCCCTTACCGGCCTCGGTCATGGCCTGCGAATACTTGAAATCCGGGTGGGTACCGGCGGTCCTGCCGATCACGCCCTGGAGTGACGGACCGACCTTGTTCTGGTCTTTGTCCACGACGTGGCAAGCCGCGCATTTCTTGAAGACCGTGGCGCCGGCATTGGCATCGCCCTCCTGGGCGAGACCAGCTACGGGACAGAGTACGAGTGCCGAAAAAGCCAGGGCAAGAACGGGAATTCGCATGATACCTCCTCAATTTCGCCGGCGCGGGGTAAGGAAGAGTGTCGTCAATTGCTGCTTTGGCGGTACTTGCTTTTTTAAAGATACGCACCGGGCGCTTGGTCTTGCGACAACAACAAAACTAAGGCCCACTTGGCAGAAGTCAATTGCCATGTCGGGGCGCTTCCGGCGCCGCGGAGCGCCTTGCCTATGTCAGTCCTGCCGCTTTCTGCGGCGACTGAATCAGACTCGATTACCCTCCGCATCGAAGAAATGCAGGTAGTGTGCGGGAAAGCGGATCGGGACGGTGCCTGAGGCTGTAAGGAAGGACCGGTCGTTGGTAAAGGCCTTGAAGCTTGTCCGGCCCAGCGACAAATGCAGGATGATGCCGAATCCGGTCGGCTCGACGAGATCCACGGTTGCGAGGAGACTGTCCGGCCCGTGACCCGCAAGGACGACGTGTTCGGGACGGATGCCGAGCGTCGCCGGCGCATTATTTGCGACTGATGGGGGCGCATCGAGCGGAACATTGACGCCTCCTTCTGTCTCGAAAGTCGACCTCCCGCCGGCACGATAGGTGCCCTTGAAGAAATTCATGCCAGGCGAGCCGATGAAACCCGCGACGAAAAGGTTTGCGGGCCGGTCGTAAAGTTCGAGCGGGCTCCCCACCTGCTGGACCACGCCGCCATTCATGGCGACGATACGGTCGGCCAGCGTCATTGCTTCGATCTGGTCGTGCGTCACGTAGATCGAGGTGGCGCCGAGGTCCTTGTGCAGTTTCTTGATTTCGGCGCGCATCTGTTCGCGCAGGCGTGCATCGAGGTTTGAAAGCGGTTCGTCGAAAAGAAAGGCCTTTGGCTGGCGGACGATCGCCCGCCCCATGGCGACGCGCTGGCGCTGGCCGCCGGAGAGCGCGCGGGGGCGGCGTTCCAGAAGGGGCTCGAGGCCAAGCTTGGCGGCGGCACCGGAAACGACGGTGGTGATCCTGTCCTTTGCCGTCTTGCGCAGCCTCAGGCTGTAGCTCATGTTCTTCTCGACCGACATGTGCGGATAAAGCGCGTAGGACTGGAACACCATGGCGATGTCGCGGTCCTTCGGAGCGAGCTCGTTGACGCGCTTGCCGGCGATGCGAATCTCGCCGGCCGTCACGCTTTCGAGTCCCGCGATCATGCGCAGGAGGGTGGATTTGCCGCAGCCTGAGGGACCGACGAGCACGACGAACTCGCCATCCCTGATCTTGAGGTCGACGTCATGCAGCACCGGGTGGATGCCGTAGGATTTCTGGATGTTGGCGATATCGATGGAAGCCATGGCTAGATTAACCTCAGCCTTTGACCGCGCCGGCCGTGAGGCCTTGGACGAGATAACGTTGAATGAACAGGAAGAAGAGGCAGGCCGGGATCAAAGCCAGCACGCCGGCCGCCATCATCTGCCCGAAATCGACCGAAAACTTCGACACGAAAGACAAGAGCCCGACCGGGAAGGTCGCCTGCTCGTTGCCGGAGATCAGCATCAGCGAGAAGAGCAGTTCGCTCCAGGCGGCGGTGAAAACGAAACCGAGCGTCGCGGCGATACCAGGCAATGTCAATGGCAGGATGATTTGGCGGAAGGCGACGAACTGCGTTGCGCCGTCGATCATCGCCGCTTCCTCCAGATCCTTCGGAATGCCGTCGAAGAAGGACTGCATCAGAAAGGTGGCGAAGGGCACATTGAAAGCGGTGTAGACGATGACGAGACCGGTGAGACTGTTGGTGAGCCCCATCGGCGAGAGGATCTTGAAGATCGGCGCGACCAGCATCACCAGCGGGAACATCTGGGTGAGCAGCATCAAGGTCACCAGCCAATACTTGCCGCGAAACCTGAAACGCGAAAGCGCGTAGCCGGACAGCGAAGAAAGGATTGTCACGATCACCGCGGTCGAGCCCGAAACGATCAGGCTGTTGCGGAAGAAGACCGGAAAAGCGCTGTGCCTAAGCACGAAGTCGAAATGCTCGAAACTCGCCCGCGACGGCCAGAGCCGCACACCCTCTGTGTAGAGCAGATCGTTCGGCGTGACGGCAACCTTGAGCAGCCAGAACAGCGGGAAGAGCGCAAAGACGATGTAGGCAAGGATCGCCAGGCGGTGCGCAACGGTGAGGAGGGTTGATTTGGCGCGCATCGGTCTCAATCCTTGCTCAGGAGCCACTGTCTCAGGATGACGATCAGCAGCGAATAAGCGAGGAGCAGCGCCAGAAGCACCAGCGCGATCGCCGAGGCATAGCCGAAATCGAGCCGCTTGAACGCCTGGGTGAAGATGTAGCTGGCGACGATCTGCGTCCGGTCGGCGGGGCCGCCATTGGTCATGACGATGATGAGGTCGGCAAAGTTCGAGATCCAGACGGTGCGCAGGAGAATGGTGATCGCGATCGTCGGGGCGAGGAAGGGAAGGGTGATCGAGAGGAAGCGCTGGACCGGCCCAGCGCCGTCGATGCTGGCGGCCTCGTAAAGGTCGCGCGGGATCGCCTGCAGCGCGGCGAGCAGCGTGATCGCGAAGAAGGGGATGCCCCACCAGATATTGGCGACGATCGGTCCCCACATGGCGAGTTGCGGATCGGACAGGATATTGGCCGGCTGGCTCATGAGCCCGAATCCGTAGAGCCAATGCGGCAACGGACCAACGACAGGGTTGAAGAGCCAGGCCCAGTTGAGACCAGCGAGGAAACTCGGCACCGCCCAGGGCAGGAAGACGAGCGCCTGAGCGATCGCGCGGCCGCTAAAGGGTTTGTCGAGCAGAAGGGCGAGGATCAGACCGAAGGTGAACTGCAGCAGCACGGAAGCGCCGGTCCACCAGAGTGTGTTCCTGAGAGCGCGGAAAAACGCCTGATCCTCAGACAGTGCCCTGAAGTGATCGAGACCGACAAAGGCACCGGAGAAGGGGTTGAGCAGTTGGATGTCCCGAAAGGCATAGGAGACGCCGAGGACCAACGGCACGAGCATGACAGCGACGATCAGGATCAGCGCCGGCGCGCTGTAGAGATAGGGCGCGGAGGCGTCGGCGATGCGCTTCATCAGCGGCGGACGAATTGCGTGCAGGCCGTCATGGCGCGCGGCATAGGCCATCAGTCAGATATTCCCCTTCATGGCCCGCCTATTCCGGCGCGCCTGTTTCTTGTCGTTTTTTGTTGCGCGGCGGCGGACGAGCCCACCGCCGCGCAACTGCATGTTACTTCTTGTTCGCCAGGTACTTCTGCTGCGCCTTTGTCAGGTAATCCGCCCACTGATTGGCGAGCTCTTCCGGCGTGATGTCGCCGAGGAGGGCCTCCTGGGTCGTCTTGATCGCCAGCGAATCCTTGAAGAAGGCGAATTCTTCCAGGTAGGTCGGCATGACAGTCAGCACGACGTCCTTGTCGGCGAGTTCATCGAACCAGCCCTTGAATTGCGGGCTCGCGTAGAAGGGGTCCTTCTCGGCGGACTTGTGGACCGGCAGTGCGCCGGTGCGCTTGTTCCACTCGATATTGCCTTCCGGACCTTCGAGCGTTTCGATGAGCTTCCAGGACAGGTCCTTGTTCTGGCTTGCGGAAAGCATAGACCAGCCGGCAAAGCCGATCGTGGTGAAGGCCTTGCCGCTCGGACCCTTCGGCATGGTGGTGACGCCGAAATCATCCGGCTTCATGCGCTGGGCGATCGCGATCAGCGCGTCCGGATCCTGGTCGAGGAAGGCGCAGGTGCCGCTGTAGAAGCCGGCGACGATTTCGTTGAAGCCCCAGTTGACGCTGTCCTTCGGCGCAAGGCCCTTCTTGTAGAGATCGATGACCCAGGTCAGGCCTTTCACCCAACCCTCGCTGTTCATCGTCGACGTGCCGTCTTCATTAAAGAACTTGTTGTCGCCGGCCATGGTCGCGCCGAACATCACCCAGCCGTTGAGGCCGCCTGGACCCCCGCGCAGGCAGTAGCCCGACTTGCCCGGCAGCTTGGAGACCGCCTCGGACGCCTTGACGAACTCGTCCATCGTCTTCGGCGGCTCGGCCACGCCCGCTTCGGAAAGCAGCTTCTTGTTGTAGAACATCGCCCGGAGATAGAAGCCGTACGGCAGCATGTAGGCGGTATCGTTGACGTCACGGCCGAGTTCGAGCGCGCGTTCCGTCAGGCCGGATGTGTGCTCCCACTTTGCAAGATAGGGCTCGAGGCTTTCGAGCATGCCGTTGTTGGCATAGAGCGAGAGCCAGGTGTCCGGCATTTCCATGACATCCGGCACCTCGCCGGCCGAGACCATGGTTGCAAATTTCTGGAAGGCTTCGCCCCAGGGCAGCGAGATGATCTCGACGGTGGTGCCGGGGTTTGCGGCCTCGAACTTGGCGACGATCGACTTCAGTGTCTCGGTGCGCTCGGGGCTGGTGATGACCTCGACGAGCTTCAGCTTGGTGTCGGCCAGCGCGCTGCCAGCCATCAGCGTGGCAAGCAGCGTGGCGGTAATCAGCTTCTTCATTTTCAGTTCCCCTTTTCTTAGGTGTTCGGGTGCTGCTGTGTCGTCAGCCTTAGGAAGCGACGGCGATCGCCGCTTCGAGATCGCTCCAGAGGGCCTCCGTTCCCTCCAGGCCGACATGGAGCCGTACCGACCGCGGAGAAATGCCGAAGGCGGCCGCGGAATTGGGCTGGGCTTTCTGCGCCAGAACGACTTCGCCCGGCACGATGAGGCTTTCGTGGCCGCCCCAGGAAACACCGAGCTTGAACAATTCGAGGTGATCGGCGAAGCGGCGCACATCGACGCCCTCGCGGAAGATGAACGAGAACAGGCCGGACGTGCCGGAAAGGCCCGGCGGCAAATGATTGGCGAGCCCGGGATGACAAACGGCTTCGACCAGCGGATGGCTTTGCAGGCGCTGTGCAACCGTGAGTGCCGAGCGTTCGTGCGCTTTCATCCGGATCGGCAGCGTGCGCAGCCCGCGAATCAGGAGCCAGGCGTCGAATGGCGAAAGCTTGCCGCCAAGATAGGGATAGGCTTCGGAGCGGATGCGGCCGATCAGATCCTTCGATCCGGCGACGACGCCGGCGACGACATCGCTGTGGCCGCCGAGATATTTTGAAGCCGAGTGAATTACGAGATCGACGCCGAGCGCGACCGGCTGCTGGAACACCGGACTCGCCCAGCTGTTGTCGATCACAGTGACGATACCCTCGGCCTTGGCAAGTGCGGCCAGGGCGGCAACGTCGTGAGTGTCCATGACCCAGCTCGTTGGGCTTTCCATGTAGAATAGCTTGGCGCCGGGCAGGGCCTTCGCCACCGCTTCCTCGTCGCGCCCGTCGACATAGGTAACGTCGATGCGCATGCGCTTCAAATGCGTGCCGAACAGCCGGAAGGCGTCGGGATAAACATGCTTGACCGCCACGATGCGGTCGCCCGGTTCCACGAAGGAAAGAACGGTCGAGGAGATCGCCGACATGCCGCTCGCGAATCCGAGCGCATCGTCGGCGCCTTCCAGTTTCGCCAGCATCTCCTCGAACATTCTGACGGTTGGGTTGAGACCGCGGGTGTAGATCGGCCGCACGCGCTCGCCCCGGTAAGAGGCGACCATGTCGTCATAGTCGTTGAAGGTGAAAAGCGACGTCTGGACGATCGGTGGCACGACCGCATCAAAGGCATTGCCTTCGTCATGCGCGACGATGAGGGAGGCTGCATCGAACGGATCGAAGCCGTTGTTCATTTGGACATTTCCTTGATGTCTTCCTCGACGATGGCGAGGATTTTCAGTGTCTCTTCGCGCGCGGCGTTGGTGTCCTGCGCTGCGATGGCGTTGAAAAGCGTGCGATGGAACGGAAACGAGCGCCGCGCGAAATCGGGCCGGTCGAAGGGCTTTTCCCAGAAACGCTCGAAGGCCTCGCGCATCTGCTCGAGAAGCTGGCGAAAGAGCGGGTTGTGCGTGGCGTCGTAGATCGCGAGATGAAAGGCCAGGTCTTCCGGACCGGACGTGCCTTTGGCGAGATGCACGCGTTCCATCTCGTCAAGCTTTGTCTCGATGTTGATGAGATCCGCGTCTGTGCGGCGGCGCGCGGCCACCATTCCCGCCTCGACCTCGATGCCTCGCCGCACTTCGAGCGTCTGAAGAAGTGCATCGCGCAGGTGCTCTGTGTCGAGCGCCAGCGGCATGTGGATCGTCGCGCCGGAAATGGAACGAAGCAGATAGGTGCCGCTGCCTTTGCGCGCCTCCATGACGCCGAGCGCCTGGAAATGGCTAAGGACCTCGCGAACCGTGGAGCGCCCGACGGCGAGCGCCGCCATTAATTCGCGCTCGGCCGGCAGCCGATCGCCCGGCTTCAGCCCTGAATGCTGGATGTAGTCGGCAAGAGCGGCAATGACCTGTTGCACCCGGTCGATCGGGGGCAGGGGCACGAGCGTCGCCTTGTCTTGCTGAGGCATCCGGTTCTCCCACGACGCCGAATTGGTCTGACATCTGAGCAATATGACGGCGATGGTGTTGCCGGTCAAGCGGCAACTCGGCTCTTTGGTTTGTGATGCGGGGGCGGCCGGCGCGGCGGCTTGTGAGCGAGCACGACAGGATTGGTCATCCCGCGTAGGACGCCGCTCTTGACCCGTTCGAGGATTGGGCGCGATATCGGAGCGAGGAGTTCTGAGATGAGATATCGTGTGTATACCGGCCTGGTCCTTGCCGCGGCCGTGACCGTATCCTGCCTCTCAGCGGGCGATGCGAACGCCCAGATGCGAACGGGGAAAGGCGAGTATTACAGCGGCATCCAACGCAAGCCTTGGCCGAGCTATCTGTTTTTCTGGATCACCGGCCAGGATAACCCGGCCACTTATAGCGCACCGGCAAGGAGGAACGCCGGCGCCGGAAAGCAGCCGCCGAAGAGCGGCAGGAGCTATCCGGCCCAATAGCATTCAAAGTGCTGTAGGCGGAGCACGCCGGCGCGACGTTCCGGCGTCCTCTTCATAGGACAGCAAAAGGCGCTCTCCGTCAGCCCTTGGCGACATGGACCTCGCGCGGCAACGAGGAGAGGACTTCCGGCCCATCGGCGCGGAGGATCACGATATCCTCGAGCCTGATGCCAAAACGGCCAGGAAGGTAAATGCCGGGCTCGATCGAAAACACCATTCCCTCCTCAAGAATCGTTTCCGAGGTCGCGGTGATGTAGGGCGGCTCGTGACCGTCGATGCCCATGCCGTGACCGGTGCGATGGACGAAATACTCGCCGTAGCCGGCATCCGCGATCACCTTGCGCGCGGCCGCGTCGACTTCCTTCGCCAGCACGCCGGGGCGGGCGGCCTTCATCGCCGCTTGCACCGCCTTTTCCACGATGGTGTGGATCTGGCCATAGCCATCCGGCGCGCGGCCGACGACCGCCATCCGGGTAATGTCGCTCGGGAAGCCCTGTTTGCGTCCGCCAATGTCGATCACCACGGCGTCGCCTTCTTCGATGACGCGGTCGCTGGCGGAATGGTGTGGAAAGGCGCCGTTGCCGCCGGAACCGACGATCCAGAACGCCGGCGCTGCGCCTTCCGAGGAAAAGTGCGCGCGGATCTCGGCCGCGAGTTCCTTCTCGGTCATGCCGGGACGGATCTTCGAAAAGGCGGCCTGCATCGCCCGGTCGGCGATCGCGGCGTTCATCTTCAAGAGTTCGTATTCGCTGCGGTCCTTACGCATGCGCAGTGCGCCTATCGTGGCAGGAGTAAAATCCCGTGCGGTGTCGTCCGGCAGATTGTCGAGAAGCAGCAGCGCGAAATCCGCACGCATCGTCTCGTCGAGAACGACCCGGCCGGGCTCTGCGGCTCCGAGCGCGGCAAGCGCAGCCTTGAGCGCCGGAACGGGACCTTCCGCATCCGACCAACTGTAGAAGTCGATGTCGGTATGCTCGCGCGTGCCTTCAGCATTGAGCGCCGGCATCAGGAAGGCTTCCCGTTCCGGCGCGATCAGAAGCAGACAGGGGCGCTCGTCCGGATGCGGATGGAAGCCCAGAACCCAGTCCATGTGCGATCCCGGCCCGATAGCGATCAGACCGGTGCCGGTTTCCTTCATTAGTGCGCGCAGCGCGGCAAGCCGCATCTTTGTCTGTTCGTTCATGTGGTTTCGTCCTGTGTTGATGGTGGGTGAAATGCTGCTTAGGCGGACGTCAGAGGTGCTGTTCCCGCATCAGCGCGACTTGCTTTTTTTGCTGCGACACGGCGGCTTGCGGCGCGCGTCACTGCCAGGCTGCTGTCCGGGTCGCCGGAAGGCTCGCCATCACCGAAAACGTCCATTGTGCAGGTATGCAGGATGGTTGTCGGCTTGCTTGTGTGGTTCCAAGTGGCATGGATGCGTGTGGAGGGGAAATGGGCCGAGTCGCCGGGCTCCAGGACGATGGGCTCGCCGTCGATCTCCAGCGTCAGCGAGCCCTCGAGGATGAAGTAAATCTCCTCACCTTCGTGCGACATCGCTTCGCTTCGGCGCCCGGGTGGCTCATGAATGATCGTGCTTCGAAGGACATTGCCGGGGAAGGCGGCGGAAAGGCGTTCATAGGAGACGTTGCCGTCGCCGTCGCCGAGTGCATAGATCGGGCGGTGGGCGTGGCGGGTGACCGGCGAGGCAACCTTCGGCGGCGTGAAGACGGTGCCGACTTCGACTTTCAACGTGCGGCAGACGGCAATCAGCGATGTTAGCGAAGGCACAGTAATTCCGCGCTCTATCTGGGAAATGAAACCGACGGAAAAGCCCGAGCGGTCGGCGACGTTCTGGAGCGTCAGCTTCAGTTCCTTCCGACGCCGGCGCAACCGCTCGCCGAGCGGCGGATCGCCCACGCCAACGCGCGCTTCTGCAACGTCCTCCGTCTTCACAGACCGCCTCCCGCTTTTTAGTATTTCTTCAAAGCTGGAGCAGGTGCGAACGGCTGTCAACGACTTTTTTTAGCCATACTAAAATCGATCCGCGTGAGTTTGAGCTTACTGCCCCTTTGTCGGTTAGCGGAGACTTGTTTCAGCCGGCGAGGCTGAGCAGCTTGGCGATCGCCTGCTGGTCAAAGCCGCCGATGCCCTCTCGGATATCGGCTCCGATTGCTTCGGCAACGGCGTCCTTGTCGCGTCGTCTCAGCGCCTCGATCGCCTCGCGATGGCGATCGACGACATAGAGTTCGGCGACATGTTCCATGGCGATGCCGAGAATAGGTCCGAGCTGCAGCCAGACGCTTTCGATCAGCGGCATGGCGATCTGGTCGGGATTGGCCGTGTAGATCTGCCGATGGAATTCCTGGTTAGCGATCAGCGCCGCCGCTTTCTCGCCAGCGAGGATCGCGGCCTCGATGGCTTCGTCGGTTGCGACGATGCGGTCGATCTGCCGGTCCGAAAGATGGGCGACCGCCCTGCGCGCGGCATGGCTTTCGAGCACGATCCGTAGCGAGATCAGTTCCTCGAAGCGCGCCGGCGTGATGCGCGGCACGACGATGCGCCGGTTTTCGAGGAAGTGCAGGGCGCCGATCGAGGTCAATTGGCGCAGCGCTTCGCGCACCGGGGTCGGGCTGCTTTCCAGCGCCTCGGCCAGGCCGCGGATCGTCACCGAGGTTCCGGGTCGAAAGGCGCCAACCATGATCGCCTGGCGGAGCCGCGCAAAGGCGTAGTCGTGCGTGGTGATGCCTTCCGGCCGAGGAAATGGCGGCAAAACAAGGGCTTTCAAGATTGTGATTTCCTCCTGCCGCGTCGGTTCGCGCGGCTGATAGCACCGGCCAAGCTTGACTTCAAATCGCGAATTATGTCAACTTTCTGAAAATGTGATCACAAAACAAGTATTGCGATATGTCTCTAGAGGCGGAAGATCCAAGCGCATTCAAGCTCTGGCTGGAGCAGAACGGCCCGATCGAAAGCATCCAGGCGGTCATCTGTGACCTGAACGGCATCATGCGCGGCAAGCGCGTGCCGGTCGAACAGGCCGCCAAGGTGCTTGGCGGCGGCATCCGCATGCCGCTGTCGATTGTCGGTGTCGATGTCTGGGGAGAGGACATCATCGGCAGCGAACAGGTTTTCGCGACCGGCGACCGCGACGGCATCTGCGGGGTGACGGGGCGCGGGGCGCTGCCGGTCAACTGGACGTCCCGGCCGAGCGCGCTGGTGCCGCTCTGGCTCTTCGTCGAGGACGGCAAGCCTTTTCTTGCCGATCCTCGTCAGGCGCTTGCGGCAATCGTCAGGGAGTACCGCGAACTCGGCTTGCGTCCTGTCGTTGCCACCGAGATGGAATTCTACCTGATCGACCCGGAGCCCGACAGCGCCGTGCCGCCGATTTCACCCTACACCGGCAAGCGGCTCGATTCCGACGCGATCCTCTCGATCGACGAGCTTGATGATTTCGGCGAGTTCTTCTCCGATGTCTATAAGGAATGCGCACGGCAGAACGTGCCGGCCGACGCGGCGATCGCCGAGAACGGCATCGGCCAGTTCGAGATCAACCTGCTCCACACCGACGATCCGCTGAAGGCGGCGGACGACGCGATCTTCTTCAAGCGTATCGTCAAGGGCGTCGCCCGCAAACATGGCCTCGCGGCAACCTTCATGGCGAAGCCCTACGGCACGCGCTCCGGCAATGGCATGCATGTCCATTTCAGCTTGCTCGACGAGGAGGGCAACAACGTCTTCAACGATGGTAGCGATGAAGGGTCGTCTATGTTGAAGCATGCCGTCGCCGGCCTGTTGCGGGGAATGGCGGAGACGACGCTGCTCTTCGCGCCCCATTTCAATTCCTATCGGCGGCTGAGGCCCGATACGCATGCCCCGACCTCGATCTCCTGGGGCTACGAGAATCGCACCTCGGCTATCCGTATTCCTGGGGGCAATCCGGCGGCGCGACGCATCGAACACCGGGTCGCCGGTGCCGATGCCAATCCCTACCTCGTCATCGCGGCGATCCTCGGTGCCGCCCTCGTCGGTATCCGCAACAAGTGGAAGCCAGCGGCGGCTGTTGAGGGGCGCGCCTACGACGCGGAGAAACTACCCAAAATTCCCGCCGAGTGGGGGCAGGCGGTCGATGCCTTCGAGGCCGGACCGATTGCCGCCGAGATCTTCGATCCCGTGCTTCGCTCCATGCTGATCGCCTGCAAGCGCCAGGAGATCGCCGGCTTTGCCGAACAAGTTACGGACTATGAGTTCAGCGCCTATCTGGAAATCGTATGATGGCAAGCGCAAAGAAATCCTACGCCGGTGACGGCAGCTACCCGACAAGCTATTACGCGGCCTCCCGCAACATCATTCGCACGCCGGTCAAGCTTCAGGGCCGCGTCGAAACCGACATCTGCGTCGTCGGCGCCGGTTATACCGGCCTGTCGACGGCAATCCATCTCGCCGAGAAGGGCTACAAGGTCACGGTGATCGAAGGCGCGCAGGTAGGGTGGGGCGCCTCGGGTCGCAATGGCGGACAGGTGGTCAACGGCCTCAACGCGAGCCTGTCGACGATCAAGAGCCGCTACGGCGAGGACGCGGCGCGTTTCATCGGCGGTCTGGTGCAGGAAGGCGGGCGGATCATCCGCCGGCTCGTGAGCCAATACCAGATCGACTGCGACCTGAAGCCAGGCAATATCTATGCCGCCTATACCGCCGCGCATCTGAAGGAACTGGAGGCCAAGCAGGCGCTCTGGCGCAAATACGGGATGGACGACCATCAGCTTCTCGACCGCGAGGCGCTCAGGAAGCTCGTTAATTCCGATGCCTATTGCGGCGGCATGCTCGACACGACCGGGGGGCACATGCACCCGCTCAATCTCGTGCTCGGCGAGGCCCGCGCCTTCGAGAGCCTGGGCGGCACGATCTACGAGATGTCGCCAGTGACCCGCGTTGACCACGAGGCTGCGCGGCCCATCGTTTATACCCAAGAAGGCGAAGTCAGCGCCCGCATCGTCGTACTTTGCGGCAACGCCTATCTCGGCGATGCCGTGCCGAAGCTCGTCTCGCGCGTCATGCCCGTTTCGACGCAGATGATCACGACCGCACCGCTCGGCGAGGAACTCGCCCATTCGCTGATCCCGAGCGACATGTGCGTGGAGGACGTGCGCTATATCCTCGACTATTTCAGGCTGTCTGCCGACAAGCGGATGATTTTCGGCGGCGGCACCGTCTATGGCGGCACGGATCCAGCGGATGTCGTCGCCAAGCTCAGGCCGAATCTCGAGAAGGTTTTTCCGCGGCTCAAGGGCGTGAAGATCGACTACGCCTGGAGCGGAAATTTCGCGCTCTCCTTCACGCGCGTGCCGCAGATGGGGCGTATCGGCGCCAATACTTATTTCGCCCATGGCTATAGCGGCCATGGCGTCACCGGTACCCACCTCTTCGGCCGCACGCTCGCCGAGGCGATCGATGGCGACACCGCACGCTTCGACGTCTTCGAGAAACTGCCGTGGTATCCGTTCCCGGGCGGGCGGATGTTCCGCGCGCAATATTCGACGATCGGCTCCTGGTGGTATTCCTTCAAGGATGTCGTCGGCTGGTGAGTGGCCGCGCTTGCGACTGAGGCCGATTCAAATCGATTCCTCTCCGGCCGACGATGCGATAGAATTTTTCGGCGGGACCGCCTGACCGGCGCGTCCAGATGGGGCGCGATATCCGGCGTGCCGCAAGGGAGCGGCCACGGGCATTCACGCCCCTGGCCGCGGGCCTGCGCCGTTGATCCAGACCTTCGGAAGCACGAACTTACCGTCTTGCCGTGCGGACCTCCCTAGAAAACGATGTTTCGCTCGCCCGGTCGCACCGCGCGGCCGACGTTTCGCTGCTGAACTCTGGTTCAGCCAAACCTGGTCGCGACATCTCCAGGAGCGCGACCGCAATCGGCCCTGAGCGTCGCCAGGCTCCGTAAACGGATTTTTCATTTCTGGCGCAATCGGCAGAAAATAATATCTATAAACTCAATCGAGAATATAGGAGAACATAGCTACTTGCGAAGTTGCGAAACAGCGGAGAGGCAAGATGCACGCGATCCAGGCGACAACCCAATCCCGCTATCCGATCTACGAAGCACTGCCGGCGCGACGCGCACGGCGCAATCTCCTTCCTCACACTGTTGCTATTGCGGCGGCATTCAGTTTTGTCGCGGCGCTCATCATCGGTGCGATCTAGACCCCCACTGGTGACTAACTTGATCGCGACAAATGCTCGTCCACGGCGAGCCGCTGTCCGCTCGGCCTAAGTTTCGCTCGTTTCCATCCTTTGCCATTGTCGGGACGCCGCGTGCGGCGACAGACAGGGCACTCTTCGCGCATTTGCGGCAATGGCGATCGTTCTGCTTGCGGTCCGGGCTGCCGACGTCGTAGCCTTGCCCTCGGCAAGCGGGAATGTGTGGCATATGCGGCGGATTGCTCCGGAAAATTGGTACGCGGTGAAGCGTCTCGAGGATGACGTCACCTCCATTTCGGAGCCGTTTATCCACGAGTTCTACCGCTGCAACGTCTGGCACGTGCGCGGTCGTGACCGCGACATGCTGGTCGACAGCGGCATGGGTGTCGTCTCGCTCAGGCAGTGGGTGCCGCTTGTTACAGAACGCGAGCTCATCGCGGTGGCGAGCCATACGCATTTCGATCACATCGGTTGTCATCATGAATTCGAGTGCAGGGCGGTGCACGCAGCCGAGGCCGATCTTCTTGCCCATCCGACGCGCGCCAATACGCTTGCCGATCCTTACGTGACCGACGACATCTTCGATGCGCTGCCGCCGGAGCCCTATTGCTCGCAATGCTATGGTATCAAAGCGGCGGCCGCGACGGGCATCCTCGAAGGTGGCGACATCATCCAACTTGGCGACCGGATCTTCGAGGTCATCCACACACCGGGACATTCCCCCGGCGGCATCGCGCTCTGGGAGGAGAGAACGGGCGTGCTCTTCAGCGGTGACATTGTCTATAACGGCCCGCTGGTCGAGGACACCTACCATTCCAATGCGGATGACTACCTAGCTTCTATGGAGCGTCTACTGAGAATACCAGCGCGCATTGTCCACGGCGGACATTTCCCGAGCTTTTCGGGCGAACGCTACCGGGAGTTCATCAAGGACTGGCTCGCCGCGAAGAAAAAGAGAATTTGACGGGAAGGAGGAGCGAATGCTCGACAGGAGAAAATTCTACATCAACGGTGAGTGGGTCGATCCGATCGAGGCGAAGGATTTGGAGGTCCTGAATCCGGCGACCGAGCAACCGATCGCCGTGATTTCCATGGGTACCGCGGCCGATATCGACTGCGCCGTTGCCGCGGCGAAGGAGGCCTTCGCAACATACAGCCAGACCAGCGTGGAAGAGCGTCTGGTACTGCTCGAAAAGCTGCTTTCGATCTACAAGCGCCGCTATGACGAGATGGCCGCGACGATAACGATGGAATTGGGCGCCCCGGCGACGATGGCGCGGGAACAACAGGCCGATGTCGGCGTCGGTCACCTGCAGGGTTTCATCGACGCGCTGAAGCGCTTGAAGACGCGTGACCGGCTTCCGAACGGTGACGTCATGCTGCGGGAGCCGATCGGTGTTTGCGGGCTGATCACGCCCTGGAACTGGCCGATCAACCAGATCGCTCTGAAGGTCGTGCCGGCGCTTGCGACGGGCTGCACCTGCGTGCTGAAGCCCAGTGAATTCACGCCGCTCAACGCCATGCTCTACGCGGAGATGATCCATGAGGCAGGCTTCCCGGCGGGTGTTTTCAATCTCGTCAACGGCGACGGTGTCAACGCCGGTGCCGCGCTCTCGAAACACCGTGACGTCGACATGATGTCGTTCACCGGTTCGACCCGGGCTGGTATCGCCGTCAGCAAGGATGCGGCCGAGACGGTCAAGCGCGTCACGCTGGAACTTGGCGGCAAATCGCCGAACATCGTCTTTGCCGACGCCGATCTCGAGGAACGCGTCACTGGCAGCATTCTCGAATGCTTCAACAATTCCGGGCAGTCCTGCGACGCGCCGACGCGCATGCTGGTGGAGCGCGGCGTCTACGACAAGGTGGTGGAGATTGCGAGGCGCGTCGGCGCCGAAGCCAGGGTCGGCGATCCAACAAAAGAGGGATCGCACATCGGTCCGCTCGTCAGCCACATCCAATACGGCCGCGTGCAGGCGCTCATTGAGGCGGGTGTCGCCGAAGGCGCCAAATTGCTCGTCGGCGGTGTGGGCAAGCCGGAAGGCTTCGAGACCGGCTATTTCGTAAAACCGACGATCTTTGCCGACGTCGACAACACCATGCGCATCGCGCGCGAAGAAGTGTTCGGTCCGGTGCTCGCGATCATGCCCTTCGATACGGAAGAGGAAGCGATCCGGATCGCCAACGACACCAATTACGGGCTGGCAGCCTATGTCCAGACGGGGGACCCGAAGCGGGCGGAACGTGTCGCCGCAAGGCTGCGCGCCGGCATGGTCCACATCAACGGTGGTCCGCACCGCTACGGCAGCCCCTTCGGCGGCTACAAGCAGTCCGGCAATGGCCGTGAAGGCGGCCTGTTCGGTCTTGAGGATTTCCTCGAAGTGAAGACTGTTCACGTTCCAGACGCGGCCTGATCCCCTCCCATGACATTCAGCCGGTCCCGCCGGCTGAATTTTTGTCGCTAAATTAGCGGTTATCGGCTGTTGTCGGCCGGTGGGTTCTGATAGCCGAGATCGCGGGATGCCATTGATCCTGCGGCACCCATCATCAGTTGACCCCCCTCTGGACTTCGCCGTGACCCAAGCCGCCGCTTCCGTTTCTTCCCGCAACTCGATTGCAATGACAGCGCTGCTGATCGGGGGTGCCGCCATCGGCGGATCGCCGATCTTCGTTCGGCTTTCGGAAGTCGGCCCGATGGCGACCGCGTTCTGGCGCGTCGCTCTGGCGCTGATCCCGCTTGTCGCTTGGTCGTGGTTGCGCAACGGGCCGGCGGACGACAGGCGGCCGCAGCGATTTGCCGATTATGCAATGCTCATCCTGCCCGGCGTTTTTCTCGCGATCGACCTTGCCGCCTGGCACCTCGCGCTGACCATGACGTCGGTTGCGAATGCGACGCTGCTCGCAAACCTTGCGCCGGTCTTCGTCACGCTCGCGGGCTGGGCGCTGTTTCGGGTGCCGGTCAGCGGCGTCTTTGTTGCCGGGCTCGCCACAGCGATCGCCGGCGTCGTGATCCTGAAGGGCGGGCCGGCAGCGCTCGCCGGCGGTGACGTCCTCGGCGACGGCATCGCGGTCGTCGCCGCTATGTTCTACGCGGGCTATATTCTTGCGATCGGCAAATTGCGGAGCCGCTTCGATACCAACCGGATCATGATCTGGAGTACGGCCTCCGCCGCCATTTGCATGCTGCCGATGACGCTTGTCGCCGAACCCTCGCTCTTCCCGGCAAGTGCCTTCGGATGGGCGATGGTCTTCGGTCTCGCCTTCGTCAGCCATGCGGGCGGGCAGGTGGCGATCACCTATGCGCTCGCCTACTTGCCGGCCGCCTTTTCCTCATTGACGCTGCTCCTGCAGCCGGTTGTGGCGGCAATCCTCGCCTGGGTGCTGCTTAGCGAACCGGTGGGCCTCGCCCAGGCGATCGGCGGCGCGATCGTGCTCGTTGGCATCCTGATCGCCCGCCGCGGGTGACTTGCTTGCTCAGATGCCGGGCAGCTCGAAGCCCGCGAGGCGTTCTTCGAGCCTGCGGATCGTCGCGACATCGGCATTAGCGAAGGCAAAGCGCAGGTAGTTTTCCTGGCCCTCGCCGAAATAGTCGCCCGGCAGGCAGACCACACCGGCAAGCTTCGCCAGTTTCTCGGCAACGAACTGCGAATCGATATCGGGGAAGGGGTGGCGGATATAGGCGAAATAAGCCCCGACCGCCTGCAGCTTCCATTTCGGCAGCCGGCTCATGACGTCCTTGAGAGCGTCGGCGCGTGCGGCGATTTCAACACGGTTTGCAAGCCGCCAGTCTGCGAGGGCCGGAATGGCCTTCGCGACTGCGGCCTGCGCAGCGCGCGGAGCACAGATCTGCAGGTTATCCATGACCTTGGTGATCTGTTCGACGAGCGCCGGACCGGCGGTGATCGCGCCGAGGCGGTGGCCAGGAATGCAGAAGGATTTTGAAAAGCTGTAGAGGCCGATGAAGCTGTCATCCCAGCCCTTTGCCTGAAGCAGGCCGTGCGGCGCGACGTCCGCCGACGGCAGGAAGTCGCGATAGGTCTCGTCGAGGATCAGCCAGGTGTTGTTCTTGCGGCAAGCTTCATGGATGCGCTCGAGCAAATCCGACGGATAGACGGCACCGGTCGGATTGTTCGGCGAGACGAGGGCCAGCGCGCGAATGCCCGGCCGAAGCGCTGAGGCGATCTCTTCGACTTCCGGCAGGAAGCCGGCGCCGGCGTCGCAGGGCACCAGCTCGACATTGATGCCGAGCATCGCCAGCGTCGTCTCCTGATTGAAATAATAGGGGTTGGTCATCAACACCGTGTCGCCGGCGCCGGCAATTGCCATGACGGCACACATGAATGCCTGGTTGCAGCCTGAGGTGATGTGAATGTTGTCGGCGGTGATCGCCGCACCATAGAGATCGGCGACATGGGCGGCATAGGCCGCGCGCAATTCCGCCTCGCCCTCGATCGCACCGTAACCGGTATAGGCGGTCGACGCGGATGCCTCGCCGAGCCATTTCAGCATGTCCGGATGCGCGGGATAGCCCGGCACCGCCTGCGAAAGATCGATCAGCGGGCCTCTTGCCCCGTCATATGCCTTCGCCCAGGCGAGCACGGAGGGAACCGGCGGCGGCCAGAGCTTTTCGACCAGGGGATTGAAATGCGGCATTTGAACCTTCCTGTTGCTGGTAAGCGGGGACGAAGGGCTGGCGGAGAATTGCGGCAGGCCCTGGATCCCGTTCTATGATTTGGCCTTGCGTTTCTGGGGACGTTCCGGGCGACGGTTGCGCGTCGGAGACGAGACGGGTTGAAAGCCGTTCGCCGTCGACTTTTGTGCAATTTCCGGCTTCGATATGCGGCTGCGAATGATCGTGCGCGCGGAGATCTGCAACTCCGGCATCGGGTCGCTCTCAAGGGCGGCGAACAACCAGTCGATGAAGACGCGGACGATCGGCGCGGCGCGGATTTCGTTGCGGCAGGCGACGAAGAAGGCGTCGTTGGCCGGCACCGTCAGATCGAAGGGAGCAATCAACTCGCCGCGCGCGATCAGGCTTCCCGCCGTGATCGTGTCGCCGAGCGCCACGCCCTGGTTGTGCAAAGCCGCCTCGGTCGAAAGCCGTGCGTCGCTCATGAAATGCTGGCGACCGCGCTGCAGATCGATCGCGTCGGCGGCGGCCAGCCAGGTGTTCCACTCGCGGCCGTCGTCGCCGTGAAGCATCACGTGGTCGCGAAGATCGCGCACGGAGCGCAGCGGCCGCATGTTGAGGAGCGTGGGGCTGACGACCGGGAAAAGCTCGAGGCGGCTCCAGAGTTTCGCCCAACAGTCGTTCCAATTGCCATCGCCGTAGAGCAGGCAGATATCCACATCCGGGGAATGGAGATGTGCCGCATCATTGGAGGCGATCAGCGTCAGCCTGACGTCCGGGAACTGTTCGGTGAACTGGTGCAGGCGTGGGATCATCCAGAACGAGAGCAGCGCCGGGACGCAGGTGATCCTGAGCTCCCCGCTTGTCGCTGGACGGGTCATGGCGGCGGTGGCGGCCGCGATCTCGGCGAAGGCATGGGTGACTGCCGGCAGCAGCAAGGCCCCTTGCGGGGTCAGCCTCAGCCGTTTGCCGCCGCGTTCAAATAAAGTGGCGTTGAACGATAGTTCGAGCGCCCGGATCTGATGGCTGACCGCACCGTGGGTGACGTTGAGCTCGCGCGCCGCAGCCGAAACGGAGCCACGCCGGGCGGTTGCCTCGAAGGCACGCAGCGGATTGAGGGGAGGCAGGCGGCTCGACAAATGGGCTCCGGAAAGGCGAGGCAAGAATGTGAATTTTTCTCACACGAAACGCTATAACAATGTCAATTGATTTTCCAGCGGAATTGTCTCCTAATATGCGCCAACAAAGGCAAAGCCTGGGGAACATGACGGCGCCAGTCCAACCGGCGAAAACCGCGGATCGAGATTTGCGGCGCGTCCGCGCACACCCAGGGCACAAGATGGAGGTTCGGCGCATGGCCTGGGATGAACAGAAGCTCAACGAATTGAAGGCGAAGTATGGCGAAAGCCACGGCGGCGAGCTCTTCGATCCGACCTTTCGCAAGGTCGCCGATAAGATCTTCACCAAGAGCGGCACGCGGCTGGCGCCCTATTCCGGCATCCCGACGTTCCTGGCCGCGCCCTACATGCCCATCGACGCCGAAAACCCGGATCTCGGCAATCTCCAGGTGGCGATCGTCGGCATACCGATGGATCTCGGTGTCACCAACCGCCCGGGCTCCCGTTTCGGACCGCGGGCGCTTCGTGCAATCGAGCGCATTGGTCCTTATAACCATGTGCTCGGCTGCGCACCTGTCCACGATCTCCGGGTGGCCGATATCGGCGACGTTGCCTTCCAAAGCCGCTATCGGCTGGAACTCAGTCATGAAGATATCGAAAAGCGCATTAACCAGATCGTCGATGCCGGCGTCCTGCCGTTGTCGGTTGGCGGTGATCATTCGATCACCCATCCGATCCTGAAGGCAGTCGGCAAGAAGCGTCCGGTCGGCATGATTCATATCGATGCCCATTGCGACACCGGCGGCGCCTACGATCTCACCAAGTTCCATCACGGCGGGCCCTTCCGTAACGCGGTTCTCGACGGCGTGCTCGACCCGACCCGCGTCGTGCAGATCGGCATCCGCGGCTCGGCCGAATATCTCTGGGAGTTCTCTTACGAGTCCGGCATGACGGTCATCCACGCCGAGGAAGTTACAGGCCTCGGCATCCCGGCTATCATCGAAAAGGCGAAGAAGATCGTTGGCGATGGTCCGACTTACCTCTCCTTCGACATCGACAGCCTTGACCCGAGTTTCGCGCCGGGCACCGGCACGCCGGAAGTCGGTGGGCTTACGACCCGTGAGGTCCTTGAACTCATTCGCGGGCTCAAGGGCATCAATCTCGTCGGCGGCGACGTCGTCGAGGTCGCCCCTCAGTATGACGCGACGACCAATACCGCGCATGCCGGCGCGCAGGTGCTTTTCGAGATCCTGAGCCTGATGGTTTTCAGCCCAGCGATCACCGGCAAGGCCGGCTGACACGTTCGAGATCGCCCGGCCGCCGAACTGGAAGCGGCGGCCGGGCGAGAGCCGAAGAAGCAAACTTCCAGGCTGGGGAACACGATGAAGCCTTTTCTGAAATCGAAGCAGACCGCTCTTACGGGCTCATGAGCAGCGGTCGTGTGCGAGGCGCTTCTCAGAATGGCCAATGCAGTCGATAATGCCGGAATTACAATTTTTTCCGCCGCGGATCGGCTGATTGCTAGCTGCTCGCGCCTCGCCATGCGCTGCTCCAATAGAGGCTATCGCGCCGGCAAGAAATGATGGCGGAGCGAGCCGAAAAGATGCAGGGAATCAACTACAACAGGGAACGCGGCGGCTGCCGCCAAAACAAAGGAGACATGCAATGAACATCACTTCCATCAAGCGCCGCACGCTGCTGGGGGCGGGGCTTGCCGGTGCATCGATGCTGGCGATGCCGGCGGTGCTGAGAGCGCAGGACAAGTCGTTGAAAGTCGGCGTCTACGGCGGCTACTTCAAAGATTCGTTCGACAAGAACATTTTCCCGGACTTCACCAAGGCGACGGGTATCGCGATCGAGTCGGTCGCCGAGCCGACCGGTGAGGCCTGGCTGGTGCAGTTGGAACAGGCCGCTCGTGCCGGCCAGGCTCCGGCGGATGTCTCAATGATGTCGCAGGTGGCGATGCTCAAGGGTCAGGCGACCGAACTCTGGACGCCGCTCGACATGTCGAAGATCAAGAATGGCTCGCACCTGCTCGACCGCTTCGTCAACAAGTATCCGGACGGCCGCGTCGCGGGCATCGGAGCCGTTTCCTGGTACATCACACTCGTCACCAACACGGATGTCTACAAGGAAGCGCCGACCTCGTGGACCGCCTTCTGGGATCCGGCAAATGCCGACAAGCTCGGGCTGCTCGCGCTCGTCTCCAACTCCTTCCTCCTCGAGGTGACCGCCAAGACCTTCATGGGTGGCACCAATGCGCTTGACACGGAGGAGGGCATCCTCAAGGCATTCGAGAAGCTCGCGGAAGTGAAGCCGAATGTTCGGCTCTGGTATCGCGACGAGGCGCAGTTCGAACAGGCGCTGAAGTCGGGTGAAATTCCGATGGGCCAGTATTATCACGACGTGACCGGTCTCGCGGCCGCCGATGGCCATCCGGTACGCTCCACCTTCCCGAAGGAAGGCGGAATCCAGGATTCCGGCTGCTGGGCGCTGTCGCGCGCTTCGCAGAAATCGGAGGAGGCGCATATTTTCATCGACTATATGTGCCAGCCGTCGATTCAGGCGACACTGTCGCGCAAGGTTGGCACCTCTCCGACGGTCAAGCGCGAGTCGACTGACCTGACGGACAAGGAGTTTGCAGCCGTTTCGTCGGACATCGAGCCGATCATCCCGCGCTACGATCTCTATCAGACCAAGTCGGATTGGCTGAACCAGAAGTGGACGGAGCTGATCGTCGGCTGATCGCCAATGAGCATCGACCTCCCGTCAGCGAGCGGGAGGTCGATGTTGAAACACTGAGCGGAATGCGGGCGGAAAACCGTTCCTCTATTCGCGCTCCATGAATCATCTGCGCATGAGGCGCTACTGCATGGTTCCTCGGGAATCGATTTGGGGATAAAACCATACAGCAATTCAAAGCGATGCAGCGACCTTTGTGCGCCTGAAAGACGCACGGCGCCGCAGGACGGGAAATATATGTCGGGACTTGCCCTTCAGAACGTCGTCAAAGAATTCGGCTCCTTCAGGGCCGTAAACAATGTCGAGCTCACGGTGCCGCACGGTACGTTCGTTTGCATGCTCGGCCCCTCGGGCTGCGGCAAGACGACGTTGCTGCGCATGATCGCCGGGCTTGATCTGCCGACGGGAGGTGCGATCCGTCTCGACGGCGAAGACATCACCCGCGTGCCGACGCATAAGCGCAATCTCGGCATGGTGTTCCAGTCGCTGGCGCTTTTCCCGCACCTGACCGTCGGCGAAAACATCGCCTATCCCTTGCGCATCCGCAAGGCACCGAAGGAGGACCAGAAACGGCGGGTCGAGGAACTGTTGTCGATGATCCATCTTGCCGGCTATGCGGACCGGCCAGTCTCCAAACTTTCCGGCGGTCAGCGCCAGCGTGTTGCAATCGCCCGTGCCCTGGCAATCTCGCCGAAACTTTTCCTGCTCGACGAGCCGCTTTCGGCGCTCGACGCGAAGCTGCGGGAGGCGATGCAGGTAGAACTGCGTCAGTTGCAGCAGCAACTCGGGATTACGACAATCGTCGTTACGCACGACCAGCGCGAAGCGATGACGATGGCCGATACGGTCGTTGTCATGAATGGCGGAGAAATCCGCCAGGCGGCATCGCCGATTGAAATCTACCGTCGGCCGGCGGACAGTTTCGTCGCGGACTTCATCGGACAGACCAACCTGATCGAGGCCGAAGCAGACACCCAGGGCCAGGTTTCCGTGCTCGGCCAGCCCGTTCCGGGTCTCGCTTTGCCCGCCGGCGCGGCAAAGGCGACACTTTCAATTCGTCCCGAGGACGTGCACCTGACGGCACCCGTGGCCGGTGCGATTTCCGGCACAGTCACCTTCGTGCGTGATCTCGGCGGAACGATCGAAACGTTTGTCGACGTCGCCGGCCGCCAGATCGTCGCCGTTTCCACGCCGCGCCAGCGGCCGGACGTCACCGTCGGCCAGCAGGTCGGCGTCGCGCTCACTCCGGACGTTTGCGTGGTGCTCAGGAAATGAGACGCGAACCGCCCCAGACCGTCGGCGACTATGCGCCGCTCCTTTTCCCCGCGGCGATGCTCACCATCTTCTTCGTCGTGCCCTTTGGTACGATGATCGCCGTAAGCTTCTTCCAGCGCCAGCAGGGCGGCTTCTATACTCCGGCCTTCGTGTTCGACAACTACGGCCGTTTCCTTTCGGCCTTCTTCGGCAGCGTGCTCGGCTTTTCGCTCATGATGGCGGTTGCTGTCGCCATCTGCTGCGTCGTGTTGGCACTGCCCTTCACCTACATGCTGACGCGGATGGCGCGCAGCGTGCAGGTCGTCTGGCTCGTCGCGCTGCTCTCGGTGCTCTCGCTCTCCGAGGTCATTATCGGTTTCGCCTGGTCGACGCTCTTCTCGCGCACGGCCGGTATCACCAACATCCTTGTCGCGCTCGGCCTAATGGGCGAGGCCAAGGCGCTGACCCCGAGTTTTGCCGCAGTGCTGACCGGCATGGTCTATCAGGCCTTCCCCTATACGGTGCTCGTGTTGTTCCCGGCGCTTGTGCGCCTCGATCCCACCTTGACCGAGGCCGCTCGCACGCTTGGAGCCTCGCCGCTCAAGGCCTTCTTCACCGTCGTCGTTCCGGCGCTCAGGAACACGATCGTTGCGACGCTGATCATGGTCTTCATCTTCGCCCTCGGTTCCTATCTGCTGCCGCAGCTTCTCGGCCGGCCGCAGCACTGGACGCTGTCGGTGCTGATCACCGATCAGGCGATCTACCAGTCGAACATGCCCTTCGCCGCGGCGATGGCGGTGTTTCTCGTACTGGTGACGCTCGGGCTGGTCGCCTTGACGGTGATTGCGGGACGAAAGGGAGAGGCGGCATGACGTCCATTTTCCGCAAGTTCTATTTCTTCCTGATCGCGCTCTTCCTAGCGCTGCCGCTGATCGTGGTTGCGGGCGTGTCGATCAACCAAAAGCAGACGCTCGCTTTTCCGCCGCAGGGCTTTTCGACATCCTGGTATGGCGAGATCTTCCTGAATCCCGAATGGCGAAACGCGCTGATGGCCTCGGTTACGCTTGCGGTGCTTTCGGCAGCGCTTGCCGTCGCCATCGCCTTGCCGCTTGCCTGGTTCCTATGGCGGCGGATAGCGCCCTGGGCAAACATCTTCCAGCTCTTGGGCGTTGCACCCTTCACGCTGCCGCCGGTCATCACGGCGCTGGGGCTTCTCACCTTCTGGGCAACCGCCGGTTTCTACGGGCAGCCCTGGACTGCGGTCGTCAGCCACGCGATCTTCTTCGTGACGCTGCCGCTTGTCACCCTTTCCCTCGGTTTCACGTCGATCGATCGTTCGCTGGTCGAGGCAGCCTCGACCATGGGTGCGGACGAGCGCACGGTCTTCCGCACCGTGGTGCTGCCGCTGATCCTGCCCTATATCGTTTCGGGCTATGCCTTTGCC
Organism: Ensifer sp. IC4062; assembly: GCF_020193575.1. Classification (GTDB taxonomy): domain Bacteria; phylum Pseudomonadota; class Alphaproteobacteria; order Rhizobiales; family Rhizobiaceae; genus Sinorhizobium. The sequence continues at coordinate 75,269 of NZ_JADYVD010000030.1, forward strand.
TTCGTGCTCTCGCTCAATGAATACATCGTCGCCTACATGACCGTCGGCTTCACCATGGAGACGCTGCCGATCAAGATCTTCAACGCGCTGCGCTACGGCTACACGCCGACCATGGCCTCCGTGACGGTTCTCTTCGTCAGCACGGCCGCGGTCATCTTCGGCCTCGTCGCCCGCTTCGGAGACCTGCCGAAGCTGCTCGGCGCCATGTCATCGGATGGTAAATGATGAAGCTCGCCGCCTTGCAGATGAAATCCGTTGGCGGGGACACCGCCGCGAATCTCGGCCGGATCGGCGCAGCGGCGGCGGAGGCCTCTCGCCACGACGCGACGCTGCTGGTCACGCCCGAGCTTGGCATTACCGGCTATGGTGCCGGTGACGTGATCCGTGACATCGCCGAGGCCGCCGACGGCCCGATCGTGCGGCGATTGCAGCAGATTTCGGCCGAAGCGGGGATCGCGATCATCGCTGGCTTCGCCGAGCGGGAGGGCGACGTCGTCTACAACAGCGCCGTTCATGTCAACGGCGCCGCTGCCCCGACGGTCTATCGCAAGTCGCATCTCTATGGCGATTACGAGCGCTCGCTGTTCACGCCAGCGGAACCGTCGACGTGCCTCTTCGAACACCAGGGCGTCCGGTGCGGCATGCTGATCTGCTACGACGTCGAGTTTCCGGAAAATGTCCGCCGGCTCGCGCTTGCCGGTGCCGATGCAGTGCTGGTGCCGACGGCGCTCCCGGCCGGCTGGTCTGGAACCTTCATCGCCGATCACATGATTCAGACAAGAGCGTTTGAGAACCAGCTTTTCGTCGCCTACATCAACCATTGCGGTTCCGACGCAATGTTTTCCTTCGCCGGTTCGTCGCGCATCGCCTCGCCGGACGGGCAGCTCCTGGCGAAAGCCAATTCCGCAGACGAGACCCTGATCTTCGCCGAGATCGATCCGGAGGTATTTGCCATTTCGCGCGCGGAGAATACCTACCTCAGGGACCTGCAGCGTCCGCGCCGCTAGATCGTTCTCCTTTAGAGAACAATCTGTTCGCGTCGTTTCCTCTTTCTGGAATGACTAGGCCGGCCGATATTGTGCTCAACGAAACGCCCGCCTTACGGCGCCACGCGTCTCATCAGGCGCAAAGGCCACCGTAACGCATCGAACTGGAGGCAATCATGAGCTTGCAACTGACCGGTATCCACCATCTCACTGCAATCACGGCCAAGGCGCCAGAAAACCTGCGCTTCTACACAAAGACGCTTGGGCTGAGGCTGGTCAAAAAAACCGTCAATCAGGACGACACGACCGCCTATCATCTCTTCTATGCCGACGGGCAGGCAACGCCCGGCAGCGACCTAACGTTCTTCGACTGGCCGGTTGGCTCCGAGGGACGCGGGACGCACAGCATTTCGCGCACCGGCCTCCGGGTCGGTAGTGCCGAAAGTGTGAGATGGTGGAAGCGCCGGTTTACCGAACTGAACGTTTCCGCCGGTGAAATCACGGAAATCGACGGCCGGACGTCGGTCGACTTCGAGGACGGCGAAGGCCAGCGCTTCCGGCTTCTGGACGATGGCGGGCTTGCGCCGTCGCGCCCGTGGGAAAGGAGCCCGGTTCCCGCCGAACATCAGATCAAGGGCTTAGGCCCGATCACGATCAGCGTGCCGGATATCACCAACACGGCGCTCGTGCTTACGCATGTCATGAACATGACCGACGTGCGCACCTACGCCGCGCCCGACGGTGTCGGCGAAGTGCATGTCTTCTCGATGGGCGAGGGCGGTCCCGCGGCCGAATTGCATGTAGCTGTCCAACCGGGGCTGCCACCGGCGCGCCAAGGAGCGGGCGGCGTGCACCACGTCGCCTTCCGCACGCCAGACCTGGATCAGCTGCATCAGTGGACCGAACGGCTGAACGACTTCCGCTTGCCGTCGAGCGGCGAGGTAGAGCGCTTCTATTTTCGCTCGCTCTATTTCCGCGAGCCGAACGGCATCCTGTTCGAGATTGCGACCGACGGCCCCGGCTTTGCGGTCGACGAACCGATGGAAACGCTCGGCGAAAGCCTTTCTCTGCCGCCGTTCCTGGAGCCTAAGCGGGCCCAGATCGAAGCAGGGTTGAAGCCGTTGGAGTAATTGCAAAGAAAGCCGGGACGTTGTCCCGGCTTTCTTTTTGTCCTTTGACCGCTAGTTCTAGTGAGGAGGGGCGACCGCTCATGCACCAACAAGAGGAAAAGAGCATTCATGACGAAGATACTCGGCATATCGGGCAGTCTGCGGAAGGCTTCATTCAATACAGCGCTGCTGAAGGCAGCAAAATCCGTGACGCCCGACGATATCGAGTTCGAGACCGCGACGCTGCATGGCATTCCGCTTTACGATGGCGATGTGGAGGTGCAAAGCGGCATCCCCGCGCCGGTGAGCGATCTCAAACAGAAGATCATGGCCGCAGACGGCGTGATCCTCTTCACGCCGGAATACAACAACTCGATGCCCGGCGTGTTCAAGAACGCCATCGACTGGCTCAGTCGTCCGCCGGCCGATATCAAAAAAGTGTTCGGTTGTCGGGCTTTTGCGTTGGCCGGTGCGACTCCTGGAAATTTCGGCACCATCCTCAGCCAAAATGCCTGGCTTGCCGTGATGCGGACGCTCGGCGCTGATCTTTGGTCGGGCAAGCGGTTGATGTTGCCGAAGGCCGCCACCTTGTTCGACAGCGAGGGGCAATTGACCGACGAGCAGACCAGGGAGCGCTTACGCGACTTTATCACCGCCTTCGCCGAGTATGTCGCCTCGACGAAAGCACCTTAACGTATTCGGGCCGCGGAATTAGAGACCATTGTCCGTCATCCAGCGGCGAATGGCTTCGCCATCACCGTCACCGATACCGTGATGAGTGTCGATGTCCAGTGCCCTGAGATTTGCGCCCGTATCGGCGAGGACCTTTATCAGGGCCGGCGCATATTTTCCGTAGGGATCTTCCTTGCCTGTCAGCACCAGGACGTTTGCTCCGGCAAGGTCGGGTGTCGGCGCATCTTCGAGCGCAGCCATTGCCCGCATCATTACTGCGTTTCTGATGGCGCCGGGGTAAAGCAGCATTACGGCGGCCAGCATGTTGGCGCCGTTCGAATAGCCGATGAAGATCGTATTGTCCGGCGTAAGCCCGTAGCCGTCTCGCGCACCCTCGAGGAGGGCCACGAAGGCCTCGGCCTCCGAGTGGATGTCCCGCTGGTCGAAGGTCGTCATCGACAGGCGGCGGAACCAGCGAGGAAAACCCTCCTCGGTGCTTCGGCCACGCACTCCTAGCAAGGTGGCATGCGGATCGACTTGATGGCCGAAGGGAAGCATGTCCGTTTCGTTGCCGCCGCTGCCGTGCAAGAGCACGAACGTGCGATCGTTCGGTTCATCCGGGTGATAGAAGCGGTGGACGAAGGGCAGGTCACGCGGGGTCAGCCGCGGCTCACCGGGCAGGGCGAACTGCGGCAGCTTCACCAAGGTTGCAGCCGCATCAGCTTCCAGGTGTGGTGGCAGGAACAACCTGGATCCGAGCGTGTCCGCCGGCTCATCGACCGCAAACCCTGGGCCGTCGGTCGCCAGCTCGTAGAGCGAGCCGCCCGGTTCACGCACGTAGAGCGAGAAGAAATATTTCCGGTCGTGCGCGTTGGTCGCTCCGGCGTGCTCCTGCTCGAGATCGGCGCGCACGGCAAGCACTGTCGCCTCATCCGACGCGCGAAAGGCGATGTGGTCGATGGTGCCCGTGCCGGGCGCCGACGTCCAGAAGCCGGTGGCGTCGCGCACGTCGATGACGTCTCCGGATTTCGAAGTGAAGCGCCGAATCGTGGCTGTTGCTCCGGTCTCCGAATAGCCGAAATGATTTTGAAGGAAGTGGGCGGTTTCCTTTGGCTTCTCGGTGAGGATCGTCGCGCCGCGCAGCCGCCGGATCGCATCCGTCTCCGGAATATCGCGACTCGCCCATGGGGCAGGCTCGGCAAGCGCGTTGGTTCCGACCAGTTTGACGATCACGCCGTCCGGATCCTTGAGACGCAGCACCGGCTCGCCGAACTCCTGTGCCGGGCCGGTCGCCTGAATGTTGAACTGCAATGCGCGTGTCAGCCAGAAACCGATGCTCTCCGGCGGGATGGCAAAGGCGATTTCGCTTGGCTGGCCGTGGCCGACGCGTCCCGGCGAGCCGTCTTCCCACATCAGGAATGTGACGAGCGAGCCCGGCGACCCCGCCGCATCGCCGTAGAAAAGGTGCAGCTGGTTTGGATCCTCGTAGCCGCCGGTTCGCTTGACGAGGCGCAAGCCAAGGAAGCCGACGTAGAAATCGACGTTTGCCTGCACTTTGCGGGCGATCAGGGTGATGTGATGGATGCCGCTGGTCACCTTCTTGTCCTTCCGCACTTCAACTACGCACCGCGCTTAAACTTGGGTACTGGGGCCTGCCTACTGGCCCCGTCAGGGGGCGCTCAGTCGTTTTTGCCAGCGAGAAAGGCCTTGAAGGCTTCGCCATGGTCCGGATGCCAGCGCGAAAGCGGTGGCCGGTTCTCGACAATATCGCCCGCCGCCCACAGGATGCGTTTCTCGTCCGTCGAGCGGACGACCTCGTTGTCCGGGCAGAGAATATAGAAGTCGCCGCGTTCGAGGCTTTCCATCATGAAGTCTACGGTCTGCTCCGGAGTCCATGCACCCGCTGGCTTCTCGGTACGTCCGTGAGCGGTTAGCGACGTGTAAACGAAGCCGGGGATCAAGAGGTGCGCAGCGACCTTGCAGCCCTCGGTGTTGCGTAATTCATGCTGCAGCGCCTCGGTGAAGACCTTCACCCCGGCCTTCGAGACATTGTAGGCTGGATCGCCGGGCGGGGTGGTGATGCCCTGTTTCGAGCCGGTATTGATGATCAGCGCCGGTTCGCCATGGGCGATCATGGCGGGCGCGAAAATTCGCGAGCCGTTGATGACGCCCCAGAGATTGACGGCGATCACGGCTTCCCAGTTCTCCAGCGGCCCGAACATCGAACTGCCCGGCTGTATGCCGGCATTGTTCATAAGCACATGCACATGGCCAAAGCGCTCGCTTGCCGAGCGCGCCAGTGCCACAAGATCGCCAGGCCGGGAGACGTCCGTGGCGATTGCAGCGATATCGCTCGCGCCACCCGTGGCAACCCTTGCCACCTCGGCCGCAGCCGCCTGCAAACGCTCACCCGGCAGGTCGGCAAGGACAACCCTCAGCCCGAGGCCGGCGAAACATTTGGCCGCGGCGAGCCCGATGCCTGAGGCAGCTCCGGTGATGACGGCGACATGGTTTTTTGCAATGGCGGCGTAGGACATGGCGTAAATCCCGTTGAGGGCGGAAAGAAAGAGATAGAGCGGACGCGCCACCAAGTCCATTGCAATCACCGGCCAACCGGCTTGTGAAGCATCTGAAATGGCATCGCTTTCACCAAGCGTGCTTGTCCGGAAGCGCATCAGCGCTACTTCACTACTAGGGACTTATGGATAAGTCCCTTCGCACGCCCGGCGGCCACGAGATGTTCATAGCAAGCCCAACGAGGAAGAACAGCAAGCGCACGCCCTGTGAGAATTGTCCCCTTCGCCGGCTCGCAGTCTTTCGTGATTTCACAGCCGAGGAACTCGCCTTCGTTTCCGACTTCAAGACGGGAGAGTTGGCAGTAGACGGCGGCGCGACAATACTCCTTGAAGGTATGCATAGCGCTCACCTCTTCACCGTCCTTTCCGGCTGGGGTTTTCGATACAAGATGCTCGACGACGGTCGGCGCCAGATCCTGAACTATGTCATGCCCGGAGATATTGTTGGGCTGCAAGGTAGCCTGATGGGAGAAATGCAGCATTCGATCGAGGCGCTTTCACCGGTTACGCTATGCGTGTTCGAGCGCGACAGGCTCAATCAGCTTTTTACTGGACATCCCGACCTTGCTTTTGATCTGACCTGGATCGCGGCTCGGGAGGAACGCATTCTTGACGAACATCTCCTGAGCATTGGTCGGCGTTCCGCGCTCGAGAGGGCCGCCTATCTCCTCTCCTTCCTTTACCAACGAGCAAAAGCATTGGACCTCTTTCGCGGCACTCGAGTCGCGATCCCGATCCGCCAACAACATGTCGCCGACACGCTTGGTCTTTCGGTCGTGCACACCAATAAGACCTTGAAAAAGCTTGCCGACCGCAGGCTCATTCGGTGGGTGGACGGGGGCTGTAACGTGCGCGATGTCGATGGGCTGCTCGCGATCGCCGAGTGGGAGGGAATCAGCGAGCACAAGCGGCCATTTATCTGATGTGCCGACCGTGTGTCATTTTTTAATGTCGAACCGCTCCTTAACACCTAGGTTGGTTGTTCGAGATGGAGCCTCGGTCCAACAGGTTTCTGAAAGGGCGTCGGGAGTGCAAAGCAACGAAATTCCGCCGGCAATAAAGACGGTTCTCGTTTTGGAAGACAATTTCATCATTGCAATGGACGCCGAAGAAATCCTGTCATCCCTGGGAGTGACAGAGGTTCATGTCGCCACCAATGCCGAGCAGGCGATGGAGCTGGCGACGGTTCACTCCATCGACTTTGCCCTCATCGACGTCAATCTCAATAGCGATACAAGCTTCCTCATCGCTGACGCCATGATCGCCCGGGGCATCATGGTTGGGTTTACCAGCGGATACGGCGAATCTTTTCCTTCGCCGGAGCATCTGCGCGATGTTCCGAGGGTCGACAAACCTTTCAACGAGATGACGATCGGCAGCCTTATCGCCGCTGCACACGGTCAGCGCGACCATTGACACCGACGTCAGCGTTTGCCGCGGGCGACGAACCAGGGATTGGCAAAATCGCTGTCATGGCGTTGATTGAGCTTGCCGTAGGTGAGCGGCGTTCCTTCCATGGTAAGCGTCTCGCCGCCAGCCGCGCGCAGGACGGCGTCGCCGGCTGCCGTGTCCCATTCCATGGTGCGGCTGAAGCGCGGGTAGATGTCGGCAAGCCCTCCGGCCAGCAAGCAAAATTTCAGCGATGAACCCACAGCCTCATAATCGGTAATGCCGTGATCGGCGAGGTAAGCGATCGTCTCTGCGCTGTTGTGCCAGCGACTGGTTAGCGCCACCGGCCGGTCGCCGCAGATGCGGCAGCCGATAACCGCTTGAGGACCGACAATGCGATCACCCTCGATCAAAGCCTTCTTCGCCTTCCCGGCAGCTGCCGAATAGAGGATTCCAAGTGCGGGCGCATAGACCACTCCGGCAATTGGCACTCCCTTCTCGATCAATGCGATATTGACGGTGAAATCACTGCTGCGGCCGACGAACTCCTTGGTGCCGTCCAAGGGGTCAACGAGGAAGAAGGACTTTCCTGAAATATCTGGGACGTGCCCGGCGGTAGCGGCTTCTTCGGCGATGACGGGAATGTCGGGAAAGCTCGCCGCGAGATCGGCGAGGATTATGCGTTCGGCGCTGTGGTCGGCATCGGTAACGGGTGAGGTATCGGCCTTATAGCTGACGGCCGGCCCGGCGTTGTAAATGTCCAGGATCGCCCTTCCGGCAGCGAGCGCCGATCTTTCCAATGTTTCCAGCATCGCAATTCTTCTTTTCCGCGCCATCGCCCCGATTCGCATGAGACGGGCGGAATACCGACAGCCTTCGTCCCTTCATAATCAAATCTGCCTCTTTGCCGCAATCGCGGAAGCTCCCGCGTGCTGCCGGAAAAGCGCGCGTCACGGCGGCATTTTGCAGTGCAGGGCGTCTTGCATCTTTGCGTTGCGCTTTCCCTGTGCAAAGGTGGCCGCGCAATAAACTGGATGCCTTCATGCGCTATTCCGCATTCTCGATCGTCAAGAACGCTCTCTCCGGAAATCTGAAATGGAAGCCGCAGTGGCGACAGGCTGAGCCCAAATCGCATTATGATGTGCTCATCGTCGGCGGCGGTGGGCATGGGCTCGCGACAGCCTACTATCTCGCGAAGGAATTCGGCGTCAAAAACGTTGCCGTGCTGGAGAAAGGATATCTTGGCTCCGGCAATGTCGGGCGAAATACAACGATCGTGCGTTCCAACTACATGCTGCCGGGCAACGAGCCGTTCTACGAATTCTCGATGAAGCTTTGGGAAGGGCTGGAGCGGGAGCTGAACTATAATGTGATGCTGTCGCAGCGTGGTGTCATTATGCTTTACCACAGCGACGGCCAACGCGACGCTTACATCCGGCGCGGCAACGCCATGTGGATGGAAGGCGTGGCGGCCGAGCTGATCGAGCGCGATCAGTTGAAGAAGATGATCCCCTTCCTCAACTACGACCATGCGCGCTATCCGATCCTCGGCGGGCTCCTGCAGCGACGCGCCGGTACCGCCCGGCACGACGCGGTCGCCTGGGGTTATGCGCGCGGCGCCGATCGGCACGGGGTCGATATCATCGAACACTGCGAGGTGACCGCGATCCGCCGCGAGAATGGCATTGTCACCGGGGTCGAGACGACCAAGGGCTTCATCGGCTGCGGCAAGCTCGCGCTGGCAGCTGCGGGCAACACATCCCGCGTCGGTGAGATGGCGGATCTGAAGCTGCCGATCGAGAGCCATGTGCTTCAGGCCTTCGTCACCGAAGGGTTGAAGCCCTGCATCGATCATGTGATCGTCTACGGCGGCGGACATTTCTATATCTCGCAGTCCGACAAGGGCGGTCTTGTCTTCGGGGCGGAGATCGACGGCTACACCTCCTATGCTCAGCGCGGAAACCTCGCGACAGCCGAGCATGTGATGGAGGAGGGGGTGACGATGATTCCCGGCCTTTCGCGCGTTCGGGTGCTGCGCTCCTGGGCTGGCGTCATGGATATGAGCATGGACGGATCGCCGATCATCGACCGCACGCCGATCGACAATCTCTATCTGAACTGCGGCTGGTGCTACGGCGGTTTCAAGGCCACGCCCGCATCGGGCTACTGCTTTGCTCACCTGATCGCCAAGAACGACACGCATCCGGTCGCACGTTTCCTGAGGCTCGACCGCTTTGCCCGCGGCTATGCCGTCGACGAGGCTGGTGCCGGTCCCCAACCCAATCTTCACTAATAGAAGCGACGAACCGCTTATTCCCGTGCGGTCGCATTTTCGAACCAACTGGACCCGCTCGGGTCCAAGGACAAGACGATGGCAAGCCTGATCACCTGTCCCCATTGCGGGGTCCGCCCGAAGGAAGAGTTTGCGATCCGCGGCGACGCGTCGCTCCTTCGCCCGGCGCCGACCGCATCGGACGAAGCCTGGCACGACTATGTCTATGTGCGCGCCAATCCGCGCGGCCGTACGCTCGAGCACTGGCAGCACGTGGGGGGCTGCCGCCGTTTCCTCGTGGTCGAACGCGACACGTTTACCCATGAGGTCCATTCCGTGACCGACGGTGCTGCGTTCGCCAGGGAGAACGGCCGATGACCGCCTATCGCCTGACGACCGGAGGGCTGGTCGATCGCAGCCGTGCGCTGAGTTTCAATTTCGACGGCCGCCCCTTACGCGGCTTTGTCGGCGACACGCTAGCGTCGGCGCTCATTGCCAACGACCAACTGCTGGTCGGCCGCAGCTTCAAATATCACCGACCGCGCGGGATCGTCAGCGCCGGCCCGTCGGAACCGAACGCGCTTGTCACGATCGGTCCCGGCGCGCGCAGCGATCCGAATACCAAGGCGACCGTCGCGGAGCTTTATGCCGGACTTACGGCGCGCAGCCAGAACCGCTGGCCTTCGCTCGGCTTCGATATCGGTGCGGTGAGCGATCTTCTCTCGCTCTTCATTGGTGCGGGCTTCTACTACAAGACTTTCATGTGGCCGGCGCAGCTTTGGGAAAAGCTCTATGAACCGCTGATCCGTCGTGCCGCTGGCTTCGGGCGCGTGGTCCTTGAACGCGATCCGGACACCTACGAGAAATCCTGGGCGCACTGCGATCTGCTCGTCGTCGGCGGCGGTCCCACCGGCCTGATGGCGGCGCTGACCGCGGCACGCGCCGGGCTTCGCGTCATTCTCGCCGACGAGGATTTTCGCCTGGGTGGATCGCTCCTTTCGGAAACGCAGGCAATCGATGGTGCGCCCGCTCACGTGTTTGCCGATCGTGTCGTCGCCGAATTGCAGGCGCTGCCGAACGTAACCCTGCTGCCGCGAACGACGGTCTTCGGCTGGTACGACGACAATGTATTCGGCGCCGTGGAACGGGTTCAGAAGCACGTGGCGGAGCCTTTGGCCAAGCTGGCGACCGAGAGGGTCTGGCGCGTCGTTGCGAGGCGGGCGCTTCTCGCGACCGGTGCGGAGGAGCGCCCGCTGGTTTTCGGCGGCAATGACCGACCGGGCGTGATGATGGCCGGGGCGCTCAGGACCTATGCGAACCGCTATGGCGTTGCGGCCGGCCGATCGGTTGCGATCTTTACCAATGGTAGCGCCGGATATCAGGCTGCCCGCGACCTCCACGCAAAGGGCATCGCCATAGCGGCAATCGTCGACAGTCGCGCAGCGGCAGAAGACGCCGCGCCGGAAGGCACGCGCGTGATCCGCTCGGCCTCCGTCGTCGATACCAAGGGACGCCGGCGGGTTTCCGGGATGGTCGTCGAGCGGTCGGGCTTCGAGGAACTCGTCGCCTGCGATGTGGTTGGCATGTCTGGCGGCTGGAGCCCGGTCATACATCTGGCCTGCCAGCGCGGGGCGAAGCCGGTGTGGTCCGATCAATTGAGTGCGTTCGTTGCGCCGGATGTCAGCGGCCGGCTGCGGCTCGCCGGTTCCGCAAACGGGATCTACACGCTTTCCGGCTGCCTCGGCGATGGCGTTGCCAAGGCGTCGGTGATCGCCTCCGAATTGGGGTTCAAGCCCGCGCAGGACGCTCTGCCGGAAACGGGCGAGGAGGCCGATCCGTCCTTCACGGCGCTTTGGTATGCGCCCGGTGCGAAGTCCAAGGCCTTTGTCGATTTCCAGAACGACGTGCACGCGAAGGACCTGGGGCTTGCTCTGCGCGAAGGGTTCGGCCATGTCGAACACGCCAAGCGCTATACGACGAGCGGCATGGCGACCGACCAAGGCAAGCTTTCGAATATCAACGCCGTTGGTATTCTTGCGGGCATGCGCGGGGTGAAACCCGCGGATGTGGGGACGACGACATTCCGCCCGTTCTACACGCCAGTTTCCTTCGGCGCGCTTGCCGGGCCGGCGCGCGACAAACATGCGGCACCCATTCGTAAATCACCGCTGCATGAATGGGCACGGAAAAACGGCGCGACCTTTGTCGAGGCGGGCCTTTGGTATCGGTCCGCCTGGTTTCCGCGCGCGGGCGAAAAGACCGGGCGCGAGAGCGTCGATCGCGAGGTGCTGAACGTGCGCGCGAACGCCGGTATTTGCGACGTCTCGACACTAGGCAAGATCGAGCTTTTCGGTCCGGACGCGGCTGAATTTCTCAACCGGCTCTACTGCAACACGCTGCTGAAGCTTCCCGTCGGCAAGGCCCGTTATGGCCTAATGCTGCGCGAGGACGGCTTCGTCCATGACGACGGCACCGTGAGCCGGCTCGCGGAGGAGCACTTCCTCGTCACGACGACGACCGCGATGGCGGGCGGCGTGATGTCCCACATGGAATATTGCTCGCAGGTCCTCTGGCCCGATCTGAAGGTTCGTTTCTGCTCTGTATCCGACCAATGGGCGCAGATCGCGATCGCCGGCCCGAAGGCGCGCGGCGTGATGCAGCAGCTTGTCGAGGATGACATCTCCGATGAGGCATTCCCGCTCCTCGCGGCGGGAGCGGTAACGCTCAAGGGTGGACTGAAGGCGCGGCTTTTCCGCATCTCCTTCTCCGGCGAGTTGGCCTTTGAACTGGCCGTTCCGGCCGGTTTTGGCATGGCGGTTGCCGATCAGCTGATGGACGTGGGCCGCGCCTTCGATATCTGCGCCTATGGAGTGGAGGCCCTCAACGTGCTGCGGCTGGAAAAGGGCCTCGCCACGCATGCTGAATTCGATGGTCGGGTGACGCCGGACGACTGCGGACTGGGCCGCATGGTCTCGCCCCACAAGGCGGACTTCATCGGCAAGCATCTCTCGTCGAGGTACGGACTGACGGCCGCAGACCGCATGCAACTCGTGGGACTGAAACCGGTGGACAGGGAAAAGGACATTCGCGCCGGCGCCCATCTGCTGCGCGAGGGCATGAAGCCGTCGACCCTCAACGACCAGGGCTGGGTCAGCTCCGCCTGCTTCTCGCCGTCACTCGGTCATCATATCGCGCTTGGCTTCCTGAAGTCGGGCCGCGAACGGTACGGTGAACGGATTGTCGTCTGGGACAAGCTGCGCGATCAGGAAGTGGTCGCCGAAGTCTGCGATCCCGTCTTCGTCGATCCCGAGAAAGCCAGAATGAAAGCCTGAGGGAACGTAGATGATCCGCGACTACTACAACCGCCACGCGCTCGATGAGAAGCTGCGCGGCGCGCCACGCCCTCCGAGTGCCAATCATCTCGCGATCGGCCACAGGCAGGCGGTCGCGATGGCGCTTGCCATGGCCGGCGAGGAGGAAGCCGTCGAAAAGCTGTTGTCGTCGACAACTGAATTCGCCGTGCGGTTCAGCGCGCCGGGCGAATGGCTGGTCGTCTCTGAAAACGATACGCCGGAGGGGCTGCAACGTCGTCTCGACGCGCTTTGCAGCGCCCGGGTCTATATCGTCGACCAAAGCGAGGCGCGCGTGCTGTTCCGGCTTTCCGGTCCTTCAACCCGCCGGATCCTCGCAAAGGGCATCGGCCTCGACCTGCATCCCACGGCCTTTGCGGTCGGGACCAGCGCGAATGCGTTCTGCGGTCATATCGCCGTCAATCTGGCGCGTACCGGCGAAGATGCATTCGAGCTGATCGCTCCGCGCTCTTTTGCCGAGTCCCTTTTCGATGACCTCATGACAATGGGGCGCGAATACGACCTGACGGCGGCATTCGCCGCGTGACGAGGCAAGCGGTCGGGGAAGTCCTGGGACGATGTCCAATCGCAACATCGGCCGCAATTCAAAGTGCCACAGCGTCCTTTGCGCGTCTTCTGGGACGCGTGGCGCTGTTGGTGCCGATTTTCCGCGACTTTGCGGTTAATCGTGCTCATTTCGCGTGCGATCGCTGCTAAAATTTTGATTTTTCTGGCTTCGAAAGCGCCAAATCGATTTTATCGCCGAAGAATCCGGAGGAGAACCACTTTTTAGCTTTCATTTTCGTTTGAAAGAGGTATGGAATTGGGGCAAAGAGCACGCTCACCAATGAGCTCTAATAACAAGAGATCGGACCGCTAGGATCTGGTCCAGGGGAAGATTGATGGAGTATTTCGTCCAGCAGCTCGTCAACGGGCTGACGCTTGGGTCCATTTATGGTATGATCGCGATCGGTTATACCATGGTTTACGGCATCATCGGCATGATCAACTTCGCCCATGGCGATATCTTCATGCTGGGCGGCTTCGCCGCGTTGATTGTCTTTCTAATTCTCACAACATTCATGGCGGGTGTGCCGGTTGTACTGGCGCTGTTGCTTATGATGATCGTCGGGATGCTTACGGCAGCGATCTGGAACTGGACCATCGAGCGGGTGGCTTACCGTCCGCTGCGCGGGTCGTTCCGTCTTGCGCCGCTGATCACAGCCATCGGCATGTCGATCGTGCTGTCGAACTTCATTCAGGTGACCCAGGGTCCGCGCAACAAGCCGATCCCGCCGCTTGTCTCGTCGGTCTATGATATCTTCGGCATCGCCGTTTCGCTGAAGCAGATCATCATCGTTGTCATCACGGCCATTCTGCTTTCGGTGTTCTGGTACATCGTCAACAAGACGCCGCTCGGCCGCGCGCAGCGTGCCACCGAGCAGGATAGCAAGATGGCGGCTCTACTCGGCGTCGACGTCGATCGCACCATCTCGGTAACCTTCATCATGGGTGCGGGGCTTGCTGCTGTCGCCGGCACGATGTTCCTCATGTATTATGGCGTTGTCGTTTTCACCGACGGTTTCGCTCCGGGGGTCAAGGCGTTTACCGCCGCCGTTCTCGGAGGCATCGGCTCGCTGCCGGGCGCCGTTCTCGGCGGATTGCTGATCGGCCTCATCGAGTCGTTGTGGTCGGCCTACTTCACCATCGACTACAAGGATGTCGCGACGTTCTCGATTCTCGCGATTGTCCTGATCTTCAAGCCGTCGGGTATTCTCGGACGACCGGAAGTCGAGAAGGTATAATTCCATGGCAAATATTGCATCTACTACTGCAAGCGCCGGCACTGAGGTGACGGCGCGGGCCCTGCGCGAGGCTGTCTTCGCGGGCCTCGTCACCCTCGGCCTGTTCGTGCTGTTCGTCGGCCTCAAGACCGATCAGAACATCCGCAACGAGCTGATCCTCACCCAGCGCTGGGGTCTGCTGGCGACTTTCGTGATCATTGCCATGGTCGGTCGATTCCTGATGGTGGCCTATGCGCAGCCTTGGCTTGCGCAGAGAAAGGCGACGAAGGCCGCTGCCCCGGAGGTCGTGAAGGAGGAGAGCTTTTTCAGCCGCAACTTCTCCAAGATTGCGATTGTTGCGCTCATTCTCTATCCGCCGGTCATCTTGGCGCTCACCGGCGTCCAAGGATCGCTGAAATGGGTGGACAATTTCGGCATCCAGATCCTGATCTACGTGATGCTCGCCTGGGGTCTCAACATCGTCGTCGGTCTGGCCGGTCTTCTCGACCTTGGGTATGTCGCATTCTACGCGGTCGGCGCCTATTCCTATGCGTTGCTTTCCAGCTATTTCGGCCTGTCCTTCTGGGTGCTGCTGCCGATTGCCGGTCTTCTCGCCGCTTGCTGGGGCATAATCCTCGGTTTTCCGGTCCTGCGCCTTCGCGGCGATTATCTCGCGATCGTGACACTCGCCTTCGGTGAGATCATTCGCCTCGTGCTGATCAATTGGACCGAGGTGACCAAAGGCACCTTCGGCGTCTCGGGCATCGCCAAGGCAACCCTGTTCGGCATCAAGTTCGACGCCTCCAAGGATGGCTTCGCGGCGATGATGGGGCTGCCGATTTCATCGGCCTATTACAAGATCTTCCTTTTCTACCTGATCCTCGGCCTTTGCATGATCACGGCCTTCGTCACCATCCGTCTGCGCCGTATGCCGGTCGGCCGGGCCTGGGAAGCGCTGCGCGAGGACGAGATCGCCTGCCGGTCGCTCGGCATCAACACGACGACCACCAAGCTGACGGCATTCGCCACGGGCGCCATGTTCGGTGGCTTTGCCGGGTCGTTCTTCGCGGTGCGTCAGGGTTTCGTCTCGCCCGAATCCTTCGTGTTCCTCGAGTCGGCCGTCATTCTTGCCATCGTCGTGCTTGGCGGTATGGGCTCGCTGACCGGTATCGCTATTGCCGCCATTGTGATGATCGGCGGCACGGAGATCCTGCGCGAGCTCACCTTCCTCAAGGTGATCTTCGGACCGAACTTCACGCCTGAACTCTATCGCATGCTGATCTTTGGCCTGGCCATGGTCATCGTGATGGTCTGGAAGCCGCGCGGCTTCGTCGGATCGCGCGAACCGACTGCGTTTCTGCGCGAACGCAAGGCCGTTTCCGGCAGCTTTACGAAGGAAGGGCACGGCTGATGGCCCCCGAGACTAGCACAATGACAAAAGATCCCATTCTCAAGGTCGAGCACCTGTCGATGCGCTTCGGCGGTCTCATGGCCATCAACGACTTCTCCTTCGAGGCCGGGCGCGGCGACATCACCGCCCTGATCGGTCCGAACGGAGCGGGCAAGACGACGGTGTTCAACTGCATCACCGGCTTCTACAAGCCGACGATGGGTATGATCACCATGCGCCAGCGGTCCGGCAAGGAGTATCTGCTGGAGCGCCTGCCCGATTTCGAGATCACCAAGCAAGCCAGGGTGGCGCGCACCTTCCAGAACATACGGATGTTCTCGGGCATGACGGTCCTGGAAAATCTGCTTGTCGCCCAGCACAACAAGCTGATGCTGGCGTCCGGGTACACCTTCCTCGGCCTGTTTGGCTTCCCGGCCTATCGTCAGGCGTCCAAGGAGGCCATCGAGCTTGCCAGGCATTGGCTCGAAAGGGCCTCACTGATCGACCGCGCCGATGATCCGGCCGGCGACCTGCCCTATGGTGCCCAGCGGCGGCTCGAGATTGCCCGCGCGATGTGCACGGAGCCGGAGCTTCTTTGCCTCGACGAGCCAGCGGCCGGCCTCAACCCGCGCGAATCGCACTCTCTCAATGAGTTGCTGCAAAGCATTCGCCGCGACACCGGCACGTCCATACTGCTGATCGAGCACGACATGTCGGTGGTGATGGAGATCTCCGATCACGTGGTCGTGCTCGAATATGGCCAGAAGATTTCCGACGGCAATCCGGATTTCGTGAAGAACGATCCGAAGGTCATTGCGGCCTATCTGGGTGTCGAGGACGAAGAGGTTGAACAGGTGATCGAACAGATCGAGGAAATCGAAGGCGAGCAGGGAGGCATCAAGCAATGACTGCTCCGCTGCTGAATGTAAGAGGTGTCGAGACCTATTACGGCAACATCCGCGCGCTGAACGGTGTCGATGTCGAGGTCAATCGGGGGGAAATCGTTTCGCTGATCGGCGCAAACGGCGCCGGTAAATCGACCCTGATGATGACAATCTGCGGCCGTCCGCAGGCCCGCACCGGGTCCGTCTTCTTCGAGGGGCAGGATATCACGCGTCTGCCGACCCATGAGATAGCACGCCTAAGAATCGCGCAATCGCCGGAAGGACGGCGGATCTTCCCGCGCATGACGGTGCTCGAGAACCTCCAAATGGGTGCGAGCCTCGACGATCTGAAGCATTTCAAGGAAGACGTGGAGAAGGTCTTCACGCTTTTTCCGCGGCTCAAGGAGCGCCAGAGCCAGCGCGGCGGCACACTGTCGGGCGGCGAACAGCAGATGCTGTCGATCGGGCGCGCGCTGATGGCCCGGCCGAAGCTGCTGTTGCTCGACGAGCCTTCGCTCGGCCTTGCGCCGCTGATCGTGAAGGGCATTTTCGAGGCGATCAAGAAGCTCAACAAGCAAGAGGGCCTCACCGTATTCCTGGTCGAACAGAACGCCTTCGCAGCGCTGAAGCTCTCCGACCGCGGCTACGTTCTGGTCAATGGCAGGGTGACCATGAGCGGAACGGGCAAGGATCTTCTTGCCAATCCGGAAGTCCGTTCGGCCTACCTCGAAGGCGGCCGTCATTGATGCGCCGCGCCTGGAGTTAAGTGACATGCAGGGAATTCTCTACGAAGAAGCGTCGATCTGGCAGTTTCTCTTCATCACCTGTGTGCTGGGTGGCTGGACCGCCTGGCGGACGGGCAAGAACGTCGCCGATACTTGGCACAACTTTCCCCGGCTGCTGCTTTACGTGGCGCTGCTGGGTTGGGCTATCCGTTTCATTCATCACGCTCTTTTCGGCGGAACGATGTTCAGCCTACAGTACTATATCGTGGACACGATGGTGCTTTTGTTGTTTGCTACCGCCGGTTTCCGATACTACCGGACCAGGCAAATGACCAAGAACTACTACTGGCTCTATGAGAAGGCATCGCCCTTCTCATGGAAAGCCAAATAAGGGAACAGCGCGTGCCGGTCGATTGCGGCCGGTGCGAAAGAACACCGGCGCAATTAAGGTGGGCATTGCGCAGGCTTGGAAACGAGACCCGCTCGAATATTGGGAGTAACAAGATGAAAAAGTCTCTTCTGTCGGCCGTTGCGCTGACGGCAATGGTCGCCTTTAGCGGCTCTGCGTGGGCTGATATTCTGGTCGGCGTTGCCGGCCCGTTGACCGGCCCGAATGCTGCGTTCGGTGCGCAGCTTCAGAAAGGTGCGGAACAGGCGGCTGCCGATATCAACGCTGCAGGCGGCATCAATGGCGAACAGATCAAGGTCGTGCTCGGCGACGACGTGTCGGATGCCAAGCAGGGCGTTTCGGTCGCCAACAAGTTCGTTGCAGACGGCGTGAAGTTCGTCGTTGGCCACTTCAACTCTGGCGTGTCCATTCCGGCTTCGGAAATCTACGCCGAAAACGGCATTCTGCAGATCACGCCGGCCTCCACCAACCCGCAGTTCACGGAGCGCGGCTTGTGGAACACGTTCCGTACTTGCGGTCGCGACGACCAGCAGGGTGCGGTTGCCGGTGCCTACCTCGCCGCCAACTTCAAGGACGCGAAGATCGCCGTTGTTCACGACAAGACCCCCTATGGTCAGGGCCTTGCCGATGAAACCAAGAAGGCAATGAACGAGGCCGGTCTCACCGAAGCGCTCTACGAAGGCATCAACACAGGCGACAAGGACTTCTCCGCGCTGATCGCGAAGATGAAGCAGGCCGGTGTTACCGTCGTCTATTACGGCGGTCTGCACACGGAAGCTGGCCTGATCATGCGCCAGATGAAGGACCAGGGCCTTAAGGCAACGATGATGTCGGGTGACGGCATCGTCTCGAACGAGCTGGCCTCGATCGCCGGTGACGCCGTTGACGGCACGCTGATGACCTTCTCGCCGGATCCGCGTAAGAACCCGAATGCTAAGGACCTGGTAGAGAAGTTCCGCACCGCCGGCTTCGAACCGGAAGCTTACACGCTTTACGCCTATGCGGCGCTCCAGGTCATCGCGGAAGGCGCGAAGGCTGCCGGAGGCAACGACCCGCAGGCCGTTGCCGAAGCCATCAAGGCCAAGGGCCCGTTCAAGACCGCGATCGGCGAGCTCGGCTACGATGAAAAGGGCGACATCACCCGCCCGGACTACGTCATGTACACCTGGAAGAAGGGTGACGACGGCAAGTACAGCTACTTCCAGAACGAATAGTCATCATTCGTTCCGCTTTTGGAGGACCCGGCGTGAAAGCGCCGGGTCTTTTCATTCGGGTCTGGTTCGCAGCACGTCCTATCAGACGCGCAAACAGGCTGCGCTTAAGGGACACGTCTAGTGGTGATGCGCATGCTGCGACCGCCGGTGCAGCGGCGCCTTATCTCAGCAGCGACGTACGCAGCGATGCGATCTCCTGCTTGAGCCTGACGAGTTCAGCGGGCTCCATCCCAGTGGCGCTGGCAATGTCATGCGGAACACGGTCAGCCTTTTTCCGCAAGGCGCGGCCGCTTTCTGTCAATTTAACACGCACTTGCCGTTCATCGGTCCGGTCCCGGAGCCGCGTTATGTAGCCCATGCCTTCGAGGCGCTTCAGCATGGGAGTGAGCGTGCTCGATTCCAGAAAAAGCCTTTCCCCCAGACTGCCGACGGTCTGGTCGTCTTTTTCCCAGAGGACGACCATCACCAGATATTGCGGATAGGTGAGATCCAGCTCGTCCAGCAGCGGCTTGTAAACGCGCGTGAAGGCGTGGTTTGTCGAATAGATTGCAAAGCACAAAAAATTGTCGAGTTTCATAAGGTCTTCTTGAGAGGGGCTGTCTGCCTTGGTCATTGTTCTAACTCGAATTTTGGTTATGGGATAAAATAAATCGTTCGCGATCTAATCGCAAGGTATTGACAGAGGAAATTCAGCTCGATAAACATCGTACACGATTTAATTGTGAGCGATACGAAGCCGAAAGAGGTCGGTTTTCGTAAGGATTTATATCGCGCACGATGTAATCGTGAGATCTAAAAACGGGCTGCACGACGGAACAAGGAGCAATTCCATGACAAGCATACAGGCAAGCGCAACGACGGTCATCTCTCGGAGAGACGTGCTGGCTGGCACTCTGGGTGCCGCTGCGGCAGTATCTGCCATCCGCCCGGCCTCGGCCGCACGTGTCTCGAATGCAAGCACCACCAGCGAAGGAGCAAGGACCATGGGCAGCAGGATCACCACCCGCGACGGCGTCGAACTCTATTACAAGGACTGGGGTCCGAAGGACGGCCCGGTGGTCGTGCTCAGCCACGGCTGGCCGCTG
>NZ_JADYVD010000031.1 GCF_020193575.1 Ensifer sp. IC4062
GGGTCCGCCACAGAGCCAGAGCGAGGCGCCGAACGCCTCGAAGACTGTCGAGCAGCTAAAGCCAATGCCTGCGAGAACGGAGACCGCCGCGCGCGAATTGCCTGAGGCCAAACCGGCACCGCCGGTGCTGGCAACGCCACAACCGGACGCTGCGACCCAGAAGGGCGAAACTGAGGCGGCTTCCCTTGAAAACGTGCCCGTTCCTGCACGAAGGCCGCCAGAAACAGCGGAGAAACAGCAGTCCCCGGAAGCGGCAGGCGCCAAGGTCGAGCTGAAATCCGACGAACTCGTCATGGCGAAAGAGCTCTTTTCACCGAACGCGCTGTCGAACCCGCGCATCAAACAGGCGCTCGGCAAGCTCCCCGTCAAGGCACGTATCGCGCAGATCTGCAGTATCGAGGCGCTGGAGCAGATCCGTAACCAGAGGCCGGGCGCTTTTCCGGATATGCTAGCCCGCGCCGGGACTATTTCGACTTCGGCGGTCACCGCCATAGGCAGCGCCTACCGGAGCAAGGCCAACTGGTACAATGTCGACTTCAAATGCGAAGTCGACCCCGATGCGACGACCGTTGTCTCCTTCAGCTTTGCGATCGGTGGCGCCGTACCGAAAAGCGAATGGAATGCGCGACAACTGCCGCTGAATTGAACTGGCGCGCCGCAATCTCCTCGCAGCCGAACTAATCTGCGGCCGCGAAATCCCCGAACGTTGGTGGCGTTAGCCGCGGAGCGGAACGCCTTCCCCGCATGCTGATCGGGGCGGGGACAGTAGAAGATCAGTAAGCCCAAAGATTGCTTCGCGCGACCTCCCGATTGCGTATGATGTCATCTAAGTTATCGCTAATGTTGCGCTTATGAGGAAAGCGGGCAGTGTGATAAAATTGCGCCTGGGAGCAATTCCGGCCTACAGCGCCGCGCGTCTATCAGACGCGCAAAGGACGCTGTAGCACGTGGAATTGCTGCATGTTTTTATCCTTAAATCGGCGACGATTTAAGGAAACATGCAGTAGGAGGCGCCGGAAAGTTTTCAGTTCGTCGTAACGCGCTTCGAAGCAGCGTCTCCGCCATGCCGGATAGGGTGAGGTCCTCCTTTCGAAAAAGCGGCCTCTGAATAACGACTCGGAATGGGAGGTGTATGATGGTTCGTAAACTGTTTCTCACCTTGGCTGCCGCGGCGTCCGCGCTCGCGATCAGCGGAGCCGCATGGGCCGACATCACGGTTCTCGTGCCATCCGGCAGCGAAGGCGATGGCCTCAGGGCCGCGGCCGCAGACTACGCGAAAATGAAGGGCACGAAGGTAGAGACCGTCCAGGCGCCCTATGCCAACGTATTCGAACAAGGTGCCAATGCCGGTGCCACCAAGTCCGGCGTCTTCGATATCATCCTGATGGACGATCCTTGGATTCCATTCTTTGCCGAAAACGGGCACCTGGAGGACCTGACACCCTACTTCAAGAATGCCGGGCTGGAGGGACCCGACAACGACTTCCTCTCGAAGTCGCTGGCAATCTGTCGCAATCCCTATAATTCCGGACCCTATGTCTGCCTGCCCTATGTGGGAAATGCGCAGATGTTCTTCTATGACGCCGCCAAGTACAAGGAAGCCGGCGTTGACGCCCCGAAAACCTGGGACGACGTGCTGAAGGCGAGCAAAAAGCTGACCGAAGACGGCGGCGGCCGTTATTTCGGCTATGTCTTCCGCGGTGGCCAGGGCAACCCCGTGGTTGCCGATTTCATGCCGATCTTCTGGTCCTATGGCGCCGATCTCTTCAATGCCGATCGGAGCAAGGTCACGATCGACACGCCGGAAGGTGCCGCCGCCATGAAGATGTTCATGGCGTTGCGCGATGTCTCGCCGAAGGGGGTGGAGAGCTACAACGCCAACGAGGTCGGCACAGCGCTTGCCGCGGGCACTTCCGCTTCTTCGATCAATTGGCCGAACTGGGTCGCGACCTTTGAGGATCCGAGCCAGTCGAAGATGGTCGGCAAGATCTCCTACACCGCCATTCCGGCCGGAACCAAGCCGGGCAGTTCGGAAATCGGCCACTGGACCATGGGTATCATGTCGGCATCGAAGAACAAGCAGGAAGCCTTCGACTTCATGCTCTGGGCGACCTCGCCCGAGCAGATCAAGATTTCCGCCGAGCGCGGCAACCCGCCCGTCCGCACCTCGGTTTTCACCGATCCGGAACTGACCAAACAGGAGAAGTTCCGGCACTATCCGGTGCTGATGGAGGCGATCCAGGCTTCGACTCCGCGTCCGCGGCATCCGAAATGGCCGGAAATCGAAAATGCCTTCGGTATTGAACTCTCCAAGGCCGTCGCGGGCACGATCACGCCGGAGGAGGCGCTGAAGAACGCGCAGGCAGCGGTCGAACAGATCACCGGCCTCAAATAGCCGGAATTCGTGCACGAGCGGGGCTTTCAGGCCCCGTTCGCGTCCGGATCGAGAACGACAAGAGGTCCGCAGGAGAGACGGATGTTGAAATCCGCCGACGACGGCACATTAACCGCACAGTCCCAACCAGGTGGTGGGCTGGAGCGGTGGGTAGAGCGCCATTTGCGCTACGTGATGCTTGCGCCGACGGTCCTGATATTGCTGGCGCTGACGATCTTCCCGAGCCTCTACATGTTCTACGCGGCGGTTCACAGGATCAGCCCGAACCCGGATCTGCCGTGGGAGTTCGTCGGCCTCGGCAATTTTGCGCGGCTCTTGTCGGACGCGCAGTTTCATGTGGCGCTCCGCAACACCGTCGTCTTCACCGTGGTGGCAGTCACGGTCGAATTTCTTCTCGGCCTCGGCCTGGCCTTGCTACTCGACAAATTCATCCGCCGGCTGAGCTTTCTGAAGACCGTGCTGATGATCCCGATGATGCTGCCGCCGATCGCGGTCGCCATCACCTGGAAGCTTATCTACGAGCCTCAATTCGGCGTGCTCAACGAAATCATGTATCGCCTCGGTCTTCCCTTGCAGGCATGGGCGGGCGACGTGAACCTCGCGATGTTCTCGATCATCGTTGCCGATGTCTGGCAGTGGACACCGTTCATATTCCTGTTGATGCTGGCGGGGCTGGCGAGCCTGCCGGTGGAGCCGTATGAGGCGGCCGCGCTCGACGGCGCCTCGTCCTGGCGACAATTCTGGGACCTGACGCTTCCATTCCTGAAGCCGGTCATTGCCATCGCGCTGCTGCTGCGGGTCATGGATGCGCTGCGTCTCTTCGACCTGGTCTTCATCCTGACGGGTGGTGGCCCCGCCGATCGCACCAAGGTGTTGAGTCTTTACATCTATCAGGTCGCTTACCGTTTCGCCGATCCCGGCTACGCTGCGGCGATATCGCTGTTTGTGCTGTTCGTGACGATCGTTTTCAGCACCTGGTTCATGAAACGCATGCGGCTCGCGGATTGAAGATGATGACGACGAAGAGCCTTCATAGACGCAGCCGCACCAGAGAGGTGCTCACGCGCCTGTCGGCCTATCTGGCGATCCTGGTCGCTTTGATTCTGACGCTTTTCCCGATCTATTGGATCGCGGCGAATTCGTTCAAGTTCGATATCGACATCTTCGCCGTGCCGCCGGAATGGCTGCCGCGGAATCCGACGTTGAAGCACTATGAACAAGCCTTCATCCAGCGTCCTTTCCTGCGCTACGCGCTGAACAGCTTTCTCGTCGCGGTCGGGACGACAATCGTTTCGGTGGTTTTCGGCACCATGGCGGGCTATGCCCTGGCACGGTTCAATTATCCGTGGCAGTGGCGCAAGCAGATTTCGTTCTGGATCCTGTCGACACGCATGATGCCGCCGATCGTCAGCATCATTCCCCTCTACCTGTTCTTCAACTATTTCCAGATGCTGAACACGAAGTCGGCGCTCGTGATCGCCTACACCGCCTTCAATCTGCCGTTCGCGACCTGGATGATGAAGAGCTATTTCCAGGACCTGCCGATCGAACTGGAGGAGGCTGCGGTCGTCGACGGCGACACCCGCTGGGGCGCCTTCCTGCATGTGGCCTTGCCGCTTGCACGGCCGGGGCTCGCGGCGACCGCCATCTTCTGCCTGATCATTTCGTGGAACGAGTTCCTGCTGTCCCTCATCGTCACACTCACCGAGCAGTCGCAGACGTTGCCGATCGGCATTGCCGGGCGGGTAACGCAGTACAATACCTATTGGGGCGAGATCAGCGCCGCCGGGTTCATGGCTTGCATCCCGATCGTCATCTTCGCCTTCATCGTCCAAAAGCATCTTGTCCGGGGGCTCTCCCTTGGGGCTGTCAAGGGTTGAGCCATGGCGTCCGTCACCTTCAAGAATGTCTCGAAGAAGTTCGGCGAGTTCGTCGCGATCATGGACTTCAATCTCGAGATCAAGGACAGGGAATTCCTCGTCCTGCTCGGGCCTTCCGGCTGTGGCAAGACGACGACCATGCGCATGGTTGCGGGGCTCGAGGAAGCGACGTCCGGCGACATCTACATCGACGCGGACCGGATCAACGGCGTGCTACCCAAGTATCGTGACGTGGCGATGGTCTTTCAGTCCTATGCGCTCTATCCGCACCTGACGGTCGAGCAGAATATCGGCTATCCCCTGAAAATCCGCAAAGTGCCGCCAGCCGAAAGCAAGCAGCGGATTGTCGAGGTGGCGCGTCGCGTGGAGCTCGACGGCCTGTTGTCCCGCCTTCCGAAGGAGCTTTCCGGCGGCCAGCGACAGCGCGTGGCGCTTGCGCGCGCGATCGTGCGCACGCCGCGGGTTTTCCTGATGGACGAGCCGCTTTCCAATCTCGATGCCAAGCTCCGCACCCAGATGCGCTCGGAGCTGAAACATCTTCAGCACGAACTGAAGGTCACGACGATCTATGTCACGCATGACCAGATAGAGGCGATGACGCTCGCCGACCGCGTTGCGGTGATGAACAAGGGCGTGATCGAGCAGCTCGGAACGCCGAGGGAAATCTACAACGATCCGCGCACGCTTTTCGTTGCCGGCTTTATCGGCTCGCCTTCGATGAACCTCATCCCCGGGGAAGTGCGGGATGGCGTATTTGCGAGTGCTGGTCTCAGGGTCGGCGGGCTCGGCCAGGTGAGCCTTGCCCGCGCTGTTCTCGGTGTCCGCCCGGAGGACGTCCATGCGGCTCGCGTCGACGATCCCGACGTCAATCTGGTTGCGCCGATCTATTCGGTCGAACTCACCGGCGACAGTACGCTCATCAGCCTGCGGCTCGGCGCAAAACTCATGACGCTCAGGGCCGACAAGAACTTTGCCGGCCAGATCGATCAGCGGATCGGCGTCAAGGTCGCGGCGGATCGGGTGTTCCTTTTCGACGGGGAGACACAAGCCCGTGTCGATGTTTGATCTTTGCACCGCGGCGCTCGTCATTCCCTTCGCATCTCAAGCGGCTGCGGCTGATGCCGGGCCGATTGCCGACAATCCGCTGATCGACATCCCCGCCGGCCCGTTTGTCTTCGGCCGCGACGATGGTCCCGAAAACGAGCGCCCGCGCCGCGTGCTCGACGGACAGGCATTCGCGATCAACCGCACCGAGATCACGCACCGCCAATATCGCCGCTTCGTCGAGGCAATCGGCCATCGCGCGGCCTTCTATGCCAACCACCCTATACTCGGGCTGGATGACAGGCCGGTTGTCGGTGTGAGTTGGGGAGATGCGATGGCCTTTTGCCGTCACTATGGTTTGTCGCTACCGTCGGAGCAGCAATATGAGAGGGCTGCGCGTGGTTCGAACGGGGCCGCGTTTCCATGGGGCCCGCACACGAACAAAACAGTCCCGGCGAATTTCGGCACCGACAGCTGCTGTTCCGGTGACGCGCGCGACGGCTATCCGATGACTGCGCCGGCGGATGCCTTTGCCGATGGCGCAAGCGAGGAAGGCGTCCTCAATCTTGTCGGCAATGTCTGGGAATGGACGAGCGACATCTACGCGCCTTACGTGGGCCAGGCTGCGGCGGGGAGCGCCGCTCAATACCGTGTGCTTCGCGGCGGCTCCTGGAATAGCGATCCGAGCCACCTTACCACGACCTACCGTCTCGCCTATGATCCGGAGTTCCGTTTTGCAGCCAATGGCGGCTTCAGATGCGTTCGCTCCGACCCCTGATCATCGCCACCGGTCTTCTGTTCCTCGCAGCCGGGGCTGCCGCCGAGCCGACGGCCGCTCCCGGTTACCGGCTCGAAACCGTCAGCAAACCGGGCGCGGCTTTCTCCGGCCTTTCGCGTGACGGGGAGGCGCTACTCGTCACCGATCTTGCCAGCGGTAGACTCCACCGGCGCGATGCCAACGGCGAGCTTGTCGCCTTCGGCCCGGCTTTTCCCCATGGTCTCGACGTCATCGGCGACCCGACCGGCCCCTACCGCGTCATGCGGGTTGGCGATGCTTTTGTCGTGGCTCAAGGCTGGACGCCGGTCGATGCCGGCGAAAGCCCGCTTGACCATGCGCTCGTGGCAATCGGCGAAGACGGCAACGCCCGCGTAATCAGCAGCGATTTCTGGAATCCGTTCGATTTCGCCGTCGCGAATGGAGCCTACTACGTAATCGACTCCGCACGAAACAGTGTCGAACGCATGCAGGCGGACGGTCGGAAGCAAACGCTCATGACCTTTCGCCGCCTAAAGCAGGAAACGACGGCGTTGAAGCAACTTTCGCCAACGGAGTTCAACGAAGAGAGCGGCTACGAGGTCGATGCGGTACCGACCGGCGTCGCCCTTCGCGACGGGCGTATTCATGTCGCGCTGTTCGGCGGATTTCCATTCCTCGACGGCGCGGGAAAGGTGGTGTCAGCTCCAGAGACCGGTGGAACTGCGCCGCCGCGGGTCGATGTCGAGGGCCTGAACGCGCCGGTGGCGATCGCCTTCGACACGGATGGCGGGATGTTGGTCCTCGAGCATGGTCGCTACGATCAGAAAGAAGGTTTTCTGAAGGGCAGCGGCCGATTGCTCAAACTCGATAGGACGACGGGCGCCCGGCAGACCATTCTCGATGGGCTGACACGACCGGTCTCCATCCTCGTCTGGGACGAGCGGCGGCTCGTCGTTTCAGAGCTCAAAGGCAATCTTCATTTCCTCACGCGGGAACCGACGCCATGACAAGCATTCAAGCCTTTCTTGCCTGGTCGGCCGTAAGCGCCTGTTCGCGCGTTCCCGAAACGATGATTTCCAGCACCTCGTGCTCATCGGTGTTTTTGACGTAGCGGTCGCCGACATATTCGCCGCGCTTCAGTACCATGACGCGATCACCGACGGCAAAAATGTCGACGAGGCGGTGGGAGATGATGATCTGCGCGACGCCCTGTCGCTTCAGTTCCAGCATGGTTTCGAGCAGCCGCTCGGTTGCCATCACCGAGAGGTTGGCCGTCGGTTCGTCGAGGATCACCACGCGCGGCTCGAACGAGATCGCGCGGGCGATCGCCACCGATTGCTGGCGGCCACCTGATAGGCTCTCGACCCTCTGGTAAACCGAGTTCACATCCACCTTCAGGCGCTTCAACACGCTATCGGCTTCCGCATACATCCGCCTGCGGTCGACGAAGAAACCCCTCCGTGGCCAGCGGCCGAGAAAGATGTTCTGGCCAACGTCCATGTTTCCGCAAAGGGCGAAGTCCTGGTAGATCATCTCGATACCCGCCGCGCGGCTTTCATGCGGGCTTTTGAAATAGACTGGCTCGCCGCTAACGAGGATCTCGCCCGCGTCGCGCTGGTAGGCGCCGGTCAGGATCTTCATCAGCGTG
This sequence comes from Ensifer sp. IC4062, assembly GCF_020193575.1. Classification (GTDB taxonomy): domain Bacteria; phylum Pseudomonadota; class Alphaproteobacteria; order Rhizobiales; family Rhizobiaceae; genus Sinorhizobium. The sequence continues at coordinate 7,725 of NZ_JADYVD010000031.1, forward strand.
GACTTGCCGGCCGAGTTGTCGCCGACGAGGCCGAGAATCTCGCCGGGGTGGAGTACAAGGTCGACGCTGCGGAGTGCCTGCACCGCCCCGAAGGCCTTTTCGATGCCGCGCATCTCCACGATCGGAGCACTTACGGGGCTATCGGGCATGGCTGGTCTCCGGGGCTCGCTGGCGCGTCATACGCTCGCGCAAGCGGCCAAACAGATTGGTCTGGCGGACCCAGATGTCGACCAACACCGCGACGATGAGGATGCCGCCAATGAAGACGTTGATCCAATGCTGCGGCATGCTGAAGCCCTGCACATTCAGTTGCAGCAGCGCCCGGATCAGCGTGATCACGGCCGCGCCGGCGAGCGCGCCGATCATTGTGCCGTAGCCGCCGAAGATCGAGCCGCCACCGATGATAACCGCGGCGATGGCATCGAGCTCACGAAACTGGCCGGCCACCGGGTTGAAGCTGCGGAAATAGGCGACATTGATGATCCCGGCCATAGTCGCGCAAAGAGCGGCCAGAAGAAGGGAAAGGAAGCGCACGCGATTGGTGTTGATGCCGGCATAGGCAGCGGCGCGGATGTTGCCGCCGGTGGCATACACCTTTTGTCCGAATGGCGTGTAGGCAAGGACGATACCGGCGACGAGCGCAACGAGGAGCATCCAGATCGTTTGCACGCTCACGACCTGGGCCACGGCGAGCAGAAGCCCGTCCGGCAATACGATCGTCATGTGGAGAAGGATGTCGTTCACCTTGCGGCCCATGAGGTTGTACCCTTCGGGCCAGCCGGTCAACTGCTGGCCGGCGACGAACCACGCGGCGAGGCCGCGAGCGATGTAAAACATGCCGAGCGTGGCGATGAAGGCCGGCAGCTTGAAGCCGACGGTGACGACGGCGTTGACGAGGCCGGCCGCCATCCCCGCGAGCAGCCCCATCGCAACGGCGGTGACGGGATCGGCGCCGAGCACCTTCAGGAAATAGGCTGCTGTGCTGCCGGCGAGCGCGAGCACCGCGCCGACCGAAAGATCGATGTCGCCGGCGGCGATGACATAGACGAGCCCGACCGTGATCAGCGCCAGCTCGGTATAGTTGAGCAGGATCGCGAAAGTATTGGAGAGGTGCCACCAGTAGTCGGGACGCAAGGCAAGGCCCGTCAGCCACAGGAGGACGGCGAGGATGATCGCGAGCGCATCGCGGCGAGCGAAGAACCGGCCGAACGCTGTCGCCGAAACCTCGATGTCGGTCGCCATCGCTCCCTTGGTCTGGACGCCTTCCAGTGCCACGCCGCCGATTTCGTAGGCCGGTGGTGGTGGCTGGCCTCGCAGCCACGCCCAGAACCGCCCCGCAAGCTGACGACGAATGAGATGGGGCTCGATGAGCACTGCGATGACAAGCAGGAGGCCGAGGAAGACCAGTACGGCGCCCGCCGGCAGGGTGTATCGGGCGTTAACGGCGATGCTCTCGCCATCAATCACGACGGTGCGCGTGATCGACCAGCCCTCCCGCAGCACCTTGTCGATCAGGACGACCACGGCTGTGCCGAGGCACGAGCCGATCACACGACCGCGGCCGCCAAGTATCGATGCCCCACCGATGATGACCGAGGCGATGACTGTCAGCTCCCATGTGATGCCGTAGAGAGGGGTCACGCCTTTGTCCTGCGCCGCCGAAAGCAGTGCTGCAAGGGTCGCCGAGAGCGATGAGATCAGGTAGGCGCGGATACGCACCCAGCTGGTCGGGATGCCGGCATAGATCGCCGCCTGTTCATTGCCTCCCGTGGCGAAGGTCTCGTAGCCCCAGCGGGTCTTTGCGAGCACGAAGGCGCCAACGGTAGCGACGACAGCGAAGATGACGATCTGGTTGTTGAAGCCGAGGAGGTTGCTCTCACCGAGGTGGAAGAAGAGCGGGTAATCCTTTGCTTTACCTGAGTAATAGATCGCCTGGCCGTGCGTCAGCGCGAGCACGAAACCGCGGCCAATGAAAAGCATCGTTAATGTGGCGATGAATGCCGGCACCTTGAGGAGCGTGACGAGTGTGCCGTTAACAAGTCCGATCAGGGTACCAAGGAGCACGCAGAGGATGATTGACGTTGCGATATCGAGGTCAAGGAAGCTCGGCGCGAACAGCCGGGCGAAGATCACCGCAATCAGCCCGTAGGTCGAGCCGACTGACAGGTCGAGATCCTTGTTGGCGATGACGAAGGTCATGCCGACGGCGATGATCCCGACGCGGGACGTGTCGCGCAAAAGCGCGTGAAGGGCCCCCGTCGATCCGAAGAAGGCCGGATTGACAAGCGCCCCGCCGAAATAGAGCAGGGCGAGGAAAATCAGGAGACCGGCTTCCCAACCGCCGACGAGCTGCGGTGGTGCACGGCCGAGCGATTTCGTCGTGAGCGCCATAGAGTTCCTACAGGTCGGTCCTGCTAATGGGGCGGGAGAGACGCACTCTCCCGCCTTTATCTAGACGCGCCTACAGCGCCGCGCGTCTCTTAAAACGCGCAAAGGTCGCTGTAGCGCTTTGAATCGCTGCATTGTTTTACCCTTACATCGAACTCGGTTTAAGGAAACATGCACCGCAGTCTCAGTTCTCGAAGCGCTTGCCGACCTTGCCGACAGTCTCCTTCGTCACGAGCTGGGCGCGCGTGTCGAGATTGGCGGCGGAGATGCCACGGTCGATCTGCAGGTAAAGCTGCATCACCGGCCAGAAGCCCTGCAGGAACGGTTGCTGCCCGAGCGAGCCGGTCAGGTTGCCGGCAGCGATGCCTTCCTGCTGGGCCGGACCAAGGTCGAAACCAAAGGCGCAGAACTTGTTCGTCCACCCCTTCTGTTCGACCGCCTTGACCAGCGGCGGCGTGAAGACGTTGTTGGCGGTAAAGGCGCCGACCACGTCACCGCGCGACTCGAACAGCGACACAAGCGCGTTGACCGGATCGTTCGGGTTTGTATCGATTCCGACGTTCTCCGGGCCGGCGTCGACCTTGAAGGCGTCGAGCTTACCGGCATCCTTCAGCGTCTTGACGATTGCGTTGAAGGCCGCGGTAACGCGGTTGTTGACCTCTATGTTGCCCATCGCGGTCGACGACGGCAGCAGGATCGAACCTGACGTAGCGCCGCTATCGAGCACGCATTTGGCAAGTGCCTCACCGCCGATCGCAGCAGCCGAAGCGTCCTGCCCGGTATGGCTGATGCTGCTGCGGTTAAGGATCGTGCCGTCGAAGGAATTCGTCGTGGCGACCGGAATGCCGGCGGCCTCGGCGGCTTTGACGATGTCGTTGTATGCCCCGGCCTGCGGTGTCGTCATGATGATCCCGTCGATCGTCGGGTCCTGTACGATCTGGTTCAGGATCTCGATCTCGCGGGCGGGGTCGTCCACCGGCGATTCCGAGCCGAGCAGCAGGATGTTGGCGCCTATCATGTTGCCGGCGACCTTGGCCCCGACATAGACCGGATCGAAGAAGCCGTTGCCGGCCGTGTGGGTCACGATAGCGAAAGTGAGATGGCCGTCGGCCGAATGGAAGTTCTTCGTTTCTGGCGCTTCCTTGGCGGCTTCATCGAAGCTGTAGCCGCCGACTGCCTTTTCGACGCTGCCGGATTGGGCAAAGGTGTTCTGGGCGCAAAGAGATAACGCCGCGACCGATGCCGCGTACAATAGAACTCGCCTCATCTTGGTCCTCCCTTGTGGTCAAGGGTCGGAAGCCGTTCGGGCAGATGTAACGAGAGGGGTCCGAAAAGCTTCCTCCCATTTGCCAAGATGCTAATATTCTGCGCATTCCGGTCGAAGTAAATGGTGAACTCACCAAATTGTCGTATTTATTAGGCCGGTAGATCGGTATCGGGATAAACGCCCTCGCGCAGTCGACGCCGGCGGGGGTATCCCATCACCGGCGTCGACTGCCCCCCAACGTCAATGCGCTGAAAGCCCGAAGAGCGCCTCAGCATTGCGGAAGCAGATCTTTTCGAGGTCCTCCTTGGGCAGGTCGAGACTGTTCAGGATTTTCAGTGTATCGCGGATATAGCCCGGGCCCTTTTCCGGATCGAACGGGGAGTCGGACGCAAAGAGGATGCGGTCGCTGCCGTAGAATTCCAGGCCGCAGAGCGTCGCCGCACGCGAGCCGAACACGGCGGTGTCGGCATAGAAGTCCTTGAAATAGTCGAGCGGGCGCTTCTTCAGCCCCTTGAGCACGATCGACAGGTCCTCGTCCGAGGTGCGCTTGCCGAGCTGGTCCCAGCCGGGGCCGACACGTCCTTCGAAATAGGGAACCATCGCTCCCATGTGATGGGCGAGCACCTTGAGGCCGGGGAGCCGGTCCATGAAGCCGGAAAAGACGAGGCGGGCCATGGCGGCACTGGTCTCGTAGGGCCAGCCGAAGGTCCACCAGATCTCGTACTTCGATTTATCCTCCGTCGCGTAGTCCGGCATGGACGAGGTCCGTGACGGGTGCAGCAGCACCGGCTTGCCGCGGCGTGCGGCGGCTTCGAAGATCGGAAAGAAACGCTCCTCGTCGAGCGGCGCGCCGTTGACACTGGTGTGGATCTGCAGGCCGTTCGCGCCGAGTTCGGTGAAGGCGCGCTCGGCTTCCCTGACGGCCGCTTCGGGAGCGTTCATCGGCAGTGCGGCGACGAAGCCGGCGAACCGATCGGGGTGTTTCTCGACGAGTTCCGCCAGGCCGTCATTGCCGAGCTTGGCAAACTCCGTCGACAGTTCCGGACCGCCCATCGCCTCGAGCGGCGGCATGCCGAGCGAGAGGATTTGCGTATAGTCCCTGAATTCGTCCATGACGCGGAAGCGAGCCTCCAGGTCGTGGATGCAGGGTATTCCCTGCATCCTGCGGCCGATATCCTTGCCGGCCCCGTCGAGCTGTTGGATCCTTTGCCACAGCGCTTCTGGAAAAAAGTGATTGAACGCGTCAATATAATGCATCGCCTTCCTCTTGGTGCGAATTGCTGGTCGGTGCCGATTATCGGCCGCGCTTCAGGCGCCGGACGAGATAGGCGAAGGTTGCCTTGAACATTTCTTCGCGGAACATGTGCCGACGCTTGGCCTTGATATCCTCCGGATTGCCGAGCGCCTTGGCGCCGCCGGCCGCCTCGACCCAAAGTTGCATCATGCAGGCGGTTTCGAGCGAAAGCGCCAGGTAGATCGCCTGCTCGATGCTGGCGGCGGCAGTGACGATGCCATGGTTCTGGAGCAGCATGGCGCCATGGCCGCCGAGTGTCGCGGCCACCGCGCGGCCGCGTTCTGCCGTGGTAATCAGCTCGGTCGTCTCGGAAAAAACAGGCAGTCCCTCCGAGAAGATCGACCCGGCGTGGCCGATCGCCTGCAACGGCTTGCCGAGTGCGGAGAAGCTGACAGCGTAGGGCGCATGCGTGTGGACGACGGCGTTGACGTCGGGCCGTGCCTTCAGCACCTCGGAGTGGATATGGACCTCGTTGTGGCGGCCGAGATCGCCGGCGATCTTCTCGCCGTCGAGGCCGACGGTGATGAGGTTGTCGAGCGTGATTTCCTCAAGGCCGATCTTCGAGGCCTTCATGTAGAAGCGATCCGGCGCATCCGGCACGCGCACGGAAATATGGCCGCGCGTCCAGTCGCCCTGTCCAGCCTGTTCGAGAATCTTGCCGGCCTCGACCATTCTCTGTTTCACGTCCTCATGCATCGTCTTTTGCTCCGATGGCTCATTGCACAGGAAAGGATTGGCGCTAGGGAGGGCTGCTGCGCCCGAGTCTTGCAGGTCGCAGGCGCTACACACGGTGCTTGTCCCCCCGCTTGCGGCCTTGCGACACGTCGAGGAAAAGCTCAGAGAGCGGCACGTTGCGATCGATCAGGCCCTGTTCGTGCGCATAGCTGACGACCGTTTCGAGCGTCCTGCGGTTCTGGCCGTCGAGACCGTAGGCCCACGGGTCGTCGCCGAGAATTTCCTGCTGCTCCTCCCAGGCCTCGCGGTACCAGGCGAGCGGCACGATGCGCGGGTTTTCCATTCGCCGCATGGCGATGCGCTTCGCCTCGTTGAAGGCCTGATAGAGATTGATTGGCACCCAGGGATGGCGTTCGACGATCTCCGGCCGGATGCCGAGAACATGCATGATGGGGAAAATGCCGGTTCGCCTGTAATAGGCGATCTCCTCCCGCTTGTAGTCGGGAAAGAGCCGGCCGACGCGCGGATCGCGATTGACGATGGGCTCGATCAGGTCGGGATGGAGGAGCGCGTCAATCTCGCCGTCGAGAAGCATCTGCTCGACCGACTTGTCGTCGGGAAGGCGGTGCAGGCGCAGCCCTTCAGGCGGCGTGAAATCGACATCCTCGTCCAGCTCGGCATACCAGTCGATCGATTTGTGCGGAATGCCGTACTCGCTTTCGAGGAGTCCACGCAGCCAAAGCGTCGCGGTGACGAGATAGCTCTTCACGCCGACTTTGCGCCCGATCAGATCCTTCGGTTCGCGGATTCCACTTTGGCTGTTGGTGAAGATGAAGCCGTGGCGAAAGCGCCGGTGCAAAAAGACAGGGATGGCTGCAAAGGGCAGGCCCCGTGTCTTCGCGGCGATGTAGGACGACAGCGACACCTCGGCGACGTCGAATTCGCCGTTCCTCAGAAAACGCCAGTGACGCGTCGTCGAATCCATCTCGGTCAGGATCGTGAGTTCGATCCCGTCCGGCCGCGCGTCTCCCTCCTTCAGCGCCCGGACGATCTCATAATCGCCGCAGGCGAGCGTCAGCTCGATCTTTTTCGTCACCCTTTCCTCCCGCCTCACGCGAGCCGCCCTGCGGCATCAGCGAACGCACCATGCGCTAAACAAATTCCGAATGTCCAGCGAAATTTCATCGTTTCTCGTAATATGAGATTTTATAAGTTTCCGTTTGACGAAGGGAATGATCTGGCAGTACAAGTTTGTCATCCCTGTCGAGCAGCGCTCCAAGTATCGTGACGGTGAGCGAGATCGGTTCGCTGGGTCCCGCTGGGTCGGTAAAAAAGTGATGGAATCTTATCATGCGCGAAGCGGACGTACTCATTGTCGGTGCCGGACCTGTCGGGCTGACGCTTGCGATCGATCTCGGCCAAAGGGGCGTGCGCTGCACGCTGATCGAGAGGAAGGCGGCGCCGGAATTCCTGCCGAAGATGGAGCGCTGCAATGCGCGTACGATGGAGATATTCCGGCGCATGGGCCTGTCCGAGCGGATCAGGGCCGCTGGCCTCGATGCCTCGATTCCGATGGACGTCTATGTCGTGCTGGCGATGAACGAGCCGCCGCTCCTGCGGCTGCCTTATCCGTCGGTTGCCGAATCGCTGGCCGAAATCGCGCGAAGCACCGATGCCTCGCAGCCGCTCGAAGCCTATCAACTCATCTCGCAATATACCTTGGAGCCGCTGCTGAAATCCGTCGCCGAAAGCCTGCCCAGCGTCACCGTGCGCTATGGCTGCGAGTTCCTGTCGATGGAGCAGGATGAAGGTGGCGTGACGGCCCGGACGGCGGATGCGAAGGGTGCGATCGAACACACCCGTGCCAAGTATCTGGTCGGCTGCGACGGCGGCGCGAGCCCGGTGCGCAAGCAGCTCGGCATCAAACTTCGGGGCGAGGGCAACCTTCTGCATTTGCGCCAGGCGCTCTACTACAGCGAGACGCTTTATGACCGCATTCCGATCGGGGACGGTCCCGGGCGCGGGCGGCACTATCATGTCGCCGACGGGCAGGCGACGTTCCTCATCATGCAGGATTCCACCAGGCACTGGACGCTCCATGCCATCGTCGAACGTGACGAGGACATGGCCCAGCAATTCGAGAAGGCCGTCGGCGCGCCAGCCGACTACACGATGCTCTATGTCGGGCAATGGAAGCAGAACCTGCTTCTGGCGGATCATTACGGCGACGGTCGGGTTTTCCTGGCGGGCGACGCGGCGCACCTCGTAATTCCGACCGGTGGCCTCGGCATGAATACCGGGGTCGGCGATGCCGTCGATCTTGGCTGGAAGCTTGCGGCCACCCTCCAGGGCTGGGGCGGGCCGAACCTGCTGCGCTCCTACGAGATCGAGCGGCGACAGGTGGGCGATCGGAATGTCGGGGCGTCGCGTTACGCTTCGCTCGGGCGACGCAAGTGGCGCTCTGAATACCGGCCGGACATCCGCGAGGCGACGCCTGCGGGGCAGGCGACGCGCGACAATCTCGCGCGTGTCGCAGACGTCGAGCAGCGCAAAACCAACGAGATGATCGGCGCCGAACTCGGTTATCGCTATGTCGGCTCTCCAGTCATCACCGATGAGCCCGGAGGACCGGAACATCTCTTCCGCGAATACCATCCGACCACCTGGCCGGGTGCCCGGCTGCCGCATCTCTGGCTCGACAACAGCGAGCCGGTGCAGGACCGCATCGGCCAAGGCTATACGTTGCTGAGGCTCGGTGGCACAGGCGCCGACGACGGCGCTCTCGGCAAGGCTTTTGGCGCTCGCGGCGTGCCGTTCGCGACGCTCGATATTGCCGAACAGAGGGCGCGCGACATCTACGGCTACAATCTCATCCTCGTGCGGCCTGATATGCACGTCGTCTGGCGTGGGAACCAGGCGCCGGCGGACGCGACCGCGCTCGCGGCGATGGTGACAGGCCATTGAACGAGAAATGCCGCGAAGCTTCGGAGGCTTCGCGGCAGGCGTAAACAGCGGTCGATTGCTGGGCTCAGTCGCGATCGAAAGCTTCATGGCCGAGACCGAGGCTCGGGAAAACCAGCGACTTGATCACCACCGGTACGGCGCCCGACGTTTCGAGCATGGCGCCGATGTCGATGAAATCGAACTCGTCGAGCTTAATGCCGTCGATGGAGACGAGTTTCGCGATGCCGGCTTCCTGTTTGCAGTGCATTCCGACAAGGCCACCGATATCGCCTTCGCCGACGAGGATCAGCGGATGACCGCCGTGAAGGATCGGCGCCAGGCCTTCGACGATACCGCGACAAAAGCCGTCGAGGCGCCGATAGCTCGCCGAGCCTTCCCATTCGTAGCAGACGGCCACCGCGCTCTCGCCGTCGGTGAGGTCGAGCCGCGCCAGGCTTTCCCGCACCGCTTCAGCGATGGCGGCCGCATCGATCTCTTCCCCGAACGCAAGCGCCGGCTTGATGACCGGCACGTTGCGCACCGGCAGCATGTCGAGGGGATCGACGAAGATCGTGCTGCCGCTCACTTGCACCGTATATTGCGAGGCGCCGACGACGGTCGCGCGGATACCCTGTTGGGGACGCTCCAGCCGCGGAGACCAGCTTGCCAGGCGTTGTCGAAGTTCGACGGCGAGGAGGGGGCCGACATCGCTGAAATCCTGTTCCGCATCCGCATAGAGGAATTCGGAAACACCGCCCGAGATCATCACGACGTCGGGCGGGGCACCGGCCGGCAAAGGAGGCAACCGATGGAGATCGGCGGTTTCCCGCCGCATCTCGCCGCCCTGCATAGCCTCGAACAGGACATCGATCATCGATGCGGCGATGCTTTGAGCATCCTCAGCCGTCAATATGGCGCCGAGGTCGACTGCGACCCCTGCGCGACGCGCAAAGTAATAGCCTGCCTCTTCGATCCGGGTAATGCGACGGTCGGCGTCGAAGGCGACTACGCGCGCGCCGACGTCGATGGCGCTGATATGCCGGATCGCGCCGTTTTCGCAAAGCGCAAGCTTGGATGTGCCGCCGCCAATATCGACGTTCAGCACCCGTTCGCCTTTGCCGGAACGCGCGACCGCGCCCGAGCCGAAGCCGGCGAGCGTCGTTTCCAGCCCGTCTCCAGCGCTTACGACGACGAACTTTCCGGTCTGGGCCGAAAAGATCTCGCCGATTGCTCGCGCATTGCGGCGGCGGACCGCAACGCCCGTCAGGATAAGCGCACCGGTGTCGATCGTTTCCGGCTTGAGGCCGGCTGCCTCGTATTGCTCGGCAATAAACGCGCCGAGCGCCTCTGCATCGATCTCGTTGTCGCCCGCGTAAGGCGTGAGCAAGACCTCCGACTGATGCAGCAGCGTGCGTTCCACCACCATGTAGCGCGTATCGAGCCGCTCGAGCACGATACGCGAAAAGGCAAGGTGAGATGTCGACGAACCGATGTCGATACCGACGCTGGTCAGCCGGATCTCATCCTCGAGTTCCATGCTGCGGCCGACATTCGAAAAGAATATGCGGCCGCCCTGTTCTTCTTCCTCTGACATTGCTCCGCCAATCAGACGACCGTCGACATCTTCTTGGTCGTGTCCGCCGGCTTCTCGTACCATTCCGGCTTCATGCGGATCTCCACGCCGTTCCGCTTGAGATGAGCCTCGTATTCGTTGCGGATGAACGGATCTTCCATCCAATAGGGGATGGCGGTGCCGCCTTCGTTGACGTCGATTGCCGTATAGTCGGTGTGCTTTTCGCCAGGTGCACCGGGATCGCGACCAGGGTTGTGCGGGCCGAACCAGGCCATCAGGCGGAAGGGTTCCTTGGAGACGCTGAAATGCTGGTGGTACCAGCGGGCGCCGCCCGGTGCCGCCGTCACCATGCCGAACGGGCCATAGTCGAGGCGACGCACTTTGTCGGCGTGGCCATCCTTCCAGGGGTTTACGCCGTATTGCTCGGGCCAGGTGTAGGTATAGCCTTCACCCTTCAGGCAGATCAGGATCGCCGCCGAGGTGTGGGCGTGCGCCTTGGAATAGCGACCGTTCTCGTGCTGGCCGATCCAGTAGTAGAAGGTATTGTTGGTCATGAACGGCTCGACGCGGCGGTAGCCCGGCGAGCGACGGTTATCGAGCGGCAGCTCACAGTTGACGGCGTCCGGCAGGAAGTTCGTGCGCCGCATGGCGAGACCGCGCACCGGATCGGGCTCGATCTCTTCGCGATACTTGTAGAAGTCGTCGGCGCCCGAAAAGCGGTCGCGGAAGACGTAAGGATTGTTGAAGACGGCGTCAACGTTCTGTAGCTGGTTGAGTACGTTCGGCGCCGTCGTGCCGCCGAGGAGCAGCGCCGGGCTGTTGGTGGCATTGACGATGCGGTGCCATGCATTCATCGGGATGGAGAACATGGAACCCTCCTGCCACTCGAACACATGCTTGCGACCCTCGCCCTCGAGCCAGACCTCCGTGGAGCCACGCCCCTCGGCCACGATGTAGATTTCCTCATACATGTGCTTCTCGGGATTGAGCGCGCCGGCGGCGGGAACCTCGACGAGGTGGCAGCCCCACTTGGTTTCGGTACCGTAGAGCTGGATGTAGGTGCCGTTGCCGCCCGTCCGTTTCCACGGCTTCAAGGGCAGGTTCTTCACGCTTGAAACACCGAGATCGCGAAAGACCGGAATGCCTTCCTCTTCCATGAACTGGTCATAGGGTGTCGGCTGCTTCTTGAATTCGCCAAAGCCAGCCTTCTTGGTGCCGGCAGGCTCGTGCCAATGCGTGCCGGTGCCGCCGCCAAGTGGGTCCTGATGCATTCCTGTCTCCTCTCGGTTGGTCTCAATCGGGCAGGGCGAGCCGCGCTCGCGCGGCGGGGAGCGTGTCTGCTCCGGATTGCCCGTTTCAGCCAAACGCTAACAGACGGCGGAAATGACGGTAGAGCGTTTTCGGAAAGGCCTCCTTTCCGATCCGATCGAAAGTCTGCGTGGCGATTGGCAAGCGAGCGAGGCCGCGAACTGCGTCGCTTCTCAGCTGCGTGCGACGGTCTTGGAGATGATGCCGGCGCAGAATACGACCCGCTCGGCGACGTCGTCGATCACTTTCGGGTTGGTGCGGGAGTCCCGGAGAGTCAGGCTGAGACTGCCGAGAATTTCCGAACGACTGTCGAAGACGGGCGCCGCCACGCCGGTGACACCGGGGGTCACATCGCCAGTCGTGCTCACCCAGCCTCGCTGCCGGTGCTCCCTGAGTGCGCCCTTGACTTCCTTCAGCGTCGTGCCGAGCCCGGCGGCGGCGAATTGTTCCGGCACCAGGCCATAGAACTTGCGCAATTGATGATCGGGCAGATACGCGAGGATCCCAAGCGATGCGGCGCCGTGAAGGAGTGACCGCCTGCGTCCGCGTTCGTAGTTGCTGTGGATCGTGTCCGTGCCGCTTTCCTGATGGACGCAAAGCACCTCGAAGCGATATCGGCGGCAGAGGAGGGCGATGCCGCGGAACTGGCTGGCAAGTTCTTCCATCACCGGTCGCGCCGCCCGGATGAGCACGTCGCCCGTCCGGATCTTGTAATCCAGTTCAACGATCCGCGGTCCGAGCATGTAGCCGACCGAAGGCAGCGAAGTCAGAAGGCCCGCGTCCGTCAGTGTTTTCAGGTAGCGATAGAGTGTCGAACGGGTATAGCCCAGCCGTTCATGCATTTCGTCGAACGTCACGGCAACGGCGTCCTCGCCGCTGTCGAAAAGATCGAGGACGCCGAGCATCTTTTCGTGACTGTTCACGCGCCGATCTCCCGCAGTTCAGTTGTATGCCAAGCGAAAGAGCGGGGAGATTGCGAAGACAGGCCGATTGATGGCGACATCGATACTTGTACTCGAAGCTTGAACGGCGCGGGTAGCTCGTTCTGCGCAACGGACCGGAGATTACCTGTCCGTCAATGTGGGATTCGCACACATTTTGTGCCAGCCCATCGCTTCCATCAAGCACCAAGTTGAGAGGCCGGTCGGCCGGCCTCGTCGATGTTTCTCGGCCACAGCGCCGCGCGTCGTAGCATACGCGCAAAGGACACTGCAGCACTTTGAATTGCTGCATGTTGTGCGCTTAATCGGATCCGATTTAAGCAAAACCTGCAGTGGGCCCGGTTCAGGCGGCCGCGTTCCAGGCTTCAGGGAAGATGCCGTCGCGGATCGCGCCGCGCGCGTAATAGCTCCAGAGCTTGCGGATGTGGTGCCCGCGCCTGAAGCTGTGGGCGAACGACTCGATTTCGGCTTCCGTCAACGGCTTCACCTTGCCGATTGCGGCGGCGCGGTAGGCAGCTTCGGCGTTCTCGACGAGATGCACCGAATCGATGAAGACGCCGCGCACCGTTTCGGCAGTGACGATCTGCCCGTGTGCGCGGATCTGCATGGCGTGATGCGGTCCGAGTGTCGCGACAATGCCCCGTCCCCTCTCGGCGTCGTCGACATGCGCCGGGTCCGAATGAACCGGGATGCCGCTCTTCCAGCGGATCGCATGGTTTTTGAAGGGCAGCAGCGGAACGTCCTCGACAAGCGTGAAGACGTTGGTCACGTCATGGTGGAAATGCGCGATCGAATTGACGTCCGTCCTTGCTCGATAAATCTCACAATGAAGGAATACCTCGGAAGGAGGTTTGACGCCTGACGGGCCGGATACAACCTTGCCGTCGAGGTCGCACACCAGGAGATCGTCTGGAGACACCTCCGCGCGGCTCTTCTCCTGCGGCTGGATCAGAAAGGTCACGCCTCCCGGCAACCGGGCACTGACATGGCCGCTATATTCCAATATTTTTAGCCTGTTGAGCAGTCGTGTGCTCATCGCCACATCGAGGCGCAGGGGCGCCTCGGGTGGTGCGTCTGCTGTCGCCGCGCTGTTGCTCTTTCCATGAACCTGCATTCATTCCTCCGTGAGATTGAATAAATCCCACATTATACGACTTTGTCGTTTCCGCAAGCGCGCCGGGACACGCCGGCCGCACCTGAGACGCGTCAAACTTCGATCGTCACGTTCTCGTCCTCGATCACGACCTTGTAGGTCTTGATCGGGATCATGCAGGGCGGCGTGACCACTTCGCCCGTACGGATGTCGAACGCGCCGTTGTGGAAGTCGCACTCAATCGTGTGGCCGTCGAGATAGCCCTCGGAAAGCGATCCTGGGCCGTGCGTGCACAGGTCGTCGGTAACGTAGAACACGCCATTGACGTTGAAGACGGCGAGGGTGAGGTCGCCTTCCTCAACCCGTATGGCGCTGTCCCAATCGACGTCGCTCGTGGAACACAGCCTTATTCTGGTGCTTGCCTCGGCCATTCCTGGCTCCTCCTTCGTTGCTGGCCCGCTTGACGGGACGGTCATCGGATTGTAAGTTGCTTAAAAAGAAACGATGTTCCGTATAAAGGAACAAAGAAAAGATACCTGATCGGTCGAGAACGTCAACCCGGAATTCGGAAAAGCCGCGGGACGGTCGGAAAAGGCGATGCAATCCGCGTACCGCGTATGCGTCCGCAACATGGAGGAAGTGAAATGCTCAGGAAGGAACAGAACGATCTTCTAACGCAGACAGGCCCCGGCACGCCGATGGGCGACATGTTTCGCTGTTATTGGATCCCAGCGCTGCTCGCGGAGGAACTGCCGGACAACGATTGCGCGCCAGTCCGCGTGAAGCTCCTCAGCGAACGCCTGCTCGCCTTCCGCGACAGCGAAGGCCGCTACGGCCTGATCGACGAATTCTGCGCCCATCGCGGCGTCTCACTGTGGTTCGGCCGCAATGAGCACGGCGGCCTGCGCTGCCCCTATCACGGCTGGAAGTACGACCACACCGGCCAGTGCACCGAAGTCCCGTCCGAGCCGAAGGAAAGCGGCTACTGCGGCAAGATCAAGCTGAAGTCCTATCCGCTGATCAAGATTGGCGACATCCTCTGGACCTACATGGGACCGGCGGAAAAGCAGCCGCCACATCCCGAATGGGAATTCGCACTCGTTCCCCCGGAACAAACCTTCACGTCGAAGCGCTGGCAGGAGTGCAACTGGCTGCAAGCCATGGAAGGTGGCATCGACTCCAGCCACGTGTCCTGGCTCCACAGCGGCAATCTCAACAGCGATCCGCTCTTCAAGGGCGCGCGCGGCAACAAATACAACATGTCCGATGCGAGACCCTTCTTCGAGGTGACCGATAACGAAGGAGGTCTCTATATCGGCGCCCGGCGCAATGCCGAGGAAGGTCATTACTACTGGCGCGTCACGCCCTGGGTCATGCCGTCCTTCACCATGGTGCCGCCGCGCGGCGACCATCCGGTTCACGGGCACTTCTGGATCCCGATCGACGACGAGAACTGCTGGGCCTGGAGTTTCGACTATCACCCGGTACGCGCCCTGACGGCGGAGGAGCGCGGGGCGATGAAGGCCGGCAAGGGCATCCATGTCGCCTATGTGCCAGGAACCTACCGGCCGCTCGCCAACAAGGACAATGACTACCTCATGGACCGCGAGGCTCAGCGCAAGGGCATCACTTATTCTGGCGTCGAAGGAATCGCCATGCAGGACGCCTCCCTGCAGGAAAGCATGGGTCCGATCGTCGATCGCAGCAAGGAAAACCTCGTGTCGACCGACAACGGCATCATCATGGCGCGTCACCGGCTGATGAAGGCCGCCCGCGCTCTACGCGACAAGGGCGTCGTTCCTCCTGGTGTCGATCCGGCGCATCACCGCGTCCGGTCGGCTGCGATCGTGCTGCCCGTGGACAAGTCCTATGTCGATGTCGCCGAAGAGGCGTTGACCGTGATCGAAGGGAAGGCGCCGACCAGCGTCTGAGGCTGCAGCCATCCTGGTCGTCCCCGGGGCCATGCGCCGGGGACGCCTCGCCGCCGCACCAATAAGGAGAAATGTCATGCAACTCGGACTGAGCGAAAGTGCGCGCTTCGCCACTGCGGAGGAAGCTCGTTTCCGTATCGAATACCCGAATTCCAGCCCACGCAAGTCGCGTGTTATCGCCCTGGATGAGCCGAGTCTGGGGCTGCTGCGCACCCTTGCGGACATGTCCTGGAGCGGCGCGCATTTTCTCCGATACGTGGGCGCAAAGGGTGCGACCGATTCGCTGCATATTCTGCCGGTCGACGCAGTTTTGGAGGACCTTGAAGGCAGGACGCTCAGTCTCGCCGACGAGATCGCCGATGCCGACATCATCGTCATGATAACGACAGCCGGCACTGCGGCGGAGGCCGCGCAAGTGATTGGCAATGCTTGCTTCGTCCGCAACAAGCTGACGACTGGCCTGGTGCGCAACGCCGACGGTGTCTCCGCGGAGGATCTGGCGCGTACGCTGACGACCATGCGTCCTTTCGCGGCGATGCTCGTGATCTCCAACGGAGACGAATATGTCGGCGAAATGCTAAGCGCGCTCAGGGTTTGAGATCGGCAGGGTGGTGATGTGAGACCATGACAACTGTGTTATGGACGAGCCGTAACTCTCGCGATGAAACGGACAATCACGCCATGAACGCACCCACCAAACCACCCGCGCGCGGAGGAAAAGGCCCCGCAGGCAAGCGCAACCGCCTCTCGTCAGTCACGACGGCAATCCGTCTCCTGAAGGCTTTCTCCGAGGATGAGGCAGAGATCGGCGTCAGTGCGCTGGCGCAAAGGCTGAAGGTCGCAAAAAGCACGGTCCATCGTCTGGCGGTGACGCTCGTGACCGAGGGTTTGCTCGAGCAGAACCCACAGACGGAGCGCTATCGCCTCGGGGTCGGCCTCTTCGCCCTCGGCACGCTTGTGCGCCGGCGCATGGACCTCTCGAACGAGGCGAGACCCTATCTGTTCGATCTGCGCAAGCTGACGGGCGAAACGATCATTCTGGGTATCCCTTCCGATGGCGAGGTGATGCACGTCTACGATCTGGAAAGTCCGCAGGCTCTGGCAATGAAGTCCGACCTCGGTGCGCGCAAGCCCGCCCATTGCAGTGCCGTCGGACGCGCGATCTTCGCCTTTGCCCCGGAGCAGGCGGTCGAGCGAATGCTGGCCGGGCCGCTGCAGCGGCGAACGGCGAAGACTGTCACCGACCCGGCGCGCCTGAGAGAAATGCTGGCCGAGGTCCGGCAGCGGGGCTTTGCCATCGAAGACGAGGAAAGCGAACCGGGAATCCGGGGCATTGCTGCCCCAGTGCGTGATTCGACCGGCGCCGTCGTTGGCGCCGTTGGCATCGCAGGTCCATTGCAGCGGCTGTCCCTCGAGGTGCTTGAAGGCTTTTCGCCTGCGCTTCTCGAAGCGGTCGCGGCCATTTCATCCCGCCTTGGTTACACGGCGGCCTTTCGAGAGAGATACGACTTAGGGAGTTGAATATGCCGGCAATTGCACTCAAGGGAAGCGATGTCCAATGGACTTGCGGAGATGACGACACGATCATGCGCTCGGCGTTGCGCGCGGGTCTCGGCTTTCCCTATGAATGCAATGTCGGCTCGTGTGGTAACTGCCGTTTCGATCTTCTCGAAGGTGAGATCGAGGAGTTGCGTCCCGATGCGCCCGGACTCAGTGATCGCGATCGGGAACGCGGCCGGCGGCTCGGCTGCCAGGTTCGCCCGCTGAGCGATTGTGTCGTGAAGCTCAGGCTGATGCCGCAATATGAAAGCCGCTTCCCGCCTGTGCGGCAGCAGGCGGAACTGATCGAAGTGCGCGACATCACGCATGACATCCGCGAGTTTCGTTTCCAGTTGGACAAGCCGGTCCGCTTTGTCGCCGGTCAATATGCCATGCTCGACGTGCCCGGAGTTGTGGGTAATCGCGCCTATTCCATGGCCAATACGGAGAACGACGCGGGCGAGTGGCACTTCCAGATCCGCCGGGTGCCGGACGGGGCGGCGACGGGCAAGCTATTCGACGATCTCGTGGTAGGCGATCGCATCGGCGTCGATGGTCCCTACGGCATGGCCTATCTCAGAGCCGAGTCGGATCGCGATATCATCTGTCTTGCGGGTGGTTCCGGCCTTTCGCCGATGATATCGGTTACTCGCGCCGCCGCAGCGACGCCGCTCTTGGCCAAACGCCGGATAGACTTCATCTACGGCGGACGGACGGCACGCGATATCTGCGGCAAGGACATACTGGCCGAACTTCCCGGTTTCGGCTCCAATATCCACTACCATCCCATCGTTTCGAGCGAGGAAGACGAGGCTTGGGATGGTCATCGCGGCTTCGTGCACGAGCTGGCGGGAAAGCTCTTCTCCGATCGCCTTCCCGAATGCGAGGTCTATTTTGCCGGTCCCCCGCTGATGGGGCAGGCGATCCAGAAGATGCTGGTTGACCTCGGCGTTCCGTCGTCCCAGGTTCATTTCGACCAATTCTACTGACCGCTGAAAGGCGCGCATCACATATGCTTGGACATGCAATGAAGCTCCGCCAGCTTGCCTACTTCGTCAAAGTTGTCGAAGTGGGCAACATTACGCGGGCGGCAGAGCAGCTCAATCTCGCCCAGACCGCACTTGGCATCCAGATCCGCAATCTCGAGGACGCCCTGCAGATCCAGCTGCTCGACCGCCATTCGCGCGGCGTGAGCGCGACACCGGCAGGGATGCTGCTTTACGAGCGCTCTATTGAAATTCTGCAAAGGCTCGAGGAGACGCGCCGAGACCTGATCGCGCTCGGCGGAGAGCGTGTGCGCATAAGGTTTGGCGCAACGCCGAGCATTCTCAAGCTGATCGGCACGGAACTGCTCGTTGCCGCCAACGCACAGTTGCCCGGAATCACGCTTCATGTCGTGGAGGAATTGAGTTTCGTGCTGGCCGATGCACTTGAGCGCGGCGAACTCGACTACGTGCTTGCTTATGACATAGAGGAGAACCCGGGTATCAGGCGTGTCGCGCTGATGGAGGAGGACCTCCTTCATGTGTCGGCGGCGAACGGCGGGGAGCATGGCGGTGATATTTCCTTCCGCCAAGCGGTCGCCGGCGATCTTGCCCTGGTTTCGAACCGCGACATCATCTGGCGGCGGGTGCATGAGACGGCTTCGCGCCTCTCCGTCGATGTCAAGATCACCTACCAGGTTCAATCGAACGAGGCGATCAAGGCGCTGGTGCTGCACGGCGTTGCGCAAAGCATCATGCCCTATGGGATCGTGGCGGAGGAGATCAAGACGGGCCAGATCATCGGGCGGCGCGTGGACCGACCCGCCGTCAAGCGGACGCTGTTTCTCGCTCATCCGGCCCATCGAGGGGTCGCAGACGAAAAGCCTTTCCTTGCGTTCATCGACAAGATGGTCGAGCGCCTGGTGGCCGAGGTCGGGCCCTACGCGCACCCGATCGATCGCCTGGTTCCCATGGAGCAAGCGCATTCTCTTTGAGCAAGCCAATAGGTTTTATCTTGGACATTTGGACTCCCGCATTCGATGATCGCAGCCGATTGGAGATGTAAAAAGGCGGGAAGCGGCGGAGGAGCCGTCCAGGATTTGTGCTTGTAAGTCGCGGACATGCGCTCGACCAACTCAGGCTTTCCTGATCCCCGGTAGTGCTAGGGAGACTATTCTGACTTCGTCGCTTCGTTTATCGTTCGGTTGTTGGAACTACGACCGGACACGCCCCCTTATGGACAGAACGGTCGCACCTGACGGGATCGATCTCGTCTATCTCAACATGCCCGTAGAAGAGACTTTCTTTCGCATGCTGAGGCATCGGGAATTCGACATTGCTGAAATGTCGCTTTCGTCTTACGTCATGTCTTGTTTTGCCGAAACGCGCCCTTTCGTGGCGATCCCGGTCTTTCCATCCCGTTATTTCAGGCATTCGTCGATCTACGTGAACGCCGCGTCGGGCATTCGAGAGCCGAAGGATCTGATCGGCAAACGTGTCGGGACGCCCGAGTACCAGATGACCGCGCCGGTCTGGATACGCGGCATTCTTTCCGACGAATATGGCGTGAAGGTCGACGACGTCACTTATTACGCCGGCGGAGAAGAGCAGCCGAACCGGCCGGAAAAGCTGCCGCTCGACCTGCCGGGGCACATCCGCGTGAACCGCATTGGTCCGACGCAGACGCTCTCGGCCATGTTGCGCGACGGCGAGATCGATGCGCTCTACACAGCCAGAAAACCTTCTTCCTACGAGGGGCCGACCGGCCGTGTCCGGCGCCTCTTCGAGAACTTCGTCGAGATCGAGCGGAGCTATTTCAAGCGGACCGGCATCTTTCCGATCATGCACACGATCGTCATCCGGCGCGAGGTCTACGAGGCACACCGCTGGATCGCGCAATCGCTCTACAAGGCCTTTGTCGAGGCGCAGTCGCGCGTCTATCGCGAACTCGAAGAGACGGCGGCGCTGAAGGTGATGTTGCCGTGGCTGAACGCTCACGTCGAGGAAGCGCGCCTACTTATGGGTGACGACTACTGGAGCTACGGCTTCAAAGGAAATCGCGAGACGCTGGAGACGTTCCTTCGCTACTCCTACGAGCAGGGGCTGTCGAAGCGGAAGCTTTGCGCTGAGGATATTTTCGCACCGGAGACGATGGAGAGTTTCGTCATCTAGTCCCACCGAAACCTCTTTGAGGAAGCAGATTTGTTGAGCCCGCGCAAGGTGTTAGCGGGAGATTGAGATCGTTCACCCCGCCATGCAGTTGTTGCATGGCAGGGCTGTCGGCGTTGGTCTTCTTATAGTTGCATGGCAGGATTAGATTTTATCCGTGTGCAACGGAGAGATGATCGAAATGACAACGCTCGCAGCACGTCGTCCCGCTAATACGGAATGGGTTCGCAGCATGTTCGGCGGGTTTATGGAGGGCATGAGCCTGTTCAGCGCCGCGCATGAGTGCGCGACAGCGACGAGAGAGCGGCGTCGCCCCTCCCCAGCTGCGCTGAACACGCTCGGTATCGATGAGGCCGATTTCGGCCGTATCCTCAGGCGTCGCTAGCGCGATTAGCGGACGAGCTACGTCACCGCTGACGCTTGCGTCCTAAACTCGTCTTACGAACCAGCGCATTTCCTGCGATGAACGACTGCAGTGGGGAAGGGACACCGGCGACTGGATTGCGTGGCGCCGCACATATTGTTGCGAAGACATGAAAACGGGCCGCTTCTCGAGCAGCCCGTTTGCTATTTGTAACCTCAATAATGACGTGCCTTCGCAGGAACCGTCCTTAGAGGACGCCGGTCATGATACCGAGGCCGGCGAGCGCCATGGCACTGCCGCCGAGCTGCGTTGCAACGTTGGACTTGACGCCGATGCGTCCAAGGGCGGAGCCCAATCCGATGCCAGCGACATGCAGCAATGCGGTCGCAGCCATGAAGCCGAATGCGTATTGGACGCCAGACGCATCCATGGGCATTTCCGCACCGTGGGCATGGCCGTGGAAGATCGCGAAGAGGCTGACGACGCCCATTGCAGCAGCGGTCGGCGGGCTCCAACGAAGCGCGACCGCGAGGCCAAGCACGATCACGGACGCCGCGATGCCGATCTCGACAAACGGCACGGTGATCCCTTCGATTCCCAGGGCGCCGCCTGCAGCCATCATTAATACGAAGCTTGCCGGCACGAGCCAGAGGGCGCGTCCGCCGATGATGGAGGCGAATGTGCCGACGGCGACCATCGCAAGGATATGGTCCAGGCCGCCGACCGGGTGCATGAAGCCGTGTACCAGGCCGCCTGCCGCACCGACGCCGGTGTGGGCATGGGCTACGGCCGGGAGGGTTGCGGAGGCCACTGCCAGCAAACCGCTTTTGATTGCTGCTTTCATCTTTCAGTTCCCTTGATGTTGCGAACGATTTTGCAGATGCCAACCGCTCGGTACCTGTGCGGATCTCATTGGGGGCGAACCTGCTACGTTGAAAATCAACCATCTACGCACGAAAGTAAATTTTAATCTCTTTACGTGTGCGTTAAGTTTTTTTATGTTCCCCAAATGAAAAATATCACGTTTCGGCAGTTGAAGTCGATACGGGCCATCGAGGCGCACGGCAAGATTGTCGGTGCTGCGAAAGCGCTCGGACTTACCGCTCCGGCCGTCACCTTGCAGCTGAAGCAGATCGAGGCGGAAGCCGGCGTACCGCTGTTCGAGCGAATGGCCCACGGGATGTTTCCGACCGAAGCCGGACACGCGGTCCTGGCTGCTGCGCGCGATATCGAAGAACGCCTTTCACTCTTGGAAACGGAGCTCGACGCCTTCAAGGGTGTGAAGCGCGGGCATATTGCCGTTGGCGCGGTTTCGACGGTCAAGTACTTCGCAAAACCAATGGTTGCTGCCTTCTCGAGCGCCTATCCCGACATCGACCTGGAGCTTTTCATCGACCGTCGCGCCGAAACGGTTGAGCGCTTGAGGAATAGAACGATCGACGTCGCGCTGCTCGGGCGCCCGCCGCGGGAGTTTTCGGTGCGCGCGGCCGTCTTCGGCGAGCATTCGCTGGTCATCGTCAGTGCGCCCAATCATCCGCTTGCAAAGCGGCAGGGTATTTCGAAGGCGGAAATTGCGCGCGAGCATTTTTTCCTGCGCAGCCCGGATTCCGCGACCCGCAACTTTTTCGACCGGTTCATGAGCGAAATTCCGGGAAGGGCCGACGGCCCCAACACGGAAATGGAGTCGATCGAGGATATCAAACGGGCGGTGATGGCGGATACCAGCGTCGCCTTTCTGGCCGCGCACAGTGTTGCTGCCGAGGTTCAGGCGGGTGAACTGACGATCCTCGATGTCGTCGGTCTGCCGATCCGCCGGCAATGGTTCGCCGTCAGCCGGACCGATCGTGCAATGACGCCGGTTATTGCAGCCTTCGAGGACTTTCTCGCGACCCACGGGAAGGAATTCCTGCCGGACCTCTTGACCGCGGAGGATGCGGCCCCCTGAGCTTCGGGGACCGCTTTGTCATTCTTACCGGCCGTTGCGCGCCTCTTCCGTCTGGCGAAGGAAATCGATCACGCGCGCGTTGGTGGCGGCGGATGTTTGCTCCGAGACGGGGACATCCCAATATTGCGATCCGGGGATGCATTCCTGGAGATACCGCGCGGCCGATGTCGCGTGCGAGGCGTCGGCTCCCGGGATGATCAGGGTCGGGATGTTCAGGCGCAGCAGGTCCTCGGGCTCGGCGCCGGGCGAGGTGTCCCTGTCGAGCAACGTTCTCGGCATGCCGGCCAGGATCGTCTTGTAGTGATCGACATTCTGCCGGATATAGCGCTCTACGAACTCCCTATCATGCCTCAGAACGGAGACCCAGGGGCCGCCGCGAGGATCGGCGCCAAAGGCCTTGTTGCTCTCTTTCGCCAGCGCGACGACCGCCTCCAGGCCATTGTGGTGGACGAAGGCGAGATGCTCGGCGAAGCGCTGATGGCCCGCGATCCGGTAACGGGCGCCACCGACCGGCCAGAAGAGCACCATGCCAAGCACGGATTCGGGAAGATCGGCCGCAAAGGCGGCGACGACGCTGCAGCCCATGCAGCCGCCCATCAGATAGGCCTTGTCGATGCCGAGATGGTCGAGCAGGCCTCTACCCTGCCTGACATAATCCGACCAGGTCACCCGCTCGACGCGACCGCCGGATTGGCCGGTCTCGCGCCGGTCGAAGGTGATGCAGGTAAAGTGCTGAGGCAGGTGTTCCAGGAACTGGATCTCCGCATAGATGCCCTGTGTCCGCCATTTCTCGATGGTCGCATCGAAGCCACCGGGCGAGTACATGAGCAGCGGTGGTCCCGAACCCTGTACCTCGTAGCGCGTCGGGATGCCGTCGATCGTTGTCATTGCCATATTCAATCCTCCTCAAAACGGCGCATCATTCTTGTCAAAGCCGCCTGGCCTATGCGCGCCTCCGGACCGTGCCTTCGGGGCACGGTGGTGCGTCGGACCAAGTGGCTCCTCAACGTGTCGCTGATTTGGATCGGGTCGGCCCAAATCAGTGATTAGTTCTGGTAAGTTAGAGCGGAGGCGAGGCGGCAACCGCTCGCAGTTGTTCCGCTCTAGACGCCTTCGCAGCCGAGCTTCCTCAGGCTCTCGTCCACCCAAAGTTTCGGGTCGAGCTTGCCGGCGAGCGTGTTGGCGAGTGTTTTCGCTTCCGCCTCGCTCTTGGCTTTCGCCTTGGCGTAGACGTCCTCGACCTGGTCGAACGGAATGCCGGCGAGGCCGTCGTCATCGCCGAGCACAAGATCGCCCGGCTCGATGATCATTCCGCCAAGGGAGATCGGGACGTTGATCTCGCCCGGTCCATCCTTGTAGGGGCCGCGATGGGTGATGCCGGCAGCGTACACCGGGAAGGTATTGCTCTTGATCCAGCCATAGTCCCTGACGGCACCATTGATCACGACGCCGGTGACGCCGATCGCCCTTGCATGGGAGAGCATGAGCTCGCCAACGAGAGCGTTGGTGAGATCCCCGCCGGCGTCGACCACGATGACGTCGCCGGGACCGGCAATCAGCAGCGCTTTGTGAATCATCAGATTGTCGCCTGGCCGCGTCTTCACCGTGAAGGCCGCCCCGGCGAGCACGCCGGAGGCATGGAGCGGCCTGAGGACTGCCCCGCCGGCCGTCATGCGGGACATGACGTCACTAACATTCGCCACCGGCAAGTCGAGAAACTTTTCGACCATAGCCGCGCTGACGCGCCGCCGGCGTTCGAGGATCCTGAATCCGAGTGTCATCTGACTGTTCCTCCCTTGACGGCTCACATCCACGGCATCAGCGATGCGTGAATGACATCGGGCACGCCCTGTCCGCCGACGGACCGGATCGCGAGATCGGCGTCCTTGAGGCCGAAGCGGTGCGTGGTGATTTTTTCAAGCGGGAAGCGGTTCGAGGCGATCTGCTCGAGCGCCAGCTCGCAGGCGAGATAGCTGTGGCCGCGCGCACTCTTGATGGTGATCGCCTTCGTCGTCACCTTCTCCAGCGGGAAGTTCGGGAATTCCTTCATCTCGCCCTGGACGAGGATGGTGCCCGCCTTGCGCTTCAGTGCCTCGACACCAAGAAGGATAGGTATCGTACCCGCGCCGGCCGTGCAGTCGAGCGAGATGTCGACACCCTTGCCGCCGGTGATCTCCATGATGCGCGCGAGAGGATCCTCTTTCTGGACGTCGATCACGTAGTCGGCGCCAAGGGTCTTCGCGACCTCCAGGCGGGCCGCATCCTTCGAGGTTCCGGTGACAATGACCAGTGACGCGCCAGCCTGCTTGCAGACGACCGTCTGCGACAGGCCCTGCTGACCCGGCCCCTGGATCAGAACGGTGGAATTGTAGCCGACGCCTGCGTCGAAGAGCGACCATTCCACGCCATTCGCCATCGGCGTGACGAGGCCCGCAAGCTCCGGAGTCACGCCCTTCGGCACCCGGTGCACGACGGCATTCCATGGCAGGTAGACATATTGCGCAAAGCCGCCCCACAGATGCGGCGCGCGTTCGGCCGAGGTGTAGCCGTAACGAATGCCATCGGGATTGTTGCGCCAGTCGGTGTTTTCGCAATGGCGATATTGCCCCTGGTGACACCATTGGCACTTGCCGCACATGACATAGTGCTCGACGAAGACAAGGTCACCTTCCTTGAAGCCCTTGCGACGGGTGAACTCGCGGCCGGCCTTGGCGATATAGCCAATGTTCTCGTGGCCCATGATGGTGGGCGCATTGTTGGGTGGGCTCTTGAAGAGCTTCACGTCCGTGCCGCAGATGCCGGCCACCTCCATCTTCATAAGCGCCGCATCCTCCGGGATGTCCGGCATGGGGAATTCCCGCATTTCCATCTTGCCCGGACCGGTGCGGACTGCCGCGAGGACCTGTTCCGTCATCTCTTTCTTCCTTTCGATTACTGTCGGTCCGGCCGCATGCACGGCATGGCGTTCCGGTCCGGCTGGTTTTTCCGAATTCGTTTTTGACAGGCGCGACCGTGGCGCCCTATGTAGAGAGGGATCGCCCCAGGCCTTGGTGCCGGCGCGACGGGTTCAAAATCATGCTCAAGACCGCCGCTTCGAAACCCGAACATCTCGCCGCCATCCGCCAGGTGAAGGCCTGGACGCGCGAGCGCTTCGCGCTCGCCGACGATATCGCGATCATGGTGTCGGAGATCGCCTGCGGCCTGCCGGGGTGCCCGCCGCTCGAAACGGTGGTCGCCTTCTGGACGGCGCCCGACCGGCGCCACCAGTTCAAGGTCTTCAAACGCGCCGTCGAAGTTCGGGAGGACGATCTCCCGCCGTCCTGGATGAAAAACGCGATCATCTCGGAAGACGCCGCGTCCTGCTGCTGACGCGGCCCAACTGGAGGCCGGCGAGCAGCGGTGGATGACGGGTGAAACGCCTCCCATCATAGGTCACGCTGCCCGCGCCGCCCGCCCGCGCTTTGCGAGCTGGGCATCGAGCCTCGGATAGACGCGGCGGGCGTTGCCTTCGAAGATCTTGTAGCGGCTTTCCTCGTCGAGCGTTTCAAGCTGGTCGATGTAGCGCTTCGTGTCGTCGTAGTGGTGCCCGGTTTCCGGATCGATGCCCTTGACCGCGCCGAGCATCTCGGAGGCGAAGAGAATGTTGTCGACCGGGATGACCTTGGCCAGAAGCTCGATGCCGGGATAGTGATAGACGCAGGTGTCAAAGAAGACGTTGTTCAGCAGGTGCTCCGAGAGCAGCGGCTTCTTCATCTCCTGGGCAAGCCCGCGATAGCGCCCCCAATGGAACGGCACCGCGCCGCCGCCGTGTGGGATGACGAACTTCAGCGTCGGGAAATCCTTGAACAGGTCCCCCTGGATGAGTTGCATGAAGGCCGTCGTGTCGCCGTTGATGTAGTGCGCGCCGGTGTGGTGGAAACACGGATTACACGACGATGTGACATGGATCATCGCCGGCACCTCGAGTTCGCAGAGCTTCTCATAGAGCGGGTACCACTGGCGATCCGTGAGCGGCGGATCTGTCCAGTAGCCGCCTGATGGATCGGGATTGAGATTGACGCCGACGAAGCCGAGCTCGTTGACGATGCGCTCAAGCTCGGGAATGCAATTCTTCGGTGCTGCGCCAGGATGCTGCGGCAATTGTCCGACCGCGGCGAAATTGTCGGGCAACAGGCTGCAAATTCGATGGATCAGGTCGTTCGACATCGCCGACCATTGCATGCTGATGGCTTCGGTACCGACGTGATGGGCCATGCCGGCGGCGCGCGGCGAAAAAATCGTCAGGTCGCTTCCGCGCTCCTTCTGGAATTTGAGCTGCGGTTCGACCGATTTCAGCAGCATCTCGTCGGTAATGCCGAGATCTGACGAGAGCGGCCGGCGCATCGGGTCTGCGAGACCGGCGAGCTGCTTGTCCCTGAACTGGTGGAGCGCCTGCGGCTCCGTCGTGTAGTGTCCGTGAATGTCGATGATCATGTGTCATCCTTGTGCTGCAACAGGCGAGTGCGGAGTTGTTCCGCCACTTCCTCCAGCCTCAAATCGAAGGGAAAAGTTCATCCACGTCATAGACGCGGGGCGTGATCTGCTGCTCGGCCGAATAGGCAAAGGCGAGCTGCAGCGACCGGCGGTTTTCCTCCAGCCCGTAAGGAGGAGGCGGTGCCGCGCCGTCGGCTTCGGCAACACGGCGCGCCTCGTCGAACAACTCCATCAACTCTCCGGCGAGCCACGGGTGCTCTTCCATCAGAGAGGTCTTGATCGTCAGAACGTGGTTGATCGGAACGATGCCGGTGGCGGTAATCCAGTCCTTCGCAGCCTTCTCGGCATCGGGAACGACACTGCGGATGCCTGACGGATCGACTTCGCGTTCGCCCATGATCGCGGAAAGCGCGCCTGCGAGCATCAGTGGCCGCAGGGCCATTTCCGATTGATTACGTACCGCGATGGCCGGGTCGTCGTATTCGCTGAGATGTGCATCCTCCATGGTGACCCAGGTGATGCTGTTGAGGTCGACGCCGTATTCGTGCTGCAGGATGCCACGGACCCAGACGCCGGATGTCTGCGCATAGGCACGCACGCCGACCCTCGTGTTTTCGAGATCACGCGGCCCATCGATCTTTGATTCGACGGGACAAACGAGATTGGTATGCGGCAGTCGGCTCCAGAGCGGCACCGCAAGTCCGGTGATCGGCTTTCCGTAGTGATGTGCCAGGAGATGCGTGACGATCGCCATTTCCGAAAGATCGAGGTCACCACCGCGTACCATCGTGCGGAACGCCTTGGGCAGCGGGTCGAAGTCCTGGAACTCGAGCGTCACCCGGCTCGATCGCACCCTGCCATCCTTCAGGGGCCCGACGTGGTCGTGTTTCCCGACCGCGGTCCGCAAAACCAATGGTTCGGCCATTTGCGTTTTAACCCTCCTAATCTTTGTTCCTTTATGCGGAACGATGTTCTGATTTAAGTATCATACTGTGAATCACCCTCGGGTCAATCGCGCCTGGTAGATTTTTATCTTTCGTCAGTTCGGGGGTGATGCAGCGGCTCGCCGATTCGCAGGAGGACGGCCGCGGCCGGTCAGGCCGCGACACTCGAAGAGCGCACGCTTGCGATAGGGTCAGGCCATTCCGGCGAAGCTCAGCAGAAAATAGCCGACACCAACAACTGCAAGGAGAGGATAGGGGCCGGTCTTCGTCGTCAGCAAGACGGCGATCGCGCCAAGGGACGTTGCGAGTTCGAGCGGCGTGAACCTGGCCGACTGGCCGACGGCGAAGACGCCGGCGAAAATCAGGCCGACGGCGACGGGAGCGAGCCCCTTCTCCGCCGCAAGTGCCCAGGCCGTGTGGCGATGGCGCTGCCAGTAGCTGCCCAGAATACAGAGCAGGATGGACGAGGGAATGAATATCGCGAGCGTTGCGAGGACTGCCCCCCACAGGCCGCTGAGCTCCCATCCGATCAATGCCACAATCAAGGTGCCGGGGCCGGGCGCTGCGCGCGAAATGGCGTAGAGATCGGTAAACTGCGGGCCGCTCAGCAGATGCAGGATGTCGACGGTCTGATGCTGTAGGCTCGCCACGATCGTCTGGCCACCGCCGAATGAAACCAGCGACAGCGGGATGCAGAGGAGAATGAGATTGAGCAGCTTGTCGTCATCCACGCGATTTCTCCCGTTCGATCCAGAATGTAGCGGCAACGCTGACGGGAATGGCGCCCGCGACGACGGCGACGAGCGACCAGCGCATAACGCCGACCATCAGGAAGACGGCTATCGCCATCAGAATAGGCAGCGCATGTCCCTTGAGCCGGCGGGCGGTTTTGATCCCCATCGTCAGTGACGAGGCGATGCCAACACAGGCAAGTCCCCGCAGCACCGCCTGCGCCTCGGGATGCGACTTCAGCTGCTGATAGGTGACGCTCATAGCCAGGATCACCGCGAAGGCGGGCAAGACCATGCCGAAGAGCGCGATACAGGCGCCGGCAACCCCACGCAGTTTCAGGCCGATATAGACGGCGAGGTTGACCGGATTGGCGCCCGGCATGATCTGGGCGACCGTCAGGGTCTTGAGGAACTCGTCGTCGGTCAGCCAGCCCCGGCGTTCGACGATCTCGCGATGGGTCCAGCCGGCCATGCCTCCTCCAAACGAGGAGGCGCCGAGCCGCAGAAACGAAACGAGCAGGGCAAGAGTGGTCACATTCTCCTCCCTCTCCATGCCGATGTCGCCGACAGGTTTGTCCATTGGTACTCCGGTAGCCGCAATCTCCCCTCGGCATCCCGAAGCCGCGGAGAGAGCAATTTGAATAGAGATGCGATTGGCGCGGCGCGCTTGCCCTGCGCGCCTGTGAGTATCGGAATGCTAGTGGCGTAAGCCACGGAAAGTCCACGCCATTTCGCCTTAGCTGCGCGCTAAGAAAAATTTATCGACGCCTTCGCTGTGCGCAAGACACGTCCAACGAATGCGCCAAGTTTAAGCCTGTCTGCCCTGACGAGGTCACAACCAAAAGTGATGGCGGAATGGTCAGTTCAATTTGGCTTAGTATTTGCTAAAGAAGGAAAATAGCTGAGATATCAAAGTGATAAACGTGTGGTTGCGGATGGCTGCAGCGCCGCCCTTGATCGCGGCCCGAATTTCTGTCCGCGTGAAAACTACTGGACTAAGCATAATTTTTTGCTTTGGACAAAGGTCCCGGCGATGGCACTAATGAAACCACGCAATAGGCAGGGGCAGCGCGAATGATGGCAATCGCCCTGTCTACAGGAGGAGTTCGCAAGTGATTGCCCGATGGAGCCGCGATTTGATCGGCGGAACTCCATTCTACGGGAGGATTGGAACCAGAAATGATCGAGACTATGTTCGGGGCGCTCTTTAATCTTGTGAGCACCCCCCACACCATGGGTCTCATGCTGATCGCGGTCGTCTTCGGACTGCTCGTCGGCGTGACGCCCGGCATCGGAGGCAAGCTCTCCATCGCCATGGCGATTCCGTTCGTCTATGGCATGGACATGGTGGCGGGCGCCGTTTTTCTGTTGACCATGCACGCCGTCAACGGCACCAGCGGCCAGATATCGAGCATCATGTTCGGCATCCCCGGTGATGGTGACGATGCGGCAACCACGCTTGACGGCTATCCACTCGCCAAGCAGGGGCAGGCGGCCCGCGCGCTCGGGGCCAGTATTACCGCCTCCGGCGTCGGCGGCATCATCGGCGCGGTCGTTTTTGCGATCATGATTCCGGTGCTGGAGCCGGTAATCCTGATGTTCAGCCCTGCCGAGTTCTTCCTGATTGCCCTTCTCGGCATCAGTTTCATCGCGTTCCTGGCGAGCGGCAGCAAGATCGTCAAAGGCCTGATCGTCGGCTTCTACGGTCTCATGCTGTCGACGATCGGCATGGACCCGATCACCGGCACGCCGCGCTATGCGGGCGACATGCTTTTCCTGTGGGACGGCGTCAGCCTCGTGACCGCGGTGCTCGCCATGTTCGCCGTACCGGAAATGCTGGCGCTGGCCACCAAGGGCGGTTCGATCTCGGCCGTGGCGATGGATAAGGCGTTCTCGTATCGGCAGATGTTTTCGGGCGTGATGGAAGTCCCGCGTCACTGGTGGCTCGTGGTCCGCACCTCTATCATCGGCTCGGTCATCGGGATGATTCCTGGTCTCGGTGGCTCGACTGCGGCATGGCTCTGCTACGGCCATGCGGTACAGAGCTCGAAGACACCGGAGCGTTTTGGCAAGGGCGCGATCGAGGGCGTCATCGCCCCGGAGACCGCCAGCAACGGCAAGGAAGGTGGCTCTCTGCTGCCGACTCTCTTCTTCGGCATCCCGGGCAGCTCCGGCATGGCCGTCCTGCTCGGCGCCTTCCTCATCCTTGGTATCCAGCCGGGTGCGATGATGGTCACCAAGCACCTCGATCTGGTCTGGACGCTGATCTGGGCACTGGTCGTGGGCAACCTCATTGCTGTTGCCATGCTGCTTGTCGTCTGTCGCTGGCTTGCGGTTCTGACCTTCGTCAACGGCCGCATGCTGGCGCCCTTCATCCTTGTCTTCGTGACCATCGGCTGCTTCGTCAGCGACGTGCAGTGGCAGAACCTCGTAGTCCTCGTTCTCTTCAGTGCAATCGGCTACGGCTTCCAACGGGCCGGCTGGCCACGCTCGCCCTTCGTCATCGGACTTGTTCTCGGCGGACAGGCAGAGGCATCGCTGCACCAGGCTCTGCAGCTGTGGGGTTACTCCTTCTTCCTTCGCCCGCTGTCGCTGGTCCTCATTGGCATGATCGTCGCGCTGATGGTCTACGCCTTCTACCGCAATTTCCGGCCCGGCAATCGCCAGCCTAGCGTGGAGATCAACACGTGAAGAACCTTTCCTTCAGCACATGGCTCACCATTGTCATGCTCGCTTTCTTCATCGTCATGGTAGGCCTCTCGATGGAGTTTCCAGCCAAGGCGCGCTTCATGCCCCTGATCGTCGGCCTGCCGGCTATCGCTCTCTGTCTCGTCCAGCTCGGCATCGATTTGATGCCGTCCTCGAAGAGCGCATTCCACGGTGCGCCGCAGGCCGGTCTGGCGCAGCAGACTGGTCCGGAGTCGGAACTGCCGGAATTCGGACCGCACACGGTCTCGCAGGAGCTGCTGATGTGGACCTATTTCGTGGCCTTTGTCGCCGGGATCCTGGCCTTCGGGTTTTACGTGAGCGTGCCCGTGTTGCTGCTGACGTTCCTTCGTCGCGAAGCGGAAGCGTCGTGGCGGTTTGCTTTCTCCTTGGCGGCGGCCGCCACGCTGGTGCTCTACCTGATGTTCGGCGCACTGCTGCAGATTCAGCTCCATCCCGGATTCGTCACGCCCTGGGTGGTGCAGGCAATCGGGATTGGGGCAGCCTGACCAGGAACCGCGAGGAGGCGGTTCAAAAAAGCGCGCCTTCCGGCGCGCGCGCCGAAAAGAAACACCAAACGCACTGCAAGGATGGTTTCACGTTGGCAGCCACCGTGAGCGGGATTGGTTTTGTCGCTTGCAGATGTTGTCAGAAACCAGGGGGTCCGCAAGAGCGGCCAACTTACGCCGAAGGGCAATGGGAGGATTAAATGGGAATTCCAACACTTCGCATCGCGATATCGGGTGCTACGATTCTGACAGCTTTTTGGCCAGGGCTCGCCTCGGCCGAGGACGGCGTAGAGTTCTTCAACGGCAAGACTGTCAATTACATCGTCGCGACGTCGCCGGGCGGCGTGTACGACACCAACGGACGTCTTGTCGCGCAATACATGCAGAAATACCTGCCGGGTTCGACCTTCGTCGTGCAGAACATGCCGGGCGCCGGCCATCTGTTGGGCACGAACTACATCTATGCCTCCGAACCGGACGGTCTGACCTTCGGCACCTTCAATACCGGGCTGCTCTACGGTCAGCTCAGCGGCGACGAGAACATCAAGTTCGACCTGACGAAGATGTCTTGGATCGGAAAGGTTGCGTCCGACCCCCGGATCATTCTCGTCACCAAGGAGTCGGGCATCGAAAGCTACGAACAGCTGAAAGCCCTGAAGGAGCCGATCAAATTCGCGACCGCCGGAAAGGGAAGCGCCTCGATGATCGAGGCGACCATGTTCGTCAAGGCACTAAACCTGCCGATCCAGGTGGTTTCCGGCTACAACGGCAACGAGGACCAGCTCGCGATGATGCGGGGCGAGGTCCAGGGTGTAATCGGGTCCCGATCGGAATTCCAGCAGTTCGTCGATGAGGGCAAAGGCCGCTTCATCGCGCAAGTCGGCGGCACCGAGACCGATGTGCCGCAGCTCTCCACAATGGTCGACGACGCGACGGCGAAGCAGGTCGTCGGCCTGATCGAGTCGCAGAGCGGGATCTCGCGCCTTTCGGCCGGCCCGGCCGGAATTCCCGAGGATCGCCTGAAGGCTCTCCGGGACGCCTATAAGGCCGCCACGTCCGATCCGGAATTCATCGAGAAGGCGCGTGGGCTCGGTCTTCCCGTCGATCCTGCGGTGGGCGACGAGGTCGGAACGCGGGTCAACAAGGCTCTGGACCAGGCGCCGGAGGTCATCAACGTTCTGAAGGAAGCGCTGAGCGAAGGCTGATGCCCTTAGACCACAACGGCTTTGGGTCGAATCGACCCAAAGTCATAAACCTGATCGATTCTAATAGAGCGGATGCGGGCGGAAAACCGCGGACACTTTTCCTCATCCCGCTCTGTCGAAATTTCAAGCTTCAACTGGGAGGGAAAATCAATGAAATGGCATTCAACTCGCATGGCCGCTTGCGCAACCGCGGTTTTGCTTGCGATCTCGACGACCGGCGCCTGGGCGCAGGAAGGCAAGGAATTCTTCAACGGCAAGACGGTCAATTACATTGTCGCGACCGGACCGGGCGGCGGCTACGACACCAATGGCCGTCTCGTGGCGCAGTTCATGCAGAAATATCTTCCGGGTTCGACCTTTGTCGTCCAGAACATGCCGGGCGCCGGCCACCTCATCGGAGCGAACTATATTTACGCTTCCGAGCCGGATGGCCTGACATTCGGTACCTTCAACACCGGGCTCATCTACGGACAGCTCGGCGGTGACCCCGGTATCAAGTTCGATCTGGCGGATATGTCCTGGATCGGCAAGGTCGCCTCCGACCCGCGTGTCATCGTCGTGAGCAAGGATTCCGGCATCGAGAGCTACGAGCAGCTCAAGGCTCTGAAGGAACCGATCCGGTTTGCTTCCGCGGGTGTCGGCAGCGCCTCCACGATCGAGACCACGATGCTGGTCAACGCTCTCCACCTGCCGATCCAGATCGTGTCAGGCTACAACGGTAGCGACGACCAACTCGCCTTGCGCCGGGGCGAAGTGCAGGGGATCATCGCCTCGCGCTCCTCCTTCCAGCAGTTCGTGGATGAGGGCAACGGCCGCTTCATCGCCCAGATCGGCGGTTCGGAAACGGACGTACCGCAGCTCTCCTCGTTGGTCGACGATGAAGATGCCCAGAAGGTCATTGCGCTGGTGGCATCGCAAAGCAACATTTCTCGCCTGACGGCAGGTCCTGCCGGTATTCCGGAAGACCGGTTGAAGGCCTTGCGCGACGCCTACACTGCCGCCACGACCGATCCGGAATTCCTGGAGAAGGCAAAGTCTCTCAGTCTGCCGGTGGATCCGAAGGTCGGCGACGATGTGGCGGGAACGGTCAAGGCGGCACTGGATCAGAAACCCGAAGTCATCGAGTTCCTGAAAGAGACCCTCCTGTCGCGGAACTGAGATTGCGGCTTTGCGGGCGGCGGTTTGCCGCCGCCCGTTCACCTGGC
The DNA here is from genome assembly GCF_020193575.1 of Ensifer sp. IC4062. GTDB lineage: Bacteria > Pseudomonadota > Alphaproteobacteria > Rhizobiales > Rhizobiaceae > Sinorhizobium. The sequence continues at coordinate 41,911 of NZ_JADYVD010000031.1, forward strand.
GACGCCAGAACTTGCGCCATCGATGCCTTGCGCGATGTGCCGGCGCCGTTCCTTAAATCGGAACCCGATTTAAGGCTAAACTATACAGTAATTCAAAGTGTTACATAGGGTTCTTCATGCCAGGGATGAGGCGTGACACTGTAGCGCGGCAGATAAAATCCTGAGGTGGAAATGAAAATCGGTGTCGTTGGAACGGGAGAAATGGGACTCGCGATGGCGGGTCACATGCTGGACAAGGGCTTCGAGGTTTCGGCCTTCGACGTTAGCCACGAGCGGCTCGCCGCCGCCGCGGCGCGCGGCATTGCATCGAAGCGTAGCTTGGATGAATTGGCTCGTGCGGCCGCTGTCTTTGTTCTCGCCGTTGCGACCGACCAACAGGTCGTCGACGTTTGCGACGAGCTTGCGGCAAGGGCCGCAGAAGACAGCGTGGTCGTGGTCGCAGCGACGATCAGCCCCGAGACTGTGCGCGACCTCGGTCCGCGTCTGAAGGAGCAAGGAAAACGTCTCGTTGATGCGCCGGTCGTCTACGGAGCCGCTGGAGCGCGGTCAGGAACGCTGCTTTCGCTCTGCGGCGGGACGGAGGACGATGTCGAGCGTGTTCGCCCGGCTCTGATGTGCTACAGCCGCGACGTCGTGCATGTGGGACCACTCGGGGCGGGACAGATCGCGAAATCCTGCAACAACCTTCTGCACTGGATCCATTGCGTTGCCAATTTCGAAGCCCTGCTGATCGCCAAACGCTACGGCATCGACGCGCAGCGCATGCGCGAGATCCTGCTGGCGTGCCCCGGCACCAATGGCACGCTGGCGCGCTGGGATTCGACGCGCTTCACCTGGCAGGAGAAGGACATGGATGTCACGCTCGAGCTCGCGCAGAAGGCCGGGTTGATGCTGCCGCTTGCCGGGCAGGTGGATCAGATCATCAAGACATTGAAGGCCGATGACGTGAAAGCCCTGCTTTACGGACCCGAGGCGACCTATCTTGGGCGCACTGTAAAGCCCCTCGCGCCTTCGGAAGGCGGCCTCGTCTGACTGCGTTTCGGCCTTTCAAGACCGAGGATGATCGCCAGGCGGAAGTGTGTCGGGAAAACGCCTTTTCCGAAAACACACTACCGATGTCGGCTCGAAAGACTCATAGTTCGCGCCGAATGCGGAACGACAAAGCCAAATGAAAGTGAACCAGATGGCCAGTACTGTTGATACAAAGCCGCTCAGTGGTGAACCGGTTGCGGTTCCTGATCCCGGCAACACCAAGTTCCTTGTCGATCCCTATAAGGATTGGTCCAAGGGCGAAGGTATCCCGATCCATTTCGATCTCGGACACGATCTGCTCGCGCTCGAAACCGGTCCGTGGGACCGCTACGACGCGCGCGGCTGCTTCGCCCATACCCATGGCATGGGCGACTTCATGGCGAACTACGTCATTGAAGTGTTGCCCGGCCACAAGACGCGCCCCGTCAAGCACCTCTACGAAGCCTTCTTCTATGTCCTGTCAGGCTATGGTTCGACGACCGTATGGCTTCCGAACGGCGAAGTCCGCACGTTCGAGTGGGGACCGAAGGCGCTCTTTGCCATCCCGTTGAACTGCCTCTACCAGTTCAACAACGGTTCGGGCGTCGACACGGTACGTCTCTCCTGCACCAACAATGCGCCGCTGACGATCAACCTTTACCACAACCTCGATTTCGTCTTCGACAACGATTTCGCCTTCAAAGACCGCCTCGGCCAGGCCAAGCATTTCGAAGGCGAGGGCGCGCTTTATTCCTATGGCTTGGAGTCGGCGCGAAAGGTGCAGAACATCTGGGAAACCAACTTCGTCCACGACCTCACGAGCTTCAAGCTCTATGAATTCGAGGGACGCGGCAAGGGCTCGCTCAACGTCAACTTCGTGCTGGCCGACGGAACGATGCATTCCCACGTTTCGCAAATGCCGGTCGGTCGCTACAAGAAGGCGCACCGCCACGCCGCAGGAACGCATGTCCACGCCGTCGATGGCGAAGGCTACTCGCTGATGTGGTACGAGGGAGACTCCGAGTTCAAGGAAATCCCGTGGCGCCACGGCTATATGTATACGCCGCCGTTCTGGATGTACCATCAGCATTTCAACACCTGCGACCAGCCGGCGCGCTATGTCGCCTGCAGTCTCGGCAGCCGGCGCTACCCGTTCATCTCGCTGCGGCGCAAGAGTGCGGAAGGCGGCGGAGCGACCTCGGTCAAGGACGGCGGACGGCAGATCGAGTACGAAGATCAGGATCCGCGCGTGCATCGCAAGTTCCTCGAGGAACTGCAGAAGACCGGCGTTCCGTCGGCCATGGGCGACATCTTCGACGAAGCGGCTATCATGGCGCTGCCGAAGGAAAGCCTGTCGGGCGTCATCCAGACGCCGATACTTGCAGGTCCGGCGACGTGAGACGCGGCAGGCAGTGAAGCAGATCGGGGGTCCGGCTTCACTGCCTGATACCTTAAGTCGGAGCCGCTTTAAGGACAAAATCATGCGGCAGTTCATGGTGCTACAGCGTCCTTGCGCGTCGATACGCGCGGCGCTGTAGGGAAGGAGGAGTTGCGTGCACGATCTCGATTTCGACCACGAGCATGACGATCTGTCCGACAGCGAACGTCAGCAGATCGCGGACTGGCTGTGGAAGCAGGAAACCGTCGATCTGTTGACGGTCGGCATCGATATCGGCAGCTCCACGTCTCACCTGCTGTTTGCAAATGTCGTTCTGCGCCGGGAGACAGACGATCTTTCCAGCCGTTTCGTTGTCGTCGACCGGCGGGTGGTCTGGCGCTCGCCGATCCTGCTGACGCCGTTTCTGCCTGATGGGACGATCGATGCGCATGAACTTCGGCACTTCTTCCAGCATTGCTATCACGATGCGGGCTACAAGCGCAGCCACATCGACACAGGCGCCGTCATTCTGACCGGCGAGGCGATCAAGCGAAAGAACGCGCGGGCGATCGACGAGATCTTTGCAAACGAGTCTGGCCGCTTCGTCTGCGCGACCGCCGGCCACAAGCTCGAATGCATGCTCGCGGCCCATGGCTCAGGCGCAACCGCACTCTCGAAGAAAAGGAACGCCTGTGGCCTGCATGTCGATATCGGCGGTGGCACGACCAAGCTTGCTCTGATCGACAACGGAGAAATCATAAGCGTCGCGGCCTTCGCCGTCGGAGGGCGATTGCTGGCGCAGGATGGCCAGGGCACCTGGTCACGCATTGACGACTCTGCGCGGATCGTTGCGGAGGAACTTGGGATCGGCACGGATCCTGCGACGATTGCCGACGCCGAGAACCGCCGCGGCATTGCAAAGCGGCTGGCGGCGATCGCGGTCGATGAGATTCTCGGTGAGCCGCTCGACGCGCTCGGCGGGCGCCTTCTCCTCACCGAGCCTCTCGAGCGCCCGGTCCAGCCGACCTACATCACCTTTTCAGGTGGCGTCTCCGAGTACATTTTCGACTACGAGCCCAACGACCATGGCGATATAGCGCGGGATCTCGCCAACGAGATCGTGGCGCAGCTCAAGCCGCGCATCGAGATACCGATCGTCGATGCCGGGCAACGGATCCGCGCGACCGTCATCGGTGCTTCGCAATTCACCGTCCAGGTGAGCGGCAAGACGCTCTACATGAACGGCGCCGACGCGTTGCCGAAGCACAACATCCCGGTGGTCCATCTCGGAAAGACGCTTTCCGACGATATCGATCCGGAGGAAATCGCCGCTGCCTTCCGCGAGAGTGCCGACAGGCAGGATCACGATGTTTCCAGGATGACGGCGCTCGCTTTCTCCTGGACCGGGCCACCCGACTACCAGCGCCTGCTCGCCATGGCCAAGGCGATCAAGATGGTTGCCGCGCCGGAGGGCGAGCGCAAGGAGTTGCTGGTGCTGATGATCGATGGCGACGTCGGCCAAACGATCGGCCGCATCCTCGACCGGGAACTCGGCATCCAGTCTCACCTGATTTCCATCGACGGCGTGCGGCTCAAGGATCTCGATTTCGTCGATCTTGGCGAGTTTCTCAACCCGCCGGGGGTGGTTCCCGTTGTCATCAAGTCGCTGCTCTTTTCTTGAATTGTCCCCGGCGCAGAGTTGTGCCAAGACGCCGGAGATGATCAAGACTTCCGACATGCCGCGATCGAGCTTTGACGGGCTCGATCTCAACGATATCGTGATCTTCACGCGCGTGGTGCAGCATGGCAGCTTCACCACCGCCGCAAAGATCTTTGGGAAGTCGCCGTCCTATATGAGCAAACACGTTTCCCAGCTCGAGGAGGCGCTGAAGCTGACCCTGCTTAACCGTTCGACGCATGCCGTCTTTCTGACCGACGCGGGGAGTGTCTTCTTCGACCATTGCACGCGCATCCTCGCCGAAATCGACGCCGCGAAAGCGGACGCGAGCGGGCTCAGCAGCGAATTGATCGGCACGTTACGGGTCCACAGCACGCCGGGCGTCGGCCAGGCGCTCGTCGCGCCGGCGATCGTCGATTTCAACGCGCGATATCCTTCGATAAAGGTCGAGCTTACCGTCAGCGCCTACTCGGTGAATCTCATGGAACGTGGCGTGGATGTCGTTATCGGCAGCCGCGATTTCGATGACGACGAATCCTTTCACACCGGCCTCTTCGAGCGCAAGCTCGGACCGGCGCCCTATGTCATTTGCGCCGCGCCTTCCTATTTCGCCGAGCGGCCGAGACCACACAAGCCGGAAGACCTTCGGGAACACAACTGCCTGATCCACACGACGCAGAAGCCGGATCCGCGGATCTGGAGTGCCCGCTTCGACGACGAAGAGATTACCGTGCAGGTGGACGGCACATTTCATTCGAATTTCGAGAGCGCGATCCTCCTTGCGGCCCTTCAGGGAGCCGGCATCGCCCGTCTTCCCCTTTATAGTGTCGTCGAAGAAATCCGTGCCGGCAGGCTGCTTTCGGTATTCGACAGCGAAATCGTCTCGCACCGCGTGATCAAGGCGTTCTATCCGCGCAGCCGTTTCGTGCCGAAAAAGCTTCGGGCTTTCCTGGCTATTCTGGAATCGCGGCTGAAGGATGCAATGCGCCCGAGCACGGAATGATGTCGGGACCGGATCGGAGGGAGTTGCCTTGGACAAGAAGAAACCGACTGTCTTGATGATCATGGACGGATGGGGCTGGCGTGAAGAGGCGGAGGGCAATGCCGTCCTGCTTGCGAAGACGCCGAACTTCGATCGTTTGTGGGCAACGTGCCCGCACGCGTTCCTGACGACGCACGGCCCGGCGGTCGGCTTGCCCGAGGGGCAGATGGGCAATTCCGAAGTGGGACATCTGAACATCGGGGCAGGGCGCATCGTGATGCAGGAGCTGCCGCGCATCGATGCCGCGATCGCGGACGGCGCCCTGCGCAATCTGCTGAAGGAAAGCCGGCTGCCGGATGCGCTCGAGCGAACGGGGGGCGCGTGCCATATCCTCGGTCTCGTTTCTCCGGGTGGCGTGCATTCACATATGGATCATATCGCGGCGGTCGCCCGGGAGCTTGCGAGCTTTGGTGTGCGGCCCATCGTTCACGCGTTCACCGACGGCCGCGATACACAGCCGGGGCAGGCGGCGCCGTATCTTCGCCGACTGACCGAGAAGCTTCCGGACAATGCTGTGGTTGCCACCGTCAGCGGCCGGTTCTTTGCCATGGACAGGGACAGCCGCTGGGATCGGGTCAGGCTCGCCTACGAGGCGATCGCCCTGGGCAAGGGGGGGCGTTTTGCTACGGCGGAGGCAGCAATCGATGCCGCGGCCGCCGAGGACAAGACGGATGAATTCATTCCGCCGAGCGTCATCGCCGACTATGCGGGCATTCGCGACGGGGACGCGATTCTCTGTGCGAACTTCCGGTCGGATCGTGTACGCGAGATCCTGGCCGCCTTGGCGCGTCCGGACTTTGACGGCTTCGAGCGCGAGCGGAGCCCAGAACTGTCGATCGCCGTTGGAATGGTCTCCTATGGATCAGAGCTCGACCCCTATATGCGCACCTTGTTTCCGCCTCAGTGTCTAGATGACGGATTGAGCGAGACGGTCGCAAAGGCAGGGAAGACGCAAATCCACCTAGCCGAAACGGAAAAATACCCGCATGTAACGTATTTTCTGAACGGTGGCCGCGAGGCCGCCTATGAACACGAGGACCGTATCCTCGTACCCTCGCCCAAAGTGGCCACCTATGACCTGCAACCCGCCATGTCGGCACCGGAACTGACGACGAAGGTTGTTACCGCGATCGAGAGCGGGCATTATGACCTAGTGGTCGTCAACTTCGCCAATCCGGACATGGTTGGTCATACCGGCAAGCTCGACGCAGCCATTGTCGCCGTGGAGACGGTCGACGGTGCGCTCGGAGAAATCGATGCGACCGTTGCTCGCGCTGGCGGGTCGATGCTGGTCATCGCCGACCACGGCAACTGCGAGACGATGATCGATCCCGAAAACGGAGAGCCGCACACGGCCCACACCACCAATCTGGTGCCCGTCCTGCTGTCGGCCGCGTCAGGTGACGTTTGCCTGCACGATGGTGTTCTCGCGGATGTCGCTCCTACCATTCTAGCGCTCATGGGGATCCGGCAGCCGGAGGCGATGACGGGCCGTGCGCTTTTTGCGGATCGATGAGCTCGCGAAAAGACGTGGCGGCGCAGCCGGCGAGTTGAACTCTGCGCTTTGTGTCGGATGATGGCATCCGGCATCGGCGGGTTTGCGCTAAAAGGATAATACCAGTATAGCTCCAGCTTGCGTTTGTGGACGAAAATCCACAGGCGGCAGAATCTGCATGGAGCGGCAATGGAAACCGATACCTTTATCGAACTGATTGGCAAGGAGCTCGCCGATGCCGCGCCTGGTTCACCGCTCTACAAGCGATTGAAGTCGGCGATCGAGACAGCGATCCGTTCCAACGCTTTGAGGGCCGGTGCGGCGCTGCCGGGTGAGCGCGTCATCGCCGACGCATTTTCGCTATCGCGCGTGACCGTGCGAAAGGCGCTCGCTTTGCTTGAAGAGGAAGGATTGCTCAACCGACGGCATGGGTTCCGCACGGAAGTCGGCTCGCGCGTCGAAAAGTCCCTATCGACGCTGACGAGTTTTTCCGAAGACATACGCGCACGCGGCCTGACGCCCGGGTGCATCTGGCTTTCCAGGCAGATAAGCCGACCTTCACCGGCCGAGATGATGGCCTTGGGGATTGCCGGCAACGCCAATGTAGTCCGCATGAAACGGGTTCGAACCGCCGATTCCGTGCCAATCGCAGTGGAGATTTCGGCAGTACCGGTTCGTTTCCTGCCGGCGCCAAATCTCGTCGGCGATTCCCTTTATGAGGCATTGGAGGCGCGTGGCTTTCTGCCTCAGCGCGCGATCCAGAGAATGCGGTCGAGGGCAGCCAGCGAGGAGGACGCGCGGCACCTCGATTGTGACGTCGGCGCGCCGCTGCTGATGACCGAGCGACGCTGCTTCCTCGCGGATGGTCAGATCGTCGAATATTGCGAGACGCGCTACAAAGGCGATGTCTACGACTTCGTGTTCGAGCTGCAGCGGTAATACCAGTCACAAACTGGTTGTAATCTGGTATTTTCCATCTATCGTGATGCCGAGAGGGAGTGTCACGATTGCAGCGCGAAGACATAGGGAACGGCCTGATCGTCTCTTGCCAGCCGGTTCCGGCAGGGCCGATGGACAATGCCGAATTCGTGAGAGGGTTCGCCAAGGCAGCCCTCGATGCGGGCGCCTGCGCGCTGCGGATTGAATCCGTCGCCTATGTCCGGGCCGTGCGTTCCGCGGTCGCGGCTCCGATCATCGGTATCGTCAAGCGTGACCTTGTCGACAGCCCCGTGCGCATCACGCCCTACGTCTCCGACGCCGAGGCCCTCGTGGACGCCGGCGCGGACATCGTTGCCTTCGATGCAACGGACCGGGTGCGCCCGGCCGGGATCGAGCAACTGGTCCGGGCAGTGAAGGCGAAGGGCAAGCTGACGATGGCCGATTGCTCCTCATTGCAGGACGCCGAGCACGCGCTCGCAACCGGTGTAGACTTTGTCGGTACAACGCTCTCCGGATATGTGGGCGGGCCCGAGCCGATCGATCCAGACCTAGACCTTATAGCAGCCATGCGGAGGCTCACGCCTTATGTCATTGCTGAAGGACGCATTCGCTCGCCGGAACAGGCGGCCGCCGCGGTCAAAGCGGGCGCCTATGCGGTCGTCGTGGGTTCAGCCATTACCCGGACGGAGCACGTAACTTCGTGGTTTCATGAAGCCGTGGCGAAAGCCTACACCAAGCAGGAGGGAAGCTCGGCGGAAACCGTGCTCGCTGTTGACATAGGCGGCACGAAAACAATGGCGGCACTGGTCAAAGGCGCCGCGGTCGTCGACGAGGTTCTCATCCCGACCGCACGCGAGGCGGAGCCCGACGCGTGGCTCGAAGCGATTGCCGAGAGCACGGCCCAATGGAGCGGCCGTTATGGCCGCATCGGCTTCGCGGTGACCGGTCTCGTTCAGGACGGAATTTGGTCGGCGCTCAATCCGGCGACGCTCGGCATTCCCGATGGATATCCTCTGGTCGACAGGGCGACACGCCTCCTCGGCAAGCCGGTCTTCACCATGAACGACGCGCAGGCAGCCGCCTGGGGCGAGTACAAATTCGGCGGCGGCTCCGGTGGCAACCTTGTCTTTCTGACCATCTCGACCGGCATTGGCGGCGGGATTGTCATCAACGGACGGCCGGTTTCCGGGCTGGCAGGTCATTTCGGTCTCATTCGCGGCCCGTCGCAGGGGCGTGCGCCGCTGGAGGACGAAACGTCCGGCCGCTGGATTGCCGCCGAGGCGCTGAAGGCCGGCCATGAAGTGGAGGCGGCCGACGTATTCGAAAGGGCGAGGCAGGGCGCGCCGTGGGCGCGTGCGATCGTTTCGCAATCGGCGCTGCGCGCGGCAACCCTCTGTCACGATATTCAGTTGATGCTCGATCCGGACCAGATCGTCATCGGCGGCGGCATCGGGCTTGCCCCTGGCTACATCGATCAGATGCGCGATCATCTGAAAGACGTTGCTCCGCGTCTCGCCCCTCGTCTCGTCTCGGCCAAGCTTGGCAGCCGCGCCGGCATCATCGGCGTCGCCGACCTCGCGGGAGAGGGCGAGTAGCGACGCTGTTTCGCATGCATTCGAACGTCAAACGATAAGAAAGGGAACAACGATGAAACTGAACAGGACGTCTTTTTCGGCTGCGGCCGTTCTTCTCGCAAGCGTTGCCCTTCCGGGCATATCCCAGGCAACGGTCACAGTTCTCGGTTGGCCCGGCGGTTCGGAGGAAACCGCGCTCCGCGCGACCGTCGAAGCCTATAACGCCCAGTCCGGCATTGCCGACGCCGACAAGGTCGAACTGCTCTTCTTCAACCGCGACGGATTCTTCGACAAATTGCAGGCGGACATGGCGGCTGGCTCCGACGCCTTCGATGTCAATCTCGTCGCGACCTATTCGATCGGCCGTTACGCACCCTACATGGAGCCGGTCGATCTCGGCGCCGATGCCGGCAAGGTGTTCGGCGAGTCCGTGCTGAAGACGATGCAGTTCGATGGCAAGCAGTATGGCGTTCCCACCGATCTGTCGCTGCATTTCATGTACTACCGGAAGGACCTAGTCGACGCCCTGATGCAGGACGATGCTGCGAAGAAGAAATATGCGGAAATCGCCAAGGAACATCTCGGCAAGGATCTGCAGCCGAAAGATCCGGACAGCTGGACCTGGGACGATTGGGCGGCGACGACGCTCTATTTCAGCAAGCAGGTGAACCCCGAAAGTCCGGTGCGCTACGGTACGGTGCTGCAGATGAAGAACCTGCTTTTCAACATGATGGTCTTCCAGTCGCTGCCGCGTTCCTACGGTGCGGATTGGACGGACAAGGACGGCAACGTCACGGTCGATTCCGACGCGTACAAGACCGGTCTGGAACTCTACAAGAAACTTTATGACGCCGGTGCCTCACCGAAGGATTCGCTGAGCTACGAATATGCGGAGACCAATGCTGCATTCGGTTCCGGCCAGGCGGCGACGGCGCTGCAATGGAATGCCGCAGCCGCTGACCTGACTAATGCGGAGAAGACCCCCGCGGTTGCTGCTGTCACCGGCATCGTCGCGCCTCCCAGCGGACCGAAAGGCCGCGCCGACCATATCCACGGCCTCGGTCTCGGCCTCAACAAGAATGCCAAGAACAAGGAAGGTGCCGTCAAATTCCTGAAATGGCTGGCCACCGAAGATGCTGCGTTGCTCTATGCCCGCAGCGGCGGTTCGCCGGCGCTTGCCCCCCACGTCGCGGCCAAGGTTTCAAAGGAGCGACCGGATCTCGTCAAGCTCGGCGAATTCGCCAGCCAGTACGGCTACGTGATGAACGGCGCCACCTCGGCAAATGCGCTTTCGGTCTATGAGCTGCAGGCTAAGGAATTCACCGGTTACTGGGCCGGCCAGCAAAGTCTCGAAGATGCGCTGGCGCATACCAAAACCGGCATGCAGGATCTGCTGAAGAAGTAATTTTTGAGCCGGACGCCTGGCAAGAGCTTGGCGTCCGGCGCATCTGGCGGATGGAAATGGCTATTGTAAACCGCGCCGAAGGCAGAGCCTACCTCACGCCGCTTGTGGGCTTCCTGCTGTTTTTCCTGGGTTTTCCTGCGGCGGTCAATCTCGTCTATTCGATCTCGACCGTTTCCTTCGAGACGCTGCGCAGTCCGAGCCTAAGCGGCCTCGGCAACTACGCGGCGGTGCTCGCTGACCGCGAGTTCTGGGGTGCCGTCTCCTTTTCCATGCGCTTCGGCGTGCTGACGGCACTTGCCGAATGCCTGATTGGACTCTTCTTGGCCGTTTTTCTCACGCCGCTGCTGGCGAAGCGTTCGTACCTGATGGCGCCGTTGATGCTGCCGCTGATGGTCGCGCCGGCGATGATCGGCCTCATGTATCGGCTTGTGCTGCACGAGTTCGCCGGCCCGGTGCCCTATTATCTCTTCGAGTGGTTCGGCGACAGCCCGGCCTTCCTGGACGTCGACAACGCCTTCCGCACACTACTCGTCGTCGAAATCTTGCAGTGGACGCCATTCGCTTTCCTGCTCTTTTACATGGCCTATGCCGCGATACCGCTCGAGGTTCGCGAGGCCGCCTCGCTCGATGGCGCGTCGGCTCTAAAGGCGCTCTGGTGGATCGAACTGCCCTTGATGCTGCCGACGCTGGTGATTGCCTTCTTCATCCGTTTCATCGACGGCTTCCGCGTCTTCGACAACGTCTACGCACTCACCGGAAGCGGGGCGGGCGGATCGACGACCTCGCTCTCGATCTACATCTATCAGGCCTTCTTCAAGGGCGGGGCGATCGGCAAGGCTGTCGCGGCATCCGTCGTCCTGTTCCTCGCGTCGCTCGCGGTGCTCTACGGTCTCAACTGGATAACCGGCCGCGGGAGGCGCTGACTAATGCTCAATCTGCTGCGCTGGTTTGTATTCTCGATCGCCGTACTTGCGATGAACTTTCCTGTCATCGTTACGATGATCACGTCCTTCAAGAGCGCGCGCGAACTGTCGCTCAACCCGGGGTTCTGGATCGGCGAACCGACGCTTGAAAACTACACGCGAGTGCTGGGCGAGACCGACCGGTTCAACATCTACGGTTATCTGTTCAACAGCACCATTGCCTCGCTGATCGGTACGGGGCTGGCGATTGCGCTCGCCTTTCCGGCCGCGTACGCCATCGCCCGGAGCGAGGCGGGAAAGCGCACACTGCTGCCGCTCATCATCAATCTGCGCGCCGTGCCGCTCATCATTTTCGCGATCCCGCTCTATATGATGTACCAGTGGCTGGGGCTGCTCGACACGCAGCTCGGCCTCGGTCTGATCCTGACGATCGTCAACACGCCGCTGGCTCTCGTCATCCTCGTCAACGCTATATCCGAGGTGCCGTCCGAACTGGACGAGGCGGCAAAGATGGACGGCGCCAGTTCCTGGCAGGTCATGCTGATGATCATCCGTCCGGTGGTGCGTCCGGCCCTGGTTACGACCTTCATTTTCGGGTTCATTACGGCCTGGAACGAGTTCCTTTTCGGCCTGATGCTGACGACGAGCCGGGCGGTTCCGATGACGGTTGGAGCGTCGTTCTTCTTCGCCGCGAGCGGGGGAGGCGTGCAATGGGGCACCGCCTCTGCCGTCATGGTGCTCGGGGCACTGCCTCCCGCCTTGCTGGGCTTGTTGATGTACCGGCAGATCTCGGCGTCTTTGACTGCCGGTGCCGTGAAGGGTTAGGCACGCGCTTGCGCGCCTCCAACTCGACTGATCAGACTGGATCGGCGTCGATTGCCTTCAACGCCGCGCGCGCCACCTCGAAATCCTGCTCGCCCGTGCCGGAACCGACACCGATGGCGCCGGCGAGTTTGCCGCGGAAACGAAAGGGCAGGCCGCCTGGAAGATGCGTCACGCCGCCCTGCGATGCTATTCCCGCGGCAACGCCGAACTCGACCGGCATTGCGCCGGTCGGGCCGTTGATCGACGCTGCGGTGCGGGCCTTGGCGCGAGCGGTATGCATGCTGAGATACTTCGCGCCATCCATGCGGATGCTGGCAATCGTCTCGCCGCTTGCGTCGACGATGAAGACGCATTGCGGAACACCGATGCTTTCCGCGTGACGCACCGCAGCCGCCAGGGCATTGATTGCGCCTTCGTGGGCAAGGCTGATCGTCTCTTTATAACTTGCCATCGTTCTCTCCCTTGTTGGCCACGACCCTACAACGACGAGCCAACGTGGGAATGCGCGTCTTCGGCGAAGCACTTTCACCGCCGGGGAAGAAGCCAGAGTGCCGCCATGGATTGGGGTGCAAAGACTGAGTTGCTATGTGCGAGCCTGCCGCCTATGCGCAGCGTGATGTTTCGGCCATAGTGGTGCAAATGAAAGGACAGGGATTTCCATGACATCGACCGAACAGGATGCGCGACGCCTTGAGATGACGGTTCTGATGACGCCGGACATGGCCAATTTCAGTGGCAAGGTGCACGGCGGCGCGCTGCTGAATCTGCTCGATCGAGTTGCCTTTTCCTGTGCCTCTCGCTTCTCCAAGCAGTATGCGGTGACGTTATCCGTCGACCAGGTGATCTTCAAAGAACCCATCCATGTGGGCGAACTGGTGACCTTCCGCGCTTCGATCAATTTCGCGGGCCGGACCTCGATGGAGGTCGGTATTCGCGTGGAGGCGGAAGATATCCGTGCCGGCACCCGGCGGCATACGAACTCCTGCTACTTCACTATGGTTGCCGTGGATAGCGCTGGCCGCCCGGTGGAAGTGCCGCAGTGGCGTCCCGAGACCGCAACCGACAAGCGCCGACATCGCGCGGCCGAGTTGCGCCGGACGCTGCGGCGCGAGTTTGCAACCCGACTGGAGGCGGTAGCGCAAACAGGTCGCGACGTCGAGGGAGAAGGGGACTAGGCAAACGCCGCTGACGCTCTCAACGCTGGCAAGTGCCTCTAAGGGGTAGGCCGCTGCGACGATTGGCAGAGATCTCCGCTGACGAAATCCCGCGCGCGTGAAGAGGCGGGGCCACAGGCGGGCCCCGACAACAGCCCAGGAGACCAAACGCTCTCGCCCCGGCCGAAACGGCCGGGTTGATTTAAGCGTGCCAGCCATAAGCATTCGCTTTGCGGTAAGGCCAAGCGGCCAACCGCTTCAACCAGGAACCCGCAAAGCGTGGCCGGCTGGCCTCAACCGACAAATATAGCGCGCAAACGCGCAAACAGGCCTGTCTGCTTCCCGGATATCGCCGCGCGGATGTGACGTGCTGCCGTTGCAGCGCTCACCGTCGCACCGAAATGGCAATAGCAGATAACTCTGTGCAATTGCTCGTCGCTCAGTTCGAAGAACCGCTTTGCTTCGCCATAAGTGTCATTTTCCATGCCGGCCGCGCGCAGGACAGGATCCTTGAATGCGACCGAGATCGGCGAGTCGTCGCCGCGCATGGTCGCACGCACTCTGGCCGGCTGATACTCGGTCTCGTGCAGCGTCGAGAGATGTCTGTGCGGGATTTGTTCCAGGAGTTCCGCCCAGCGTTCCAGACGCTCTGCGCGCGTTGTAAGCCGGCGCGGGAAGTCCTGTTTGACCTCTGCGACGATCTGCAGTTGCTCGAGTGCATGGTGCTTCATTTTGGCCTCCATTCAGACGATAGTTGCTCCGCCCCAGTTCCAAATTCAGCCCGCTATAAAGGTGACTCTTGCGCGTGCCGAAGTCCAATCACGATCTGTCGTGGAGGGTCGCTTTCACCAAAATGTGCAGCTTTCGCAACGGCGTGGCCGTTTTGCGTGCTCGTTTTGCGCGTGTTCGGAGATATTGCCAATGGGCTACAACCCGGTGCCGGCCGCAACCGCCGCACGAGGTCGGATCGGTGGCGGCGTCCACGCGCCAAAGCCGCCGTCGATTGTATGAAGCGCTCCGGTCGTGAAACCAGCTTCGGGGCCGGCGAGATAGGCCGCAATACCGGCGACTTCCTCCGGGCGGCCATCGCGTTTGATCGCCATGAAGCTGTCATGAAGTCGCTCATCGGGCCGTCTTCCGGGTTCATGTCCGTCGATGTCGGACCGGGTTGGATGACACTGACCGTTATGCCCTTGGCGCCGAAGTCGCGGGCGAGGCCGCAGGCCATGCGCGGCGGACTTGGTCAGTGCGCAAGCAGCACCGCCGGCGAAAGACATTCGGTCACAGTTTTGGCGACCACGTTGACAGATAGGCACCGCTGTCCGATACAATGCCAACATTCCGAGGGGAGCACCGAGCGGTGCTGAGATGGCAGTGAGCCGGACCCTTGAACCTGATCCGGGTTTGTTAACGCCTTGAAAGTGCTGGATTTCCGGGGTTCGGTCAACCTAAAATGTAGCAACCAGTGTAGCAGGAATGTAGCAAATCCCGCTTTTGTCCGGATGCTGTATCCAAAGTCTTGCAGCCTAACCAGCGATAAGGGGCTGATCACTGACGTGCAGGTAGCTCCAAAACCGCTCAATCCGTTCTTCCGGGCGAAACAGTTCACGAATGCGCTCACTGTGAAGCAAATACGCCCTTCCGAGTTCTTCGTTTCGCTGATTGCTTAGCATGACCGTATTGCCGTGACCGTCAGAACCTGTCTCCCAAGGGTTCTGCTGCTTGAAGGTCTCATAGTCGTTAATTTGATTGGCGATGTCCTCGAACCAGTCTGCAAGCGATTGGTCGAACACAAACGATGCCTCATGGGATAGATTGATCATCGCCCAATAAGACGCGCCGTCGTAGTCCTTGTGGTTGTGCTCGTTGTCGAAATTTACGAACTTCTGATAAATCTCAAAGCGCTTGTCGAAGAGGCTTAGCTTGTAAGTCTTCTTGGCATTCTCGAGTGATTGTTCATGCTGCAAAGCCAAAAGGGCATTCTGCTTATGGATTGTCGCCAACTGCGCGTCGATGACAGCTTGGTTTTCGCGGAACTGTTCGCGGGTTTCGTTCAATTCCTGTCGTTGCGTGAGAACTGCTGCAACGAGCCAGATCAACGCAATCGGCGCAAAGATACCGGCTAGGAAATCACCGACTTCGTTCAGGTCGTGTTCTGTGGTGAGAAAGGTCCAAGTTCTCCACCAGCCCATTGTGTACCCGACTGCAAGGGCGTATGCGGCAGTGAACGCGCCCGCGAACCATAGCCAGTTTATGCCTTTCCAAGTGCGTTTCAATCACCCAATCCCTTGGCATACACAAGCAGCGACGAATAGCACGTCTGGATCATCGTATCCGCCCACAATCTTCGGGGTCGCCGCCCTCTTGCGCATCAGTTTCATATTGCAATCTCTGCGCGAGGACTTGTAGATACTCTTTATTACGGAGAATATCTATGACTGCATCCCGCGTTTCGTCCGTCCCCACAAAAAGCACCGTCACTTCATTTCTCACTAACGTATTTTCCCGAGCGCCAGCCAGCGCTATCAGGTGCTACAGAGGGCAGTCAGCTCTCGTATGGGAGTTGAAGCCGTCGGTCATGCGCGGGCTTCGATCCAATGCGGAAAGCCAAATCTTCAGCGAACTGATGGTGGAAGCTCCGTCAGAATTCAGCAACGATCGCTCCATGTTTGATAAACTGGTGCGAGCGCAGCATTATGGCTTGCCTACTCGGTTGCTAGACGTGTCGCTTAATCCATTGGTGGGTCTCTACTTCGCCTGCAATGAAGAACAACATCACGACAAAGACGGCGTAGTTCAGATATTTGACTTTGAGGATAAACGTATAAAATTCGCAGATAGCGACACTGTTAGCCTAATATCAAACCTCGCAAGGCTATCTGATGAAGAGAAAAGAGAAATTACCACCCGTTATAGGCGGACTAAAAGATGGACGGCTTCAACGAAAAGAACATTCCGTGAATGCGATGCAATGAAACGGCTTACGCAGTTCGTACGCGTTGAAAAGCCATACTTTTTAGATGCAGCCAATCCACAGGACCTATTCAAATACTTCTTCGTCCATCCCGCCAAGAATAATCGGAGGGTGGTAGCTCAGTCGGGTGCATTCATTGCCGCAGGACTGCTGCAATACCGCTCTCCGGGGAATAGCCTTAGCTTTTCCATGCGGGAAATCAGGATCCCGGCGGCAGCAAAAGGCAAAATATTAGACGAACTGGATGTGCTTAACATAAACTCTAGAACAATGTTCCCAGAAGTCGAGTTCGCCGCAAAATATATAAAAAACAAGTGGGTGGACGATGTTTAATATTTGAGAGAACCCTATTCCCCAGAGGGCACGTTCTCCAAGAACACGGAGCAACGAGTTGATGCAGTCACCCCCACATCGGTAAGCTGCTACTGATCAAAATCTGACGCTTGGTACTATGGGTAAGCCTCCTCCGGATAATCGAGCCTTAGACAATCGCCCAAAGTCATGTCCTCGTCGGGGTTGCAGTCCCAAATCGTGAGCGGGATTCGGTACTCTTCGGCGATGCGTTTTGCGCGAACGACGTGGTTCGCGCACATCTCCAACCGCCTGTCTTCGGTACAGGCGAAAATAATGCCGGGTTTCCTAGGCGTTCGCACCTGGTAATGCCAACGGGGGAACGCCTCCGAGTTCTTGCCAAACTCGGTTGTCCAAAGCGCGTAGTGAAGCGCCTGCCCAATGGCCTCAGCCCATTTGTTCGAGAACTCTACCTCGATGGCATGCGTAGCACTAATGCAGTCAGTTCGTGTACCGTCAGGATTGTAGAACTCTTTGATCATTCCGGCGCAATAGCGGTCTACCAAGTCCGCTTCGGTCAGAGCGTGCGCCGGATTCAGCCCGAACAGAACAAACAAAACGGCAATTGGCGATGGTTTCATTGCGTGCTCCTCCATGCCGCCTCTCTCTCATCAGGTAAAGATAGCCTGCATACACCGGAGGCAACAAAGTCGGAGATCGTTTCGCACTCCCGCGCCCCCGATCATTGTCTGGGGAGAAGGCGTTGGGCATTTAAAGGTGGAACGGTTTCAAACCTTGCCCTTCTTCGCCAGCACGTCGGCAGCATCGAACGCGCCACGGGCACCCGCCTCATTCGCATGGAACATGATGACGGTCACGCCAATCTGTCGGGTCGGGGCATACATCGGCGTCGAGAATGACGAGCCGGAATAGTTCCCGTAAACGCTATTGCCAACGACGTTGGCTGTTCCGTACCCGCTTGTGTGGGTGTTCATGCCTACGAACTGCGAACCCGATGCAGTTTGAGCCTGATCAAGCCTGAAGTGCGTGTAGCCACGGCTTAAGGTCGCTTCCGCTGCTTTTTTCATGGTGATCGCACCGGCTGCGCTGGTGAAGAGCAAACCTGAAGCGTTTGTATCGAGCCGAACCATGTTTTGTGCGAGCGGCATTTCGCTCGTGGT
Source organism: Ensifer sp. IC4062 (assembly GCF_020193575.1). Lineage (GTDB taxonomy): Bacteria > Pseudomonadota > Alphaproteobacteria > Rhizobiales > Rhizobiaceae > Sinorhizobium. The sequence goes on from NZ_JADYVD010000031.1 coordinate 59,781, forward strand.
GGCGCAGCCGCTAACCAGCGCCGCCGAAAGCAGCGCAACCATGATAATGCGTTTCATAAATCCCCCAGCAAATGCGAATCGGAAAACCGCATTCCTACATCAGGACTGGGCGCCTAGAATTGCAAGCCTAAGTGAGCGCAATCCCCCGCTGTATAGGCGGTGCGTTTTAAAGCATGCTCTCTTGTTCAACTTTTGAAACTAATTGCTTCAACGCCTCAATGGGATCGAACCCGATTACCTGCGCCAGTGTCACGTACTCAATGACGTCAATGCGTCTTTGCCCGCTTTCAAGCCTCGCAATGAATGACTGGTGCTCGCCCACCGCCTTCGCGAGATCATCCTGTGTCAGACCCGCAATTTTTCGCTTTTCGATTAGGAGAGCTACCAGAGCCTCGTGTCCTCTGGAACCTAACGTTTTCTGCACAAAACCAGCCCCATTCCGAGAAATGGGGCTTCAATTATATGCAAAAAACAGATATCTAAAAATCAGATAATCGATAATCCCGTTCGGTTGTCGAGGGCGCGGGGTTGCATCAGTTCACGCAACAGAGCCGCAGAGGCAGATTGGTGCCCCTGAGCGAACCCATGCCCACGTGATCTTCACATCTGAGGAATAGCCTGAATGCTCAGTAAGATTTTCTTTTTCATCATACGGACAATCGTGTTTCTTGTTTTTCTTGGCTGGCTCGCGTCCAAATTTCTCATAGGCGACATGAGCCTTGCGCCGCCGGAAAACACCAGCAGTGATCTCAATAGCGGAAGCGGTTTGATTGTGCCGAACGATCCCCGCTTCCCTGGCGACAACTGATCAGACTGTAGGAAAGCCCTGTCCACGACCAACCCTGAACCGCCCCGCATAGGAGAGGAAATTGCGAACTATCTTAACTTGCCTTTTGACGCTGGCGCTGACTGGTGTTGCGCACGCGGGAATGACGGTCTCTTTCGATTGGGGACCGACGAAAAAATGTTTCGACGGCAAATCGCCGCCGATGACGCTGTCGGGGGTGCCGGAAGGAACGACGCAACTCGACATTCGTATGAAGGACCAGAACGCTCCGGACTTCCTCCATGGTGGCGGGAAGGTTGCGTATGAAGGGCAGAAATCGCTTCCCTACGGGGCTTTCCGTTATAAGGGGCCATGCCCACCGATGGGAAAGCACAAGTACCGTTTCACGGTGAAAGCGCTCGACAGCGAGGGTAAGGTGCTTGGCACGGCGAAAGCTGATCGAATGTTCCCGTGAGATGGCAGGTGAGCAATCTGAACCCCGTTCTTTGGGCGGGGTTTTTCGTTGGAGCGCCATCCCTCGACCAGTCCTGATCCGTTGGAAATGAGCAACGCAAGAGGGCCTTGGAGGCACGAATGAAATCGAATGGTTTCGGAAGCTGGGAACAGAGGATCGTTGTTAGCGTCGAAAAGGAGCATGCGCCGCGAGTCGCCGCGAAACTCGGCATCGATCCATTCAAGGAAGCAGGAGAGCCCGGGCGGGCCTATTTTGCGTGGACCAGACTTTCCATGCGTCGGGGAAACGATGAAGACATAGTTTTTGATTTGTCGATGTTGCTTGGCATCGACGGTGAAGGGAATTGGAAAGTCGATTGGAGCGAATCCGAATATTGAGCGGCGTTTTCGGCTGAACTAACCGAAAAAATTCTGAGGCGAGCTTTTCGCCCTCACGCGGCTACCTGTTCCAACGCTATGCGGGCTAGCGTATTCAGGAAATGGATGCGCCGATTTTCACGACCTTCTTGGTTCGCCGATCCGCATTGTGCGCAAGGTGGGGATGATTGATGTTCATGTGATGCACCACACATTGTTTTCGGTTATGTGTCGATGACGTGGAGAATCGTGGGTTCATTAGAAATGCTTGAAAAGGTTGACCGTATCCGAAAGGATGTGTCCGCGACGACCGAGCAACATCATAAGTCCAGCTTTGGGCAGTTCATGACGCCCGCGCCTACCGCGCGTTTCATGGCGTCCCTTTTTCCAGGGGCGTCAGGCACGTGTTATTTGCTGGACGCTGGAGCAGGCGTGGGCGGTCTTACCTGTGCATTTCTCGATCGTTGGGCTGAGGGCGGATTTCAATTCGACGAGGTGATTGCCGAGGCATACGAAATCGACGGTCGGCTGAACCTCCATCTCAGGCAGCATCTTGCCGAATATGCCGCCCGAATGAATCTCCAAACCAAGGTCTTTGACGACGATTTCATCGAAGCTGGTGTGCGACGCTCGATTGCACGGAGGCCTGTATTCACTCATGCGATCCTCAACCCACCATACAAGAAGATTAATACCGGTTCCCAACACCGCATGGACCTGAGTAGAGCCGGCGTAGAGACCGTGAACCTCTACACCGGCTTCGTCGCGTTGGCTCTTGACCTCTTGGTTGAGGGGGGCGTGCTCGTTGCTATCATTCCGCGAAGTTTCTGCAACGGGCCTTATTACCGTCCTTTCCGAGATTGGTTGTTCCAACGCGCTGCGATCAGACGTGTCCACCTGTTTGATAGCCGAAACTCGGCATTCAAAGATGACAAAGTGCTTCAGGAGAACGTGATTATCGTGCTGGAACGTGGCGGTCAGCAAGGGGCGGTCACCGTATCGACGTCCACCGACGACACCTTCACTGACCTTCTCCTGACCCAGCATGATTTTTCGAAGATTGTTCACCCCGGAGACCGGGAGCGGTTCATTCACATTCCGACATCTGAAGAGGTGGACCCGCTTGACCTGCCCGGTCTCACGTATTCCATTGCCTCTCTGGGACTGAAGGTTTCGACTGGTCCAGTCGTCGATTTCCGGATGCGCAGCCATACCCGACAGATGCCGGAAGATGGCACTGTTCCCTTGCTCTATCCCGGGCACCTAACAGGCTATGGGCTTCGGTGGCCCATTGAGGGTTTCAAAAAGCCGAACGCTATTTTTGTGGATGATGCGTCGCGCAAGTGGCTCATTCCGAAGGGATGGTATCCGGTCATCCGGCGTTTCTCTTCGAAGGAGGAGCGGCGCAGGATCGTGGCGGGAGTGATCGACCCACGGGGGTTGGACGATTTCGAGCTAATCGGACTGGAGAACCACGTAAACTTCATCCACGAAAACAAGCGCCCACTTACCGAAGTTCTTGCAAAAGGGCTGGCTGTGTTCCTGAACACGTCAGCGGTTGATGCGTCGTTTCGCCGGTTCAATGGTCACACGCAGGTCAATGCGAGTGACTTGAAGAACATGCGTTATCCGTCTCGCGACGTCCTTACCGCATTGGGAGAATGGCTGATGAGGCGCAACGACATTCCCGATCAAGAAAGCATTGATGCAGCATTTTCAGAGGCGATTAAGTGAGCGAAGAACAAGTTGCGAAGCTGACAAACGAAGCTGCGACTATTCTCGCCGCTCTGGGCCTTCCCAGGGAACAGCAGAACGGACGTTCCTCGATATGCTTGTTAGCGATACTCGATCTTCAACCGGGCAAGACATGGAAAGACGCCACGTCTCCCCTCATGGGAATTACGCCCATTATGGAGTGGGCACGGGAACACTGCGGGAAGGATTGGGCACCCAACACGCGGGAGACCATCCGCCGCCGAACAATGCACCAATTCGTCGATGCGGGCCTCGTCCTCTACAATCCCGACGAGCCTACCCGCCCGGTTAACTCGCCGCGCGCGGTATACCAGATAGAGCCTTCAGCGCTTTCGTTGTTGAAGTCCTTCGGTAGCCCCGAGTGGCAACGGAACTTGACGGATTATCTTGCGCTACGCGAAACGCTTGCGGCGCGGTATGCCGCCGCACGGGAGCAGAACAAGGTTCCTGTGACGCTTGCGGATGGAAGCACACTTTCACTTAGCCCAGGCGAGCACAGCGAGCTCATCAAGGACATTATTGAGGACTTCGCAGCTCGATTCGTGCCCGGGGGGCAGCTGATTTACGCCGGGGATACCGGAGAAAAGGTCGGCTACTTCGACACCGAAGCTCTGCGAGCACTTGGGGTCTCAGTTGACAAACATGGTAAGCTTCCTGACGTCGTTATCTACTATCCCGAAAAGGATTGGTTGCTTCTAATCGAAAGCGTCACCTCACATGGTCCCGTCGATGGAAAGCGCCACGGTGAACTAGCAAAGCTTTTCGCGTCAGCTAAACCGGGGCTTGTCTATGTGACTGCGTTTCCGACGCGACGACTAATGGCAAAATACCTCGGGGAAATCGCTTGGGAGACTGAGGTCTGGATCGCCGACGCGCCTACTCACCTCATTCACTTCAACGGGGTGCGTTTCCTTGGACCGTATGAACCGCGCCGATGATCCTTGTTGCTATAAGGACACCGGCTTCGACTTTGATCTCGGCGTGACCTGACGAGGTCAGAGCACGCCGTTAAATCCTGTGGATCAGTGGCAAACCTCTTGGCGCTTTAAGGTTTGTCTAGCTGCGCTTTTCCGTCTTCAGACCGAAATGCCTTTCACAGGTCATCAATCTTGTGGTTCGTTGCTAAGGATTCGTAGCCTGTCCCGATGGCGGGTGTTCTCGTCCCCTTCACCACTGCGATAGTGATGTATCAGGTTTTTAAGCGCTTTCATGCATTCAGTTCGCCACTGAGAGCTCTTTTCGTGCTTCTCTCGGCTGGTTTCCGGGAAAGAAAAGGGAGAGCTTGCCATTTCCGTGTGAAATTTTGCAGATTTATGCCATTCGTCCGCGATGCGTTCTAAAAAGTTTGCTACATCGTCTCGGCTGCTTTCAAAAAGCACTTCTGCCGCTGTGGCTGAGAATTCATCAATGCTTTTCCAGAATCCAACACGGGTTCGCTTTTGATATCTCAGAAAAAGTGCATATTCGGCGAGTTTCGCCGAAAGTCTGAGTGCTTCATTTTCGTCCATATCGAACAGTATTAAAGATGCCTTGTTATCTACTGAGTCCTTATTTACCTTTGCCGTATTTCCATCGAGGGTAACGCACGGCACTTCCGTTCCCTGGATTGATACTCCTTCGGTGCGAAATGCAATCGATCTTTCGTCTATTTGTATTTCACCGCGCAAAGTCCGGTACTGCTTTACGTCGCCAGTCTTAGAATCTGTGCCGTACCCGGATAGAAGATAACGCATAACGCCCCCATATTTTCGCATCGTAATAGCAGTGAAAGATTCGGAGGTCGGACGCCAACTGATTGTGTCGCCATCCACACAAGCCATCATCCCCAGCCTACGAACTTCGACTCCCGATCAATTCCCTTGCCTCGCGGACGCTTACCCACTGATCGCGCACCGAAACAAGTCGATGAAGTAGCCGGTGGCAGCAAGCACATAGGAGCGCCATGTCATCGATTGTCTCTTCACCATCTGAAAGCGGCGCGCTCGCATGATGCGCTTCAAACATCGCATCCCGAACATCATCATTAAGATCATTACCGGTGACGCCGCATACATCGCAGGAAAGTCCGGCTGATTGTCGAGCCTTTAGCAGGTGGTTCCTGAGACCGGCTGCACGCTCGCGAACGAGGTGAGCCCTCAGCGTCTTTTTGCCCTCAATAAACGACCGGTCTTCCTCAGTGGGTGGCGGGGCGACTTGGTTGGCAAGCTCCCATTGGATGACGATATGGCTCCCCCAACCGAGCGACGATGGGACATACCCTCTGTTAACAACGACGCCTTTGCTGGCTTTGTCTCGGAGATAGTTGAAGAGGATGTTCGAGGGAGAATAGTAGCTGCCGCTACCTTTGCCGCCGGGTCCGTAGCGCTCTACCAACACCGCCCAAACGTGCGGGGCTTCACCCTCGATGAGGTTGCGAAAAGTCTGTGTGGTAAATGACCCGACGAGATGAGGCTGCAAGCGCAGCCATTCTCCATCGATCAAATCGAAGAGTTCAGTTCCTCTTGCCAACTATTGATCCCCCTCCTATGCGCCTGAGCGCTGTTGCCACGAGCTAAGTTGGTGATCAAGCCGAGTTTTCGTGAGCGGGGTATATCGCCCGGCTCATTCAATTCCTCACGCCCTATCGCGACCATACCGAGAGAAGGTTCATACAAGATTTTTTAGCGCGAGGCGGGGTAGGGCAGGGGGTCTGCTGCTGGTCAACTGGAATCAAAAAAGCCGAGACGAATCCCGGCTCTTCCGTTTTGCGCTGGTGTGCTAATTGCTTATCGGCAACGACCATTCCAGCAAGTCGTGCTCCACGAATTACCGTCGCTGTCATAGCCCGTGTGTCGGGTCGTATTGCCAAAGGTCGTGGACCGCTGTGACCAGCTTGACCCGGTGTTGTAATTGTTGCCGCGCATTGTGGTCGTGTTGCCAAAGCGCTGGATTGTGTAATGATTGCCGCTGCTGTCGTTACAGGTCGAGAAAGCCGATGAACCGAAGCACGCTGCTGATGCAGGGACGACGGTAATAAGTGAAAGTGCCACGGAAGCGATAGCCAGTTTCATAAATGCCCCTCTCCGACAGGCTGGAAATCTACCACCGCACATTAGCGTGTAAGCGGATAGAAATGCAACGTATTGTTGATGGCTCACGGCGTCAGAACAGCCTGACCAGATGATTGCCGTAATTGATAAACACGACGCACGAGTTCGTGTTCATCGGCATCGTCTAGCTTGGATAGCCGTCGTTTGCCGCAACGGGCATCAAGAATGCCAAGTGCCCGGATCAACGGTCTGGAATTTGCGAGCATTTCCTCAATAGGTTGATTGAGGGATTCGAACATCGCGCGATGCAAATCAACGTGATCTGCTATTCCTCGTTCTCGAAGCTTCCGTTCGATTTCTTGCTCGTCAGCACGAGATAGCGCACTACCAACGTCAGCGCACATCGCGACACGCGCCTTCCAATATTGGTAGTAGGCGCTTCCGTAGATTTTGTTTCCATCTATCGTGACGAGGAATTCTCCCTCATGATCGTGCGCATGACGGTATCGCGTCGTATGAATCTGCACCCGACCGCTAGCTTCTGGAGCAAAACGGGCTTCAATAAGCTGCTTCAACTTTGTCCATTTCATCGACACACTCATCCGTTCGAAACCCGAAACATCGTCAACTTCGGATTGCTGTTGAGGTCTTATACCGCGGCTTCGGCGGAAGTTCATCCTTTGGCGCCAAATCACCTAGCCGGAAGTTTACAAAACGCCTGTGATAAGGGCATACCCGTTGGTATCTCGATAGGCGCGCTCATAATACTCTAGGATTGTCGAGGGATCTTTGCGCTGTCCAGTGTGGTTCAAAACCGTGCGGTTTCGTCCATTTCAAACCACCCGCGAAAAGGCGGTTCATAAACGTGTTGACTCACTTTTGAACCATCGGCTATTGTGAACCATGATTTTGAACCAACGGGGAATATTCATGAGCCGCACTTTCGCATACTGCCGCGTCAGCACGACGGACCAGACTACCGAGAACCAAGTGTTAGAAATTGCTAATAAGGGATTTGTCGTAGAACCACACCGGATCGTCACGGAGACTGTTTCCGGCAGCAAACCAGCCAAGGAACGTCCCGGCTTCCAAAAGCTCTTGGAACGCATGGAAAAAGGCGACAAGCTGATTATCACGAAGCTTGATAGGCTCGGTCGCGATAGCATCGATGTCCTGTCCACATTGAAGCAATTGACCGAAGCGGGCATTGAAGTGCACTGCATCGCATTGGCTGGCTTCAACCTTGGTTCGGCTATGGGCGGCTTGGTAATGCAGATGTTCGCAGCCATGGCACAGTTCGAACGCGATCTTCTCATTGAACGCACCCATGCCGGTCTTGCCCGCGCTAAGTCACAAGGCAAAACACTCGGTCGCCCGAAGTCGCTTACCGAACAGCAGAAAGAGGAAGCCCGACAGGCGGTCAAGAATGGCGCGTCATTCCGATCCGTGGCAAAGTCCATGGGTGTCAGCCACGCAACCATCATGCGCGTGTGTGAGGCGATATAAGGCAGTCATCGCAAGGCAGCACTCTAGGCAGTCGATCCCGGATCGGCTGCTTTTTTGTTTCCGATCACGAAATACTGCACCGCCGAAGGGCTGTGAATAGCGGTCCGCCTTGCGATTGTGGTTGCGCACCCCCCAAATCTCTGCGCAAGCTGCTTCGCAGCAGCACACGAATCTTTTTTTGCTGAAAGGTGTGTGTTGATGCCCAATCCCAACAAAGAAACCGAACGCCTTAGCTTCAATCTGCTTGGCGTGTTGAAAGGTGACGCCATCGGGCGCTACCCGATTACGTGTCTCTTCGTCCTCGTGCTCGTGTGCGTGGTCGTCTTCAAGCTGTGGTGATCCGGAAAGGCTGTAGGAGCAAAGTTCGCTAATGATCTCGGTTGAATTACAATGGATTGTAACATTCGGCTTGACCTGTAGAGAACGCACGCCGTTACCTGTCTGTGCATTCAACCAAAACAGGAGTCCAAGTTGCCAAAGAGCCAACCGAAGACTATCACCGCGATGCACAAGGCAAAGGCAGTAGGGCAAAGGCGGGGCATGCGCTGGGGAAACTGTCCGCGAAACCCCTTGCTTTCGCGGTTCATTCCTGCGTTACTGCGTAAGCGGTAAGCGATGATTTTTTTTCTTTGGTGAGAAAAAGGAGTCGCCCTTGCCGAGAACACCCAAAATCCCCGAACAACTGAAACTGAAAATTCCCGGCTACCAGTCCGATGCGATAGGGCGCTTTCCCATCGTCTGTAGCGTGCTGGTTGCCGTGTTGTGGGCGTTCGTCTTTGCGCTGTTGACGGTACTCGGTCACACGGTCGGACGGGCGGCAGGGCTGATGTGATCCGGGCGGAATTGTTCAATATTGAACGGGTTTCGGGCGAGTTTGCTGTCGATTTGATGCCCTAGTTCTGCCACAAAAAAGCCACAATCGTTACCTTGTCGGTCGGGTGTGCGGAACAGTAAATGCGTGGAATATCGCCAGCGAAAATGCAGATGAATCCAGTGCGCCACAGTCGAGAACAGATGTGGTTCAGTGTAAGCAGAGGATCGGCAGGATTGGCAGACGTCGAACAGATGACGGCAGACGATGGACAGGAAATGCAGATGTCGAACAGACGGGGTGCAGAGAAAGAACAGCCAAATTCAGGTGTTGGCAGTGTGTCCAGTTCATTGACAGGATGTGACAGGGTTCTTCAGGTAACGACAGGATTTCATCAGCCGGTGTCAGAAAAATTTCAGGAATTTTCTTATTGGTGATGGCTGGATACAGGTGGATACCTATTGATTCCATTTGATACCAATTTCTTACTCACCAGTTAGAGCGAGCCGTAGGCGAGCCACGAGCCGTAGGCGAGTGAGAGTCATAACTGGTGGTAATTGGTAGCGAATGATTCATTACTGGTTACAAGAATTTCTTGAATCAATAAAGGATCATATCCTATGGATTTCTATTTGAATCTCATGAGATATGATTTTCACCAGGTGGAATTCGATTTTGTAACCAGTAGATGAAAATCTTTATTGGTTTTAATAACCAGTCACAAGTTTTCTTATTGTTTTGTGACTCTCGCTCACTACGTTCGCGGCTCGCCTACGGCTCGCTATCCTATGTTTTGAAAAAGTAAGTTTGGCAGGGTTCCAAAGGATACATTAAGCCTATCATCAGACTCAATGTACCAACAAGCCATTTCAGACTTGCGACACTCCAAGCAACTCCCTCGACATTTCAGCCAAGGCGGGGCGGTCAGCCTGTACCCCAATTATGAGCGATTAAATTGACGGTTCCCGTTAGATCGCTTGGACGATTTGCCTAACAGGTCCGGTTGTATCTTTTCACAGAGCCGGTCGTTTCCTTCAGGTTGTTTTTCCAGTGCCCTTTTGCACACACTGTTTTTGAGAAGATCAGCTACCATTTAAGCATTGCTGTTCATGAGCCGTGGCGCTTCTTCAGCCGTCCCCCGGTCTCACACTCGACACAAACCCTTAGTGTCTACTTTCGGCTGCCAACGTCATTCTAAGCGCTGGATTTCCTGTCGATACAATCGCCTGACAAGGGCTTTGGGGTTTTCCGCTGGTCACTTGTGTGAGGCGGGTTGCGAAAGCTCTTCTCGGAACCTTCTAGCTTATATAGCGAAACGGCTTCTTCAGCGGCTTGTTGGTCTGTCGATGCGGGGTTTATCTGCTGAAAATTTCTTACCCTTCCGAACTATTTAGGAGCGAAATGGTAGAATCGGCGGAACGTTCTTCCTTATTTTTGCGGATAGCAGAAGCAATATTCCTAAATGTCTGCTTTGAAACTCGGAAAGGCATTCCGATGATGAGGTACAGGGGAACTGATTGAGCATCGGCTATTCAGAGCGGCAATCACTCGTAGTGGCTATCTTGCACGTGTTGCTTTTCACGCTCCAACCGGAGCTTCGTAAGCTCCCGCCGGTTCTCTTTGTGCCTCTTGGCTGCGACATGCTCATTATGGGCGTTGACCTTTTTAACGCCGATGAAGATGCCATGAGCCACAAGCCAGCACAGTTTTAAGGTTGCCGACACCAGCAAGACGACGCCTTTCGCAGTCCCGAAAAAGACCTTTTGCATGTCCCCCTCAATCGGTTCACATTAAATCAGAAACCCCGGTCATGGTGAACCAGGGGCTTTGGCTTGGCTATTTCGATAATTCTTGTCACGCTACATCTTTTGCCACGACAAACCCGAGATGCTCCATCGTTTCAGGCGTTTTACAAGGGCATTTTAAGATAGTCATTTGTTGCAAGGAAATGCGTCGATCAGCGATTGGGCGCCCAAGAAGTGAGCCGGGAAATGCCTCTGTTCGGGATGCTTCGCCACATAGCCGCAAATGAGGTCGTGCATTTGCCCTGTCGTGACGGTGGAAGGGACGCATGCTTTCTGCCTCATTTCGGTCATTACCCAATCAGTCACGGCAACCGCGTATCCGAGCGCGATACGGTCCTTCGATTGGCATAGCTCGTGCAGCTTGTTGCCGGTGTAGAACTGTGCGGCGGCTGGACCTGCATAGGCAAGAACGGTTGAAACAGCGATGGCTCTTATCATCTGCCCACCTATTGCACGAGATTCAGACGGTGAATGTCGAAGAATTCCTTGCACTTCGCGCCGTACTGGAAATGAATTTTCTGCAATTCATCTACCGGCGCGCCATGCGAGTACAAGCCATTGATGTTACGCCTTAAAGATTCCTCGTTCTCTTTCGGAAGTCCAAAACCGGTTGCATACACCCTCGGACCATTGAAGTTAACTTCTACTGGTTTGGTGTCCAACAATTCCATGTTTTGACTTGCAAAAGCGAAGCCCATGAACACAATGCGTTCCGCGTCTTCTATTGCTGTCCTCAACTGTTCGATAATATCCGGTTCTCTGATCGTCTCAGACCATGTAATGAGATTTTCTGTCATCAGAGCGAAACGTGGCATAGTGCCAAACGGGAACTCACCGAGGTCACCTAATGTCCCGTATGGATGGATAATTCGAATGTTCTTTACGATCTCTCTGGCTTCTTTGATGCTCATTCCATGGAAGCTTCGAACAAGAAAATGCTCAAGGTAATGCTCAATGCAGCGATCATAGTTGAAGCAGATCATCGTTATGTTGTCTCCGATTTTCTCCACCTCATTCGCCCTAATCCCGGTGATCAAAGCTCTTGAAAAGGACCAAATCCACGTGTCGTGAGCGTTTTCGATGTTGGTCTCACTAAATCCCTTATCATTGGCTAATTTGGACTCCCATTCCGCGATTGAAATTGCATAGGCGATCTGCAATTTCCCCACTTCTGCGATTAGCGGATTGTCGGAATAGCGAAAAATGTATTCGTCTATGCTGTCGGCGCTTTCGATGCCGTCGCGGATTTGCCAACACGCCTGTAGGCGCTCGTTAAACTGATCGATCTTGGTTCGGTCGTCATAGCCGTAGATTTTCTCGTAATGTCGAAAGATTGGCTTTTCACCTTCACTGAGCCTGCCCGCGTCCAGCACGAAATTACAGTTCTTCTTAATTGTCTGTGTCAAACCGGAGCCAATCGGAAATCCGAACTCTTGGCTTGCTCCTGCCCCGATCACGAAAACCGTGTTGTCCTTGAACATGCCCCGCTTCTCACTCGCTTTTGTCCGTTGCCGATTGATGAAATTATACTTTTGCGTGTGATTCGTGGAAGCTGGCGACCGGCGGAAACACAGATATCGAGGCGGGGGTAGTCCACCGTGCTGACTTGGGAGATTTAAAGTGGACTTTGGCTTGATTTTCAGGAGCGGCAAACCGCTCGACAGGAAACACTATCTTGTTGCAAGCGTAATTGCCTACATCGCAATGACTGCAATAGGGCTGATCGTCCTAACAGGCTTCGGGCGTGTTCTGGATTGGGTGGCGTTACTCGCAGTCGTTTTGGCTGTAATCGCGGTCGTCTATCTGTTTCTTTTCCGAATTCGGCGAGTGAAGGACATAGGCTTCTCGTCATGGTTTGGTGCTTTTGCGGCGATGGTCATGTATGCGGCGTTGGCTTACGTCGCAGGTTTCATCCATCCTGTTGTTCAGACGTTCATTGTTGCCGCCTTTGAACTGGTGCTTCTGCTTGTCCCAACTGGTGCGAATTACCGGAAAGTGGCTTGATGGTCGGCAAGCGAATACAGGCTTACAAGCGGCTGGTGATTTGATAGACCAGCCTTTGGCGTGTTCGTGAGCGCCGTTCGTATCAACCGAGTATCGAGCCGCCCCATTCGTGACCCGCCAAAAAGAGCAATGCCGCCCAAACGAGCGCTTGCCAGCAGGTGAGTTGAACGATCCCCATTTCCCTCGCCTGTTTAATCGTATAGCGCCAAATCCTCGCGAATTCGCTTGGCATCCATCGCGAGTATTTTTGCTGCATCGAAGAAGCCGTGTTTGATTGCCAGCTTCCTTTGATCGTCTATGAAGGCGAACAATTCAGCCCGAAGTTCGTGATCGATTGCTAGTTTCTCATATGTAAATTTTGGTTCGTGTTTCAATGTCCATATCCATCGTCGGGATATGGCGTCTTTCATGAATGTATAGTAAGGCGGCACGAATGCCGCCTATTTCGCTTCAGCCATATGTGTTGTTAGTTGGTTTTCGTTTTCGCGTGTTCCAATGCCTTTTCCAACGCCTCTTTCTTCACTTGCAGGTCATATTCCGTACCGTAATAGGTGACATGACCCTTCAGCTTATGTCCGGTAATCGCTGCCTTTACCCCAAGGTCACAACGCGAGTTCTTCAGTAGATCATCCATTCGGTGACGAAAGCTGTAATGTCCTTTTCCCGGTGTGACCTTCCGGAAGAATTCAGACATTGCGCGGTTGATCTGTCTCGGTCCACGGGGATGATGGAACCTCGTGAAGCCGTCCGGGAACTGCTTCATTGCTTCAAGAGCATCGCCAACCAATGGGATGTTACGGTGACGGTCTCCACCGGTCTTGACCTTCTTCCGAAGAGCATTCTTGCCAATGCTAATGTACGGAATTTCGCAATCCAGATGGATATCCGAAGCCGTGAGCCATGCCAGTTCCTTGGCACCAGCGCCCGTGCATTCCCCAACCAGAATGACCGCCTTGGCTTCATCGGACATCCCCGATGTTTCGAGCTTCGCCCGGATCGCCTTCACTTCGGCTTCAGTGAATGGCGGTCGCTTTTCGGCATCGTCTTCCTTGACGTTCTTCAGGTCTTTGAAGGGATTGTGCTTGCCGGGGTGATCGACGCGGAAAACCTCATGAAGGATGATCTTCAGCCACATCATTTTCTTGTTGGCTGAATCCGCCTTGAATTCGCCTTCGCCGAGCCGCTCAACGAGCTTGCTCCGATATTCGGTCGCGGTAGCGTTGTCGATCTTCAGGCAATCGACGTCGTCGCCCATTTCTTCGGCGAAGTCCTCTATTGCTTCTTCATATCGCCGCCAAAAACGCTTGGTTTCGAGCGGGTCTTTACCAAGCACCTTATCCGGGCAAATCTGCTTGAAGCGGTCGAATGCACCCTTGAAGGTAAGGGCGGGTGTTTCGGTCGCACCGACCAATGCCGCTACCTGTCTCTTGTTTAAATTTCTCATATTATTTTTTGCCTCGTATCGTTCGCTGTACATATTGATGGAATTTGAGATTGATGCAGACAGGAAGTCCCCCGCGTATGCGTAGGTGAACGGTGCGGCAAAGCTTGCCGATGTCTGCTGTAAAATCGGATAGGAAATTTCATCAGCCGGAATGGTTTCCGACTTGAATTGTTGACGCCATTTGGAGAGAGCGGGACCGACTTTCAGAAGTGCTTCGTCGGGGTCTATTGTGTCCAGCGTTTGCCAAATTTGGGTACGGAGCTTGCCCGTTTCGGGATCTCGGTACTTTTCCCGAAGGTGCTTCGGGACTGCAATGCGGAAGTAGTAAATGCCGTTTCTGATAACTGTGTGTGGAACCTTTTTATTTGCTTTCATTTTGAATTTTGTTGACATGTTTATTATGTCCTTCGCTCTACATCGCGCCATAAGTGAAGTCAACAATAAAAGTCTACGTTGCTACAATTTTCTGGAATTTCATTTCATTTCAACTTCAATTGTGCTTTGCGGCGGATGTAGCAATCGATGTAGCAAAAGTGTAGCAAAGCGACGAAAAGCCTTGATTTTCAGGGGTTTGGCGTCCATTTTGTTGACCTGATCCGGGTCATGCCGGCGTAGGAACGGGAACAGAGCCTTTGAAGGCGCTCTAGCCACTTCTCCGCGATTTCCTGGATCTCCGTGATGTTTCAATCTGGAGACCGACCAAAATGCGCTTTCGTTTGTTTCTATCTGTCGTCGTGGTGGAAATCCGATGACTGCAATCGCACTGACCATAGCCGGCTCCGATTCCGGTGGTGGGGCCGGCATTCAGGCTGACCTCAAGACTTTCTCCGCCCTCGGTGTTTACGGCGCCAGCGTCATCACCGCCGTAACGGCCCAAAACACGAAGGGCGTCACCGCCGTCGCGGACCTTTCACCGGAAATCGTCACGGCACAGATTGACGCAGTCTTTTCCGATCTCGACGTCGCGGCCGTCAAGATTGGCATGGTCTCGCGGCAGGAAACGATCGCCGCCATCGCCGCCGGGCTGCGCCGCTTCGGCAAGCAGGCCGTTGTCGATCCGGTCATGGTGGCGACTTCCGGCGATCGCTTGCTGCGGCCGGATGCCATGAGGGCGCTGATCGATGAACTCTTGCCGCTGGCGCTGGTTGCCACTCCAAACCTGCCGGAAGCCGCATTGCTGACCGGCCGTTCCATCGCTGACGACGAAACGGAAATGGCGCGGCAGGCCGAAGCCATTCTCAAGACCGGTGCCCGTTCCGTGCTGGTCAAGGGTGGTCATCGGCAGGGCAGCGAGGCAACCGATCTCTTCTTTGACGGCAACGCGATTGTCCGCCTCCCGGCAGCGAGGATCGAGACGATCAACGATCACGGCACGGGCTGCACCCTTTCGGCGGCCATCGCTGCCGGCCTTGCGCTCGGACGGCCGTTGGCGGACGCCGTGCGCGAGGCGAAAGCCTACCTGTACGCTGCCCTTTCTGCAGCGAATGCCTTGTCGGTGGGCGAAGGAAGGGGACCTGTGCATCACTTCCACCACTGGTGGTGATGGGGATCGGCCAGGCGTAATCGAAGCCCCATTCCACCGCACCATATTCCAACGTCGAGTATGAGCCGCCGCCTCGGTGTCGCCACTGTTGCGACGCAACATGTTTTCGTCCATGGTTAATGGAACGGTTCCACGAAGGCAGCGATATATGCAGTTCCTTGCTCGTCGTTTGGAAGCTTTCAACCGAGACGAATTGCCGGATTGGCGTCGGTCGCCGACGCTGTGGGGCCGCGCGCTGCGGCTCGTTCCGAGCTTCTTGGAGTTTTTCCTGTTCTATTTCCTGGCACTCGCCATTCTGGCGGGCGTGGTCGCGCTGATGGCGCTGGCCTGGATCTTCAGGATCGATCGCAAGCCGTCAAGAGGGCGTTTTTTCGCTGAGAACGACGGAATTTCAAAGACCTAGATCATTTTCTTGCGTTTCAAGTGCTACAGCGCCGCGCGCCCTGATTGGACGTGCGGCGCTGTATGGCCGATGCGAACGCCAGCTATCTGCTCAAGCTGCGGGCCGGTCTCCGCTGATCGAATGTTCGACATAGTATTTGCCGTAACGATGTCTATATTTCTCGACACCGCCGAAGTCGCTGTATTTTGAAAGCTCGTCCATGTCGGTCTTGTTGAGGACAACCCCGAGCACCTTGGAATTGATCTGCGGCTCGGAATGCAGCACGTCGCGCACCAGTCGGGACGGCGTTTTTCCCCATTCGACAACAAAGATGAAACCATCTGCAAGTGGAGCAAAGGCCTTCGCGTCCACGACAGGCGCCAGCGGAGCGAGGTCGACAACCACGTAGTCAAACGAGTTGCGTGCGTTCTCGATCAGGTTTGCCATGGCAGCCGAGGCGAGCAGTTCGTGGCTTTGATGGGGTTGATGGTTGGACGCCCCGCCGCCGACAGGGAAGATCGCAAGTTTGGTGCGCTGGTCGACCTTGATGCCGGCGGGCCAGGTGGCTTCACCCATCAGTGTCTCGACGAGCCCCGTGCGAGGGGTCGGCGTGATCATCTGGGTAAGTCCGGGCTTGCGGATATCGCCATCGATCAAGAGCGTCCGCTTTCCGCTCGCGGCCAACTGCGCCGCGAAGTTTGCGGCGATGACGGATTTCCCCTCGTCCGGAACCGCCGACACGATCCCGATCACGCGGCTTTCATTGCCATGCAGCATGTGATCGCAGGCAAGCTTGGCATTGCGGAAGGTCTCGGCAAAAGAGGACTGTGGCGCTTCGAGGACCATGCGCGCCAGTCGCTGGAAAGCCACCGCCTCTTCGCCGATTACTTCCGGTTGCCTGTCGGACGCAAAGCGTGTGCGCACGAGTTCCGCACTCTTCTTCGTCCGCGTACCGATCAGCGGCACATAACCGAGCGACTTATGGCCGAGGATGGTGCGCACATCGTCTTCAAGCCGGAAGGTTCTTTCGCGGAACTCCTGGAAGGCGGCGAAAGCGCCGCCGGCCATCAAGCCGAGCACGGCGGAAAGCGCTAGTGTAAGGGTCTTCTTGGGGCTCGAAGGCGCGGTGGGAACGCCGGCTTCGGAGATGACGCGAGCCTTGGCGATCGGGAACGAGCGCTGCTGCGCGGCCTGCTCGTAGCGACCAAGATAGGACTCATAAAGCGTCTTCAGCGCCGCAGCCTTCTGCTCCAGCTCCCTCAATTGAACCAGTGACTTGCTGGCGTTCGTGTTTTTACCCACGACCCCTTCGATGCTTTCGCGCAACGACTGCTCGCGCGAGCGGGCGACTTCGTATTCGTTCTTGTAACTTGCTGTCAGTTGCTGCAGTTCCTGGTAGATCTGCCGCCCCATGTCGGCCTGCTCGGCCCTCAGTGATACAGCCTGCGGATGGTCTTTGCCAAAGTTCTGAGAGACCTCCTGCTCGCGCTTCACGACGGCGAGATAGCGCGCCCTGAGGTCGCGGATAACCATGTTGTCTCCCTCTTTGGGAGAAATGGTCGCGTTGTTGACGGCCGTCTCCGGCCCTTGGTCGACAATCGACTTGAACTGGTTGTAGCGCGCCGAGGCGCTGGCCGTGTCGGCCTGGGCGACGATGAGCTGGCTGTTGAGGTCCGACAATTGCTGTTCGGACATCAGCTCGCCGCGTGCTGCGGTCAGACCATTTTCGCTTCTGAACTGCTCAACCTCGAGGGCCGCCGCCAGCGAGCGCTGGCGCAAGTCCGTGAGGCGCTCCTGCAGCCAGACGGAAGCACGTTCCGTCGCTTCGAAATTGGCGTTTAACTGATCGGTGAGATAGGCCTGCGCATAGCCACGCACGACGGTTGCGGCAAGCAGGGGGTCGTTTGACTTATATGAGAGGGCCACCACAGAGCTTCGCGATACGCGCTCGACGGTCAGAGCCTGCTGGATCAACGCGGCAGCCGCCAGTCGCCGACCCTTGCGTGCCATCTCCTCCGAGACCGTGGGAGCAGACGAAAAGAGACCGGTCGCTGTCTTCACCCAATCCTTGACGTACGCAACCGCGGAGCGCGGCGGATTCATGATCGTCTCGTTCTCGGAGAGATTGAGTTTGTCGACCACCCGCAAGGCAAGCTCGCCGGACTTCAGGATCTCCACGGCGCTCGCGATCTGCGTGTCCAGCATCTGGCTGTTTGCCGGCGTCGGCTCTTCCTCGGCAAATTTCGACAGATTTTCATCGAGCAGAATTTGCGTCATCGACGTGTATGTCGGCGTCGCAAACAGCAGGTAGGCGACACCCAGCATGATGAAGAGGATAACAAAGGCCGCAACCAGCTTGGCCCTGCGGGCGGCAATCGCCAGAAGCCGATCAAGATCGATGAAGCCGTCGGATTCTTCCTCGCGGGGCACGATGCTCAGGGGGACACTTCTCTGTTTCATGGGGGCCGCTCTGTTCATTTTTTTCTCCGGTCCGTGAGCCGGCGGCTCTTGGAGCCGCCGGGAAACATTTGCTTATGCCGCTCGGATGCGGCTTTCGTGAGACAAAACGATCTCGCGAACGGATTCAAAGACCATATCGCCGATGTCCGCTCTGTTAAGGGCGAAGGCGACATTCGCCTCGATGAAGCCTTGCTTCGAACCGCAATCGAAGGTTCTGCCCTCGTAGGGATGGGCGTGAAAGGGCTGATTTGCCGAAAGCTTCAGCATCCCGTCGGTCAGCTGGATTTCATTGCCTGCGCCGCGTTGCTGGTGCGCGAGAATGGAAAAGATCTCCGGCTGGAGGATGTAGCGTCCGTTGAGGTAGTAGTTCGAAGGAGCCTCGCCAGCGGCGGGCTTTTCCACCATCTCAGTTACGGCAAAACCGTGCCGCACCGTTCCGCCCTTGCCGACAATGCCGTAATTCGAGGCGTCTTCGGGGGCGCATTGCTCTACGGCGACGACATTGCCTCCGACCTCCCGGTAGAGATCCATCAGGCCGGCCATGCATCCGCGGGCGCCGAATGAGACCATGTCGGGAAGCAACAGCGCGAAAGGCTCGTCGCCGATAAGATCACGCGCGCACCACACCGCATGGCCAAGGCCGAGCGGAGCCTGCTGGCGTGTGAAGCTCACGGAGCCAGCTGTCGGCAGCATGCTTTCAAGCTCGGAAATCTGCGCATTCTTGCCCGAGCGCGACAGCGACGAGATGAGTTCCGGCGTATCATCGAAGTGGTCCTCGATCGCCTGCTTGTTGCGGCTGGTGACGAAAACGATGTGCTCGATGCCGGCCTGACGGGCCTCGTCCACGGCATATTGAACCACGGGCCGATCGACGATCGTCAACATTTCCTTCGGCACGGCCTTCGTTGCGGGAAGGAACCGGGTTCCGTTCCCGGCAACGGGGATCACTGCTTTCCTGACGGTCCTGATACGGTCCATTCTAACGTCCTTTGCTTGTATGAGGGCTGTCGCCCAGCGGGGATGGTTCGGCCGCCGCCGTCATAGGGGCGGTGTTTGCCGAGCGCGCCGCAAGGCGGCGCAGTCGTACGGCGATCGGCATGTGCAGATGCCGAAGCGCAAGCGGGTCGGCGAGGGCGGCCTTCAGGGCGCCAGCCAACGATCTGTTTTTCAATTGCTCGACGAGCAGGAGAAACGAGCGCGCCTGGTGGAAGCCGCGGGTGCGTTTGCGCTGCATCCTCTCCGACAGGATATCAAGGGGGTAGCGCCGCAGGAACGCTTCATCGGCGGACATCATCGCGTCGATATGGTCGAGCTTGAGCACGCGCGAGATGGACCCCTCGCGGATATGATAGACATAGCCGGCAGAGGGCTCGATGGCGCAACGACCTCCAGAGGCAAGCGCCGAGGCAAGCAGGATATAGTCCTCGCCGATCCGGAGCGCCTCGTCGAAACGAAGCTCGTGCGCCTCAAGGAAGCGCCGTTCGAAGACGGGCTTCATGTAGCCGAAGTTGTGCTGGGAGCGGAAGATCACGTTCGACTCAATGAAGGCGGGGAGCGTCAAAAGCGGCTGCCGAGCGAGTTCGGCCTCCTGGAACATTCTGACGCTCCGCCCGTCGAGCGAAACGACGTCGAGATTGTCGACGACGACCTGTGCTCCGGTGTTCTCGGCGCGCTCAATCATACGCGCCAGCCGATCCGGCCTCACGGTATCGTCTGAATCGAGAACCGCGATCCACTTGCCGCGGGCTGCCGCCAAGCCGGCGTTGCGGGCGCCGCCCGGGCCGCGATTTTGCTCGAGAGCGATCAGGCGCACTCTCGGGTCAGCGATTGTCGAAACGATCTCCACCGTTCCGTCCGATGAACGGTCGTCGACGACGACCACCTCGACGGTAACGCCTTCCTGCCGAAGCGCGCTCTCGACGGCTCGGACGATGGTGTCCACGGCGTTGTAGGCGGCTACGACGAAGGTGACGTCGGGAACGAACCCGCTCATTGCGACGTCACCTCCGTTGCTCCGTATTGTTGAAGTTCCTTGTGCCCCAGGAGCCCGCTCACGACGCCGGCATGCATGATCGCGCGGAGTGCATAACGATTGCGGTATACGGGCGAGGGCAGGAAAAGCAGGGTCGCCAGCGAGCAATAGGCGGATTTGGCCGAGGCCAGGGCAAGGTTCCAAGGCTGCCGTGAACGGGTCGATTTCTCCGACAGCAGGCGGCCATGCGTCTGGCCGGAGCGAAAGCGACGCTTCGAAAGCCACGAAAACGAGGCCCGTTTCTCCGGCACCGGTTCGTGAACCCAGGCCTCCTGGGCGAAAGCGATGCTTCCTCCGGCGTCATGCATAGCGGAGAAGAAGTCCGTATCCTCGCCGCCGCTTTTGCCGAGTGCGAGCTTGAAACGACGGCCAATTACCGCCGGAGCTCCGACGTTCAGCAAAACGTTACAGGTGTAGCCGGTGCGAATTTCACCGCCGACCCAGACCGGCCGCGTCGAATGAAAATCGCCGTGACGCATCCAGGCGGGCGCCGACATGTCGTAGGCCGCACGCACGGGGCCCAGGACCGCCTCGGCACCAGTCGCCCGCGCCGTTTCCAGGAGGGCTGCCAACCACTCTTTCGAAGCGGTCTCATCGTCGTCGATGAAGGCGAGGAAATCGCCTGTGCTGTTGTCCAGGCAGGCGTTGCGCGCGAGCGAGATGTTCGAGGCTGGGCAATGCACGTAGGTAATGTCGAAAGGCATCTTCGAGCGGAGGGCCTCAATGTGAGGCTTTGCTGTCGGTTCGACGTCATTGTCTGCGACGATGATACGGATCACGGCCCGCGCGGGCACGGTGATTGCCGCGAGCGAACGCAGCGTCTGGACGACCTCCGGTCGCCGAAAGGTGCAGACGGCGATATCGATCCGCAGAGGCTTTTGGGACGGTTCGTTGGTTGCGGCCATCATGGGATCACCCGAAACCGTCGCAAGTCGAGAAGTTCGCGCCAGAAACCGGCCGACCAGGCGAGGTGCATGACCATTGCCGAGACCGCGGCCAGCGGCCCATAGGGATTTCGCTGGCCGAGCGCCATCCATGCGCCATAACCAAGGCACGCGAGAGCCCAGACGCCAAACGGAATGGCTGCGACCCAGTTGACGACCGCAAGCAATGCTCCGACCGCCACGGGCGCGACTGCCAGCGGCAGCATCTGCCGCAAGCTGGGCATGGCGCGATGCTTGAGAATATTCTTTGCACGGCCGCGGCCATAACCGAAATATTGCCAAAAGAGCGGACCGACGTCCGCGCGTGGGTAGTAGACCATGTTCGTCTTGTCGGTCATCCAGATGCGGTAGCCGGCTTTCGCCAAGCGGTAATCCAACTCGGCATCTTCATTGTGGCTGAAGGTCTCGTCGTAACCGCCAACCGCCTGGAAAGCTGCGATGCGCATGAGCGCGTGGTGTCCGTGTTCGGCCCAGTGACCGGCCGCGCCGGCCCGGTGTTTGGAGCCGCCGTTCCCGAGCGTCGAGTTCTGGGCGAAGGCGGTTGCCTTCTGAAACGTGCTGAAGCCGACCGTCTGCATCGCTACGACCACGGAATCCGCATCGGTCGCCAGGGCCTCTTCGACGAGACGCTGACAATAATCGTCAGGGTAGCTCCCGTGCGCGTCGATGCGGATGAGGTAGTCGAAGGAGGACCCAAGTTCCGAAACGGCCCGGTTGATCGCCGCGCTCTGTATGCGCTTCGGGTTGTCGAGGAAGAGGACACGTTCATCCTCGGCGGCAAGGTGGCTCGCGATCTTACGGGTGCCGTCGGTGCTGCCGCCGTCAACGATCGCAATCTTTGCGCTCAGCGGCTCCAGCGACGGGCGCAGCTTTTCGACCAGCCCCTCGATGTGCTCGGCCTCGTTGAGGCAAGGGATGACGATCAGGCTGGAGGTCGAGTGGTTCGTGTTCATAGCAATCCACCCTCGTTGTGGCGGGGCTCCGGTATGGCCGGAGTCGGCATGATTTGTGTCGTTTCGACAGCGAGTGCCGCGAGGCGCCGCACCAGGCCCTCGCAGTCGGTGCGGTCGAAGACCCAGGTGCCGGGATTGCACTGGGCGACGCCGTTAGCCGCTTCGACGTAACGATCTGGCGTCATCGGACCGATCAGAGTGGCGAGGCTCTCTGCGTTGGTCTCTTCCAGCACCAGTCCGATGCCACGCACAGAGAGGAAACGTGCCGTCTCCGTGCCCTTCATCGCGATCGGCACGCGTCCGTAACGGCACCCTTCATAGAGGCGGTTCGGCAGCAGCCATGCGGAATTCTGGCCTTCCTCGAAGAAATCGATCGCCCATGTGAAATGAACACCTCCATAAATGTCGGCGAGGTCTTCCGGATTGCGGTAGGCACCCTCAAAGCTCATAAAGGGCTCATTCCGGACGAATGCGTCAAAATCCGCGAATTCAGAGTAGGCAGGCCTGCCCCGCAAAACGATTTCGAAGCGCCCCTCCATCTTTCGGGAGAACTCGGCGAGCAGCGCGAGGGACTTGGCACAGCGCAACGCACCGAACCAGCCGATCTTCCACGGCGGACCGGGCACCGGGCATTGCGCGGAATCGGCTATCCGATCCGCAGGGCCATCGATTTCGAGGACTTTGTTTTCGAGAAGCAGCGCCGGCGCATCGAGCCCCGAAAGCGGCCGGAAATAGTGTTCGATGAAGGCTGGCGAGCTGGTGATCAGCCAGCGCGCATCTCGTCCGAGACGAGCCTCGGTGGCACGCAGCGCACGCCCGACGACGTCCTTGCGCAGAAGCAACCGGTGGATGTCGAGGCATTCATAGACAATCGGCACCTGCCCGCCGAAAAGCGTGACGGCGCGTTTGGCAACCGCCAGCATCTCGAGGTTGCGTGCGATGATCAGGTCGGGTTTGCCGACGTGCGCCAGCTTGCTCTTCAGTGAAAGACAGGCAGCGGCAACCGCGCCGATACGCTGCGCGAAGCGACCGTCGGCCGTAACCCCCAGTTCAATCGGCTTAATGCCAGGCATGGCGCCTAGCGAATTAGCATCCCGGCGAAAGCCGGCAAGCGTCACATTCGCGCCGCCTGCGACCAGCGTGAGAATCCGACGGCGTACAGCAGGATCGGCAAGGTCCTGTGCCAAATAAAGTATCTGCAGCATGAAAACGTCCGTTTCCGTGCTCAGCCCCAGCCGAGCTTAGTTCAGTTTTTTGTGCATCGCAACAGGTTGGTGCAAATGCTCAATTGTTGGTCAAATGCCCAGAATGCGCTCAATCCATGCGGCAGGCGACTGACTCGGCGAACTGGCACTCGTCGCCAGGAGCCGTGAAGGCGACGCGATCAACCTGTAGCGTCGTCGGCTCCTTGTAGGAGAATGTGCCCATCCAGTCGCGGAGGGTGTCCGTTCCCCAAAGGCTGAAGAAGATCTTCTGCGCATTCGACGGGATTTTCGCCGGATCCGTGACCTCATGGACCAGCTCGCCATTAACGTAATAGCGGATCCGTTCCTTCTCCCAGACAAAAGCGTAATCGTTGAAGCCCTGGTTGGCGCCGCCGGGAACATCGGCAAGATACTCGTTACCGCCCTTGGCCGAGACATATTGATTGACCTGGACTTTCGCCGGATTCTTGCCGAGCACTTCGAAATCGATTTCGTCGTGCGGTTTCTTGTCGGCAGGACCGATGTAGGTGAAGAAAGCCGAGTTCAGTCCAGACCCGTCCGCTGTCTTTATCCGCGCCTCGTAAGTGCCGTAGCCGAACCGCTTGCGGGTCTGAATTTCACCGCAGGCGAAATTGCGTTCGCCCTCCTTTCGGTGCTCGAAGACAAGTTCCAGAATGCCGTTGTTTATTTTTACCTGCTTCTTGGACCAGGTGCAGTTCTGGTGGGCGCCATTGTTCCACCCGTCGGAGACAAACCAGAAGCCTGTGTTCAAACTGTCGAAATCGTCCATAAAGGACGCGCCGTTGGCGCCCGACTGGGCGGCCACCGTTCCAGCGAGGCCGACGAGCGGGAGCGTGATAAATGTGAAGTAGCGCAGGCGCGCATAACAGTCGGATATCATTGTCATTACCTTTATTGCGGGGAATAGCTCGCATGTCCGCCATCTTGTGCCGGAAGCGCCATTCGCCTTGCACCTGCGCGGCTGCCCGTAAGGGCGCCGAGCAGGTCGGGTGCCAGTCGCCTCATGAGATTGTGGGAAGCGACCAGGATTGCGATCACCAGGATCGGCATCGTGAAGTAGAGGAGGGGGTAGTACGTAAGTCCGCTCCGGTTCCAGAGCATCCAGAACGGGACGAGCAGCGGAGAATGGGCACAGAAAATCCAGCCGGAAACCAGCACGATGCGCATCAGATCGATCCGCGACGAAACATTCGCGTCCATACCCACGATGTCAGTCACTCCCTATCTGGCAGCGCCTCGGCGGCAGCCGTTTCAACAGAGCAGTCTTGAGCCCGTGAGACATAAACTAGGGCATGGGCGAAGAAAAAATATGGCGGTGCAACAGAAAAATACGACGAATCATGCTGCACTGCACCTAAGCGGCGAACCCCTTGAAAGCCGGCGGTGACCGCTTCATGCCGTCCTTCTTCGAAAAACCTCGGTTTCGTCGCATGTTGCAGAAATTGTGCCCTGCAAAATTTGGGGGCACGCAAGGGTTGAGTTACCGAAGTATGATTTTTTAATCGATTGTTTTTTCTGACGCCCAATCGGGATGTCGGGGCGACGCAGCGATGAATTGCGGCAAGGTTTGGGCAGCTTTTTGGCGTTCCCTGGAAGATCGAATCGGCAAGCGGCAAAGCCGTTGAACATGCTCGGAATATTTGCGGCACACCTAGTGCATGATTCCTCAATCGGGACCGATTTGAGGATAAAATCATGGAGCAATTCAAAGTGCCACAGCGACGGTTGCGCGTCTCCAAAGCCCGCTCTGCGCCTGCATGCCGGCTTGACCAGCCTTACTGATTATCCGCCAAGGGCACGGCTGCCTTGAGCACCGATCCCAAGCGTCGGCCGGCGGCCCATTGTTGCGCCGACGCCGCCAACTCCGCCTGCGCGATGTATGTTGCGTTAGTCGTCGTCGTGCTTCGCGGAAATGGTTCGCGTCTCGTTCTCCAGCAGCGGTCTGACGATCTCCTCCGTGTCGTCTTTGCGCTTCTCGGCCACTGCCTTGTCTTCTGATTTTAGCGAGGGCATCAACAGCGCAGCGATGATGCCTATCGGCCCGAGTACACAACCAATCAGCAACCAGCGAAGACTGTGTCCGCCCCTGAGCGCGGCTACGACCGCGGTCACGATGCTGCATAAGATCCAAATTTCAACGATCATCGATTTCGCTTGCTGCCTTCAACACGTCGGCTTTCGGTTCACGCGTCCGGGCAGTGCCGGACATGACTGGCCGAACTGACTGCGCCAAATCCCGATACCGGCCGAACGGGCGGTCGCCTGCGCGTCAGCATAGACGCCCTTGCTGTGCTCTTCCCGGTCGATTGCATTACCGGTCTCCACCAGCTAGCGGTTCACGTCTTTATCGTCGGCGCGAAAGCAGGTCCCGACAAAGCGGCCATATCGATCGCGCTTGACGAGCTCGCAGCGCGTAGGGCGGGAGGCCGCCAGAAACGCGTCCAAAGCGGAAGCCGCTTCCTCGCCGCATCGATAGTCCAGGCCTTTCTCATCCAGGCAGACTTGCCAGTCTTCGGGTGCGTCGACGCTGCTGAACTGGATCTGCTCGCCAGCGATTTCAATGGTATCGCCGTCGATTACCGTTGCATCACCAATGATCGGCTCGGCCGCTTGCGCACTGTTCGCCGTCATCAGCAGAACCAGGAAAAGCTTAATTTTCCCCTTCGTTACTGGAGACAAGCCGACGTTGCAACTCGATTTCATTCGGGGCTGAAAGGAAGGACGTCTGTTGCCGAAAGCCGTTGCGGCCATCCCTATGCCGATCATGCGCAGTTCCCATCCAGCCTCAGTCCCCATCAGCCTAACGCAGACAACCGGTCGTTGGCATCCTGCAAAACTTGGGGTGAATGGCCGCGTAGAGCGCATTGCCGCTGATTGAGCGGGCGGGAGCGAGGCCGACTGGCATGCGAGGCGCTCAGAAGACGAATATGTAAAGAAGAACGATAACAATCAGGGGAACACCCATGAGCCAGAGAATGATGCCTTTCATGCCACTTACCTCCATATCGTTAACTGGTAACGCGAAGGCTGGAGAAGCGTTCCCTTTTGGCATGCAGGCAACAAAAAAGGCCGGGGCGCCCCGACCTTTTCCTCTTCGCCGCTCTATCTGCCAGTACATCCGTGGTCAGCGTCTCGAGCGCGAAGCCTGCCCGCAGGTCAGGCGATCTCGCCGACAACTGAACAGGCAATTTGTTGACGCGGATGTGGGAATTCCACAGAGCGATTGCAAGAGCGACCCGATCTTTTGAGCTTCAGCTACTCCCGCAGCTCCGTCGTAGGCGCGTCAAGCAAATAGCGGATGGCACCCGAGCCTCCAAGTGCGACCGGAGCAGAGGATTGACGGGGCCGAAAACGTTCGGTCTTGTCGGCGAGGATACCGCCGACGATCGCCGGAAGCGCGCCGGGATTTGTAAGGCCATAACCTATCGCGCTCATGAAGCCAGCCTGGTTCTTGAGGTCGAGGAAATATCGCAGTTCATAGCGGTCCCGAATGTGGCGCGCATGGCGCCGAATGGCGATGGCGGCATCGGCGCTCAACGACCCTTCGGTAAGGATCGCCCGGTCGGCCTCGTAGAGCCGCCTCAGGTCTGCGGTTCGGTGGCTGCCGCTTAACGAATTGCCCCGGACAACGGCGGCATAGCCGCAGCTGTGGATGATCTTGTAGCGTGCACCCTTGGCGAGCGCTCTGGCATAGAGATCGTAGTCTTCTCCTAGGCGCAGGTCTTCCTTATAGCGGAGCCGATGGCTATCAAGGAACGAGCGCCGCATGAGCGGCTTGAGGAAGCCGATCTCCCCGCGGCGAACGCCGCGCCGGGAGATATTGCCTTCGACGAAACCGACCAGATCGAGCACTCGTGGACTGGGTGTGAAACGGTCAATCCGGTCGTCGGCGGTTTCCGCGTGGCTGGCATCGATGAACGCGATGTTGTCTGCAATGAAGTCCCAGCCATGCTCGGAAAGAAGCTGACGAAGACGACCCGGAAGAAAGAAGTCATCGGCATCCAATATCCCAAGAAGCGGGGACTGCGAGATCGCGATCGCATGGTTGCGTGCGGCGGCGGGGCCGCGGTTCTCGTCGAAGCGGACCACGTTCAATCGGCCGCTTCCATCATCCGCGGCGCGTGCCGCGCGGGCAGTGTCATCGGTCGACCCATCGTCAACGACGATGACTTCCGAGGCTTCGGGTTCGGCAAGGGCGGACGCGATCGCTCTAGTGATCGTGTCGGCGGCGTTCTTTGCGGCGATGATGATGCAGACGTTCGTCGGCGCGGCTACGGTCATACTGGGCTCCAGCAGGTGATCGAGATGCGTCGGTGTAATTTTAGTTTTCACCGGCTTTGCAAAAACATGTCCGGCGATCATGTCGCAAACGCGTCAAGCGCAAATTTTTTTGCAGTGCGGGAACGATCGCCGCGGCCAAGGCCGTGGTCAAATGCCTGCTTTCACCTGCAATGTTTTCTTAAATCCCAGCCCACTCAAGGATAAAACGTGCAGCAATTCAAAGTCCCACAGCGTCCCTTGCGCGTGTGACGAGGTGTGCGGCACTGTAAGGGCAACCTGCTCAGGGGCCATGATTAGGGATTGGAGTGGCCCGGGCGGTTCAAACGGCGAATGGAGATCTTGCCTGATTGCTTGTCATCGGACGCGGTCTCAATCGATGCTTTGACGGGAGACAACTTGCGCCGGTCGCGGACTTCCTTCCAGACCATGAAGACGAGGGCAATGAAATATCCGACTTGCAACAGCACGGCACAAATCAGTGTCTGTATCGCGGTCGAAGCCAGTGAGCCGTTCAGGAGATAGGTTGCGATGGCAAAAGCCACCAATGCGCCGATCATGCTAACGAGGACGCGCGGCGCAAACATCGCGTTACCGTCCTTCGGTTTTTCCACAGGTACAGTCATAAGACACTTAACCCTCTCCTCCCACTTCCCACTATATTAGTGGTCGCTTTTCTCTTCAACATGCAAACCACAACTTTGTCGCCACTGCTTCTACCGCGGAAACCTTTCCGTCATCTTCACCGGCAACGGGAGACAAGTCACTTCCGAGTGATCGCGCACACCATACAATTAAAAGTAGAATATAGAGGTAATTACAACACATCTCCGGAAAATCGGAGTCTAAACGGCCTGCCTTGCCCGCCCCCTAAATTGATAGGGTAAATGCGAACTCATTCTGATTGCTGCATCTTTCGGCTTTGGCTCGACGCAATTTCCCGATCAACTTTTGTTACAAGTCTATTGCAAAACACCGAGCTAAATGTGCGCCGCAAAACAAATGATGCAATGCAAAAAGATGAGGCGGAATTACCTCTTGTCAATTTCGCTCTGGCACCCCCTTTGGCCGTTCGAGTGAAACAATGATACGTTCCCTGTAATACTTCGCGATCCGTAAGCATTAAATCATACTTATGTTTCGACGTGGCGGGGATGCGACACAACATCTTAGTTATAAATTTCAGATCCTTGTAATTAAATTTTAGTAATAGTGCCTGCGTCCGATTGGTCCAAACGGTTGGGAGACGGGGTGCGCCAAAGCGGCCTTGATTTCGCCTTCAAAAAACAAATTCTCACCATACACTCGCGCTAGATGACCCGCGTCCTGCGGGACCGAACAATCGCAAAACGTAAATGGAGTCACCTCTATGAAGTCCGCGACTCGCTCGGCCAGTTCGCCGTTTTTTATCGCAAAAGAGACCGGGGTATTCCGGCCGATCGGCGGCATATCAAAACGAAGTTTTGACATCGCCGCGGCGTCCTTGGCTCTCATTTTCTTCAGCCCGCTCTTCCTGCTCATCATGGCGCTCGTGAAGCTCTCTGACGGCGGGAGTGTTTTCTACGGACACCGCCGCATCGGTCACAACGGCCAGGCCTTCAAGTGCCTGAAATTCCGAACGATGATGGAGAACGGCGATCGCGTACTGCAAGACTACTTCAAGGCGAATCCTGACGCCTACGAAGAGTGGCGCACGACCCGCAAGCTGCAGAATGACCCACGGGTAACGGCTGTGGGTGCCGTGTTGCGCAAGCTCAGCCTCGACGAGCTGCCGCAGCTCCTCAACATCATTCGCGGCGAAATGAGTGTGGTCGGTCCGCGCCCGGTGGTAGAGGACGAGCTCGAGCTCTATGATTCGGCTGCCGTCTACTACCTGCGCTCGCGCCCCGGTCTCACCGGTCTTTGGCAGATCAGCGGACGTAATGACGTATCTTACGCCGCCAGAGTGGCCTTCGACACGCAATACGTCCAGAATTGGTCGCTCCTTGTCGACCTTGCCATCGTCGTTAAGACGATCCCTGCCGTCTGTTTCTCCCGCGGCAGCTATTGAAACCTTGGCGCTGATTGACCCTCGAGGGTCGAGACAGTGTCAAGCACCAGGAAATCACGAAAATGCAACCTATCAGAATTTCGGGGGCGTTCGGCGTCTCCAAAAAGCTTTCCTGTTTCGCCCGCGTCGCGCTGATCGCGGTCATTGCTGCTTCAGGAGCGACCGCGGCACAAGCTGACGAATATCGGCTTGGTGTGATGGACAAGTTGCGCGTCCGCGTTGCCGAGTGGCAGACGGCCCAGGGCGCCGTGCGCGACTGGTCGGCCGTCAGCGGCGAATACACGATTGGCGCGTCGGGTAATATCTCGCTGCCTTTTGTGGGCGACCTTCCTGCGTCGGGCAAGACGACGACGGAAGTCGCGGCCGAGATCGGCATCCAGATGCAGAAGCTTTTCGGTCTGCGCGACCGGCCCTCGGCGTCGGTCGAGATGGCGCAATATCGTCCCGTCTACCTTACTGGAGAAGTGGAGACCCCTGGCGAGTATCCCTATGCGCCGAAGATGACCGTGCTCAAGGCCATCAGCCTTGGCGGCGGATTGCGCCGGGCCGAGAACGGCGGGCGCTTCGTCCGGGACTACATCACCGCGAGCGGCGAATCCGCCGTCCAGGTTGCGGAGCGCAACAGGCTGCTTATCCGCCGCGCCCGGCTCCAAGCTGAGATCGGCAAGCGCAACAAAATCGAATTGCCCAACGAACTGAAGAACGTCGAGGGGATTGAAAAGCTGCTCGCCAATGAGACGGCTTTGATGGAGTCGCGCGACAAGCGACAGGAGCGTCAACTGGACGCTCTAGCCGATCTTAAATCGCTTCTTCAAAGCGAGATCGAGTCGCTCGGGAAAAAATCGGAGACGCAGGCTCGCCAGCTTGAACTCGTCATGGAAGATCGGGAGAAGGTCGACAGCCTCGCTGAAAAGGGACTGGCGTTGAGCCAGCGCAAGCTCGCCCTCGAACAACGAGTTGCGGACGTGCAGTCGTCGCTTCTCGACATCGACACCAATTCGCTCAAGGCAAAGCAGGATTACAACAAGGCGACGCAGGACGAGACCAATCTCCGCAACGATTGGGACGAGCAACTCGCCCAGGAACTGCAAAACACCGAGGCTGAACTCGACACGCTTACGCTGAAGGCCGGCACCAGTCGCGACCTGATGGCCGAGGCTCTGCTGCAATCGGCCGAAGCGGCACGACTGGAAGAGCAAGAATCCGAGGCGAATATCACTTACTCGATCATCCGTGAAAAGGATGGCAAGCCGACGGAGATCTCGGCGAACGAGAACACAGAGGTGCTGCCTGGAGACGTCATCAAAGTAAGCGCTGCGCTGGCGATGCGGTGAGTTCCGGCAATGCGGATTTCGAAGGCGAGCCTCGTCAGTCCCGGGACGAATCAGCTTTACGGCACTCTGGCCGTGACGCTGTCGTTGTTCGTCTTCGCTTATTCGCCGCGCTTCGGACAGGTTTCGATCCTGTTCTATTACGCCTTGTGGCTGCCTTTGGTCCTCGTCGACTACCGCAAGGTCCTGGGCAACTACGGCAAGTATCTCTGGATCCTCGCCTTCACTGTCTTTGCCTGCCTTTCGTTCTTCTGGTCGGCGGCGCCCGGGATGACGATGCGCACCGGGGTGCAATATCTCAGCCACGTCGTCTGCGCGCTTATCGCTATGCGGACGATCGATATCCCTACTCTCACGCGCGGAGGGATCGCCGGCGTCGCCCTTGTCCTTCTCTTTTCGCTGCTTTTCGGTGTGTATCACTATGATCCGCTGGATGGTACGTTCAGTTTTGTCGGTGCCTTCTCATCGAAGAACCAGTTGGGCTTCTACGCTTCGCTAGGCATTTATTTCGCCTTCGTTGCCGTTTTCACGCTTGGCGAGCGCGGCGTCTGGATGGCGGCGGCTGGGGTCTCCGGGTTGATCTCTGCCTACTCGCTTCTGGCTTCGCAGTCGGCGACCTCGGTCCTGACGACCGCGGCGATCATCGGCCTCTCGCTCGGAATGCGGGTGATATCCGCTCTGCGTCCCTCGAATCGCAAGGGCCTCTTCCTCGCCGCGGCAATGTTCAGCGTGATCGCTGCCGTCGCAATCGCCTATAGCGGCGGTATCGATGTGGTACTGGGCGCCTTCGGCAAGAATTCGACCCTCACTGGCCGCACCTATCTGTGGCAGCAGGGCATCGACGCGGCAATGGCGTCCCCGATCGTCGGGCTCGGCTACCAGGCCTATTGGATCCAGGGATTTTCAGAGGCGGAGCGGCTTTGGGAAGAGTTTTACATTACCGCGCGCACCGGCTTCCATTTTCACAATACCTACATCGAGGCAATCGTGGAAACGGGGGCGATCGGCCTCTTGCTGCTGACCATGGTATTGGTCACGACGGTCTTCGGTCACCTGAAGCGGTTGCTTTCGGAAGAACGCGATCCGGATTCGATGGTGCTTTTCGGCATTGCGATACTGCTTCTCATCCGATCTTTCGTCGAGGTCGACATTCTTAATCCGTACCACGTCGGTTCGTTCTTGCTTTATTTTTCGGCGGGCAAGCTGACGATCAAGCGCACGCGACCGACCATGAGCTGGCTTTGGCCGGACGACGGGCGTTCTACAGCGTACAGAGTTCGTTTCAGCGCATAGTGCTTGCGTCGTGGGGGCGCTTGGATGAAAACGATCCACGGGATCCAATATCTGCGCGCTGCGGCAGCGCTGGCGGTGGTGATATTCCATGCCGCAGAAAAGACTGGACATCATTTTGCGGTCGGTGCGGCCGGCGTTGACGTGTTCTTCGTCATCAGCGGCTTCATCATGTGGGTGATCAGCGATCGCCGGCCCATCACGCCGGTGCGGTTCATGGTCGATCGCATCCTCCGCATCGTGCCCATCTATTGGCTGGCGACCATGGTCATGGTCGCCGGAGGGATTGCGGGGCTCTTTCCGAACATGGTCCTATCTGTCGAGCATGTGCTCGCTTCGCTGTTCTTCATGCCAATGCGCTCTCCGAGCAACGGCGAGATATGGCCAGTCCTCGTGCAGGGCTGGACGCTCAATTTCGAGATGCTTTTCTACGCCGTGTTCGCGGCCTCGCTGTTGCTGCCGCGAAACTGGCGCCTGCCTTCGATCGCCGGTTTGTTCCTGCTCATGGTCCTGGCCGGAGTGCTGACCAGCTTCGACAATGCTTTGATCCTGACCTACACGCGGCCCGTCATCCTTGAGTTCGTGGCAGGCATGGTGATCGGCGAGTTTTGGCTGAAGGGCAGGGTGCCGCCGCTCGTGGCCGGCGTGACGCTGATCGCTTGCTCGTTCGCCGGTTTCGCGCTTGTCGGCATTCTCCGCCTGCCATTCAACGAATTCACAATGGGCCCGCTTGCGGTGATGCTCGTCCTCGGCGTTCTCTCGGTCGAGGCTCGCGGATATATTCCCTCGCTACAGTTGCCGAAGCTTCTCGGCAATGCTTCCTACTCGATCTACATCTGGCACACCTTCGCGATTTCCGTGGTCGCCAAGGCCGCGTCGATGGCCCGGACCGACGCCTGGATCGCGATGGCCATTTCGGTGCTTTCCGGCACGGTGATAGGCATCGCCGGCTATACAATACTGGAGCGTCCGTTACTTTATCGAAAGCGCATGCAACCGGCGGCCCAGAGCCTGGCTGGCTAAGCAAAAATTGAGCACTCGCCTGTGTCGGCTCGGCGGCCCTGGGTCGCCTTGCCCACCTATCTTAATGTGAGGCGTGTTCTTAGAGGGATGCAAGTCTACAGCGCCGCGCGCTCTCAGGCACGGCGCTGCAGTGGCTCGAGTTGTTTCGCAGAGCGCAGAAATCAGACGCCTTGATTTCTACGCGAATGCCAATTCCAGGCGGACTCTGTAATCGCCGCAAGGTCGTATTGCGGCTCCCAGCCAAGCACCTCGCGTGCCTTGTCGTTGTTGGCGACCAGCGTCGTCGAGTCGCCTTCGCGCCGGTCGG
>NZ_JADYVD010000032.1 GCF_020193575.1 Ensifer sp. IC4062
GTTACCTCGTCCACGAGATCATCTCCGATCCGGCGCGGCTCACGGCCGCCAAGGCCTTCATCCTCGAGGGACTGACGGAAGGCTCGCTCCGGCCGGTGATCGCCAGGACCTTTCCCTTTGATGAGATCGTCGAGGCGCATCGCTTTCTGGAGTCGAACGAGCAATTTGGCAAGATAGTCGTGACGCTGTGATCGCGCGGGGCCGCGCCTCAATCGTCGGGAAAGCATTCGTATTGCGGCAGGCCGTCAGTGATCTCAAACCATTCCGCCTTCGATCCGACGAAAATGTGCCCCGAGGGCCGGATCGTCGGCGCATCGATGAGCGTGCCGAGCGTCACATGCGCATAGGCGCCTTCGCGCACAACGGAATAAAGCAACGAGCCGCAGGCGGCACAGTGGACGTCGTGCGCGTCGCCCTCGTCGCCATAGATCAGGCGCGCGTCCTCACCTCGAACGAGGCTCAGTTCGCCGCGCTTGACGCCTGCGAACGGCTTGAAGGCCGAACCGGTCGCGCGTCGGCAATTCGAGCAATGGCAGTTCATCGCATATTCGAACCGGTCCGCCACCCGGTATTCGACTGCCCCGCACAGACATTTGCCGCTCAGCATCCTGGCGCCGGAACTCGCTTCAGCCATGGCATCCTCCTGTCGTTGAGCGGCAAGCTACATGACAGTCCACCAGATCCGCAACCGGGTCAGCGCGCTTGGTCTAAGGTCGCCATGCAGGCTGCAGTCGAGGTCGTCGATCACCGCTTCAAGCCCTCGGCGTCGGAAGGGCCTGATCGGCCTCCACATCGTGGCCCAACAATTCCGAAAGCCACTTGATGGACGGATGCTGGCTGCAAAAGGTCAACAGTGCGATCGTTATGGGCACGCCGATGAAGGCGCCAAAGACACCCCAGAGATAGCCCCATGCGAGAACCGAAAACAGGACAACCACGGGTGACACCGATAGCGCACTGCCTGCGACCCGTGGCTCGATATAGCTGCTCACAACAAACTGAATGAGATTCAATCCCACGAAGACCAGCAAGACGGTTTCCGCGGTGCCGAACTGGATAAGGGCAAACAACGTCGGGAACAACGTAGCGAAAAGCGGCCCCAGAAACGGGATGTAGTTGAGAGCGAACGCAATGAAGCCCCACTCCTCGGCGAGAGACAGCCCGACAGCGCGGGCGAAAATCCAGACCAGAAGGCCGGTGACGACACTCATTGCCGTCCTGATCATCATGTAGCGGCGGATCTTCATGGCTGTCAGTCGGCTACCGTGAAGAAGCAATGCACTGGCGGTCTGGTTCTGCAGCGCCCCGATCCTGCGCTCGAAGGCCTCGACCTCCATCAGCCCGAGCAGGACATAGACGAGAGCGATTAGCCAGAAACTGAAAGTGCTGTTAAGGCGGCCGCTCACGGTCTGTACCGTACGCAAAATCCAGCCAACGCCGAAGTTATCCGACCAAAGGACGTCAACGACGACGCCATGTTCCTCGAGCCAGAGGCGAACGTCGTCATAGAGCTGCTGAAAACGCGTGGCATCCGCGATGATCCACCGGCCGACCTGCCCGAATGCCCAGGCTATGAGCCAGCCGAATGCGAGGAATGCAAGCACGACCACCAGAAAGCTGATGATGAACGCCAGATAGCGAGGGAGCACCCCCTGCAGCCGGCGCTGCGCCGGCCAAACCAGCGCGATGATGAACAGCGCAAAGGCAACTGGCGCAAAAACCGAACTCGCCACCGAAAGCATCGCGACGAAGAGCAGAGCCGCGATCAGGATTTGGGTCGTGTAAATTGCCTTGTATCCTGCGGCCCGCACGCTCTCCACCTTCCAGTTAATTCCACCTGTCCTGTCGCGACGTCAGGCCAATCCGCTCTCTCGGAGGTGTACCGCATGTCGAAAGGACGCATCGGCTATAGGCTCCCCCCAATGTTGCGCCAGATGTGAAGGGTCGGGAGCGAGACTATAGGTCGTGCTTCGTCTGAGCAGCGGCCCTCCTGGCGCGTATCGAGGCTCAAAGCGTATTCTTATGGATCGTGCCGTCTTTCATAATGACGACCAGGTTCTTTCCGGGGTCTTCGATGAGGCGAATGTCCTCGAGCGGATTGCCATCCAGAACCAGCATATCCGCGAGCGCACCTTCCTCAATGACGCCCAGTTCGCCGGGATACGGCGTGCGAAGGTTGGAAAGCGCAAGCAGCTCCGCATTGACCGACGTCGCCATGCGCAGGGTTTCGGCGTTGGTGTACCAGTTGCTGAGATGGGTCAGCATGATGCCCTGGCGTGGGGTGACTTCAGGTGAGAACAGGATATCCGAACCCCACGCCGTCTTGATGCCATGCTTGCGAATAAGATCGTAGATCTTCGGAGTCCCGGCGAAGACCTGAAGCATCCGTTCGGCGGCTGGCCCTGTCTGCTGGGCGACATCCTCCGTCGACAGGAAAGGCTGCGTGCTGAGCCAGACACCCTTGTCGGCCATAATTCTTGCCGTCTCCTCGTCCATCAGGTGCGCGTGCTCGATGCAGGCCGCTCCCGCCGCGATCGCCCGCTGGACGGTGTTCGGGGCGTAGGCATGGACGGTGACATAGGTGTTCCAGTCCCGGGCAACGTCAATCGCCGCACGTAGCTCTTCTTCGCTGAACGTGGACATGTCGAGCGGACTGCGCGGAGACGACACACCACCGCCTCCGACGATTTTGATCTGCGAGGCGCCCTGTAGCAGCTGCTCCCGTACGCGTTTCTTCAAGTCTCCGATACTGTCGACGATCGCTGCGGCGCCCATCAGTTCGCTCACGCTGAGCCGCCCACCGTCCCGTGGAATCTCACTCAGCATGCGAAGGTCGCCATGCCCGCCGGAGGTCGTGATCATCGCACCTGACGGAAAGATGCGGGGCCCGGGGATGACACCGCTGTCGATCGCTTGCTTGAAGGAAAAGACGGGACTGCCCAGATCGCGTACGGTGGTAAAGCCGCGCATGAGGGTCCGTTCGGCTTCAGCCGTAGACGCGGAGAAGACGAAACCGGGATCGCCCGTCGCTACCACCGCCAAAGGAACAGCGGCATACAACGTGTGCCAGTGTGCATCGATCATGCCCGGCATCAGAACTCGATCGCCGCAATCGATCACGGTCGCGTCGGACGGCGGAGCGCTGTTCGTCGCATCGACGGACGCGATCCTGTTGCCCTCGACCAGAACCTGGACCCCTGCCCGCAACGCGTCGGACTTGCCATCGAACAACCGGACCTTGCTCAAGAGAACCTTGGAGAGCGGTCCCTGGGCAAAGGATGGCCCAGGCGCCATTCCGGCGATTGCCGCCGCTCCGGCCCCTGCGAGAAAGTCCCGTCGCGAAAATGCATCAAGACGACGTGACGCCTGTTGGAGAACGGGACTGAAGCAGGCGCAGCCGGCGCCATGAACGAAGTGCTGATACTTCCTGCCCAACCGAAGCATGGTCCCTCCCGACGATGCGCTGCAAGAAGAAGTTGTTCAACCTAACATTTCACTCGCGTAGAATCCACCTGAAGCAGCTCCTCGGTCATGTTTAATCGGATCCCCTAAATCAGCCGAACCCGCGTCAATACCATTGCGATTTAATCGCATCCGATTTATATAAATCGCAATACGAAAACCAGATTGGAAAATTCCATGACCACGTCCCAGACAGCAAAGAAACCGGATGCCGCCCCGCGGGCAGGCAAGGGAAATCCGAAGCTGGCGAACTTTCTGTGTTTCGCGATCTACTCGGCAAATCTTGCCTTCGGCCGCGCCTACAAGCCGATCCTGGATGAGCTTGGCCTCACCTATACCCAATACATCGCTCTGGTGGCACTCTCCGACCAGGACGACCAGACGGTCGGCGAGCTCGGCGAAAAATTGTTCCTGGAATCGAATACGCTGACGCCGATCCTCAAGAAGCTTGAGCAGATCGGTTTGATCAGCCGTCGCCGCGACCCGGCAGACGAGCGGCAGGTTCGGGTGAGCCTCACGCCGGCCGGCCGCAGGCTGGTGGACGCCGACCCTGGCGCGTCGCTGACGGATGCCACCGGGCTCGGAGACGACTTTGACGAGGTACAGCAGAGCGTGGCGAGGCTGCGCGACAACCTCCTGCGCGCCACGCAGGGCGAATCGGGCAAGCCGTGACGCAGCAACTTAAAGTGCTACAGCGTCTTTGCTCGTCTAGACGCGCGGCGCTGCAGCCAGCCGTTCCTGCTTGTCGGAACAAAGTGTGAGCTTCGGAATTTATAGGACGTCGTCCTTCATCCAAGGTCGGCGTACGCGTCACACAGGAAGCAGTGTCCGCAATCCGGCGGGCACTGCCGGGGTTGCGGCAATGTCTCTAGTGCGCAACGGAAGAGCCAGACTCGCACTGGCTTTGCCACGTCATCGACAAAAGCTCCGGGCCCTCAAAAACAAGGAAATGGAAGATCTGTTCGAGGCCTACGCTTTAGCCGAAGGGGCCATTGAAAGCCTGCGGAACGAGTATCCTCTGCGGGAGGAACTCTTGCGCGAATATCAGAACCTGTGCCTCGACATGCAGGCCGAAGTCATAGCCTTTCTGGAGGGTGGCCGGGCTCCTGACGCACAGCCGCAAGAGGAGTGACAAGGTCCCAACCGTCTGAAACAAGCGCTTGGTTGATCCCTCCGTTGACCCAACGGTTGTAGCAAACAGAGCCCCCTGTCATCTCTCAGGGGCTCTGCTCTAAATTGCTACTGAAAAGGAATGGGTGATCTAATGACGCTACAAAGTTGTAGCCGAATCATTTTGCCAAACTAGAATTGCATGTCTACTAGCCCATAAGAATTATTTTCGAGAGCCGACGGCCCCACCCGTAAGCGCTGCACGCCTTACAAGACGCGCAATGGGGGCCTCCGCATCTGCGTTTCCGAAGATGAATGAAAAAAGGAGCCCGCATGGAGTGATCGGGAAACCGGCGGGCCCTGAGTTTGACGCCAATTATGTTGGCCTTTCAATCGTGCCAGAATTGGCCGATTTGTCTACTAATCGATGGGGCTAGATCAACCAGTGCTTGCGACGGCAACAGATCCATCCACGCCAGCGTGTTCGCCATTCGTCGAAGGAACTAAAGAAGCCCACTTCCGGAGAAGTGGGCCCTGACAACGTACTCAAATGGCTTAACAATATGGATATAGCCTGCCAGATTTTCTGCCTGTTTCCAGTAACATTTTAGGGGTATTCGGCCTGTGCCGCATGAGCCGCCTTTTGCGATCGCGCGACGATGACGATGCCGATCAGCGAAACGGCCAGTCCTCCGCCCATCGCAAAGGACAAGGGCTCGCCAAACATCACCCAGGCCCAGATCATCGTCACCGGCGGGCTCAGATAGAGAATCGCCGTAACTCGGGCCGGAGAGGATTTGCGAAGCGCGATGTAGTAGAGGCTCCATGCTCCGAACGTGGCTACGAACACGAGCCAGAGAATGCCGCCGATGAAGCCCATGTCGAGGACGGGGAGGACGCCTCCCTCGTGCCAGGCGAACACGGCGAAGATCGCCGAAGCCGAAAGGCATTGGATGCACAGGCGCTGATAGACGGGCATGGCGTTGGTCGGGCTGCGTTTCTGCAGCAGCGTCGCGATCGACAGCGAAAGCGTGCCGAGAACAGGCAGGCCATAGGCCCAAAGCGGCACATCGCCCATGTTGAGTGACCAGCCCGAGG
Source organism: Ensifer sp. IC4062 (assembly GCF_020193575.1). Classification (GTDB taxonomy): domain Bacteria; phylum Pseudomonadota; class Alphaproteobacteria; order Rhizobiales; family Rhizobiaceae; genus Sinorhizobium. The sequence goes on from NZ_JADYVD010000032.1 coordinate 5,671, forward strand.
CGATCAACACGCCAGCCATGCCGAGGACGGAACCCAGCCACTGGCGCGCGGTTAGCGCCTGTCCGAGGACCGGCCAGGACAATAGCGCCACCGCTAGCGGCAGCATGTCGGCAATCAGGGCGACGAGGCCCGTCGGCACCCCATGCGAGATCGCAAGCGCGAACCCGGCGAGGTAACCCGACATCGCCAACGCGCCGAACACCATCTGCGAGAAGGCATCTTTCCATCGGATCGCCGGCCCCATGGTGAGCGCGAGAGGAAGCAGCAGAAGTCCCGAGACCAGGCTTCGCCACAGCAGGATCAGGAAGATCGGAGCGTGATCGATCGCGAACCGTATGCCGACAAAGCCGGCGCTCCAGGAAATCACCAGAGCCGCTTCGAGGATGACCAGGATGACGACCGCCGAGATTCCTTTCCTCGGGCGGTAGGAGGCCGCGGCAACAGCTTCACTCATTGATGCGGTTCCGTTTTCTGGCGGTGGTAGCAGTTGTGAGAAATTCGGAGACTGAGCGCGGAAAAATCTGAGCGCGGGAGGAGGAAACATGCGCGCGGTTTTCCGCCCGCACCCCGCGCTACCTTCTTAAAATTGCTCCAAGATCGAGATGGCGATTTTGCGCGCCGTTTTTAACCGCGCATCGTGCCCGTCGAGGCCAGCACGCGCCATTGCGCCTTCGAGTAGAAAGGACAGATGTTGCGCGGTCTCGTCGATCCCTGTGCCGGCTCCCGGTTGCATCTCGAGCAGATGCTCCTTGAACAGCCGCTCCACCTCGGCCTTCTGAAAGGCGACCACCGCCCGGCCGGGATCGTCAACGGGGAGCTCCGCGGCGGCATTGAGGAGCCCGCATCCTCGAAACCCCCACTCATAGGCAAGGGCCGCATGGTCCACATAGGAATCGAACACCGCCAGGATACGCTCCTGAGGCGTCGTCGCGTTTCTCAGCCGCTCCTGGTAGACGTCCCGCCACTCGTCGAGACGTCTCTGCATATACGCATTGACGAGATCGGCCTTGGACGAAAAATTGTTATAGAGGCTCATTTTCGCGACCCCCGCATGGGCGGTGATCGCATCTATGCCCGTCGCTCCCACCCCCTCGCGATAAAACAGCTCGGCTGCGGCCTTCAGCAGGCGCTCCCTGGCTGGCGTTCTCTCGACCATCTTGTCTCTCCAACAACTAGGTAGACTGATCTACCTATTTCGCCGATCTGTCAAGCCTGCGGGGTGCAGTTGTTTGCGATGGATGGCGCAGAAGACGCGGCTGCGATTTAAAGCAGTCTCCCCGCACCGCCGACGCGGTGCGGCTGGATTCCTGTGACGAGCACAGGAATGAGGAATCCAAAGGCACGGGGCAGTTCAAGAGCGCATGGGACTGCCGATGCAGTCCAAAGTTGGCGCGAGCACGCGACTTTGCCGGTCAAGACCGCAAACGGCGCTCTGGGCCATGAGCAGAAGTTATCCCGCAAACCCAGTTCCCCTCACTACCTTTAGCGGATTGGCAGTTAGCTGAAGCCTGAACACACAGTCGCTACTGCCAGGTTCTCTCGACGCGAGGTAACTATTGGTAACAGGGTATATAGCGGGTCACTCCGCCAAGTTTGCTTTGCGCAAGCCGTAAGTGAACTTCTCGGCATCTGCAGGGTCTCGGAATGGCAGGCGGCCGATATGCTCAACGGGGGAGTACTTTGGATTGATCTCCTTGAGCTCGCGCCAAACCTCGCGCGCCTCATCAAGTTTGCCCAGATGGCCCAATGTTGAGGCGAGGAATGCGCGCGACAGGTCTGTGGCCGGATTGACGGCGATCCGGTCCCTGAACAGGGCTGCCGCTTTTTCGTACTCGCCCATCACGAAATGGGCCGTGCCGAGAAAGTGCAGGTATTGCTGTTGTACGGCAGGATCGAGGCGCATGGCCCGTTCAATGTAAGGAATCGCCATTTCCGGCTGACCCGTATAAATGTGCAACACGCCGCGGGCGTTGAGGGCGGGGGCAAAATTGGGGTTGAGCACTAGTGCCCGGTCGGCCTCATCCGCCCACCGCTGATAATCCATCTTGAACATGGCCGCGAGCGAGGCGACCAGGTGGGCGTAAGGATCCTGGTCGTCCCTAGCGATCGCCTCGCTGGCGAAGCGCTCGGCCAGGTCGAGAGACCTCTCGGGCGTGTCGCTCCAGCGGTTTTGAAAATCCAGGACATACGCCATGCTCTGACCCGCATAGGGGGCGGCGTAGTTCGGATCGAGCTCGATCGCCCGACGGAAGCACGCGGTCGCCTGATCGAACATCTCGCGATCTTTTTTGACGCCGCGGATCAGGTCACGCCCCCTCAAGAATAGATCATGGGCGTCCATGTCCTTCGTGCCGCTATCAACGTTGCGCGATTTTTCCGCTTCGTTGAGCGTGACCTTCAAAGCAGCCACGATCTGCTTTGTAATATCGTCCTGGACTTCGAATATATCGGTGAGTTCGCGGTCGTAGCGCTCAGCCCACACATGACCGCCGGTCATCCCATCGATAAGCTGGGCGGTGACGCGAACCCTGTTGCCGGCCTTGCGAATGCTGCCTTCGAGAGCGAACTTGACGCCGAGCTCGCGGCAGACCTGAGGGACGCTGAACGCCTGGTTCTTGTAGACGAACGCCGAGTTGCGCGCGATGACGAAGAGACCGGAGACCTTGCTGAGGTCAGTGATGATGTCCTCCGTGATGCCGTCACTGAAATACTCCTGATCGGCGTCGCGGCTCATGTTGTCGAAGGGGAGAACGATGATCGACGGTCTCTCCGGGAATGGCCTTTCCACCTGAGCCGCCTTGGACGTCGGCGTGATGTCGTCCCGCAGCCAACGCCAGACGCGCACCGGCCGGTCGATGTTTTTGAGCTGCTGCTTTCCTAGGTCTTCGAAGCGCAACTCGAGCCGATCGCGCACCTGGTCATACACCGCCTCCGAAACGTAGACGCCGCCTGGTTCCGCGAGCGTCTCCAGGCGGGCGGCGACATTCACCCCGTCGCCATAGATGTCCTCGCCATCAATGGCCACATCGCCCAAATTGATGCCGACGCGGAATTCGATGCGTTGCTCTTCCGGCACGGCGGCATTGCGCTCAGCCATCGCCTGCTGCATCTCGGCAGCGGCGCGCACCGCCTCCACGACGCTGGCGAACTCGACCAGCAATCCGTCACCCATGAGCTTGACGACGCGACCATGGTGATCCGCGATCCTCGGACCAATCAGGTCAGTCCGCAGCGCCTTGAGCGCCGCGAGTGTGCCGTCCTCATCAGTCCGGATCAGACGCGAGTAGCCAACTACGTCAGCGGCCATAATGGCGGCGAGGCGGCGTTCCAAACCGATTTCCTCCCACCTGAGAGAGTAGTGGATCGCCAGCCGAGAATCCACGAAAGTGTTGGGCCGGGGACGGTCCGGAGTCCCGAAGCGGCGTTTCTCGGCGAAGCGCTACTCGCTAGCCCTGGTGAGGGCCAAAGTTCGCCCCATTCCGGAAACTCCCAGCTTCCGGCGAAATGACGCTGCATCAAGCGTCCTTGCGAGCCCAGTAAGGGCACCGCCGCAAGCCTCCAGGACGACGTGCAGGCAGGCTGCACCGTGAAGAAGTCCAACGCCTTCGCCGGCCGAGCTTCTTACTGAAAGCGGCGTCCACGCCACACCGGATCGACCTACCAAATATTCTTCCGATGATCTCTTCTCACCTAACGTGATGCCACAGCCGTAAGCTCACTCGCCTCCATCATCTCGGCGGCCTTGGCATAGCCGCCGTCCATGCCGTCGAGGAAATGCAGGTGCGACTCCGGCTTGCCCGAAGGCACGAGGCAGGTCATCAGCGCGTGGGACTGGCGATGCAGTCCGAAGTTGATCTCGCCGCACGCCTTTGCCGCGACAAGGATCGCCTCGACCGTATCGATCTGTTCGGGCGCGCAGTCGAGCGTCAGGCGCAAGCCGTCGTCGTATTTGCGGAAATCGGAGTTGGAGGCGACTTCCGACCAACATTCCAGATCGACATAGGTCGCCTTGTCCTTGGGAACGCCCAGGCGCTCTGGAACCGGGTGGGACTGGCGCGGTGCGGCGTCGAATACCGCGAGCACGCGCCGGGCGAGCGTAGCAAAGGCATCGGGGCTCGTGTGTTCATAAGGCTCGACCAGCAGCGACAGGATCTCGCCCTGCTGGCTCGCGAACGGGGTCCATTCACACATGAGGCCGGTCAGGTCCGGCTTCGTCGTGTACCGGCCCGGCTTGACCAGATAGCGCCCGGCCTTGATCTGCTCTTCCGCCCATTTGAGCCCGCCGCCGGAAAACATCGCGTAGGTGGCATTTTCCGAAGCAGCGTATTGCGCAACGCGTACGTCGCGTCCGCCGGCACGGATTTCGCTGACGGGCAGCAAGCCAATTCGAAGATTGAGCGCAAGATTGGTTTTGGCAAAGGCCGCGACCTGCCGCAACGCCGAAGTGGCGGCCATGACGCCCTCTGGCGGCAAGGCAAATGCTGCCCCGTCGCCGCGAAACACGAAGGGGAAATCGAACGTGCCCCAGGCGTTGCCGAGCGCGGCGATGATCGACGCACCGGCGTAGTTGACGTCCTCGTAGCGCCCCGCCTTGATTGCCAACGTCGAGCCGACGACATCGGTTATTCCGATGAGCCAATCATCCGGCAAAGCCCGATAGATGGATTGGTCGAGCACAAGCGAAAACTCGCGATAGGCCTGCGGTGCGTGGCTGTCGGGCATTGCGTGTTCTTCCCCTTGTTGTCATGTCGGCAGTTTTGTGAGGCGTCGGGTCCGCCTGCTCTACGCTTTGAAGCTCACGCAATTCCGGACGGAAAACCGCTCCGCACTTTTCCTGGACTTGCTTTTGAAAACTCACGCAATTCCGGACGGAAAACCGCTCCGCACTTTTCCTGGACTTGCTTGAGAGGCAGACCCGACCGATCCCGCTCAGGCGAGGCTGGTAGTCACGTCGATGTTGCCGCGCGTTGCCTTGGAGTATGGGCAGATGCCATGCGCCGCCTCGATCAGCTCCTCAGCAAGCTGGCGCTCGAGGCCCGGTAGGCTCACGTTGAGGCGCGCCCGAAGGAAGTAGGAGCCGTCATCGAGGTTCAAGTCGATTTCGGCGTCGACCTCGGGACCTGCCGGAAGCTTGACCCCGCGCTGCGAGGCGGCGAGCTCGATCGCTCCGATATAGCAGGCGGACCAGGCTGCGCCGAAGAGTTGCTCGGCGGCCGGGTGCGGCTGCGACAGCTTCAGGTCGAGCTTGCCGTCGCTACTCCGCGTACCGCCATTGCGGCCGCCGGTATTGTGGGTCTTGCCAGTGAAAAGAAGCTTCTCGGTCATGGGGAAATCCTTTCTGTTCAAGGTTAACGCGGATCCGTTTAAATCGGACGCGAGTTAAATACGCGAAAGAAAAAACAGTGTCAAGCGGTTTCGATTTAATCGGATGCGATTTATTCAATGGCCAAATCCGCGAGGGGCGTTCGGTCGGATTTTCCTGTGCCCGGAGCGCTTTTTGTGCGACATTGGCGCTGCCCATTCTGGAGGCATTACGGCTACTGCATGTTTTCTTAAGTGCTACAGCATCCTTTGCGCGTCTCATGAGACGCGGCGCTGTAGGGGCCGCAGCGGATATGGAGGATATGCCGCTGCCACGCGTTGTGAGTTCCGACGTCCGCATCTCGTAAATCGTCGCCCTATGACAGTCCGGCTTCGACTAGGAGGATTCGATGTCTACGCTTGAGACCGCTCAGGAAATCCGAACCGAGACCCCCCTTTCGCCTGACGAGTTGCATCTGCTCGATGCTTACTGGCGGGCTTCCAACTATCTCTCGGTCGGCCAGATATACCTTCTCGACAATCCGCTGCTCAGAGAACCGCTGAAGCGCGAGCATATCAAGCCGCGATTGCTCGGCCACTGGGGAACCTCCCCGGGCCTCAACATGCTCTATGTGCACCTGAACCGGGTCATCAAGCGCGACGACCTCAACATGATCTACATCATCGGCCCCGGCCACGGCGGGCCGTCACTCGTCGCTCACGCTTACCTCGAGGGCACCTACAGCGACATCTATCCCAATATCAGCCAGGATGCGGAGGGCATGAAGCGGCTGTTCAAGCAGTTCAGCTTCCCGGGTGGCATACCGAGCCACGTCGCGCCCGAGACGCCCGGCAGCATCCACGAGGGCGGCGAGCTCGGATACGCGCTCAGCCATGCCTATGGCGCGGCATTCGACAACCCCGATCTGATCGTCGCCTGCGTCGTTGGCGACGGGGAAGCCGAAACCGGGCCGCTTGCCACCGGATGGCAGGGCAACAAGTTTCTCAATCCGGCCCGCGATGGCTGCGTGCTGCCGATCCTCCACCTGAACGGCTACAAGATTGCCAACCCGTGCTTCCTCGCCCGTATCCCCAAGGAGGAGTTGCAGAAGTTCTTCGAGGGCATGGGCTACAAGCCCTATTTCGTCGAGGGCCGTGACCCCGAAGAGGTGCACCGTCAGCTCGCCGGCGTGCTCGATACGGCGGTCGGCGAGATTCGGGAAATCTGGACCGACGCGAGAACCAACGGCAATCTCAAGCGTCCGGCATGGCCGATGATCGTCTTCCGGACGCCAAAGGGCTGGACATGCCCGGCAGAGATCGACGGCAAGAAATGCGAGGACTACTGGCGCTCGCACCAGGTGCCCATGGGGGAGATGGACAAGCTGGAGCATATCCAGATCCTCGAACAATGGATGAAGAGCTATCGGCCTGAGGAGCTTTTCGACGACGACGGCCGGTTCAAGGCCGAGATCGCAGCGCTCGCTCCGAGGGGCAATCGCCGCATGAGCGACAATCCGCACGCCAATGGCGGACTGCTGCTGCGTGATCTGAAGATGCCGGATTTCCGGAACTATGCCGTCGAGTTTTCAGGCCACGGTGCGACGGTCGCCGAGTCGGCCCGCGTCATGGGCATGTTCCTGCGCGACGTGATGAAGGCGAACATGGAGAGCAAGAACTTCCGGCTGTTCAGTCCGGACGAGAACAACTCCAATCGCTGGCAGGATGTGCTGCAGGTGACCAACCGTTGCTACATGGCGGAGATCTATCCGGAAGACGACCATCTCTCGCCGGACGGCCGCATCATGGAGGTGCTCAGCGAACACCAGTGCCAGGGATGGCTGGAGGGCTACCTGCTTACCGGCCGCCACGGCTTCTTCTCCTGCTACGAAGCCTTCATCCACATCATCGACTCGATGTTCAACCAGCACGCCAAATGGCTGAAGGTGTGCAACGAGATCCCGTGGCGCAGACCCATCGGCTCGCTGAACTACTTTCTCAGCTCCCATGTCTGGCGCCAGGACCACAACGGCTTCAGCCATCAGGACCCCGGCTTCATCGATCACGTCGTCAACAAGAAGGCGGACGTGATCCGCGTATATCTGCCGCCGGATGCCAACACGCTGCTGTGCGTGACGGACCACTGCCTGCGCAGCCGCGACTACGTCAACGTGGTCGTCGCCGGCAAGCAGCCGGCGCCGCAATGGCTGACGATGTCGGAGGCTGTCCGGCACTGCGCGATGGGCGTCAGCATCTGGGACTGGGCGAGCAGCGACCAGGGCAGCGAGCCCGATGTCGTCATGGCCTGCTGCGGCGACGTTCCGACGCTCGAAACGCTGGCGGCAGTGCAGTTGCTCCGCGAGCACTTGCCGGAGTTGAAGGTCAGGGTCGTCAATGTCGTGAACCTGATGAAGCTGCAGCCAGAAAAGGAGCATCCGCACGGACTGTCGGACCGCGATTTCGACGGCCTGTTCACCCGGGACAAGCCGATCATCTTCGCCTTCCACGGTTATCCATGGCTGATCCACCGGCTCACCTATCGCAGGACGAACCACGACAATCTTCACGTGCGCGGCTACAAGGAAGAAGGCACGACGACGACCCCGTTCGACATGGTTGTGCTGAACGAGCTCGATCGCTTCCACCTCGTCGAGGACGTCATCGACCGGCTGCCGCAACTCGGCGCGCGGGCGGCCTATTTCAAGCAGGCAATCCACGCCAAGCTCATCGAGCATCGCGAGCATATCGAAAAATACGGCGACGACATGTCTCAGATCAGCGGATGGAAATGGGGCGCGAAGAGCACACCGCCAGCCCGCCCGAGGACATCGACCGAGGGAGACAACGTCTGAGCGGCGTAAGGCGGCCTCAGAGCGGGATGAGGAAAAGCGTGCGCGGTTTTCCGCCCGCATTCCGCTCTAACCCATCAGGTTAGCGATATGTCACGGATGCTCTCGATCGCCCCGAAACTGGAGCGTATGCCGACCGAGCAGGACCTCGGTCGGCTGCAGTTCACGTCGCTCCTCTATTACCTCCACTGCACCAACCCGGATAACGGGCTCGTTCGCGACAAGACCGAGCCCGACGCTCCGGCAAGCATCGCCGCGATCGGCATGGCATTGGCCACGCTTCCCGTGGTCGTCGAACGCGGCGTCCTGATTCGCAAGTTCGCGGCCAAGCTCGCCCGCAAGAAGCTGGCGTTCCTGCTGGCCTGCCCCCAGGGACCGGAGCCCGACGCGTCCGGCTACAAGGGCTTCTTCTATCATTTCCTCGACATCGAGACCGGCCGTAGGGTCTGGGAATGCGAGCTGTCGACGATCGACTCGGCCTTCCTCTTCGCCGGCGCCTTGACCGTGGCCGCCTATTTCGACGGGGACAGCGCGGACGAGGTCGAGGTCAGATGGCTTGCCAACACGCTCTATGAACGGGCCGACTGGAACTGGGCCTGCGACCACGGGCTTACCTTGACCCATGGATGGCGACCGGAAAGCGGGTTCATCCCCTATCGCTGGCGCGGTTACGATGAGGGCCTGCTGCTCTACATCCTCGGACTGGGATCGCCGACGCATCCGCTGCCGCCCGAAGCCTATTCCGCCTATACCGAGAGCTACGAATGGCGAAACATCTACGGGCGCGAACTGCTCTATTCGGGACCGCTCTTCACCCACCAGCTCTCGCATATGTGGATCGACTTCCGGGGCATCCGCGATAAATTCATGCGCCACCACAATAGCGACTACTTCCAGAACAGCCGCCACGCGACTTATGTCCAGCGCGAATACGCCATTCGCAACCCGTTGAACTTTGCAGGCTACGGCGAGCACTGCTGGGGCTTCACCGCGAGCGACGGTCCCGGCTGGATCAAGAGAAATGTCGATGGCGGCGAAACGGAATTCTTCGACTATATCGCGCGCGGCGCGCCCTTCGGGCCGGACGACGGCACCGTCTCGCCCTGGGTGGTGGTGGCGTCCCTGCCCTTCGCTCCGGAGATCGTCATTCCAACCGTCTGGAACTTTGCGAGAATGCCTTTGGGAATGACCCGCCTCTACGGCTTCAAGCCGTCCTTCAACCGGACCTTCACGGTCGAAGATGGCGACCCGGGCTGGTGGGTAAGCCCTTACCACTTCGGCGTCGATCAGGGCCCTGTCGTGCTGATGATCGAAAACTACCGCACCGGCCTCCTCTGGAACATCATGCGCCGCTGCCAGCCCATCGTCGCCGGACTGCGCGCAGCGGGATTTAGCGGGGGCTGGCTTTAGGCGTGGCCGGCGGCCATGGGCTACCGAACACCCGTCCCCCACTGGTTTTCGGCCACAGCAGCACTCCCTTACTGCTGTGGCGAACGCTATCTCCCGTTCTTCGCAAACAGCCACTCGAGGATCGGCGGGATGAAATCCGGGTAGTTGTGAGCCTCAGGATCCGGCCCGCGGATCGCCACCGCCTCGTCGATTTCCGGATGCGGGTCGGTCGCGACATGCTCGGCAACCTGCGAAACGATTTCGTCGGCCGTCGCCGCCAGCCGGTGGACCCGAAAGACCGTGAGGGTGCCGTTCATGTGTACCGCCTGGTAGCCGGGTTCGGCTGTCGCCTCGGAGAGTTCGATGCCGGTCTCCTCCCGCACCTCGCGCGCGATATTGCCGTCGAGATCGCAGCGCCCGTCGACGATATCCTCGGGCTCCAACGAGCCGCCAGGGCTGTAGACCCGCCCCGGATTGGCCGTGTGACTCCCCATGCGGATGGCGATCATCGCGCCGTCCGACGAAAGCAGTAGCGGCATGCCGAAGATGTGCAAGGCCTCGGGCGTCCGGCTCCTGCGCCACCAGAGAAAGGTGGAATAGGGCACGACGTGGCCGCTCGCGGCGATGCGCCCGTCCTCGATGCGGATCGCCCGCTGCAGCACCATCTTGCCGTCGAAGAGATGCGGGTTTGCGGCGATCTCGCGCTGCCAGCTTTCCCGAGCCCGCTCCACCTCGGCCACATGGAACGGATGCGGCTCCGGCGAAACGTCGATACGGATTGCCGAAATTGGGAAGACAATACCCTCGGCGGGCCACTCGGCGCGGTTGCTTTGAAGAAGGCTCATGGTCAGATATCCAGCGTCATTACGACCGGGCAATGGTCGGAGGCTTTCGGCCGGTCCCAGCCGGTGCGCGGGTAGCGCTCCACCGCCTGCCCGTCCGGAAAGATCGTGCGAAACGGCTGGCCGGCGCGGATGATGTCGGGCACCCGGCTGGCATTGCGGCTGGCGAGCGCCGGCGACAGCCAGATATAGTCGAGCTGGCAAAGATGCCGCTCCTCCGGCCCGCGGCTGTGGAACAGCGTCCAGCGATCGAGCACCGGCCGGCGCAGCATCGGGTTTTCGACGAAACCATCAAACGTGAAGATGTCAAGTGCGCTTGTCGTCTCCTCGCTCGGCACGAATTCATAGCCGTTGCGCCGGTCGCCACGGATCTCCACCTTCTCCTGGTAGTCGTTCATGTCGCCGCAGATCGCGAACGTCTTGTCGGCGGTGCGGCCTCGCCCGAAGCGGCTTTCGATGATGTGGCGCACGGCCTTGGCCTCGGCGATGCGCAGCGGCATCGTCGCCTGCCGGCCGTCGAGCCCCTCGCGCGCCGGTCCCATCGATTTGAAGTGCACGACATAAAGCGTCAGAGGCCGGCCGCCGATCCTCAGGTCCACCTCCAGGCAGTCGCGCTTGAAGATGCGGTCACCCGGCCGGTTGGTCTGCGCCAGCTCGTCGTTAAAAAGGTCGAGGTCGGCATAGGTGAGCCCCGCATAGCTCTTGACGTCGAGGCACTCGATCGGCTGCCCGTCGCGCGTCTCCTCGCGCATCAGCACGGCGACATCGATGCCGCGTGAATCATTGCCCTCGATCAGGTATTTCTGCCGGTAGCCGTTGCCAACCATGCGGAAGAGGTAGCCGTATTCGAAGGCCTGCAGCGCCGCCATGTTGTCGGCTTCCTGCAGGCAGAGGATATCCGCGTCGCAATCGGCAATCGCCAGCGCCGACATCTGCCGTGTGTCGTCCGTATGCGCGATCGTGCGCGCCTCCTCCAGCCGCTGGTACTCCGCCTCGCTCCTGACGTCGAAAAGCCTCAACACGCGATCCTGTTTCAACTGGTTGCGAAAGCCGGAAAAATCGAAGCGGCTCATGAGGTTTTCGATATTGAAGGTGGCAAGGCGAAGCGACATCAGGCAATTCCGGTGAGAAATTGCCGCGGAGCTTAGAGCGGGATCAGAAAAGTGCAAAGCGGTTTTCCGCTGCTATCTCTCTAACTCATTAGAATAGATTAGTTTTTGAGCTTCCCTGCTATATGATTCCTCAAATCGGAGTCGATTTAAGGACAAAATCCTGCAGCAATTCAAAGTGCTAGAGCGACCTTTTGCGCGTGTGGTCACAGGACCCGACAGAAGCCAACTCGGTCTCTCGTCGGTTGCGGTAAGGTAATGCATCTCCTCCTCTCCTCATTCCTGTGCTTGTCACAGGAATCCAGCCAGCCCAAGTCCTTGGGGCTGAGAAGAGTCTTCCGCGCCGCAGACGCGGCGCTACTGGATTCCTGTGACAAGCACAGGAATGAGGGCGAGAAAAGCATCCGCCAAAGCCAATTAGGCTACTGGTACTGTGGCGTCCGATCGGACGCGCGGCGCTGTCGAGCCCTCCGCAGTGTAACCCTAATCGAGCCAGCCGAATTTCCTGAGCCAGGTCGCGTTCCATGCCATCAGAGCGTCCTGGGCCTCTTCATAGTGACGCGAGGCGACTTCATACGATACTGAGGTCATTGCCTGTTCCCTGGGAACAAGTCCGCGGTCATGCGGACGGTTCCCGCTTTACGAAACCGGCGTCCATGCAGGCATAGTTTCCAGTGAACGCAATCTAGGTTAACAAGGTCTGAAGCACGCGCGAAACTCCGCCGCCCCATCGTTACGCGCCCACTTGAACTGAAAAAACCGTGCTACCGCGCCGGTGCGCCGTTCGCGTGAAGATGAAGCGCCCGGTAAACCGCCGTATGTGCCGGCGTCGGCACGCCGAATTCCTGTCCGAGCGCGTGCATCCGCCCCGACAGCCATTCGAGCTCGATCCGCTTGCCGCGCTGAAGGTCGTTGGCCATGGAGGATTGCGTTTCCGGCGGCAGCATCTGCCAGAGCGATGTGGTCTGTTGCACATAGCCCTCCGGCATCGGATGGCCCTTGGCCGCGGCGATCGCCATGCCTTCGTCGCGCAATTGCTCCATGAATTTCCGGCCTTCCGGGTCGGCGACGATCGCGCCGATGCCGGAGCGCATCAGGCTGGTGCCGCCGGAAAAGGCTGCGAGCGTTACAAACTTCATCCATAGCACCGGCTCGACATCGTCGACCACCTGCAGGGAAATGCCCTCGGCCCGCGCGCAGGCGTCGCGGAAGGCGGCAATCATCAGGTCGCTGCGCCCGCCGACCGTCATCTGCGTCATCCCGCTTGTCTGCTTGATCAGACCCGGCTCTTCCAGATAGGTGGAAACGTAGATGACGCCAGCCACGACCTGCGAGCTTGGTACGGAACGGGCGAGGATGTCGACCCCATCAACACCGTTCTGCAACGTCAAGACGGTTGTCTTCGGCCCGACCATCGGGACGATCGCGGCCGCCGCTTCCTCGCTGTCGTAAAGCTTGACTGCAAAGATCACGAGATCGACGACACCGACCTCGACGGGATCGTCCGTGGCGTTGACGCCAGGCAGGCTAACATTGCCGAGCGGGCTTTCGAGGCGCAGCCCCCGGCTGCGCATCGCATAAAGATGTTCGCCACGCGCGATGAAAGTGACGTCTTCGCCCGCTTTCGCGAGCCTCAGGCCGATATAGCCCCCGATGCCGCCCGAGCCCATCACCGCGATCCGCATGGCCTGCCCTCCCCGCGTTTCAGTCTCCGCACGATATCAGTTTCGCCATGCCAAATCACGCCTCGGCCGGCGCCCGCATCTACAGCGCCGCGCGTCTTTCGAGACGCGCACGGGCGCCGCCGGCCCGGTTCGTCGGTCGTTCCTTGTTGTCATGCGGTGTTTTTCAGGCGACCGACCAGCCGCCGTCGACGAGCAGATTCAAGCCCGTGATCAGCGAGGCGGCCGGCGAGGCCAGGAAGACCACCGCGCCCACGACGTCATCCGTGTCGCCGATGCGGCCGAGCGGAATGTGCCCCACCGTCCGTTCGTAAAAGTCCTTGTCGGAAAGCGCCGGCTTCGTACCATCGGTCCAGATGAAGGTAGGCGCGACGGTGTTGACGGTGATGCCGTAGCGCGCCCACTCCGCGGCTAAGCACCGAGAGAGATGGTTGATCGCCGCCTTGCTCATGCAGTAGATCGCCTCGCCGCGCAGCGTCACGGTGCCCGCCTGGGAGCTGATGCTGATGATACGGCCGGCCTTCTGCGCAATCATCTGCCGGCCGACCGTCTGCGTCATCAGGAAAGTGCCCTTGACGTTGACCTTCAGGATTTCGTCGAGATCGGCCTCGACGACGTCCTCCGCGAGATTGCCGGGCGCGACCCCGACATTATTGACGAGCACATCGATCCTCTCAAACATCGCAATTGCCTCGGCCACTGAGGCCTCGATGTCGGCGCGTTTCGAAAGATCGAGCTGCACGGGAAGGACTTTCCGTCCCATGTCCCGGATTGCGCCGATCAGCTCCGCGGACGCCGCGGTGTCGCGCAGGCCGAGCACGATGTCGGAGCCGGCACCCGCACAGGCCAGTGCGCAGGCCCGACCGATCCCGCGTGAGGCGCCGGTGACAAAGGTGACCTTGCCCTTGAGGCTGAAATCCGGCGCATGCTTGAGTTCGTTTGCCACGGTCGCCCATCCTCCCGTTGGTCGTTTGCACAGCCATAACGTGAAGTCGACCGGAAAGACTCCGCGCCGGCCTCACTCAGGTGCGCCGAAAACGATTCTACCCGATCCGCTGCTGTTGCTCACTGTGTCAGCACGCCGATCTTCTTCGCGACCCAGGTGGAGAGGAAGTCCATCAGTTCCGGCGACAGGCAGTCATAGGGTTCGAGCCCAATCCGCCTCAGGTGGTTGCGCACGCCGTTCATCTTCGCCGGATCGACGCCGCTTTCGATGATCGAGGAGACGAAGGCGGCAAAGCCCGGCTCCGGCCAGCCGCTCTCCTCGAACCGTTCGGGATGGATGAAGTCGAGCCCCTGAAAGGCGTGCTCGCGCTCCACAGGCCCGTACATGTGCACACCGCATTCCCTGCAGGCGTGCCGCCGTATGAGCGCGGTAGGATCGACGATTTCGAGCTTGTCGCCGTTTTCGACAACGGTGATGCTGTCATGCGGCGCAACCGCGACGATCGAGAATGCCGCCCCTTTCGGCTTCCAGCATTTGGTGCAGCCGCAGGCGTGATTGTGTGCGATCCCGCCGTTGACGCGGACCCTGACGGGACGATCCTTGCAGGCGCATACCAGCGTTCCACCGTTGAAGGTGGCACTGGCCTTGCCCATGCCGGCGTCGAGATAAGGGTGTAGTGGAACAGGAATTTCCATGCTTTCCTCCCTTAGATCACGACGGTTTGGGGCCGAGTCCACCCAAAACCATCGTGATCTCTTCTAGAAGTTGAGACGCGGGATGCGCGCGGCAAAGCGCGCCCACTTTCCTCATCCCGCTCTCCTCGCCGTGTCCTCCCCTGCCGGTGGCGGCAACCTCATGTTTCATTCTCCCCTCCGGAATATACCACCGCATCCGGAAGATTGTCTCCGGGCGTGGAGACGGAGCGCAACGGCTTCTAGAAGCCCCGAAAGCGCCATCGCGCCCCTCCGCTTTGCACCAAACAAGGCATCTTCCCAGCCGCAACGGCCGTGCTACAGTCTGCACATGCGTCAAGGGGGCTGGCGGGGGTGATATCCGGATGAAGGCTTTGGTTGCGAAGGTCGCTGCGGCTTCCTTCGTTATATTCGCCCGCGCCATAACCGCGGTTCGCGCCATCTGGCCGGAAGAGGGATTGCCGGCTCGCCCTTGCGTCTATTTTGCCAATCATTCGAGCCACGGCGATTTCGTCCTCGTCTGGGCCGTGCTGCCGCCGAGGCTGCGCCACCGGACCCGCCCGGTGGCCGGCGCCGAATACTGGCTGAAATCGCGCACCAATACCTTCATCGGGCGCGACGTCTTCAATGCGGTGCTGATCGAGCGTGAACGGGAGAAGCGGACGCATGATCCGGTGGCCCTGATGGTCTCAGCGATCGATGCCGGCTCGTCGCTGATCGTCTTTCCCGAGGGCACGCGAAACCAGACCGAGGAACGGCTGCTCCCCTTCAAGAGCGGAATTTTTCATCTGGTCGATCAGCGCCCGGAGGTCGATCTCGTGCCGGTGTGGATCAACAATTTGAACCGCGTCATGCCCAAGGGCGAGATCGTGCCGATCCCGCTGATCTGCACCGTCACCTTCGGCAACGCGCTCCGTTTTGCGCCCGGCGAAGACAAGCAAGCATTTCTCGAACGGATGCGGGCCGCTCTCCTGGCGCTTGCTCCGAAACCGGCAGGAAGCGGCGAATGACTGCGGCAAGCTCCGATCTCGTGACTCTCGTCCTCGGCATCTTCGGTGTGCTGATCGTCGCCTCCACCGTCGGCTACATACTCGAGCGGCGTCTCGCGACCGACGGACCGAATGCCGCGGTCGAAAACCTCAACGCCCGTATCCGCGCCTGGTGGGCGATGGTCATCCTGATCGGCCTCGCCTTCATCGCCGGCCGGGTCGGCGTCCTCGTCCTCTTCGCCTTCTGCTCCTTTGCGGCGCTGAGGGAATTCATCACACTCATCTACACCCGGCGCGCCGACCATTGGGCGCTCGCCTCGGCCTTCTTCCTCATCCTGCCGATCCAGTATTACCTGCTCTGGGCCGAGGAATACGGTATCTTCTCGATCTTCATTCCGGTCTACGCCTTCCTCCTGATGCCGATCATCTCGGTACTCCGGGGCGACACCGAGCGCTTCCTGCTTCGCGTCGCCGAAGTGCAGTGGGCCTTGATGATCTGTGTCTTCTGCGTCTCGCACGTGCCGGCGCTCCTGACCCTCGACATACCCGGCTACGAGGGACGCAATGTGCTGCTGATCGCCTTCCTGGTGATCGTCGTGCAGCTGAGCGATGTGCTCCAATATGTCTGGGGCAAGCTCTTCGGCCGCACCAAGATCGCGCCGAAGCTCTCGCCGTCGAAGACGGTCGAGGGCTTTGTCGGCGGCATTGTCAGCGCCACGCTGATCGGGGCCGCCCTGTGGTGGATCACCCCGTTCACGCCGCTCCAGGCCGGCATCATGTCGTTCATCATCACCCTCATGGGCTTCCTCGGAGGGCTGGTGATGTCGGCGATCAAACGCGACCGCGGCGTCAAGGACTGGGGTCATCTCATCGAAGGCCATGGCGGGCTGATCGACAGGCTGGATTCCGTCGTTTTCTCGGCGCCGATCTTCTTCCACATCGTGCGCTACTGGTGGTCGCTCTCATGAGATCAATGTTGAGCGGGTGGGCGCGCAGCAACACCGTGCATGTGCTCTTTGCCTTTCTGGCCATGGGTGGCTGGGCGGTCTTCGCCAACAGCGCTCATCCCATGCCGCAGCCGCTTATTTCCGGGCTTCTGCAAGGCGCGCTTTCGGCCGGTCTAACGCTTTTCCTCAAGTCGGTGATCGACGGGCTTTCGAAGCGCTTCCACGGGCCTGCGCGTTTCTGGGCGCCACCGCTCATCGCCTGCCTCGGCTCGGCAAGCCTGCTCATGTCGCTCCACGCCCTTGGTGGAACGCCCGAAATACTCAAAACCGTGGCGGTCCCGCTCTTGGTCTCGACGACCTACGCGTGGACCTATGCCTATTCGATTTCCAGGAAAAGAGGCGAACCATGACCGAGAAAGGCGACCGGCGGCCGCTCGCAAGCCGCAACACCCGCTGGGCCGGCGCGATCGCCCGCTGGATGGCCTCGCGGGCGATCACCCCCAACCAGATCTCGCAAGCAAGCATGGTGGCCGCCGCTCTCGCCGGCGGTGCGTTCTTCCTGGCAGGGCAGAACACGGGCACGACACGGATCGTCTGCCTGCTCTTGGCCGCCCTGTTCTGCCAATTGCGCCTGCTCTGCAACCTCTTCGACGGCATGGTCGCCGTCGAGGGCGGCAAGGGAGAGCCGGATGGCCCTTTCTGGAACGAGTTTCCCGATCGCGTCGCCGACCTCCTCATATTCACGGGGCTCGGCTATGGCATCGGCACGCCGGGCCTCGGATGGGCGGCCGGCGCCTTCGCCGTGCTCACCGCCTATGTCCGCGAGCTTGGCCGCGCCACCGGAAATCCGAGCGATTTTTCCGGTCCGATGGCCAAGCAGCACCGCATGGCGACCGTCACCGCCGCCGCGGCCATCTCCATCCTCGAGCCCCTGTGGCAAGGCCACAACGAGGTGCTGACGATCGCCCTCTGGGTGGTCGCCCTCGGTGCGGCAATGACTGCCTTCCGCCGCGGACTGGTATTGGTCCAGCGGCTGAAGAAGGTGGGTGGACGCTAGAGCAATTCCAGGAAGATTGCGCAACGGCTTGCCGCCGGAACTGCTCTTTCGACATCCGCCGCGCGATGGTCCTTCGCCCCGCCGGGCTGGATCATTTCATTGTCTCAATAGAACCGTGAATGACCCAACTCTCTGCGCCCTCCCCGCCGCCGGCCGCAGTGACGTTAGACCGGGTCGGGTTTGTCACCTGGGAGGATCAAGACCAGTCGCAAAAAATTCGTGAGTCCGCCGTCGGAAGCGTCCTACTCCGTCATGCTTTCCAGGCGGCCTCGCTCTTTTGTTGGTAATGCGTGAAAGCCTTGACCAGCCCGCCGAGCACCTCCGCCGAGGTCTCGAACATCGCCTTGAATTGCGGGTCATCGACCTTGTTGATGTCCTCGCGCAAATGGTCGATCAGCGCGTTTAGCTTGCCTTTCACCTTCTGCGTATGATGCGTCGCATTTGCGTCGGTGTGAGTCATCTCCGGTCTCCTTTCGGAATCGGTTTTTCTCCGGCGCCGCGCGCCACATCGAACGCGTGAAGGACCGCCTGTAACCAATTGGATTCACGCGCGATCTCTTCCCGCTCCACCACGGTTCAGGAGGCCATGCAACAGGCTCAACGTTTCGGATTTTGGACTGGTTCCGTAGCGACTCTCGCTACGGGGGAGACAAATCGATTTTCGTTACAGATCGCCCCTAAAAGTTACTGGACCGGAGCGTGGGATTTGGCAAATATGACTACGCAAATCCGTGAGAATTCTTTTCTAAGAATTCATTTCAGTAGCCATTTAGATCAGAGCTCGCTACTGACAGTGGGCTCTGATTGGGAGTGAGAACTCGCAGGAATGGCGGCGGTTCCCGAGGGGGGGATTACAACGGATTGGCCCGAAGTCATCGTCGGGCGGGCACGGCGTTTCTGGCAATAGATGAGCGCCAGCAAGTTGGCAGGCATTTCGTCGCGAACTACCATCCGAGCCCGTTCCAGCTGAACGGGCTCTGTTTTTGTGTTTCGGGGCACGCCGTCCCCTCGTAACCAAAGATGGGGCGAAATGCAAAAGCCCACTGGCGGGAGTAATACCGCGTAAATCCGGCGCGCGGCTCGTCCAAGGCCGAGGAAGCCGCGCGAACCACAACCTCAACGACAGCGCGCTGCTGTCCGATCACGTCCAAGGATCCCGCCCGCAGCGCACCCCAGTACGCGCACAAGGGCCGTGCCTCCCGCTGCCGCAATGGCGTCGGCGAAGCACCTGCTGTAAGCTGTTGTGGAAGTTGGGGGCCGATTCCGGCCCACGTCCCTTTCTGACCTTTGCGGCCGCCGCGCGACTTTCCTGACGTGCGGCGGTCATTATGACACGTGAATGGCGGCATGAATATCATGCCGAGGAAGCCGGCGGAGTACACGCACTGCGGGAAAGCCGCGCATGGAAGACCGGGCATGGAGCGCCGTCTCGCAGCCATCCTGATTGCCGATGTCGTCGGTTACAGCCGCTTGAGCCGGACCGACGAGGAGGACACGCGCATCCGCTTCCAGGCGGATTTTGCGGAAGTTTTCGAGCCGCAGATCGCCGAACATCACGGGCGCCTGGTCAAGACCATGGGCGACGGCCTGCTCGTCGAGTTTCACAGCGTCGTCGATGCGCTTCGCTGCGCAGTGGAGGTGCAACGGCAGATGGCACGGCGCAATGCCGGCATACCGCCGGAGCGGCGGCTCGATTTCCGCATCGGCGTCAACCTTGGCGACGTCATCGTCGAGGGGGATGATATCCACGGCGACGGCGTCAACATCGCCGCCCGACTGGAGCCGCTCGCCGAACCGGGCGGCATCGCGATTTCCGGCTCTGCCTACGACCAGCTGAGGACGAAGCTTGCCGTCGGCTTCGTCTCCCTTGGCGAGCAGAAGGTGAAGAACATTCCGGAGCCGGTACGCGTCTATCGCGTCGTGCTCGATCCGGCGGCGGCCGGCAAAACGGTGGCCGCACCCAGGCGCCGCTCCTGGCTCGTTGGCGCCGTGGGCGGTGCGATCGTGTTTGCCGGAGCGGCCATGCTCTGGTGGCAGCCCTGGACGCTGTTCTGGCCCGAGCCCCCTCCCCAGCGTATCGCCTATCCGCTGCCGGACAAACCTTCGGTCGCCGTGTTGCCCTTCATCAACGTCAGCGGCGACCAGACGCAGGACCACTTGGCACAGGGCCTGACCGACGATCTGATCACCGAGCTCTCGAAGCTCTCCGGCCTCTTCGTGATTGCCCGTCATTCCGTCTTTGCCGTGCGCGATTCCGAGGCGACCATCCAGGACGTCGCCTCCGAACTCGGTGTCCACTACGTGCTCGAAGGCACGTTGCAGCGGGCCGATACGCGGCTGCGCATCAACGTCAAGCTGATCGACGCGACGACCGGCCTCTCGCTCTGGGCCGAGCGCTACGATCGCCAATACCGGGACATCTTCGCCGTCCAGGACGACGTCATCGGCAAGATCACCTCAGCCCTCGAAGTCAAGCTCAGCCAGGGCGAGCAGGACCAGCTCGCCCGCATACCGACCGACAACCTGGAGGCCTACGACAATTACCTGCGGGCCGAGCAGGAAGGGCTGATCTACAGCGACGTCAACACCTATCGCCGCACGCTTTCCTTCTACCAGAAGGCGATCGATCTCGACCCGCGTTTCGCCGACGCCCATGCCGGCATCGCCCGCGTTGCAGTCGATGTCTGGCGCAATGATTACAACTATCTCTGGTCCGCGGCGGTCGCCCGCAAGATCGCCTATGACGCCGCCGGCGAGGCGCTGAAGCTCGACCCCAACAATGCCCGTGCCCGCACTGTGCTTGCTCTCCTGCAACTCGTCGATGGCCGCGTCACTGAGGCGCTCGATTCTGCCAATCGTGCGGTCGACGCACAGCCGAGCGACGCGGAGGCCTATGGCAACCTGGCGCTGATCCTGGCGCATACCGGCAATCACCAGCGGGCGATCGGAGAGATGCAGCGAGCCTTGCGGCTCGACCCCTCGCCGCCGCCGAGCTTCCAGTTGCTCGCTGGCATCGTCTTCTATACCGCCCGCGACAACGATCGCGCCATCCCGCTGATCGAAGCGGCGAGCCACGCATTGCCCGAGGCCGAGCCCGCCCATGAATATCTCGCCGCAGCCTATGCGCATCGTGGCGATGCGGCGCGTGCCGTCGAGGAGGCCGGAAGGCTGAAGGCGCTCTTCCCGGAAGCGAATTTCACTTATTACAGCTATCTATACGACTACTGGAACAAGGAGGATCTGGCGTACCACCTCTCCGGCCTGAAGGCGGCGGGCATGCCCGAATGGCCCTTCGGCTTTGCAGGATCAGCGGCCAACCGCCTGGCCGAGGCCGACCTCACCGGCCTCACTGCCGATAAGACCTGGATCGGCAAACACAAGAACGGCACAGAGTTCATCCAGGCTTTCGACAGGGCCGGCAACACCGCCTACCGCACCGCGAACACCAGCATCACCGGCATCGCGGAAATCCGGGGCGACCAGCTCTGCGAAAAGATCGGCGGCTATTTCCTCGATCGCCTGGTCTGCGGCTATGTCTATCGCAACACGACCGGCGAGCAGACCGACATGGACTATATCCACGTCACCCCGCAGGCGCTGAAGTTCTTTTCGCTGGAGCGATAAAGGCAGAATGACCCACTCGCTCATTGCTGCGACAAGCACGGCAACGAGCGAGTGGCGTAGGACTGCGGGGGCCCGTCAGGGCCGACCGCCACGGCTTCGGCTGTTTGCCACAAGCCTCAGCCAGGGCGCCGAGTGGAAGACGCTCATCAGCAGGTACATCGGCACCATTCCGGTCAAGGACGACGCATCCTCGGTAGACGAGCAGAGCATGTCCGCCGGGCCGCCAAGGACGCTGGTCAGCAGCGCCATGATCGCGAAGGTCGGCGCCGCCGCGAAGGACAGCCAGTCGGCGGCACCGAACGTGGTAGTGTTACCGCCTGGGTCGCGGGCCGATCCGCTGCCTGCGACCGGCATCCTGTTCGCGTGGTCGGAGCCCCGCAACATCGGACGTCAGCTCCGGCCATAGGCGTCGCGGTGGCGCCACCAGACACCTTGCTCGTTTCGCCCGAGAGGCGCCCGGTCGAGCCATTGGTACACGCCCCACAGGCCGTCCAGTCCGCGCGCATAGCTGGAATAGGTGTGATAGACGATGCCGTCGTCGAGCGCGAATGCGCTGACGCCCGGCCTGTCACGCGTATAGGTGGGAACGTCGGTGCCGGTCATGGCCGCGATTTGGGCGACCGGTCCCTCGTCGCCGCGCCATTCCTGAACGGTCTTTCCGGCAAGTGGCTCCGGCGCCGGCGGTTCTCGGCGGAAGTTGTATTCTATCGTCCCCTTGCGCTGCTCTTCCTCGGTGAACCAGACGCTGAAGTCGCGGTTGAAATCGCCGTCATTCGAGGAGGCCCAGGGAAAGGTCCACCCCATCCGCTGCTTGAACGCCTGCAGTTTTGCAAGCGGTGCGCGCGAAATCGCCGAGAAGGCGACATCGTGGTTCTCGAGATGGACGACGATCCCGTTGAACCCGTCCGCGATCGAGGAGCAGGAGGGGCAGCCGGCCTTGTAGTCGGGGCCGAACATGAAATGGTAGACGAGCAACTGCGAGCGACCTCCGAAGAGGTCCTTGAGCGAGACGTTTCCGTCCTCGGTGTCGAATCGGTAGTCCTTGTCGATCCGCACCCAGGGCAGCGCCTGACGCCTGAGCGCCAGTTCATCGCTGCGCCGCGTCAGTTCCTTCTCCTCCTGCAGCAGGTCAAGCCGTGCTGCCAGCCACTCGTCACGGGTTCCGGTTGCATGTGCCGTCATTACTCTTCTCCTTTGGCCATCTGTCGTCGTACCTTCCCGGGGCGACGTGTTTCTTCGTTGGTCGTAGGTTAGGAGCGGATTTCGAATGGTGAGAGTGACAAGTGTGACGGGATTCCGATGGACTCGCTGATCACCGCCGCGGCACACGCCCTTGCGACGGGTGATCCGCTCGGCGCCTTGAAGCGGGTTGCGCTCCGCGACGACCCGCCCGCCCTCGCGCTTCGGGGCATCGCCATGGCGCAACTCGGCGATCTTGTCCGGGCAAAGGCGCTCCTCAAGAGTGCCGCCCGCGCCTTCGGCCGGAAGGAGGCGGTGGCGCGCGCCCGCTGCGTCGTCGCCGAAGCCGAAATCGCCCTCGTCTCGCGCGATCTTACCTCGCCGGAGAAGGCGCTCGACGCCGCGCGCGCGACGCTCGAAGCGCACGGCGACCGGGTGAATGCCGCGCATGCACGCAACGTCGAGGTCCGGCGCCTGCTCCTGATCGGCCGCCTCGACGAGGCCGAGCGCATGCTTGCCGGGTTCGATCCCTCCCCGCTTCCGCCGGCCTTGCGGGCAGCCCACGAACTGGCGGTCGCGGGCATCGCTGCCCGGCGCGTGCAGACGAAGGCCGCGCGCGCCGCCCTCACGCGCGCCGCCGAGGCCGCGCGCAAGGCGGATGTCCCGGCGCTGACGGCGGAGGTCGAAAACGCATCGCTGGTGCTGAAGACGCCGGCGGCGCGCCTGATCGCGCAGGGCGCGGAACGGCCCCTGCTGCTCGAAGAGGTCGAAGCGCTGCTTTCGTCCGGGGCACTCGTCGTCGACGCCTGCCGCAATGTCGTGCGGGACGAGAGGCTGGCCGTCTCGCTCGCGACCCGCCCGATCCTTTTTGCGCTGGCGCGGGTGCTCGCAGAGGCCTGGCCGGGAGACGCCACGAGGAGCGCGCTGCTTTTTCGCGCCTTCCGCGCCAAACACGCCGACGAATCCCATCGCGCGCGGCTTCGGGTGGAAATCGGCCGGCTCCGCGCCGAGCTTCGGGCGCTCGCTGACATAAGCGCGACGAACCGAGGTTTTGCGCTGGCACCGCGTCATGCCCGCGACGTTGTCGTGCTCGCGCCGCCAGTCGAAGAACGGCACGCGGCCGTGCTCGCCTTCCTTGCCGACGGCGAGTCCTGGTCGAGCTCGGCGCTGGCGATCGCGCTTGGCGCGAGCCCGCGCACCGTCCAGCGCGCGCTCGATTCCCTTGCGGCAGCCGGCAAGGTGCAGTCCTTCGGCCGTGGGCCGGCGCGTCGCTGGATGACCCCGCCGCTTACCGGTGTCCCGACAATCTTGTTACTCCCCGGCCCGCTCCCGAGCGACTAGTGTGATGCGGCACCACCAGCAAGGAGGAAAGCATGAAACGATCCGCTGCCGAAATTCTTCGTGAGTACGGCCCCTTCCCCGAAACAGAGCAGGTGCACGGCGTCACCTTCGACGGTCACCACGTCTGGTTCGCCTCCGGCGAAAAACTGAACGCCGTCGATCCGGAGACCGGCGAAATCACGCGTTCGATCAATGTCGCCGCTCACGCCGGGACCGCCTTCGACGGTCGACACCTCTTCCAAATCGCCGAGGACCGCATTCAGAAAATCGATCCGCAGACCGGTCGCGTGCTCGCGACAATCCCGGCACCGGGCGGCGGTGGTGACTCAGGGCTCGCCTGGGCCGAAGGCACGCTCTGGGTGGGCCAGCACCGTGGCCGCAGGATCCACCAGATCGATCCCGAGACCGGCAAGGTCCTCCGCACGATCGAGTCCAACCGCGTCGTCACAGGTGTGACCTGGATCGATGGCGAGCTCTGGCACGGCACCTGGGAGGACGACGGGGCCGATGTCCGGCGTGTCGATCCCGAGACGGGCGCGGTCCTGGAGCGGCTCGACATGCCGCCCGGTATGGGCGTGTCCGGGCTTGAGTCCGACGGCGCCGATCGCTTCTTCTGCGGCGGTGGCAGCACCGGCAAGATCCGAGCGGTCCGGCGGCCAAGGTAAGGTGGGCCCGACGCCGGCTACAGATTCTTTTTTGAGGCGTGTCGATTTTCAAGCAACTCGTTCGTCTTTGAAAAGCGCCGCCCATCCGAGGCTCGGCGTCGCCTATTTTGCCGCGAGGTCTTTCCATGTCGAATGCGCAGGTTCAGACGCAAAGTTCATATCGCTGGGTGATTGTCGCCGCCGGCGGCCTGTTGGGCTGCATCGCAATCGGCGCCATGTTTTCACTGCCGGTTTTTCTCCGGCCGATTTCCGAGGACACCGGCTGGTCGGTGACCGGTGTTTCCAGCGCCATGACCATCGGATTTATCGCGATGGCGGTGGCAAGCATGATCTGGGGTAGTCTGTCCGACCGCTGGGGCCCCCGCCTCGTCGTGTCGATCGGCTCGGCTGTGCTGGCCGCGGCGCTCGCCCTGGCGAGCCAGGCGACCTCCCTTGTCGAGTTTCAACTCGTCTTCGGGCTGGCTGTCGGCGGAGCCACCGCCGCGATCTTTGCCCCGATGATGGCCTGCGTGACCGGCTGGTTCGACACGCACCGCAGCCTCGCCGTGTCTCTCGTGTCGGCCGGCATGGGAATGGCGCCGATGACCATGTCTCCCTTCGCGGCCTGGCTCGTGACCATTTACGACTGGAGAACGTCCCTCCTGATCATCGCCGCCTTTTCTGGCGCCGTCATGATTCCGGTCGCGCTGCTCGTACGCCGCCCGCCCGCTCTCGAAGGCCAACATGCCGTCGCTTCTCCGGATGGACAACAGGCCGATATGTCCGTTGGGCAGGCGATCAGATCGCCCCAGTTCATCATCCTGTTTCTGACGAACTTCTTCTGTTGCGCCACGCACTCTGGCCCGATCTTCCACACGGTGAGCTACGCGATTAGCTGCGGCATCCCGATGATCGCGGCGGTGTCGATCTACAGCGTGGAGGGGCTCGCCGGCATGGGCGGCCGCGTCGCCTTCGGTCTTTTCGGCGACCGGTTCGGCGCCAAGCGCGTCCTGGTCTCGGGACTGCTGTTGCAGGCGTTCGGCGCACTGGCCTATTTTTTCGTCCGCGATCTTGGCGCGTTTTATGCCGTCGCGGCCGTGTTCGGCTTCATCTACGCCGGCATCATGCCACTCTACGCCGTTATCGCCCGCGAGAATTTTCCGCTGCGCATGATGGGGACCGTCATCGGCGGCACGGCAATGGCCGGAAGCCTGGGCATGGCGACCGGTCCCTTGGCCGGCGGTCTGATCTACGACGCCTTCGACAGCTATGGTTGGCTTTATATCGGCGCCTGGGGCATCGGGATCGGCGCCTTCCTGATCGCCTTGACCTTCAGGCCGTTCCCCAAGTCCAAGGCCGAGCCGGCGCCGTTGCCGGCGTAAGGGGAGACGGACGCGGTCGGCCCCGAACAGATCGTGTCGCGGCCGCTTCGCAGCGCCTCACTCGGCGCTCGCCCGCCAGTTCGTCTGAAGCTTTTCGGTCACCAGCGTCTGCTGCACCTCGGACCAGTGCTTCTGTGAATCGACGACCTTGTTCGGATTCTTTTCGAAGCCGTCGGCGGCACCCGGGTCGTAGCTGATGTAGAGCTTGCCGTCGATGATGCGCCACGCCTTCGGGTCGATATTGGTGGTGACCGTCCCGAAGGAAACGCCATCGGCGCAATAGCCGCCATATTGCGGGGCGTATTTCGCGGGCTCGCGCATGAAGAGGTCGCGATGTTCGGCGCTGGCGAAATGCCAGGTCGCGCCGAGCCAGCGGTGCGAATATTTCGGCGAGCCCTCGACCGCCTTGTTTTCAGTGAAGTACGCGACGGGGTCATAGCCCTTGATGGCGACGTCGCCGAAATAGCCGGTGTTGACGAGGTCTTCGGCATAAGCAACCCCGCCCAGGGAGAAGAGGATAGTCGCAGCACCAAGCGCGACGCCTATCCGCAACCCGTATCTGCGTTGCTCATTCTTACGTTGAATGTCCGTCATGACAGTCCTCCGAAATTCCGACCGCTATCCTCTGCGCGCTGCTGCACGGCGCTGAAGGCGTTATTTCCGCTTGGTGCACTCTGTGTAGAGCCATTCGCCGACGAGATCGGCGCCCTGGCAGACGGCTCCCGCCTTGAGGAGCAGCCCCGCGGCATCCCAATGCTCACGCCACCCCGCCTGGGTCAGAGGCGTGTAGCCGTTTCTTTCCTTCGCTTCGACTACCGCCTTGTTGGCGAGCAGAAAGGCAACCACGTCGGCGTGGCCTTCTTCGGCCGCCGCATGGAGCGGCGTCATCCGGTAGAAATTCTTGTCGTCGTTGACCGCCGCGCCCTTTTCTACGAGTAGCTTCACGGTGTCGAGGTTTCCGCCATAGGCGGCCGCATGCAGCGCGGTCAGCCCGCCCTTGTTGCGGATCTCGACATCGCTGCCCCGCTCCAGGAGAAGCGTGACGACATCGCTCTTCCCCGCAAGGGCGGCGATCAGCAATGGCGGCTCGCCGGAATCGTCCGGTTCCGCCACCTTGGCGCCCTGGTCGATGAGTTCCTTCACCCGCCCGGCGTCGCCGTCCCTCGCGGCGTCATGGAGCGGCCCAGCCGTCGCGGCTGAGGCCGAAAGCAGGACGCCAAGAACAGGCACACAAAGAAGATACGAAATGCTCCGCGCCATCTTCGTTCTCCCCGGGGGGCGGAAAGACGCCAAATTACCACAGCGGCGTGAGGCGAGGCAAGAATGTGCGGATACGTTGCAGTGCCACAGCGCCGCGCGTCTTCTCGGACGCGCAAAGGACCCTGCAGCACTTTGAATTGCTGCATCCGGAGAAACGCCGCCGGCGCTCAGCCGTAGAGATATTCGGGGAGCCAGAGCGTCATGCCGGGCCAGAGATACATGATGATCATGCAGAGGATGACGATCAGCATGTAGGGCATCATGCCTGCGAAGATCTGGTTCAACGTAACACGCGGAGGCGAGACGCCTTTCAGATAGTAGGCCGACATTGCAACCGGCGGCGACAGGAAGGCCGCCTGCAGGTTGATGAAGACGAGCACACCCCAGAGCACCGGATCGATGTCGAAGTGCCTCAGCATCGGCAGGAAGATCGGCACGAAGATGATGATGATTTCGGTCCATTCGAGCGGCCAGCCTAGGAGAAAGATGATCGCCTGCGACAGGATCATGAACTGAACGGGCGTGAGATCGAGCGCCAGCACCCATTGCTCGATCAGCGCCTGCCCGCCGAGGATGGCGAAGACGGCGGAGAAGAGTGCCGACCCCACGAAGAGCCAGCACACCATGGCCGTGGTCTTTGCCGTCAGGAACACCGCCTCCTTCGTGCGTTTCCAGTCGAGCGTGCGCGCCTGGAAGGCGAGCAGAAAAGCACCGGCGGCGCCGACGGCTGCGGACTCCGTCGCGGTCGTGATGCCAAACAGGATGACAGCGAGCACAACGATGGTCAGGATGGCGAGCGGCATGACGGAGGAGACGAGCAGCTTCATCACCTGAAGCCGCTCCGCGCCCATATTGCGATAGTAGCGGATGAGCACCAGGGCTGCGATTGCTGCGGCGATACCGAAGGACACATAGAAAGCGGTCGTCGGTCCATTGACGACCGCCGGTCCGGCATCGGCGGCGGGCGCGCCAAGCTGTTCCAGCCCCTCCGGCGCCTCCGTATCGGCCGAGTCCTGCGGATGGATGACGACATACCACCACACCAGCGCCAGCGTGAAGGCCGTCAACGAGAAGGGCACCAGGGCCGCGCCGAAATTCTTGACCAGCCGCCAATAGGTCACCCGCCCCTCGCCTGTCTCCAGCGCCAGCGCCTTCGCCGGCGAGACCAGGGCACGGAAAAGCCCGGCCAGCATGTTTGGCGAATAGGCTGCCTGCAGGTTGCGCATCCAGGAGGAGACTGGAACCCGCGTCTGCTCCTCGGGCAAGGTCGGCGCGATCTTCGGATTGATCGCCGCCCAGCCGAGAATATAGGCGAGATAGAGGAACGACAGGAAGAAGCCGGGAAACATCGTGGCGGCATAGAGCTTGACCACGGACTGCCCCGCCACCGCCGCGTAGACGATGATCATCACCGAGGGCGGGATCAGGATCCCGAGCGTGCCGCCCGCAGTAATCACGCCCGAGGCGAGCTTGACGTCGTAGCCGGCGCGCAGCATCGGGTTCATGGCGATCACGCCCATCAGCACCACCACGGCGCCGACGAGGCCGCTGGCGATGCCCCAGAAGGTGCAGACGATCAGCGTCGCGACGGCCAACGATGCCGGCAACCGCCGGAACGAAAGCTGGATGCTGTAGAACATCTTGTCGACCAGGGCCCCGCGCTCCATCACGTAGCCCATCAGCACGAAGAGCGGGATCGAGATCAGCACATCGTTTGTCATCGCCCCATAGGTGCGCTGGACCATCAGGTCGAAGACGCGGTTGTCGATCCAGTGCTCGGCCGGATTGTAGAAGGCGTAGAAGCCGAAGAGCATGCCGAGCCCCATCAGCGTGAAGGCGGTCGGGAAGCCCATGATGATGACGACGATGATGAGCACCAGCATCATCAGTCCAAGGAACGGATCGCTCACGGTTCGACCTCTCCCCCCATGCCCCGTTGCCGGGCCGCCTTTTCGATGTTCTGCGCCCGTTCGATCGCCGCTTGGCGGGCTTCCAGGTCGACATATTCGCTGTGGGCGAGCTGCTCCGCGACAACGTCGATCTCCTCGACGTCGCGCAGCCGCTCCGGCCATGTCCCGGTTCTGAGGCACAGGACGCAGCGAACGATCTCCGCGAGCCCCTGCAGCATCACCAGCGCACCCGCGATCGGAATGACCGTTTTGAAGTGGTAGATCGGCGGGCCCTCCGCCGTCACGGTCGAATGCTCGCCGATCCGCCAGGACAGCGCCGCATAGTCGTAGCCGGCATAGACCAGAGCGGCGACGCCGGGCAGGAAGAACAGGATGTAGAGCAAAAGATCGAGCGCAGCCTGCGTCCGGGGTTTAAGCGAACTGTAGAGGAAATCGCCGCGCACATGGGCGTTCTGCGCCAGCGCATAGGCGCCGGCAAGCATGAACAGCGTGCCGTAAAACATGTTGCTGGCGTCGAAGATCCACGCCGTCGGCATGTTGAGGATGTAGCGCTTGAAGACCTCGACGCAGACGAGCGTCATCAGGCCAATAATCAGCCAGGCTGCGGCCTTGCCGATCCAGACGCTGATCGCATCGACCCTCAGGAGAAAATGCTGAACGTTCACCCCGCGCCTCCCACCGGCGGCGGCAGACGCGGCCGTGGCCGCATCACCGCTCTATCTTATTGCAATCGGTGACGTTTCCGGCCCTGGGCCAGGCGGCCCAAGGCCCTGTCGAGCTAGAGCGTCGTGCGTTCAAATGAACGCAAGACGCTCTCGTGCATCTTATCCGCTTTCAATCAAGCCACTTGAAAGTGGGATTCCCTAGAGCTCCTTGGCCACGCCCTCTTGGCCGAAGTAATGATCGAAGACCAGCCGCCGGCCGACGACGGTATCCTGTTCCCATCGCGTCGCCCGATCGGCAAAGGCAATTTGGGACTGGATAACCTCCTTGAACAACGGGTTTTCCGCCGCCTTCTTCTTCACCACCTCGTCATAGACTTCGAGCTGCCTCTTGAGGATCGCCTCGGGCGTCTTGTAGAACTTGACCTGATCGGTGGTCTGCATCTCGACATAGTCTTTCGAATAGCGGTCGATTGCCTTCCAGTGCATGTCCTGCGACGCGGCCTCCGCCGCGTTGGAGATTATCGCCTTCATCTGCTCGGGCAGGCCGTCATACTTGGCCTTGTTGAACAGGATCTCGAACTGTTCGGCATTCTGGTGATAGCTCTGCAGCATGCAGATCTTCGAGACGTCTGGGAAACCTAGCACCCGGTCGGACGAGGCATTGTTGAACTCGGCCGCATCGAGCAGGCCGCGGTCCAGAGCCGCGACGATTTCTCCGCCCGGCAGTGCGTTGACGGCGGCACCGAGACCAGTGAAGACGTCAATCGAGATGCCGACGGTGCGGAACTTCAGCCCCTCGATATCCTCGGCCTTGGCGACCGGCTTCTTGAACCAGCCGAGCGGTTGCGTCGGCATTGGCCCGTAGAGCAACGAAACGACGTTGGCGCCGATCGATTCATAGAGCTTGGCGAGCAGTTCCTTGCCGCCGCCGTACTTGTGCCAGGCAAGCAGCATGTTGGCATCCATGGCGAAGCCCGGTCCGGAGCCCCAAAGAGCTAGCGCCGACTGCTTGCCATAGTGGTAGGCGACGACGCCGTGGCCGCCGTCGAGCGTCCCTTCCGAGACGGCGTCGAGCAGGCCGAAGGCCGGCACCACGGCCCCCGCCGGCAGCACCTCGATCTTGAGGTCCCCACCGGTCATGTCGTTTACCTTCTTGGCGAAATCCAGCGCAAATTCGTGAAAGATGTCCTTCGAAGGCCAGGTGCTTTGCCAGCGCATGTTCACCGGCCCCTGTGCCTTGACGACACTCGGTGCAGCGACCATTGCCGCACCGGCCATTGCTGCGCCGCTCAGGAACTTGCGACGCGACGTCCTCCCCCCAAACTGGGTTCTACGCTTCATCTTTTCCTCCCGAAAACATAGGCTTTTTCGCCTAAGTGCTACAGAATACTCCTCTCTAACGCCCCAAGCAAAGATTGCAGGGAACGATGCTCGCACGCCCGTGTTAGGACCGCACGAGGAGTAATCTGGAGCGGACCGAAATCTTGTGTAGGGGAGCGAGGCATTTCCGCTCGAAGGATGCGAGATGAAGACCGGTTTGCTTGGAATTGTCACTATTGTCCTCACCGGTGCGCTCGTCACGGCTTGCGCCGGAGTTTCGGCACAAGGACGTGCAGAGCAAAGCGGCAGCTATGGGCCGGATCCGAAACTGCCGGCGCCCACCCGCACGCTGATACCGACGGTCAACATCGCCGAAGCCAAGGGTTGGCCAAGTGGCGCCAAGCCGAAGGCGGCAAGGGGATTGGCGGTGAACGCCTTTGCCGGCGATCTCGACCATCCGCGTTGGCTGCATGTGTTGCCGAACGGCGACGTGCTTGTCGCCGAAAGCAATGCTCCGGCCAAACACGACGAATATTTCAGCATCAAGAAGGTCTTCACGGACCAGGCCCAGAAGCGCGCCGGTGCCGCCACCCCGAGCGCCAACCGCATCACACTCTTGCGTGACACCAACGGCGACGGTGTCGCCGATCAGCGCAGCGCCTTCATCGAGGGCCTGAACTCGCCCTTCGGCATGACGCTGTCGAGGGGCAAACTGTATGTCGCCAACACCGACGCCCTCGTCGCCTTCCCCTACTCCGATGGCCTGACGCGAATGACCGCAGCTCCCGAAAAGATTGTCGATTTGCCGGCTGGAAACCTCAATCACCACTGGACAAAGGACGTCATTGCCAGCCGCGACGGCCGCAAGCTCTACGTCACCGTCGGGTCGAACAGTAATGTCGGCGAGAACGGCATCGAGGCGGAGCGAAACCGCGCCGCCGTTTTGGAGGTCGATCTTGCGAGCCGCCGCACGCGCGTTTTTGCCTCGGGCCTCAGGAACCCGAACGGGCTTTCCTGGAATCCAGACGACGGCAGGCTCTGGGTCGCCGTCAACGAGCGCGACGAACTCGGCGACGATCTCGTGCCGGACTACATGACTTCCGTCCGTGCCGGCGGCTTCTACGGCTGGCCCTACAGCTATTTTGGCCAGAACGTCGACGAACGCGTCAAGCCGCCGCGCCCGGACCTCGTCGAAAAGGCGATCAAGCCCGACTATGCGCTCGGAGCTCACACTGCCTCGCTGGGGCTGACATTCGCCAACGGTGCGCGGCTCGGGCCGGACTATCGCAACGGCGCCTTCGTCGGCCAGCACGGCTCATGGAACCGCAGCGTGCGCAGCGGCTACAAGGTGATCTTCGTGCCCTTCCGGGACGGCAAGCCCGCCGGGCCGCCCAAGAATGTCCTGACCGGCTTCATCGACACAGACGATAAGGCCTTGGGCCGTCCGGTCGGCGTGGCGATCGATAAGAAAGGCGCCCTGCTGGTGGCCGACGATGTGGGTAACGTAATCTGGCGCGTGGCGCGGGCAAGCGGTCGGTAGGCGCAAGACGAACCGAACGGCGGATCCGTTCGGGCCATGATGGTAAGAGGAACAGAGACTCAGGCTTGGGCCTGTGCTTGGGGGGAAGCCAGCGGCTCCTGATGTACGACGATCCGGGCATGGTACGGCACGCGCGCGTAGAGATCGATGACATCCTGGTTCACCAACCTGACGCAGCCGGACGACGTCGCCTTGCCGATTGATTGCCATTCCGGCGTACCGTGTAGACGATAGAGCGTATCCTGGCCGTTCTGGAAGATGTAGAGCGCGCGCGAGCCGAGCGGATTCGAGACGCCAGGTTCCATGCCGCCATTCGCAACCGAATACTTCTCGAGATGCGGCTGACGCGCGATCATCTCGCCCGGCGGTTTCCAACGCGGCCAGGCCTGCCGCCAATGGATAACGCCTTCGCCTTCCCAGGCAAAACCGTCGCGGCCGATACCGACCCCATAGCGCATTGCCGTACCGCCCGGTTCGACTAGGTAGAGAAACCTTCCGGGGGTATCGACCACGACCGTGCCTGCCGGCTCGCCGGTCGGATCCGCAACACGCTGGCGATAGTATCTCGGATCTATCTGCTTGTACGGAACGGCCGGAATAAGATGGCCGCCATCCTCGATGGCGGCGTACCGGGCCTCCAGTTCCGCGTTCGTCGCCGGCACGATCGGCCGGCTGACCTCTTTCGGGATCGGCACGTGTCGCGGGGATGGCGTCGTGCTCGCGCATCCCGCGAGCGTCGCCGTGGTGGAGATGGAGCCCACGATGAAGGCCCTCCGCGACAGGCGGTATTCTCTTGGCATTTTTGAAAACATCTCTCGTCAAAGAAGCGGTGGATACAGATAGGCCCCTATCCACCACGCCCGAGAGTCGCAAGACGCGCCCGGATCACATCTCTGGCATCTTGCCGATAAGCCCTCCAGTGCCAGGCTTGATGGACTTCCAATCACGCGATTGCTACTCTTCCAAACCGGGAGACGGGGCGCATGAAGCGGCGGCTGGCAGCAATCCTGGATGCGGACTTTTCCGGCTACAGCCGGATGATGCGGCACGACGAGGCCGGCACTTTCGCGGCGCTGAAGGCCCATCAGACAGAGGCCATTCTTCCCGCCATCGCCGGACATGGCGGCCGGGTCGTCAGGTACATCGGCGACGGGCTGCTCTCCGAGTTTTCGAGCGTCGTCGAGGCGGTGAACTCAGCGCTCGAGATTCAGCAGGCAATGCTCCGGCGCAACAAAGCCGTGGACCCCGACCGGCACATGCACTTGCGCATCGGCATCCATCTCGGCGACGTCATCGTCGAGGATGACGGCATCCACGGCGACGGCGTCATCGTCGCCACGCGGCTTCAGGAAATCGCCCCACCGGGCGGCATCTGCCTGTCGCAACAGGTCCACGACCATATCGGCGCAAAGCTAGATCTTCCCCTGACCGATCTCGGCCGCTGCACCCTTGCCGACATCCGCCACGCCGTTCGTGTCTGGCGCTGGACGCCAGACGAAACGCCCGGCGCCGCGCCGGCGACCCAAGCAGACGAACAGGCGCGGTCCAACCGCCCCTCCTCCGCTCGGGCCCTGTCCGAACGCAAGCGACCGTCAATCGCAGTGCTACCATTCATCAACCTGTCGAGCGTCGACGAGCAGGAGCATTTTGCCGACGGCTTCACCGAGGAGCTCATCCACACGCTCGCGCGCTGCCGCTGGTTGCAGGTCGTCGCCCGCAACTCCTCTTTCGCGTACAAGGGCAAGCCGGTTGACGTTCGCAAAGCCGCCGAAGACCTTGGCGTCAAATACGTGATAGAAGGCAGCGTCCGGCGCTCCGGCGACCGCATCCGCATCACCGCCCAGCTTCTGCGCGCCGAGAGCGCCACCCTTCTCTGGGCGGAACGCTACGACCGGACGCTCGACGATCTCTTCGTGCTCCAGGACGAGATCGCCGGCGAGATCACCGGAACGGTCGGGCCCGAGCTCGGAAGGATCGAATTCGCCGCGCTGCGCGGGCAGACGGCGGCCGACATGGATGCCTGGGACATCTACCTGAAAGGTCTCTGGCATCTCTACAAGTTCAACCTCGACGACCTGAGGATCGCCAAGGAACTTTTCGAACGCGCAACCAATGTCGATCCGACATTCGCGCAGGCCTACGCACGGCTCGCCTATGTTCACATCCAGCTCGGCTGGTACGGCGCCATGGACGAGCGGGGCGCCAGGATCGCCGACGCCATCCGACTTGCGGAGCGGGCGATCGCGCTTGACAGCCGGGAACCCGCCGCCCATCTCGCGCTTGGCCGGGCGCTGGCGCTGCGCGGCCAGCCGGAACGAGGGATCACGCATCTGCGCAATGCGCTCGAACTCGACGCGAGCTTCGCGCAAGGACACTTCGCCCTAGGACAAGCCCTTTGCTACGTCGAGCGCCCCGAGGAGGGTATTGCCGAGATCAACGAGGCGTTCCGGCTGAGCCCCCGCGATCCGCATCTCTGGACGTTCCACAACATGCTTGCGATCGCGCACTACCAGTCGGGACGGCTTGTGGAGGCCGAAGCCGCCGCCCGTGCTTCGCTCAGGCAGGAAAACGCCACCTTCTGGCCGGCCATGGTGTTGACGGCGATCCTCGGCGCTCAAGGCAACGCCGGGGCCGCCCCTGCGGCGCTCGCCGAGCTTCTAAAGTTCCGGCCGGAGATGACACTCGAAAAGGCCCGCGCCGAATTCTATTTCGGCGGCATTCCAGCCATGCCGGAACACTTCATCGACCGCTTCGCCACCGACCTCGAGCGGGCCGGGCTGCCGGGATAAGCATTTACAGGCGAAGTGTAAAAAGCGGTTCGCCGACCGGAGATGTCTTACAGCGCCGGGCGTCCTTTTTAGACGCTACGGTACACGACAGTAACCGAGCGCTGCCTCGTCGGTTGCGGTGAGGCAAGTCATCTCCGCCCCACCCTCATTCCTGTGCTTGTCACAGGAATGAGGCAATCCGGGTTGGCCGCACGCGCCGCAACTGGCTTGGGCCTGAGATAGTGCCGGAGAAGCTTGCGGCGCGAGAAGACTCGCCTTTCGCCGCCTGCTTCTCCGGCTCCCCCGCCTAAGCAATTCCAGGAAAAGTATCCGGAATTGCGTAATTCAAAGCAATTCCGGTGTGCGGTGGCTTCCCCTCCGGAATTGCGTCAAGAAACTATTGCAGCGTGCGCGATGGCGCCTGCGCCGGCTGGCCGTTGACCAACTCGGGCTGGCCCTGAATGTCAACGGTCGTGCGCGGGCTGTCGAGACCCGTGGCCACCACAGAGACGCGGAAGGTGCCGTCGAGCGTGCGATCGAAGATCGCGCCGACGACGATGTCGGCCTCGTCATAGACCTCCTCGCGGATGCGGGTCGCCGCCTCGTCGACCTCGAACAGCGTCATGTCCATGCCGCCGGAGATCGAGACCAGCACGCCCTTGGCGCCCCGCATCGAGACTTCGTCGAGCAGCGGATTGGCGATCGCCGCTTCCGCCGCCATCATCGCGCGGCTCTCGCCGGTCGCCTCACCCGTTCCCATCATCGCCCGGCCCATGCCCTTCATCACCGTCTTCACGTCGGCGAAGTCGAGGTTCATCAGCCCTTCCTTGACGATCAGGTCGGTGATGCAGCTCACCCCCGAATAGAGCACCCGGTCGGCGATCATGAAGGCATCGGCAAAGGTGGTCTTGGCATCGGCGATGCGGAAGAGGTTCTGGTTGGGGATGACGATGACGGTGTCGGCACTTTCGCGCAGCCGATCGATGCCCATCTCCGCCGTCTGCATCCGCCGCTTGCCCTCGAAGCTGAAGGGCTTGGTGACGACCGCCACCGTCAGGATGCCGGCCCGCCGCGCCGCCTCCGCAATCACCGGCGCTGCCCCGGTGCCCGTGCCGCCGCCCATACCGGCGGTGACGAAGCACATATGCGTGCCACCCAGGTGATCCATGATCTCGTCGATCGACTCCTGCGCCGCCGCATTGCCGATGTCAGGCAGCGAGCCGGCACCGAGCCCTTCGGTGACGGCGGCGCCGAGTTGGATGCGCCGCTCCGCCTTCGACATCGAAAGCGCCTGCGCGTCGGTATTGGCTGCGATGAAATCGACGCCCTGCAGGTTCTCGGCAATCATGTTGTTGATGGCGTTGCCGCCCCCGCCGCCGACACCGATGACAGTGATTTTCGGACGCATCTCCGTAATGATCGGCTTCTTGTACTCTGTCATGGCTCTTCTCCTTGGGCAGTTTCGTGGGGTCTCGTCCGTCCCCGGAAACTGCGACGAAAGCGGTGCGGGCGCGAATCAGTCACATATTTTAGGAACTCAAAAAGGCCACGGAGAAGGCAAGAACGGCAAAAAGGGGGCAAGTCCACAGTTACGTGCAATCCAGCCCACCTCGGGCGGCGCGATCGCTGCCTTCTGCTCGCCGCGGTGCAACTGGCGAGGAACAGGGGCGAGGCGATCATGGCTACGGCCGCGGTGACTGAAAGAAATGCGACCGCCGAAGCTGCTCGGCTTTCGAAGGAACAAAGAAACCCCCCGCACGTTCAAACTCAGTTTCGCTCACGGAGGAGTGGCAGCAATGGGTGTCGAAAAAGCCCCGACAGCGAAGGGCAAGCAATCGTCGCGCGGCCTGCACAAAAGCGCCGCCAAGGAAGAGAAAAAGGTGGAAGAACAAAAGGGTTCCGATCTCGCCAAAGGCGCCGACCGGTTCGACGAGCGCTCGAAAAGCTCGGACGGCAGGA
This sequence comes from Ensifer sp. IC4062, assembly GCF_020193575.1. Taxonomy (GTDB): domain Bacteria; phylum Pseudomonadota; class Alphaproteobacteria; order Rhizobiales; family Rhizobiaceae; genus Sinorhizobium. Next base: position 43,066 of record NZ_JADYVD010000032.1, read on the forward strand.
GCGCCGGTGCGAAGCAGAAGCCGAAACGGTAGAGGCCCTTTTGATCCAACGGCTCAAAATGCGACCGCTATTGCCGCCGGCTCGGTTTTACCCTGATGCGGGTGCGCTGTAGCGGCGGCGCACGGCCTCGGCGATCCTGTCGCGGCTTTCGGCGGGCGAGAGCGAGCGATCTTCCTCGATCCCTGCGGCTTCCTCCGCCAGCTCCGCATCACCAATGCCTTCCCCGAACCATTTCGAGTAGTCGCCGCCCCGCAAGTGATGCTCCCAGGTCTCGTCGTTGATGCCTTCGGCAATCTGCAGGAAGATCGTCAGGTTGTGGGCGCGCAGGTTCATTTCCTGCTCCGGACCGCGGAAATAGAAGCTCGCCTCCTCGTCCAGATGGCCTTCGGCAACTTTGCGCGTGTGCCGCTTGCGGACCTGCCGCGGCTTTTCTACCCGGATTCGCCGCACAGCCGCGCCGCTCGAGCATTGCCAGAAGAGCACTTCGTCGCGCGCCTGCGGCTCGTCAAGACCGTCCGGCGGCGCTTGTCCGACAGCCGCGCAAACAGCCTCGATCGCCTCGCGCGCCGTCGGACCGAGCGCCACGACGGCGGTGACTGCCGCAAGCACGTCCGGGGAAACGGATTCCGGGTGAACGGTGATCATGATCATGCCCGAGCGATCGTCCGCAAGAGCGAGCGACGCGCTGTCGCGTGAGGCTGGGGCGAGATGCGCCTGGTCGATGATCAGCCAGTGCGGCCTGCCTGTCCTGGCACGAAACGCCGACAGGGCCGGCATCAACTCGGAGAAGAACTCCGGATATTCCTCGACTTCCAGGCCGAGCGCGTTGATCACGACATTGTCGTCCGGATTGGCGAGGAGTTCCACCACCTCGCTCCCCGTGGGCGGTACCAGACTGCTGCCCACGCTCACCGTACCCTCGAGGCCGTCATAGTCGCCTTTCGCGTCGAAAACGCAGAACTGTGAGTGCCGCTCCTGCAGCCGCTCCGAAAGGGCGGCCACCAGCGTCGACTTGCCGCTGCCGGAACGTCCGGCAATCAGCAGCACATCGCGCGGCCCGATTTCGGCCGCTCCGTCAACGTCCTCGCCGATCGGGATCCGGTGCCGCTCGCTGACGCAGAGCGCATGGTCGCGCGCGATGATCTCGGCGATCAGTTCCTCGACGCCTTCGCCGCGCGCACCGGCGAGCACGAGGTCGGCGGTATCCTTCAGCGCCGGCAGGGCATTCGCGACCGCGGCGCCGCAGCCGGCCGTCCTCAGCAGCGCGTGATCGTTCTCCGCGTCGCCGACAGCCGCGACGTTCAGGAACGAAAGCTGCATCTCCTTGAGTGCCGATTTGAGCCCGGTCGCCTTGTTGACGCCGGTCGGAAGCACCATCACCGCGCCCTTGTTGAAAATGATCTCGAGCTCGAGCCCGAGTTCGTTGATTGCTTCGAGGGCCGCAGTTTGATGCGGCTCCCAAGTGGCGACGATGGAGCGCCCCACGGATATGTTGTCGACGCCCTTCTGCCGCAGACGTTCGATGAACTCGGGCGGCGGTGCAGGCGCGACAGGCTTCTCCTCTTCGCTATCGGGCGAATAGAGCAAGGCGCCGTTTTCGACGACGACCTTGTCGAACAGGTCGGTATGGGGGAAGACCCGCTTCAGATCCGGCAGCTCGCGCCCGGTGACGAGGAGGAGCTTGCGGCCGGTTTCCTTCAGTCTCTTCAGAGCCTCCAGCGTCTCCTGCCGAACGACGCCGTCCTCGGCCAGCGTGCCGTCGTAGTCTGTCGCAAGGGCCATCAGATACATTTGCTCGCCGCCTCCGTTGCTGGCGGTGCGCTCGGTTCCTCCCAGCCGCCGCCGTTGTCATGCGGAGAGAGGAACGTGCAGACCCGGTGCTGGTTCCCCGGCCCTAAGTCCGATTTGTCGAGGAAAACGGGTTATCCCGAGCGGCCGAATCCTCGCTGCGACAAGCGACAGAACTAGACCACCGCTCCAAATCGCAATGGCATCCGCGCTCACGCGTTCCAGCTCGGCCGGCTCCTGACCCGCTCGTTCCAGCGTTTCACATTCTCAAGCGTGTCCGGGATTTCCATGCCGAAGACCTCCCCCAGCCAGCCGCAGACCCCGGCGGTAATGTCGGCGATCGAGAAATTCTCGCCGGCGAGAAACGGCCGGCCGTCGGCAAGCTCCCGGTCGAGCCAGGCCCATTTCGTCGGCACCGCCTTTCGCTCGGCCTCCGCGAAGGCCGGAAACTGCGTGAGGCGATCCTTGAAGAGCTCGTCGGAATGAAGCGGGACATTGCCGATCGTGGCGAAGATCACCAGTTCCGCCCGCCGATTCCACATCTCGACCTTGGCACGGCTGACGGCGTCGCTGCCGAAGAGCGGCGGCTCGGGATGCGTCTCCTCGAGATAGCGGCAGATCGCCACGCTTTCGGTGATGATCGTGCCGTCGTCGAGCTCCAGCACCGGGATCTGTCCAAGCGAATTGAGCTTCAGGAATTCCGGTAACTTGTGCTCGCCCTTGGCGAAATCGATGTAAGCCATCGGCAGCGTGATGCCCTTTTCCCCATGAAGATGCGCACGCGATACGAGTTCGGCCCCATGCCCTGGTAGAGCTTCATTGTTTCCTCCCTTGTTGCTTCCTTCCGCTTAGCCTCTCAGATATGCTTGTGAAAAGCAACCAGTTTTCTTTTTTATCTGGTTTTATTCGGTGTCCACGTTTGCGAACGCCCCTGCGATGCGACGCCTGCCCAACCTCCCTCACTCCTGTGCTTGTCACAGGAGTCCAGCCACGGCGCGTCCGCGCCGTGAATGACCCGCTTTCAGCATGTGTGACGGCGCAGGAAATAACGGCCAACCCACCGCCGCCCCTACGGAGTCTCCTGCGCCCAAGGACTTGGGCGCGCTGGATTCCTGTGACGAGCACAGGAATGAGGTGCGCATGATCAGCCGACCGCGACCGCCGCCCCACCCACCTCAAAGCCGCCAACCGCTCGCAACCACAAACGGCACCGTCTGTCCCTCGGCGATCGCCACGCTACTGTAAGCCTTCAGCCGCTGGCCATCGCCAAGCGCAAGGTCGAGCGTGAAGCGTTCGCCTTCGAAGACGCACGACATGACCCGCATGAGAATACCGTCGGTGCCACGGTGGACCTGTTCCGGCCTAACCAGTACGTCGGCGAGCGGCCCACCAGTCCCGCCACTCGCATCGCGCGACCCAAACGCCTCGCGCAGCACCGGCCAGCCGAGCTGTCTTTCACCACTCTCCGCCAGCGGCAGCCGCAGGATGCTGCCGCGGCCGATCAGCCCGCCGACGACGCGGCCCTCGGGCCTCGCATAAATCTCCGCCGGCGGCGCCACCTGCAGAAGCCTGCCTTCCGACATCACCACGACGTCGGTCGCGAGCGCCATCGCCTCGGCCTGGTCGTGGGTGACATAGACCATGGTGGCGCCGGAGCGCTCGTGGAAGGCGCGGAACGTCTCCTCCATCGCTTTCCTCAGATGCTGGTCGAGATTGGCGAGCGGCTCGTCGAGCAGCACGACATCCGGCTGGGTGACGAGGCAGCGGGCGAGCGCCACCCGCTGGCGCTGGCCGCCGGAAAGCGCCGACGGCCGACGCTCGGCAAAGTCGGTGAGTTTGACGAGTGACAGCGCATCGCCCACGAGCTTCTGCCAGGCGGCACCGGAAATGCCCCTCACCTTCAAGGGATAGCCGACATTCTCCGCGACGGTCATGTGCGGCCAGAGCGCGTAGGACTGGAACACCATCGCCATGTTGCGCTTTTCCGGCGGCAGCGCGCGCTCGGCATCCGAAAGCCGCCGCCCGCCATAGAAGATCGAGCCGTCGCTCGGCTGCTCGAAGCCGGCGATCATGCGGAGCACCGTCGTCTTGCCGCAGCCGGAGGGGCCGAGGAGCGCGAGGAAGGCCTGTCTGCGCAGCGACAGTGAGACGTCCGCCACCGCCGGCCGGCCACCACCGAAATCCTTGGTGAGATGATTGAGGATCAGTTGCGCCATGGCAGCACGCCCTCCGGCAGGTACTTTGCGAAAAATTCGAGCGCCGCCATCAGCGCGATCACCAGGACCACGACGAGCACCGAGAGCGCCGAGGCGAGATCGGACGAGCCGCTGTCATCGAGATTGAAGATCGCGACGCCGAGCGTCTGCGTCCCCGCCGACCAAAGCAGCGCCGAAACCGTCAACTCGTTCGCCGCGATCAGGAAGACGAGGATGACAGACGCCCCGGCCGCCGGCGCAATCAGCGGCAGCAGCACGTCGCGCATGCGGCGGGAAAAGCCCGCCCCGGCAAGCCGCGCCGCCTCCTCGAGCGAGGGGTCTAACTGGAGAAACGCGCTCAGCACCGGCTTCAGGCTGACGGCGAGGAAGGAGGAGAAATAGGCGGCAAGGATGATCCAGATCGTGCCGTAGAGGGAGACGCCGACGACCGGCAGCGGTGCGGCGAAGGTGAGGATGAAGGCGACGGCGAGGACGATGCCGGGCAGCGCATAGGGAACCTCGATCAGGATCGCGATGAGGTTGGCAAGCGCTCCGTTCCGCCGCGTCATGAGATACGCGGCCGGCACGGTGACGACGAGCAGACCGAGGGCGGCGGCCGAGGCGAGGAAGAGAGAATTTTTGAGCGCCGTCAGCGTGATCGATTGGCGGAAGAGGATTTCGCCATAGGCGCTGAGCGATACGGTCTTGAAATTGAGCGGCACGCCATAGGCCGGCACCAGCGAGCTTGCGACGAGCGCGAGCAGCGGCGCGACCAGCACCAGCGCCAGCACGGCCCACAGCAGCGCCTCGAGAGCGATGCGAAAGCGCCCGAGCGCGAAGGCGGCGCGCACGCCGGAATGGCCGATCAGGCGATAATCGCGGCCGGAGAGCGCCCGCTGCTGCACGATGAGCCCGCCTGCGGAGATCGCCGCGATCAGCGTCGAGATCAGCGCGACCTCGCCGAAGGTGTCGGCGCCGAAACTTGCGAGCCGGCTGAAGATCAGCGTCGGTAGCGTCTCGATCCCGGCGGGAATGCCGAGGATCGCCGGAATGCCGAAATTGCCGATGCCGGAGACGAAGGCGATCGCCCCGCCGGCAATCAGCCCCGGAGTAGCCAGCGGCAACACGATATCACGGAAGACGCGGAACGGCCCCGCGCCCGCAAGCCGCGCCGCCTCGATGCCGTCGCGCGGGCTTGCGGCGAGCCCGGCTTTGAGCGCCAGGAAGACGAGCGGCGCATGCTGCACGCCCAAAAGAAGCGCGATGCCGGAAAGCGAATAGAGCGGCTGCGGACTGCCGAGCGGCGGCGCGAGCCCCAGCGTCTTCAAAAGCGGGCTTGCCGGCCCCGACATCTCCACCCAGGCAAGCGCGGTCACCTGCGGCGGGATCATCATCGGCAGCATGAAGGCGAAGCTTAAGACCAGCTTGCCCCTGATGTCGGTGAGCGCCACCGCGAAGGCGAAGAGCGAACCGAGGGCGAGCGAGACGACCATGCCGCCCGTGGCGGTGACAAGTGTGTTGCGGAGTGCCGCAAAGGTCGCCGCCTCGAAGATCAGCCGCGCCGCCTCACCGCCGACAAGCCCGCTCAAGCCCGCAACGCCCAAGCGGGCAAGCGGCAGCACCGAGAGCAAGAGCACCGCACAAAGCACGAAGGGCAGCAGCCAGGCCGGCTCGCCAGACGCCACCCGCCGCTTGCGCGCGCGGAAGCCCCGCCCTGCCCCGGCGCCATGCGGCGGCATCGCCTTGCGGGAAGAATCTTCCGTAACGTGAGGCATCGCCGGCAACTTGACGCCGCGTAACGCGCGCGTCAGTTCGCCGGGCAGTTTTGCGGGAGCCGTTTGGGGAGGCCGGCTTTCCGCCGCCTCCCCGCCGCCGAAGAGAAACCGCAATGGGCCAAAGCGCCGCGCCCGCGACAGAAGGCGTCGAGGCGGCCCCGGGAGTTTCAGCCCGGAGCCGCCTTCCGCGTCAGATTCCACCGGAGCGCTCGCGCGCCGGCTGCGGGCGATCTCGTCCGCTCGCGTCATGAGGCGATCAGTTCGTCCCGAAAATGCCGGAGAAAGTCTTGAGGTCACTTTCCGAATTCTTGACCGCCGCGGCGGCATCGACCGGCAGCACCTTGATCGTCTCGCGGGCCGGATAGCCTTCCGGCAGCGCCACGCCGTTGCGGGCCGGGATATAGCCCATCTTCACCGCAACCTTCTGGCCTTCCTCGGAGATGAGGAAGTCGACGAACTTCTTCGCGGCATCGACGTTCTTTGCGGTCTGCAGGATGCCGACCGGCTCGGTGACGGCGGAAACGCCCTCGGCCGGGAAGACGAATTCCACCGGCGCGCCCTTGGCCTTCTCGCGGATCGCCATGAAATCGACGAGCATGCCATAGGCCTTCTCGCCGGTCGCAACCGCCTTCAACACGCCGCCATTGCCGCCGGCGGCCGTCGCGCCGTTTTCGGCAAGCGCCGTGTAATAGTCCCAGCCGAGGCCGGGAATGGCGGCGAGCGTCTCGGCATGGATCAGCGCAGCACCAGAGGTAAGCGGGCTCGGCATGGTGACGAGGCCCTTCGCCTCGGGCTTCACGAGATCCTGCCAGCCTTCCGGCTTCATCGCGGCAGAGGTGTTGTAGACGATGCCTGTCGTGATCATCTTGGTCGAGTAATAGGCGCCGTCCGCATCATAAAGCGCGGCATCATAGCCCGCCGCCTCAGGCGACTTGTAAGGCAGCAGATGCCCGCCCTCCTTCAGCCGCTGCATCGTCACCGTGTCGGCGATCAAGAGCACGTCCGCCACCGGATTGCCCGCCTCGATCTCCGCCATCAGCTTGGCCATGATCTTCGTCGTCCCCTCGCGCACCCACTCGACCTCGACGCCCGGGTTCGCCGCCTTGAACGCATCCACCGTCGCCTGCGCATCCTCGTTAGGCTGGCTGGTGTAAAGCACCAGGCTTTCGGCATAGGCCGCGGTGGACATGAGGCCAGCGATGAGCGCGGCGGTGACAGCGGAGAGAAGCGTTTTCATGGGTTTGCCCTCGGTGGGTGAAAGATGGCGCCGAGGGATAGAGCGGGTGTTTTACAGGGGTGTGACAGGGGGTAGAGAGTCAAAGTCAGCTTTGCGCCATTGCGGTCATCGACACTCCATCGTCCTATGGCAGTAATCGACCGACGTGCTGAAAGACTAAATGGGCATAACTTTGAGCCAATTGCTCACCAGCGTCCCAGAAGTCTGACTCGTCCAGATAGCCGCCATCGATCAGCATAAGTACGTCGCTGCGATCTTTCACTAATTCGGGATGGTCAAGTCGCAGATGTTTGATCATATTTAAGGCTCCACCGTCGCCGTCAATCGTCGGCTCGATAGAACCATTCAGCATCAAGCGAAATCTTTGAGTGCAATTCGGATACGTTGGGTGAACGTGCTGGTCCTCATCGAACCAATCGGCTTTTTTCGCCCCACACGTCTGCGAAGGCTTGCCATGTTCATCTTTCTGACCACAACTCAGAAAAAGGTTCGAATACGTGGTCGAGAGAGCGTTGTAATGCCTTTGAGGACGGAAATGTTCTATGTGGTAAGTTTCTCCGGGTCGAGCCAAGTCGAGGCGGCGTCCGCAATATACGCATAAACCACGCTGCTCAACGAACAGGCATGATCTAACCTCATCCCTCACGTCCTTACGGTCAAACGGATAAGCTGGCTGCCAATCTGGACTAGCGTCATCCAGCCAAGCCAGTAGCGTTGGAGGAGTAGGACCTTTTCGACTGCCCTTCATGCCGGAGCGCGCAGCGCTTTCAACCGCTTACGGAGTACCAGCAGTTCCGGAGGATCGCCCTCGACTTCAGACAAAATCATTTCAAGCAAACGAGTGGCCTTCGCTTCGTCTTTCTCATCAACCGCTACATTGAAAGAATCTATGAGCCTATCAATTTCTGGATATCGCTCGTGAGACTCAAAAACGCCCTCTAAAAGGTAGTTGCTCGTCTGCCCTTTTGTTCTAAGCGGTTGACTGACCTCGATGTCATGGCCATTCCGCGTCAGCATGCGAACGTGGTGGCTTTCAACAGAAGAAATTACCTGTGGGGAGTGGGTCGTGACGATGAACTGGCAAGACTTAAAAACACGAGCAAGCGTCGCAATGATCTTGCTTTGCCATGAGGGGTGAAGATTAAGTTCAATCTCGTCGATCAAAATGACCCCGGCTATTTGGTCGATTGTAGCCTCTGGCTTAGAAAGTTGGAGGCGTCGAGCAAGGTCAGCAAGTAATATAATGAATGACCTCTCACCGGTAGACAACGAGCTGACGTGAATTCTTGCTCCGTCCTGCCTTCGAAAATACAACCCCTCGGGGTCCCCAGTAGATGAGTATTCCAGTCCAACAAACCCGTCAATTTCCTTGATCAGATCACGAACGGCTTGGAGCTGTGGATCACGGTAGTTTCGATCAACATCCCGGACACGGCGCGCTTCTTCAGCATCTCGTTTATCCCACCAACTTTCCAACTGAGAAATTGCCCTGAGGGGACCGAAGAGGGAGGTCGTCGGATCAGCTCCTCGGCGAATGCCTAAGTTTCTATCGTCATCAAACCCGCGATCTTGCCTATAGTATAGGAGAAGAACATCCTTTTCCGAAGAAAAAGTCTGATTCAAAACAAAGTTCCGAACTTGTTCAAAAGTCCCCTTCTCCCCTCTAAAATGCAACTCTTCACTAAGTCGCAAATCAAGTCGCAATGGTACTTCTGAGCCAATAGCATCCTCAAGAATGAATTCTAACTGTAATTCGTAATCATCCTGACCAATTCTTCTATCGCTCAGCTTAATTACACCCGGCGGGAAAGATGGCTTAACTCTCTCGCGATACCATGTACTGTGAAGTTGAAAAAGCATTAAAGCCAATGCATCGAGTATCGACGATTTACCCAGTCCATTTCGTCCGACGATGATCGTCATGCGTGGATCAAGCGTCACGTTAAGATGTGGAATTCCTCGGAAGTTATCCAAGGTGATCGCGGATACTCTCATTCCTGCCTCCAAGCCTTGGCCGCGGGTATTGGAACTTACAAACGAACAACATCCCTAAAGTCGATATTTCTGCAGAACGCAACATCTCGTGATCGTCGGCGTCGTCAATTTTGAAACTGCCTAAACTCCAAGCCTAGCAGAAATCAAGACCCATGCGGCAGTCTGGCCTAAACAGACCTTTCTGGGAGAAGCCGATGCGCTAATCCTTTAGGCTAATCCTTTAGAAGGTGTTGGATTGAGCGAGAGTCCGCTTGGGGCCAATGCGGACCTTGCTACTGGAAGCCGCGAAGGTCGCGATCCGACCCAAAGCGGCCACTCTCTTCTCGGGTTTGAGCTAGATTTCGATCATGCTTGAGCTTGATCATTCTTTCTGACATTCGATGGAGGAGGATCCCTATGCGGCTCGACTACATAAAGGTTTGGAAGCTTTTGGGCGTCAGCAAGCTACCAGCGGAACCCCCGATCTCAAGGCTCGGCGATCCTCCAATGGACTTCTTACTGACCGCAGACCCGGAGCCGTATTTCGTTCACATCGACAAATCCCGAGCACTCGCTAACGGGCTGCTGAAGGGGCTGTTCAAGGGCGAAGAAGATGGTTCTCTGGACGAGCGGCTTGTTAGTGAAATCGGGGCCGCCAAGGCGCGTCGAGCGAAAAACCAACGGCCAGGCTGCTACTTGATCGCATTAGCAGTGACGGATGCGCCTGAGCCGAAATTCGAAGCTCGTCGCGATGGAGCGGATTTTGAGGTCGCGATAGATGGTCTCGACAAAGAAGCGGTTCATAAAACTTATCGACCGACAATCGACGCGCTCCTCACAGGACTGGCATTGCGTCTTCCGTCGAATGCTGACTTGAGGTGCGAGGAGATCGGGTCTGTGATCTTCCTAACGACGAATGACGCTAAGCCTTTGTATGCGCTCTCATTCAAAATCGGAAGCGCCATGCTATCGGTCGCATCGTTGCCTCCGGCTGATCTGTTAGACGTCGCGGGCAGCCTGGCGGCAAAAATCTTGGACGACACCAAGTTGCGACGTCCAATTGCATTGCTGACATCATCTATTAACAACACGTCCGACCCCCTCCAAGCCTATTTGGACGGGTGGAACGCTCTGGAGATATTTGTCCAATCGGTGTTCAAATCGACTTACGACGCCCGGTGGCGCGAGATCATGGAGGCGGGAGTTCCATCGGCCGCAAAGCCTGTGGTCGATCGGTTGGTCGAGGTGATGAGCGATAAATATCGATTGGCGGACAAATTCCTAATCATCGCCACCATACTCCATCCGGAGAATGCGGCGGACGACGACACTGAATTTCGAAGGCTTAAGAAATCTCGAGATGGCGTGTTTCACGGCACAGATGATCCCGCTGATGTGTTCCCGACAGGCGCGATCCAAAGGCTACTATTAAAATACCTCCACACGCATCTTCAGGCGGCGAAATAGGACAAAGGCTGCAATGCTGTCAAACGCCTCGTATGCCAACTTTACAGTATCACCCGCCGGGCGCCCTGAAGCACAGTTGGCCTCGCCTATTTGACCCTATTGTGCCACGCGCGATTCAGCTCCGTCTTCGCCACCAAGGTGAGCAAATTGACCACAATCCGCATCGCCGCCGCCCTTTTGATCCGCCCCGACGGCCAAACGCTCCTCGTGCGCAAGCGCGGGGCGAGCGCCTTCATGCAGCCGGGCGGGAAGATCGGCCCCGGCGAAACGCCGGATGCGGCCTTGGCGCGGGAGCTCAGGGAAGAGATCGACCTTGACGTCGAGCCCGCGTCCTTCGAGGCCTTGGGTGAGTTCAGCGCCGAAGCATCCAATGAGCCGGGACACCGCGTCCATGCGGATGTCTTCCTCGTCAGGACCGAACAGGTTCACTTTCACCCCGCGGCCGAAATCGAGGAAGTGAAATGGGTGTCGCCCTTTGATGCCGGCGGGGTGGCGCTCGCTCCGCTCAGCGCGGATCACATCTTTCCGCATTACCGGGAACTGATCGGGCGGAGCACACGCCGCTGACTACAGCTGGACTGGCAGCGGCGCCAAGCGAATGACAGGAAGACGTTGGGGTAACCCGAGGCTTTTGTTTCCTGCCTCAGATGCGGTAGCTCGCTGAGTTGAAAACAACGACATCGAAGCTCACGTCGTCGGAGGAGAATCGCCTATACTACAGCGCCGCGCGTCTTATCAGACGCGTAAAGGACGCTGTAGCACTTTGAATTGCTGCATGTTTTTATCCTTAAATCGGCTACGACTTAAGGAAACATGCAGGAGGGGTCCGCCCGTCGCCCCCTCTCACCCCGCAAACCCACCCGCGTCGAGAAACCGCTGCTCCTCTTCCGTCATCGTCCGCCCGAGAATCCCGTTCCGGTGCGGGAAGCGGCCGAAGCGGCGGACGATTTCGCGGTGGCCTATAGCGTGGGAAAGACTCGGCTCCCCGAGACGGCTGGCAAGTTCGACGGAGCGCTCCTGGTCGACAAGCTCTTCCGAATGGCCGAACGGAAGATAGAAGAAGAGCTGCAGGTCGGCCGGCCCCGTGAGATCGTAGCCCGCGTCCACGGCGGCGCGTGCGATGCCAAGAGCCAGGGCGTCGGTCTCATACATGCGCGGCGTGCCGCGAAACGCGTTGCGGGGGAATTGATCGAGGAGAAGAAGGAGCGCCAGCGTCCTCTCCGGCGAGACCGTCCAATGCAAGAATTCGCCGCGGGCCGCCGCCTCGTGGCTTGCGAGGAAGCGCTCGCGAAAGGCGCGATCGAACTCCGGCTCCTTGGCAAACCAACGTGTCGGCCCCGCGTCGCGCCAGAAGCCGATGACTGCCGCCGCCCTATCCTCGCCGACAAGCGCCTCGCCGGCGAGCGCCTCGCGCAGCCGCGCGTTGACGGCCGGATCCGCACGCGCCGCTGGCTGGCCCTGCCCCTCCGCTGGCTGCAAGCTGCGCAGCGCCAGGCTTTCGATATACCCGATGAAGTCGCTCATTTCGTCCTCCAGCTGGTTGGGAGACCGCACGGGCCCCGCCGAAAGACCTACGACTTTGTGGATACTGAATGAAGTGATATGATTTCAGCATTATGCTGAATGAAATCGACCTGTCGCGCGCCGATCTCAACCTGCTGGTGCTCTTCGAAACAGTGCTTGACGAAGGGAATGTCGGCCGCGCCGCCGAAAGGCTGAACCTCTCCGCCTCGGCCGTCAGCCACGGTCTCGGCCGCTTGCGGCGGCTGCTCAATGATCCGCTCTTCCTGAAGACTCCGAAGGGCGTGGTGCCGACCGATCGCGCCAAGGAACTGGCGACGCCGATAGCCGATATTCTCGCGCGGGTGAGAAGCGTCATCTCCACGGCCGAGCCCTTCGATCCGGCGCGCGCCAGTCGCCGCTTCACGATCGGCACGGCCGATGGCTTCTCGGTTTTCCTGCCGCCGCTGCTCGACGAGATCGCCCGCAACGCGCCGGGCATAGATCTCGTCGTGCGTCACATGCAAATGGAGACGGCGCTTTCCGATCTCGATGGGCGGCTGATCGATGTGGCGATCGCCCCTTTTTACGAGCTGCCGGCCCGCTTCGCCGCACAGCCGCTTTACGAGGAAGAGTTCGTGGTCGCGGCGCGGAGCGGCCATCCCTTCCTCAAACACCCGACGCTCGAGAACTATTGCCGCATGCAGCACCTGCTTGTCGCCCCGAGAGGCGACCCCCGGGGCCTTGTCGACGAGCTGCTCGAAAGCCGCGGCCTTTCTCGCCGCGTAGCCTTGGCCGTGCCGAATTTTTTGCTGGCGCTCGATCTCGTCAGCAAGACGCAGCTGATCTGCGTCCTGCCGAAGCGCTTCGTCGCGATGCATGCGGAGCGCTTCGCCGTCGCCACCACAAAGCTGCCGCTAGGCCTCGGCAGCCCGAGCGTCCAAGCGGTCGTGCCGAAGGCGGCGCTGATGGACACCGGTCTGGTCTGGCTCCTCGACGTGCTCGGCCGGCCCGGTTAGCTCGTCTGCACCCCACTCCCAAACCGCTGCCTACACCTCGGCCGGCGTGCCGGTGGTCTTCCGAATATTATCCTGGCTTCCAGTCTGGCTCGATCGTATTTCCGCATCCTCTAAAGTCCTCTTTCCCGATTAAATTCCGCCTGTCCATTGCATATTCGGCAATAGCGTCTATATAAGACCTGTCGAACATTGCTTGTGACCTTTGCCTCAGCGCCGACGCGCTCGACAGATTTCCTCTCAAATATCGATCAATTCGGATGAATATTCGTCCGGGAACTCCAACGATTGAAAGGAAATCGTTATGAATTCAGGCACCGTAAAGTGGTTCAACAGCACCAAGGGTTTTGGTTTCATCCAGCCCGACGACGGCACGACGGATGTGTTCGTGCATATTTCTGCCGTTGAACGCGCCGGCATGCGTTCGCTCGTCGAGGGCCAGAAGGTCACCTACGACATCGTGCAGGACAAGCGGTCCGGCAAGAGCTCGGCCGACAACCTGCGCGCCGCGTAATTTGTCATTCGCCGCCGCTGACCACGGATGTACTGGCAGTGGCGCCAATGACAGGAAGAGGTCGGGGTAACGCCCGGCCTTTTTGTTTTGCCTCCGGACGTTCTCGGCGCCGAGAGGCCCCGATAAACACGGCACCAGCCGTTGAAAGGAAGGATACAGTTTGCAAGTACTCGTCAGGGACAACAATATCGAGCAAGCCCTTCGCGTTCTGAAGAAGAAGATGCAGCGCGAGGGCATTTTCCGCGAAATGAAGGCGCGCAGCGCCTACGAAAAACCGTCCGAAAAGCGCGCGCGCGAAAAGGCGGAAGCCGTACGCCGCACCCGCAAGCTGGCCCGCAAGAAGCTCCAGCGCGAGGGCCTGCTGCCCGGACCCAAGAAGGTGGCCCGCTCCCGCTAGCAGGTACTGGCAAAAAAGGGCTCGTCCTTGCGCCGGAGACACGAAAAATGATGCGGAGATAGAAGCCGCGGGAATGACGTCGCGCGCCTCACGAGGCGCCGCGCGTCATCTCAGACGCGCAAAGGACCCTTCAATTTGAATTCCTGCATATCCGTGGATCGGGCCACGATTTAAGGAAACGTCCAGTAGGCGTCGCAGCTTTCCCGATAATCGGCGCTCGCCTTCTGGACGCTACGGGCCAGGCGGCATCTTACCGCTGCCGCGGCATGTCCCCCGCCGCCAGATCTCACCCTGCCCTCCGCGGTCGCACTTGCGCCGTCAGTAAGAAAAACTTTGCCGCGGAAGCGTTATCCTGCGCGTGGCCTATTGACGTTTGCAGATTAAACCGATGGACTGTCTGAGCCATTCCAAAGAGGGAACAAAACCCTGCTGATCAGCGAAGCGTTTTCCAGAACGGGCGAGATGGCAAGTCTCATCCAGGCCCACGACTGGCAAGACAGCAGTCTCGGTTCGATAGATGCTTGGCCCCACTGTCTGAAGTCGGCAGTGGACATCATGCTACCGTCGCAGGCCGAGATCGTTATCTTCTGGGGCGAGGATTTCGTCGCTCTCTATAACGATGCATATGCACGCACAATCGGAAGCAAGCATCCTCACGCACTTGGTCGGCCGGCGCATGAGAGCTGGGGCGAACTGTGGAGCGATCTCGAGCCGCTCTTGAGGCGTGTGCTCGATCATGGCGAGACGGTGGTTGCGAAAGATCGTCCGTTCTATATCGAACGCCACGGATATCCCGAGACAGTCTACTTCGACATTTCCTACTCGCCTATTCGCGATGAAACGACGAGAGTCCGCGGCGTCCTCTGCATTGTGAACGAGACGACCGAACGCGTGCGTTTCGAAACTGCGCTGCGGAAGAGCGAGGAGCAACTCCGCGCGATTTTCTCGCACTCCGCCGCCGGGATCTTTCAGTCGGATCTCACCGGGCGCATACTTCTTGCCAACAAGCGCTTCTGTCAGATTGTCGGCTACAGTGAAGCTGAGCTGCTGACAATGCGGTTGCAGGATTTGACTTTTGCCGGCGACCCCTCGGATGAAATCCGCTTGTTCGAGACTATGGTGCAAACCGGGCAGAGCTTCGAGATCGAGAAGCGCTACGTTCGCAAGGACGGAAGCCTCGTATGGGTGGCAAACTCGGTTTCCGCGCTTCGTGATGAGGACGGTGGCATACGAAAAGCCGCCGCCGTCGTCGTGGACATCACCGAACGCAAGCTTGCGCAGGAGATGGAGCGTCGGCTAGCCGCGATCATCGCCTCGTCCAATGACGCCATTCTCGGCACTGATCTGAACATGAGGATAACAAGCTGGAATGCCGGAGCTGAGAAGCTTTACGGCTATTCGGCGGAAGAGGCGGTCGGGCGCTCGGTCCTGATGCTGGTTCCGGATGATCGCGTCGAGGAAGAGCCCGCCATTCTGAGGCAGGTCAGTGCGGGCCTGAAAGTCGAGCCATATGAGACGAAGCGGCGCCGCAGGGATGGGCGGCTTGTCGACGTCCTGCTTAGCGTCTCACCGATCTTTGACGTCTATGGCCGAATTATTGGAGCTTCGAAGATCGCTCATGACATTACGGCGCGGAAGGAGGCTGAGCGTCTCCATGCGGTGCTGGTCGGCGAACTGAACCATCGTGTGAAGAATCTGTTTGCAACCGTCATGGCAATCGCCCGCCAGACGCTTGGCCGCGACAAAGTGAACAGACAAGACGTGGATGTTTTCGAAGCGCGCCTGGTTTCGATGGCAAGAGCACACGACCTCCTGAACCACGGAAACTGGGAACAGGCCGATCTCAGGGCCGTCATAGAACAGTCCCTTTCGCCATACCCGAGGGACAGGTTCGAAATCTCCGGCCCCTCGATTGAACTGTTGCCGAGGGCAGTGGTGTCGATTTCGCTGGCATTTCACGAGCTCGCTACGAATGCCGCCAAATACGGCGCTCTCTCGGTGGAAACCGGCCGCGTTTCAATCACCTGGTCACTTGAGGGTGATGCGCCTACCAAACTGAAGCTGCTCTGGCAGGAGAAGGACGGACCAGCCGTAGGCGAGCCTTCGCGCAAGGGATTCGGTTCGCGGCTCATCGAGAGCCTGCTGGCGGCGGAATTGAATGGCACGGTAAAGATCACCTACCATCCTGCAGGCCTGATCTGCGAGGTTGACGCCGCCCTGAAAAACGGATGGGACGCTCACGCTTCGTTCGAAGTAGAAGAAGTTGTCGCAGGCGCATAAAGCGCTGTTCGAACTTGGTTTGCCGCAGCCACTCGCCTGAGCGAATGCGCTGCCGGAAGCAGTCGCGCCTTTCCCCCACCCCGCCCCCGCTGTACACTCCGCTTGCCGCCTGATCCCGTCCCTCGCTCGGACTTGGAGCAATCCCAGGAAAAGTGTCTAACGGTTTTCCGTCCGGAATTTGCCTAAGTTCAAAGACCCGGATCACGCGGCCAGCCGGCCGTTGCGGGGGCGCACGGCGGCGGGCGTTTCTCGCCCCGGAGGGAAGTCGCATGGACGATGTGCAAACTCCGGTTAAAACGGAGGCCGGCGCAAGTAGCCGGGAGAGCCCGGCGTCGATCGAGCCGCGGGTCACCGAATTCCTGCGGCTTGGGGTGCTCGCGCTTTTCGCCTACTTGTCGCTGACCCTCGTCGCGCCATTCGCGCTCATTGCCGTCTGGGCCGGCATTCTCGCCGTTGCGCTCTATCCGCTGTTCAAGGCGCTTACCGTCCTCTTCGGCGGCCGGCCGCGCCTTGCGGCGGCGGCGCTCACGGCTCTCGCCCTGCTGGTGATCGCCGGCCCCCTGGCGGCAATCGCGCTGAGCTTCGCCGAAGCCGTGCAGGCGCTTCTTGCAAAACTGTCGACGGGAACCCTCGCCGTCCCGGCGCCGCCGGATGCTGTGCGTGACTGGCCGCTGATCGGCGAATGGCTTCACACCGCCTGGGTCCAGGTCTCGGGCAATCTCGAAGCGACGCTGCAGCGCCTTGCACCCTCGCTGCTGCAGACGGGCGGCACGGTGCTTAGCAAGATCGCCCGCATCGGCATGGACCTCATCGGCTTCATCGTTTCGGTCATCATCGCCGGCTTTCTCTTCCGCCCCGGCCCGCGGCTCGGCGAAGGCCTAAAACTTTTCGGCCGGCGGGTCGCCGGCGAGCGCGGCGTCGGCTTCGTCGATCTCGCCGCCGCAACGATCCGCAATGTCGCGCGCGGGGTGATCGGCGTGGCGTTGCTGCAGGCGCTGCTTGCCGGTCTCGCCTTCTCGCTCTTCGGCATTCCCGCGGCAAGCGTGCTCGCCTTCGCCGTCCTCATCTTCTGCATCATCCAGATCGGCCCGGCCCCGGTGCTGCTGCCGGTCGCCATCTGGGCGTGGATGTCCATGGAGACCCGCGCCGCCCTCGGCCTGACGCTGATCCTCGTGCTGATCGGGCTGATCGACAACGTGTTGAAGCCGATGCTGGTCGCCCGCGGGCTGAAGACGCCGATGCTCGTCATCCTCGCCGGCGTGATCGGCGGCACCCTCTCCTATGGGCTGATCGGCCTCTTCCTCGGTCCAATCGTGCTCGGCGTCTTCTACGATCTCGTCCTCGCCTGGATGGGTTCGGTCCGGCCCGACGCCTCGGCTCCAGATGCAATGAAACTGTCAAAAACGGATCAATCTGAAGTTGCGTGACTTGCCACGGCGAAAATGCTCTGGTTTCAATACTCCAGCGGAGAATAAGGGCCGCCTCAAGCTGTTTCGTTCATAGGAGGACGTTGCATGCGTGGTTCGAGGATCCTGGCTGCCGCCCTTTCATCGGGCTTATTTGTCGCAATTCCATCGCCAACCGCCTTCGCCCAGCAGGCACCGGCGCCCGCCGTGGTCGTGGCGCCGGCCGCGATCATGGATCTGCGCGAAAGCGCGGATTTCACCGGCAGGGTCGTGGCGATCCAGAGGGTCGATATTCGCGCGCGCGTTTCCGGCTTCCTGGAGAAGGTCAACTTCACGGAAGGTGATAAGGTCACCGCCGGCACCTCGCTCTATGAGGTCGAGGACGGCACCTATCGCGCCGCCATCCAGGAGATCCAAGGCTCGATCGAGGCCGCCGAGGCAGCCCGCGACCTTGCCGTGCTCGAGCGCGACCGCGCGCAGCGGCTGATCTCCAGCAACACGGTCGCGCAGGCAACGGTCGATACCGCCAATGCGCAGGTGAAAAAGGCCGAAGCGGATATCGTCCGCCTCACCGGCAGCAAGCAGGCGGCCGAGCTCAATCTTTCCTATACCCGGATCGTCGCGCCATTCGAAGGCGTCCTCGGCCTTTCCTCCGTCGATGTCGGGGCGCTGGTCGGTCCGGACTCCGGCGCGCTGGTAACATTGACGCGGCTCGATCCGATCAATGTCGAATTCCCGGTCTCGACCGCCATCTTTCTCGAATATCGCCAGCGGGCCCTTCGAGGCGAAGTCGGCCGCGATGCCAATGTCGAGCTTTTGCTGCCGGACGGCACCACCTACCCGGACAAGGGCAGGATCAACTTCGTCTCCAGCAACGTCGCGGCGGGCACCGACACGATCACGGTCAGGGCCGAGTTTCCGAACCCCAATGCGCTGCTGCTTGACGGCACGCTGGTGCGCGTGACGCTCGAGGCGACCGACAAGCAGGAGGTGCTCGCGGTTCCCCAGCAGGCCATCCAGCGCGACCAGCAGGGCGCCTTCGTCATGGTGGTCGGGGACGACTCGAAGGTCGAGCTTCGCCGTGTCGACGTCCAGCGTACCACCCGCGGCCAGGCAGTCATCGCCAAGGGCTTGAAGGAGGGCGAACGGGTGATCACCGACGGCGTCGGCAAGGTCAGGCCAGGCATCGTCGTCGATGCCGCACTGGCAACAGGCGGCTGAGCCATGATCTCCGAGATCTTCATCGATCGTCCCCGCTTCGCCGCGGTCATCTCCATCGTCTTGACGCTCGCGGGGCTGATCGCGCTCACCGCACTGCCGGTCGCGCAGTTCCCCGATATCGTGCCGCCGCAGGTGAGCGTGACCGCGAGCTATCCGGGCGCCGGCGCCGAAGTGGTCGAGTCGACGGTGGCGCAACCGATCGAAAGCCAGATCGTCGGCGTCGACGACATGCTCTACATGAAATCGACGAGCGGCGCCGACGGCTCCTACACGCTGACGGTGACCTTTGCAGTCGGCACGGACCCTGACATCGCCACCGTCAACGTGCAGAACCGCGTCTCGCTCGCCGAGGCGAGGCTGCCGTCCGAAGTCCGGCAGACCGGCGTCAGCGTGCGCAAGAGGTCTTCCGCGCTGATGCAGGTGATCGCCATCTATGGTGAGGGCGAGAACACCAACTTCGACAACCTGTTCCTGTCGAACTACGCCACCATCAACGTGATGGACACGATCAAGCGCGTGCCGGGCGTTGGCGACGCCTCGCTCTTCGGCGCGCAGGATTATTCGATGCGGGTCGTGCTCGACATTGACCGGCTGACGAGCCTCGGCATGACGCCGACGGACGTGATCAATGCGCTGAAGGCGCAGAATATCCAGGCGGCGATCGGCCGCATCGGCGCCCAGCCGATGACAAACGATCCTCTCTTCCAGCTGAACCTCCAGACCCAGGGACGGCTCACCGATCCGGCTGAGTTCGAAAACGTCGTGCTGCGCGCCGAGCCCGACGGCTCCTTCGTGCGCGTCCGCGACGTCGCGAAAGTGGAGCTCGGCGCGGCGAGCTCCGATTCGAGCGCCCGCTTCAATGGCAAGCCGGTAGCGATGATCGGCACCTACCTCGCGCCGGGCGCCAACGCGCTTCAGGCCGCCGAGGGCGTCAGGGCCGCGCTCGACCGCCTGGCGCAAGCCTTCCCGGAAGGTCTCACCTATAAGATTTCCTATGACACCTCCGAATTCGTCGAGGCGAGCGTCGAGAATGTCGTGGAAACGCTGGTCGAGGCCTTCGTGCTTGTCATCATCGTCGTCTTCCTCTTCCTCGGCAATTGGCGCGCGACGCTGGTTCCGCTCGTCGCCGTGCCGGTGGCCCTCATCGGCACCTTCGCGGTGATCCTCGCCATGGGCTTCTCGCTCAATACCGTGTCGCTGCTGGCGCTGGTGCTCGCAATCGGCATCGTTGTCGACGACGCGATCGTGGTCGTCGAAAACATCGAGCGGGTGATGGAGGAAAATCCCGGCATGCAGGCGCCGCAGGCCGCGCGCTTGGCGATGGGCGAGATCACCGGCGCGATCGTCGCCATCACCCTTGTGCTGCTTTCGGTCTTCGTTCCCGTCGCCTTCATCCCTGGCTTGAGCGGCCAGCTCTTCCAGCAGTTTGCGGTCGCCGTCTCGGTATCGATGGTGATATCCGCCATCAATGCGCTGACCTTGAGCCCGGCGCTCTGCTCGATCCTGTTGAAGCCGCACCACGGCGAGAAGCGCGGCGTTCTCGGCTGGCTATCGCGCCGCATCGACAACGGCCGCGACGGCTATGTCTACGTCGCGGAAAAGATCGCGCGGCGCGCCATCATCGGCCTCGTTCTGATCGCGGTCGCGATCGGCGCCGCGGGCTGGTTGTTCCGCATCGTGCCGACCGGCTTCCTGCCGAGCGAAGATCAGGGCATGTTCTTCACGGAAGTCCGCCTGCCCGAAGGCGCCTCCTACAACCGCACCAATGTGGCGCTGCGCCAGGTGGAAAGCTTCCTCAGCGGCATCGAAGGCGTGCAGGACGTGACCAGCGTCGCCGGCTACAGCTTCCTCGACGGCATTTCGAAGTCGAACAGCGCCTTCGCCGTCGTCACCATGAAACCCTTTGCCGAGCGTGAGGCGATCTCGGCTTCGGTCGAGAGCGCGGTCGCGACTGCCATGGCCAAGGGCATGACCGTCCGCGAGGCACAGGTCTTCGCCTTCAACCTGCCGCCGATCCTCGGGCTCGGAACCGGCTCCGGCTTCGAATACCAGTTGCTCGACCTGCAGGGCCGCCCGCCGGCCGACATCGCCGCGACAGCAGGCGGGCTGATCGTCGCCGCGAACCAGGATCCGAAGCTCGGGCCAACCTTCACCACCTATTCGGCAAGTTCACCGCAGCTTTATCTCGATATCGACCGCGACCGCGTGCAGGCGCTCGGCGTTTCGATCAGCGATCTTTTCGCGACGCTGCAGGGCACGCTCGGCTCCTATTATGTTAACGACTTCAATCTTTTCGGCCGCAGCTGGAAGGTGAACCTCCAGGCGGCCGAGGCCGACCGCGATTCCGTCAACGACATCCAGCGCCTGCACGTGCGCAATGCTTCGGGCGGCATGGTCCCGGTCGCGTCCGTCGCGCGCGTCGACTATATCGTCGGCCCGCAGACGATGGTGCGCTACAACAACAACCGCTCGATTACGCTGAATGGCCAACCCGCCCCCGGCGTCTCCTCGGGCGAGGCGCTGCAAGCGATGGCCGCCCTTTCCGCCACCACGCTGCCGCCGGGCTTTAGCTACGAGTGGACCGGCACCGCGCTGCAGGAGCTTGAGGCCGCCGGCCAGACGACGGTGATCCTGGCGCTCGCCGTGCTCTTCGCCTATTTGTTTCTGGTTGCCCTTTATGAAAGCTGGACCATCCCTATACCGGTGCTCTTGTCCGTCGCTGTCGGCGTCGTGGGCGCCCTCGTCTCGGTGCTGATCGCCGGCCTCTCCTTCGACATCTACGCCCAGATCGGCCTTGTCGTGCTGATCGCGCTTGCGTCGAAGAATGCGATCCTGATCGTCGAATTCGCAAAATTCCGGCGGGAGAAGGGTGCCGGCATCGTCGAGGCCGCCGTCGAGGGCGCGCGCACCCGCTTCCGCGCGGTGATGATGACGAGCTTTGCCTTCATCGTCGGGCTGATCCCGCTGGTGACGGCGGAAGGCGCCGGCATGCTTAGCCGCCGCGCCGTCGGCACGGGTGTCGCCGGAGGCATGCTCGCCGCCTCTCTCCTCGGCATTTTCATCATCCCCGCACTCTATGTCGTCTTCCAGTGGCTGCGCGAGCGTGGCCACAAGTTCGCCGGGCTGAAAGAGCACGGCACAATTGCACCGCCGCCCGTGCGCGAAGCGGTCGAGACGCGGGAGGGGCACGGGGAGACGCCGCGCGCCCCCGCATCTGTCGGGCAGGATTGAGGACAGCCATTAGCAAAAGCCCACAACCCAAACATTCTCCCTATTCCCTTCACCCGCCTTTAACGTGCGTCCAGTTACTTTCGGCCGTTCGATCGGATGCATCAGGCATCGTTCCGTCCGCATCATGCGGGGTCGAAGATCCTTGCCGCCGTTTTCCGATCCGAGATTTCCGCTTCATGCGTTCCCTCCCCGTCCCGCATCAGACGTTTTTCTTGAAAGGTGCCGCACCATGGCTGTCGTGAGCCCTTCCCCGAAACACATCGCGCAGCAGATCCGCCGGGACGTCTATTACAATGCCTTCGCCACACTGGAGCGGTTGCAGATCGATGCCTCGCCGGTCAATTACGAGCTGATGTGCGAAATCATCAGCGGCAACAATCCGGAACTGCGAGAGAAGTTCGCCCGCCTCGGCCGCGACGTGACCGAGGAGGATCTGGACGTCTTGGCGCGGATGTACCTGCCGCACCATTTCGGCCAGTCGAAGGTCGAGGAGTCGACCACCCGCATCCAAAGCGAACTCTCCACCTTGAAGGAGTCGCTGCAGTCGGGCCACCATTCGCTTTCGAGCTATTCGACCATGCTCGGTCAGGCGAGCGGCAATTTCTCGTCGATCGATCCGGGCGACACCCAGAGGATCCAGTCCGAGCTGCAGGCGATCCGGGCGGCGACCGACATCCAACGCTCGAAGAGCGACGAAATGCTGGAAAACGTTTCGACCCATATCTCGGCGGTCACCGCGATTACCGGCGATCTTGACGAGTTCGAGCGGGCGAAGTTCACTCATGCGGCCACCAATCTCGCCAACCGGCGCGGTTTCAACCGCAAGCTCGCCGAGCTTTACGGCGGCGAGCGCTATCCGGACGGCGCGGCGCTCATTCTGTGCAATCTGCTGGCGCTCGAACCCTTCGAGAAGAAGGAGCTGATCAAGCTTAAGGAAGCGATCCTGCAGCGGCTCGGTTCCGTCGTCTCGCAGACCATCCACGCCACCGATTTCGCCGCCTGGCTAGACCGGCCGCAGATCGGCATTCTCGTCGGAACCACCAGCGAAGCGGAAATCCAGCGGATCGCCGAGCACATCCGCGCGAACTGCCTGCGCGCCTTCAGCGGCCAGCGGCCGGGCATGCCCGCCGTCACAGCGCATTTCGGGTGCAGCACGACCTATGATGCCGATACCGCGGCGAGCCTCTTCATGCATGCCGAAACGGCGCTCGAAACCGCCACCGAGCAGGCCGACGAAGCCGTCGTCTTCTTCCTGGACAGCAAGGCGGGCGGCCAGCGCAAGGACTGGTCGCTTTACAAGCGCTGACCCGCGCCCCGACCGGCGCCCGCGCCGCCCCCCTCTCCTGCGTAGCACCTTGAATTGCTGCATCTTCCCTGACCGGACCGGTTGAGGGAATGTGCAGCCATTCCCGTTTCCGGCCCCGATCGTCATCTCCGGACTGCTTTGCTAATTTACTGGTCATTAATGAACGTTCGCTTACTCTAGGTTGTTCGACAGGACGCGGTCGCGTCGATCAAACCGCATGAATGGCGGAGTCGGGCGCGATACCCCTCGCTGCTGCATATCGATACGAGGCCCCGGCCTCACGCGTACCTGTCCGACCATCGTCCCAGGTGCAATGCCTGTGACGCTTTATGCGAAAGGCGCTGCACTATGGCGATTGCGAATTCATCTCCGAAACAGCTTGCCGAGCAGAGCCGCAAGGAACTCTGCTACACCGTCTTTGCCACGCTGAACCGGCTGGAGATCCATGCCTCACCGGTCAATTACGAACTCATGTACGAGATCATCGGCGGCAGCAATCCGGAGCTTCGGGAGAAGTTCGCCCGCCTCGCCAAGCCCATCGCGGAGGACGAGCTCGACGCACTCGCACGCGCCTATCTGCCGCATCATTTCGGCAAGTCGCTCCTCGACGAATCCACCGACCGCATTCAGAGCGAGCTTTCGACCCTGAAGGAGTCGCTGCAATCGGGGCAAAACTCGCTCTCCAGCTACTCGAGCCTGCTCGGCCAGGCGACCGGCAAGATCTCGTCGATGGATCCGAGGGACACGAAATCGATCCAGTCCCACCTCCAGGCAATTCGGCAACTGACGGAGGTGCAGCAGACGAAGAGCACGCAGATGCTCGAAAGCGTTTCGACGCAAATCTCAACCGTCGCGGCCATTGCGAGCGACGTCGAGGAATTCGAGCGCACGAAATTCACCCATCGCGCCACCAACCTCGCCAACCGCCGAGGCTTCAACAAGAAGCTCGCCGAACTCTATGGGGGCGAGCGTTATCCCGAGGGCGCATCGCTCATCCTCTGCAATCTACTGGCGCTCGAACCCTTTGAGGCCAAGGAGCTGGTCAAGCTCAAGGAAGCGATCTTGGAGCGACTCGGCTTCGTCGTGTCGCAGATCGTGCAGACGACCGACTTCGCCGCATGGCTTGATCGGCCGCAGATCGGCATCCTCGTCTGGACGAGCGCCGAAGCGGAAATCCAGAAGGTGGCGGATCAGTTGAAGAAAAGTTGCCAGAGCGCATTCGACAACCGCCAGCGCCGCATGCCGGTCGTACTCGCCCGCTTCGGATGCAGCACCACCTTTGACGCAAGCACCGCCTCCGAACTGGTGGGGCACGCGGAGAGGGCCCTGCAAACCGCAAGCGAAACCGCGAGCGACAAGGTCGTGTTCTTCGCGGGCAGCGAAGCCGCCGGCACGCGCAAGGACTGGATGCTTTATCGGAAGTGACGCGTGCGGGAGCAGCCTGTGAGCTACTGCATGTTTCCGTAAATCGAAGTCGATCTTAGGACAAAATCATCCAGGCTGCAGCGACCTTTGCGCGTCCGATTGGACGCGCGGCGCTGCAAGCGGCGGCGCGATTCTGGATCCTCGGGTCAAGCCCGAAGACGACGGAAAGAGAAAGCCCGTGGCAAAACAACAATGCGACGTGCTCATGCGAACTCGCAGCAAACCACCGCGACCCGCTGGTACAAAATCCTAACCCGTCGGCCACCTACTACCGCTGACCGCGCACATAACTGATGTAACTGCGAACGTCTGCCGCCGGCTCGCTATAGGCACTGCCGAGCGCCCTCTCCATCGAGGCCATATAGGCCTTCGCCCAATCCGGCAGCGGGTAGTCGATCACCGCGAGGAACTCGAGAGTGGCGGCAAGCCTGATGTCGGCGATCGAGGGCTTCGCGCCGCCGATGAATGACCTGTTGCCGATAAAGAACCTGCGGAACACCTCGAGCGGCTCGGCCAGCGCCTCGGTCGCGGCCATGCGCGCATGCTCCTTCGTTACCGGGTCGGCATCGCTGTAGCCCACCTCGCCCGGATATTGCGGAAAGTTGAGCGCTGGATAGGTGGCGCGGGCGAGATAGGGATAAAAGGTGCCGATCAGGTAGAACATGGCGCTGTCGATCATAGCGCGCGCCTCGGGATCTTTCGGATAGAGTTCATCGAGGCCGTGCTTGTTGCAAAGATACTGCATGATCGCGCAGCTTTCCCAGAGCGCTCCGTTCGGAAGGTCGCCCATTTCGATCATTGGCGTCAGATGCGACGGCGCCTTCGCCAGATATTCGGGCGTGCGCGTCTGGCCGAAAACGTCGTTCTCGTTGAAATCGAGGCCGGCTGCGCGCATGAAGACGCGCGCCGTCATGTTGTTGACGCTGGGTTTGATCACGTTGAGCTTGATTTCAGGCATGATTGGTCCTCCCTTTTTGTTCCCGCTCTCATCAATAGGGGTTCTTCGGTGTCCGATCCTCTGACAGCGACGGCCGCGTCCGCTCGGTCAGCGCCTCGATGGCATCGGCAAGGTGCACCTCGGCGATGTTGTAGTCGCCGCGCGCCACTCGCACCTTGTGCGCCTCCATCAGCACCTCGGCATCGGTGTGGCCGGCTGGCGGTTCGAAGCGATAGGAGGCTAGCTCCACCAACAGCCCGAGCGGATCCTCGAAATAGATCGAATCCATGAAGCCGCGGTCCTTGACCCCGCTGTGCCGGATTTCCCGCTCGTTGAGGCGTTCGACCGCCTGCTGAAACGTCGCGCGCGAGACGGCGAAGGCGATGTGGTGCACGCAGCCGATGTCGGTCGAGGTGCGCTTCGGATCGGGCTTGCGGTTCTCGTCGGTGAAGACGGTGATCAGCCGGCCGTCGCCGGAATCGAAATAGAGGTGGCTTTCCGTCGCCCGGTCGAGGTTTGGCTGCTCGAAGACGAAGGGCATGCCGAGCAGGCCCTCCCAGAAGTCGATCGACGTCTGCCGGTCCGCGCCGACTAGCGTGATGTGATGGACCCCTTGCGATTGCAATTTTCGCATCGTCATCCTCCCGGTTTTTCGTTTCGCGGCGCTTAGGCGCAAGCCGCGCTGCGCTTGTCTCATTCTACTCCGGTCTCTGCACCAGTTTCGACTTGTATTCGCTGCGCTGAAGCGACCCCCAGGGCAGGATCTCGACCCGCGTCGATACGACAAGCAGCTCGCGGATGCGCTTCTCGATGCTCGCGGGGAGCCCCGGGCCGCCTTCGTTATCCTTGCCGAGCTCCACCGAAACCGGCAAAGGCGGCTCCTGGCGCGGGCCTGCCTCCACAGGCTTTACAAGGATCATGCCGCTGACGGCCGGCGCAAATTCGCTGACCACGTCGCGGATCGCCGACGGAAAGACGTTGACGCCACGCACGATTAGGAGGTCGTCGGTTCGGCCGATGCAGCGCACCCGCGGCGCCGTTCGCCCGCAGCGGCAGGCGGACATCCACATCTCCACATGGTCGCGTGTGCGAAACCTCAGCATCGGCGCCGCCCGGTGCCGGAGATGCGTCAGCACCAGTTCGCCGCGCGCACCGTCCTCAGGCGCGACGGGCGCTGCGGTTTCCGGATCGATCAGTTCGGCGTGGACGAAGCCACGACCGCCGAGATGCATGCCGCATTGCTCCTCGCATTCGCCCCAGAGCGACACGCCGATATCGCCGATGCCCATCGCCTCGGTCACCTTCGCGCCCCACGCGTCTTCAAGCCGCGCCCGGAATGTCGGCTCGCCGCCACCGGGCTCGCCGGCGACCAGCAGTCGCCTGACGCTCGATCCCTTCAGATCGAAGTCGCGCTCCGCCGCCCACTCACCGAGATAGGCGGCATAGGAGGGCGTCATCACCGCGGCCGCAGGTTGCAGCAAGCGGATCGCCGCCATCAGCCGCTCGGTGTTTCCTGTGCCGACCGGGATGTGGCGCAAGCCCAGCCGGTCGAAGGCGGCGAGCGCTGCGCCGGCGACGAATGGCCCGGCGTTGTAGGTGGAAACGATCGCCTCGCCCGGCCGGATGCCGGAGGCGGAATAGCTGCGCGCTGAGGTCATCACCCAATTGTCGAGGTCGCCCGCCGTCAGCGGAATATAACTCGGCGTCCCGGTCGTGCCGCTGGTCGAATAGATCCGCACGATCTCGTCCATCGGTGCGGCCACATGAGTTCCCATCGGTTCGGCGGCGCTGCAGCTTGCACGGATTTCGCTTTTCTCGGTGAGGGGCAGCTCGGCGATCGCGGCAAGACCGCCGATCTTGTCGGCGGTGCCGAAGCCGGCGGTCTCAAGCTTTGTCTGGTAGAAGCGCGAACGGGCGAGCAGATATTCGATCTGTTGTCGATAGAGCAGGTCGTCGAGACGGACCTGCTCGCGCCAGGGCAGCGTTTCGACCTCGGGATCAAGCATGGTCAACCGCCGCCCTCCTCCTCGTCGCTCCGGTAGGTGACGGCCGCCTCCGCTGCCGACGCCATGACGAATCCGATCGGGTTTTCCCGCTCTTCCGTCAGGTGCGCGAGAATGCCGCCAGCCCGGGCGAGCAGCGGGATCGCCTTGACCATCGTCACAGGGAAGCCAAGGTCGAGAAGCACTGCGGCGATCGGCATGGACACGTTCATCACCAGCGGTTTGCCCCAGACCTCGGCAGCGATCGTGTGGATCAGCCGCGCAAGCTCCACATGGGTGCCGCTCACGCCGCGCTCATCGGCGAGCGCGAGAATACGTTCAGCGCGCGGATCGACGGGACGGTGCACCGGATGACCGAAGCCCGGCAGCTTGCTGCCCGCCTCGTGAACATCCGTGACCAGCGCGCGCACCACCGCATCGGCCTCCTCGCCGCCCGCGATGCGCACCCCGGCCTTCACCAGCAGCGCGCCGCAGAGCTCGGCGGTTCCGACGAGCACTGGCCCGCAGCCGAGAATACCGGCCGCAAGCGCACCCTGAAGCGAACCCGGGTCGGCGGCAAGCGTCATCCGCGCCGCCTGCACGGTCGGCATCATGCCGTGCTCGGCGATCGCGATCAGCAAGAGGTCGAGAAAGTAGCGCTGGTCCTCCGTCGGCTCCCGTCCGGTCGTCAGCAGGTGGAAGTATTCCGTAAAAGTCAGCCGTCCCATCAGGTCACGGCAGAGATCGCGGCCGCGCACCTCGACCCGTTCCGCGCTCGCCGTTGAAATCCGGCTTGTCGCCGCACGCTGTTTGCCGATTTGCATGCACTCCTCCGGCGGTGTGAACTTGCTCTAACGGCTTGCCGCCACCACATGGGCCCTGATCCGCCCCTCGATTGCGCCTTCGCCATAGCGCTGCCGAAAGGCATCGGTTGCCGCCTGCGTTGCCGCACCGAGGCCGGAGGGATCGCGCGCCTCGATTTCGTTTCTGAGCGGCGTCCCTTGGCAGAAACCGGTCGCGATGTCCTCAGCCGAAAGCGATCCGCTCTTCTTTTCCAGCGTCTCCAGCGTGATGTTGCGGAAACCGGCCGCCTCAAGGTCGGCGCGGACGGCTGCCGGGTCACCGTAGCCATACGGTGTTCTCGCAAGGAAACGCGGCGGATCATCGGGAAAATGTTTGGCCAGGGCTTCCGTCACGGCCAGCGGCAATTCGTTCGCCTCAAGCGTGTCCCAGACGTTGAAGAGGAAATAGCCGCCCGGCTTCAGCACGCGGTGAGCCTCGCGGTAGGCCTCCACCCTGTCCGGGAAGAACATCACGCCGAACTGGCAGAGGACGACATCGAAGCTCCAAGCCTGAAAGGGCAGCGCCGCCGCGTCCGCCTGCCGCCAAGTGATACGCGGATCATCGCCCTGCCTTTGCGCCGCCAAGTCGAGCATCGGCTGGTTGAGGTCGGTCGCGACGAGCCGGGCATTGGCGTCCATCTGCGGGGCTAGCGCGCGGGTGACGACGCCGGTTCCGGCCGCGATCTCCAGGATGTCATGGGGTTTCAGCCGGGCCACACGCGCGGCAAGGTCGCGCGCATAATCGGAGAAGATAAGCGGCACCAGCAGGCGATCGTAGAGGTCCGGTATCGCCCCGGCAAACACCTTGTCGATTTCCGCCATCGTGCCCGCCTCCCGTCAAACAGATGTCGAAGGCGCGATCATACGCTGGTCCTAGGGAGCACGGAAGGTGGGTGCGAACACGTCGGACGCTTACCGATATCCGGCCACGTCCGCTATCGTGTCCATCGTCCTAGTCATTGCCGACAGGCGAGGTCGTGGCAGGGGCGGCGATCCGGAACCCTCCGACGTTCGCCGAACGGAATCCTTCGCGCGGTGACAGGCAACGCTCGCGCAATCGCTCACCGGTACCCCGTCGCGTCGGCGGGTTTGCCGGGATCCATCACTTCGTCCATGTAGCGCCAGCAATCCGGCCGAGAGCCGTCGAGATCGGTGAAGCCATAGACGTTGGCAAGGCCGCCGCTCGAAAGAGACTTGCCGTTCCAGCGCGCCTTGTCCGCGTCGGCAGCGAGTGCTGCGACCGCGCGGCCTACGAAATGCGGGGTCTCGGAGATGACGAAGTGCGGTTCTTTCTCGGCCGCGTCACGCCAGTTGGCCTCCGTGACGCCGAAGGCCTCCAGCATCATTTCCGAGCGCAGCCAGCCGGGTGTCAGCGAAACCGCCGTCGCGCCGTGCGCCGCAAGATCCTTGGCATGCGCCCACGCCATCCGGTTCGCCGAGACCTTGGCGAGATCGTAGAAAGGCGAGAGCCGATAATGCTCGGCATTGTACTCCGCCGTGCCGTCCGTCACCTCGACGAGAAGCCCACCCGGCCGCTCGATCATCAACGGCAGCGCGTAATGCGCGGTGATCAGGTGCGTGTCGATCGCAAGCCTGAGGATCCTGAGCCCGTTTTCGAGATTGTGGTCCCAGACCGGCTTGTTCCACTCGAACAGCCGCTCGCCGCCCCAGATGTCGTTGACGAGAATGTCGAGCCGGCCGCGCTCCTGGCGGATACGATCGACGAGCTCCCTCACCCGCTCCGGCTGCAGATGATCGACCTGGACGGCGATCCCGACGCCACCCGCCGCCGTGACCCGCTCCGCCGTCTCCTCAATCGCCTCCGGCCGCCGGTATTCCGATTGCTCCGTGCGCGTCGTCCGCCCGGTTACATAGACGGTCGCACCCGCAGCGCCGAGTTCGACCGCGATCCCGCGGCCGGCGCCGCGCGTTCCGCCGGCGACCAGCGCCACTTTTCCCGTAAGCGACATCGCTTCCTCCATCGAAAATCATTGGCATTTGTTCTGATCGACATATATAAACGCTTATTCGGTTATAAATAAAGGTCCAAAATGCCTCGCCCCAAAACCTTGCCCGACGAAGACGTGCTCGACATGGCGCTCGCGATCATGCGGAGGCAAGGGCCGGACGCGCTGACCTTCGCAGCACTTTCGGCCGGCTGCGGCCTTTCCGCCTCGACGCTGGTGCAGCGTTTCGAAAGCAAGGCCCGCCTCATCCAGGCGGCGCTCTCCCAGGCCTGGGACCGGCTTGACCGCCTGACGCTCGAACTTGCCGAGAGCACACCGAAGACACCTGAAGGCGCGGTAACGCTGCTCGTCGGCCTTTCCGGTGACTATGGCGGCATCGAATCCTATGCCGACGACCTCATGATCCTGCGCGAGGATCTGCGCGATACGAAGCTCCGCGCTCGCGGCGCGCAGTGGCGTGACGTGCTGTCTCACGCGATCGAGACGCGCTTCGCCGGCGTGACGGCCGCTCCCGCCGGCATTGGCCTGATGATGGCCTCGCAATGGCAGGGCGCCCTTCTCTGGTGGAGTTTTGACCCGCGCATGCCGGTGCAGGATTTCGTCCGCCAGAGCCTCGACCATTTCGTTGCCGCGTTCACGGAAAGCACAGGCTGACCGAGTGTGTTGTCGGCAGCAGGACGAGCAGCAACGGACGAGCGTTTCTCGGCTTGGTTTCCCTCAGACATAGGCAAGGGTTCCCTCATTCCTGTGCTTCTCACAGGAATCCAGCAGCGCCCAAGTCCTTGGGCGCGGGAGACCTTCTCCGTCTTCCGAAACCTCCCCTTTTTCCCACCGCGATTGCGCCCTATAGTCATGGCGCGACGGCATCGGCCCGAAGACAAGGGATTTCGACATGGCGCTTACCCTCTATCTCCATCCGCTCGCCTCCTTCTGCCACAAGGTGCTGATCGCGCTCTATGAGACCGGAACGCCCTTCGAAAGCCTCGTGGTCGACTTGGCGGATGCGGACGAGCACGCTCACTTCCTCGATCTCTGGCCGGTTGGCAAGATTCCGGTGCTGCGCGACGACGCGCGCGACCAGACGGTGCCGGAAACCTCGATCATCATCGAGTATCTCGAGCGGCACTATCCCGGCAGAAAGCCGCTTATTCCGCTCGACGCCGCGCAGGCCCTCGAAGCACGGCTCTGGGATCGCTTCTTCGATCTCTATGTCCAGGTGCCGATGCAGAAGATCGTCACGGACAAGCTGCGGGCGATGGGCGAGAATGACCGGCGCGGCGTCATCGATGCGCGCGCGGCGCTGCCCGTCGCCTATGACATGCTCGAGCGGCAGGTGGCCGACAGGACGTTCGCAATCGGCGAGAGCTTCACGATTGCCGACTGTGCCGCCGCCCCCGCCCTGTTCTATGCCGGTATCGTCGTGCCTTTCGACGGCACGCATCCCAATCTCGCCGCCTATTTCGAGCGCCTGCTCGAGCGTCCCTCCTTTCAGCGCACGCTCGCCGAGGCGCGACCTTACTTCCCCCTGTTTCCCTACCATGACGCCATTCCCGCGCGATTCCTTTGAGGTCCGAGGCACCAAGGCGATCTCGTGCAGGTATCCTTAAATCGGAGCCGATTTAGGGATAAAAACATTCAGCAATTCCGAATGCTGCAGCGAGCCTCGTGCGTCTGAAAAGGCGCTCCGTGCTGCAGGATGACACAGAGTGCACAGGACGCTGTCGAAAAACACGGAAGGATCGGGAAATGGAATACCGTCTGCTCGGCCGCTCGGGCCTGAAAGTCTCGACGATCACCATGGGCACCATGACCATCGGCGGTGAAGGCAAGTTCGCCCAGGTCGGCAATGTCGGCCTCGACGAAGCGCGCCGCTATGTCGATCTCTGCCTTGATGCCGGCGTCAACCTGATCGACACCGCCAATATCTATTCCGCCGGCGCATCGGAGGAGATCATCGGTGAAGTTCTCGGCGGCAAGCGCAAGAACGGCGTGCTGATTGCCACCAAGGCGCGGTTTTCCATGGGGCCCGGCCCGAACGACGGCGGCCTCTCGCGCCATCACCTGATCAGCGAATGCGAAGCGAGCCTGCGGCGGCTGAAGACGGACGTCATCGACCTCTACCAGGTGCACCAATGGGACGGCCAGACGCCGCTCGAAGAAACGATTGCGGCGCTGGACACGCTCGTCAATCAGGGCAAGGTGCGCTACATCGGCTGCTCCAACTATTCCGGCTGGCACATCATGAAAGCGCTTGGCGTCAGCGCCCACGAGCATCGCCACCGCTTCGTCAGCCAGCAGATCCACTACACGCTGGAAGCCCGCGAGGCCGAATACGAGCTGATGCCGATCGCGATCGACCAGGGCCTCGGCGTGCTCGTCTGGAGCCCGCTCGCCGGCGGCCTGCTTTCGGGTAAGCACCGGCGCGGCCAGACGCCGGAAGGCACGCGCCAGCTCGCCGGCTGGAACGAGCCGCCGATCCGCGACGAGGAGCGGCTGTGGAAGATCGTCGACATGCTGGTTGCGATCGCCGGCGAGCGCGGCGTCTCGCCCGCGCAGGTGGCGCTCGCCTGGCTGATCGGCCGCAAGGGTGTGACCTCCGTCATCATCGGCGGGCGCAAGGAGGAACAGTTCCGCGACAATCTCGCCGCGGCGAGCCTCAAGCTAACCGACGAGGAGCGCGAACTGCTCGACGCCGTCAGCCTGCCGCCGGTGATCTACCCCTATTGGCATCAGCTATGGACCGCCAAGGACCGACTCGGCGAGGCCGACCTGTCCTTGCTCGGGCCACATATTTGAAGGGCATCCTACTCCGCCATTTTCAGAAGCTGCGCGTAGCGCGGGTGGGAGCGGATGGAATCGAGATCGGTATCGTTGCGGAACCAGGCGCGAAGTTCGGGAGAAACGAACGGCAGAGACTGTTCCAGCAAATCGATGGCCTGGTCCTGTTCGCCAAGCAGAGCATAGACGCAGGCGACATTGTAGCGTGCGTGCGTGTCCTCCGGATCGATAGCCTTGACGCGCGCGACCAATTCCAGCGCACGATCGCGGTCGCCCATCACCGCACATGCGCACGCGCCGAGTTGGGCGGCGTCCGAACTTTCCGGATGCAGCACCAAGCTCCGCTCGATGCGCTCGAGGCCGATCCTGCTCAGCCTTTCCTTCTTGTCGAGCTGCCCGAGGTGATCGAGCGCGTTTCCCGCAAGGATCGGAGAGCGGTAGTCGTCGGGCCGGATTTCGGTGGCGCGCTCGAAGTGCGCGACGGACTCTTCAAACTTGCCCCGCACAAAACAGTGGCGCGCATAGAAGTAGTGAGCCTCGTGGGAATTCGGATCGAGCGCAAGCGCGCGCTCGAAAGCGGCGGCTGCTTCCTCATAGCGTCCGATCGTCGAGAGCGCGTAGCCGTGCGATGCGTGCACCTCGGGCAGATCGGGATCGAGCTCTAGCGCTTTGGCGCAGGTCTCGAGAAGCGATTCCGGCGGCACATGCTCACCGTGGAATCCGCAGAGGAAAGAGTCGCAGTCCGCGATGCCCGCATAGGCGCGCGCGAAATGCGGATCGAGTTCCGCCGCGTAAGTGAACATCCGCCGGGCGTGCTGCAGGGACGCCTTCGTCATCGTGTGGAAAAGCTCTCGCCCCTTGAGGCAATAGTTATAGGCCTCGACACTCGCCGTGGCGGGCTGCTCGATCGCCTTCCTCTCCCTTGGCAGAAGCCTGATCTTCAACTGGGTGACGATCGCCTCCGTGATCTCATCCT
Organism: Ensifer sp. IC4062; assembly: GCF_020193575.1. Lineage (GTDB taxonomy): Bacteria > Pseudomonadota > Alphaproteobacteria > Rhizobiales > Rhizobiaceae > Sinorhizobium. The sequence continues at coordinate 77,280 of NZ_JADYVD010000032.1, forward strand.
GGATGTCGAAGATGTCCGTGAGGTTCCGATCGTAACGTTCGGCCCAGACGTGCCGTCCGTCGCTGCCATCGATCAACTGTCCGGTGATGCGGACGCGCTGGCCCGCCTTGCGCACGCTTCCTTCCAGGAGGAAGCTGACGCCGAGTTCGGCCGCCACCCGCTGCGCCGTCACCCGCGTGCCCTTGTAGGCAAAGACCGTATGCCGGGCGACGACGGAAAGGCCGGAGATCTTCGACAGATCCGTGATGATGTCTTCGGTTATCCCGTCGGAAAAATATTCCTGCGCGGGGTCATCGCTCATATTGTTGAACGGCAGGACGGCGATGGACGGCTTGTGCGCCGTCGCTGGCACACGATCGGACCGATCGCTTGTCGCTTGCGGAGCATCAAGAACGACGTTGTAGACCCTGACCGGCCGTTCAATGTTCTTCAGGAGCTGTTCGCCGGCATCCTCGAAGATAAGATCGAGCCGGTTGCCTACATGCTCGCGTACAGCGGCCGACACCGCCACACCACCCGGCTTCGCGAAACTCTCGATCCGTGCGGCGATGTTGACGCCGTCGCCGAAGATATCGCCGTTCTCGACGATCACGTCGCCGATATTGACGCCGATGCGAAACTCGATCCGTCGGTCCGCCGGCACGGCCAAATTGCGCGCACGCATCTCCTTCTGGATCTTGGCGGCACAATCGACGGCGCTCACCACGCTCTCGAACTCGACGAGCATGCCATCGCCGATCAGCTTGACGATGCGCCCCTGATGGTCTGCGACCATGGCGTCCACCAGTTCCGCCCGATGCGCGGTCAGTGCCGCGAGCGTTTCCGCCTCATTTGTCCCCATGAGGCGACTGTAGCCGGCCACATCGGCCGAAAGGATCGTAGTGAGGCGACGCTTCATCGAAAAACCCCTCCTTCCGAGAGATGAAACTTATCAGGTTTGAACCCGGAACGGCACCAGATTTAGGGTTACGCTCTTGCTCACGCCAAAGTAGGCGCGTGCGGCTGCCAAGCACGGCCGACCGGGACGCTGTTAGTCCGGGTGACGGTGGCGGCCGACAAAGGACACCCTCGTGAATTCAGTTGAGCTGGCGAGCGCACCCACTCATCACGTGAGTTGGGTTAGCATACGCCTCCCCACCTCATTCCTGTGCTTGTCACAGGAATCCAGCCACGGCGCGTCTGCGCCGTGAATGACGTGGCCTGCCCCAGCATTCAAGATGGCGAGATGTGGCGGAATCCTGTGGGTGACCCGCAGCCAATCCGGAGGCCGATCCCGAGAGTCTCCCGCGCCGCAGACGCGGCGCTGCTGGATTCCTGTGACAAGCACAGGAATGAGGTGGAGAGGCGGGCTCGCCAGCCCAACTGTCTCGATGTGGATCCATTGCCCCTTGAAATGCGAGATTAATATCATATGATATAACTCAGCAAATCAAAGGAGACGATCATGTCCAGCGCGCAGCCCGCAATAGTCTCTGATCGGGGCGCGGCGAAACAGGAGGAAGCCGTCATCGTGAAGGCGGTGGTGCGCGCCTGCGAATTCTGGAAGCTGACCAACAAGGAGTCAGCCGAGCTCTTCGACGTGCCGATCGCCACCTGGAACCGCATGAAGGCCGGCGACTTCCGGGGCAAGCTCGACCAGGACAAGCGCACCCGCGCAAGCCTGATCGTCGGCATCTTCAAGGGATTGCGCCTCTTCTTCAACGGCCCCCTCACCTATCAGTGGCCGAAATCGGTCAATACCGGCCCGGTCTTCAACGGCAAGACGCCCGTCGCCACGATGATTGAGGGCGGCATCCCTGCGATGCTCCGCGTCCGCCGCTACGTTGACGGCCTGCGCGGTGGGCTGTGATCCCCGAGATCGACTTCACCGATCCCGCCACGGTTCGGCTGATCTCCACCGCCTATATCGACGAACCGGCGGTCACCCCGCTTTGCGACAATGAGGATGAGATCGAAATCCTCAACCGGCTGGAGGCGCAGACCTCGGCGCGGCTGAGCCCCGTCGCGCTGCCGTCCGGCGTCAGCCCGGCCGAACTCTTGAACGAATCCTTCGGTTATGGCTGGTCATTAGTCAACGCCGCCTTCTGCCATGCCCGCCCGCCGGGCAACCGCTTCAATGGCGAGGAGCGCGGCGCCTGGTATTGCGCCTTCGGGGCGCTCGCGAGCGAGACGTGCCAGGCGGAAATCATCTTCCACCGCACGCGGGCGCTCCGCGACGCCGGCAATTTCAACGACATCGGCCACTATCGTGAGCTGATCGCCGGCTTCCTCTGCCGCTTCCATGACGTGCGCGGCGAAAAGGGAGCGGCCTATCTCGATCCCGATCCGGCGATCGCCTACCCGGCAGGCCAGGCGCTCGCCGGCACTATCATTGCCAAGGGCGGCAATGGCGTGATCTATCCCTCCGCGCGCCACCCCGCGGGCGAATGCCTCGCCGTGTTCCGCCCCTCGGTCATCCAGAACATCCGCCAGGGCCGCACGATAAGCTTCGAATGGACTGGCTCGCCGGTGCCGAGAGTCCTGGGCGATGCGCCAAGCTAGGGCAATTCAGAAAATCTGTGCGGTTTTCCATGCGGAGTCCACGACGGCAGCGTTGTGGGTTGGCCGGTGCTTTTTTCATCGTCATCCCTGCGCTTGTCCCAGGGATCCAGCAGCGCCGCGTCTGCGGTGCGGAAGAATTCTTCAGCCCAAGGACTTGGGCTGGCTGGAACAAGCACAGGAATGAGGACGGTAGGAATAGCCTTGCTGTACCGCAAACGACGAGGCGCGGTACGCTACCGTCGTGTACTGCCTTCATTGAAACAGTGGACGATCTAAGCTGCGAGAAACGCACGGGCAAAGCCCGGTTCCGTGACCTGGATCGCCCCTTCCGGGAGCTTCAGAATCCGCTCCAGGGCCAGACCATAGCTCTGCATCCAGCTATCGAGCATGGCCGCCGCGCTCTCGACGTCGCCGGCTTCGGCCTGCTGCAGGGCGCGATGCATGACCTTGGCGACACCGAGCCTCAGATTGAGCAGCATCAACGCCATCGCTTCGGGATCGGGCGCATCGAGGCTCCCCTCCTCCTGCCCCCGCCTCAGGATTTCCGCCATGAACGGCAGGGTGACCGCCGTCAACGCCTCGTCGATACGGTGGTAAAGCACGATGTTTTCAGGCTTGAAGAGCGCATTGAAGGTGTTCTTCAATTGCGGGGCCATGTCCACCTTCATGCGCCGCGAGTTGGCAAAAAGCGCGTTCAGACGGCCGACAGCGTCGAGCGACGGATCATCGAGAAGCGGCCGCATTTCGTCCAGGCTCTGGCGGGCCATGCGCGCAGCAAGGGCCTCCAGCAGCGCCTCCTTCGACGCGAAATAGTGGTAGAAGGCGCCCTTGGACAGGCCCGCCTCCCGGATGACGTCGTTGACCGTCGTATTTTCGTATCCGCGTTCGAAGAAAAGACGCTGCGCGCAATCGATCAGTTCGTTCGTTCGGATATCCGGTGATTTTATTATTCGAGTCATGGGGCATCCTGGCCTGGGACGTAACGCCTTTGGGGTGAAATGGAGTCGCGCGAAAAACCCCGCGGTGGAACTATGACTTGATAATAGACCGACGGTCGGTCTATTACTAGAGCGAACCACTTTTAGGTGGAATGCTCCAGATCAAAGCGTGGTTTGCCCTTTGCGCTTTAGGTGAAGAACGGCGTTTTAGAGGCAAGGCATTCCGGTTTCGTGGAGAGATTTCGTGCGGTTGAAGCGCTACGCGATCGGCATTGCAATGGCCGCGGCGGTGGGTGCGGCGGCTTATTGGTACGCCTCCCGTCCGGCGCCCGTGACGGTGGTCACACCGAAGCGTGGCGATGCGGCTGAAATCGTCTATGCGAGCGGTGTCGTGGAACCACGCATCTGGGCCAAGGTCACGCCCACTGTGCGCGAGCGGATCGTCGAGCAATGCAATTGCGAGGGCGAGCGGGTTGAAAAGGACCACGTGCTCGCACGCCTCGACGACACGGAGGTGCGCGCCACACGCGGCGAACTCCAGGCGCGGCTGTCGCTGGCGCGAGAGGAATATCGCCGCAAGCTCGCCCTTTCGGCGCGCAACACGGTCAGCGTGCAGGAGGTTGACAGGGCCCGCACCGAAGTGGCGCAATTGGAGGCGCTAGTGGCCGCCCAGCAGGCGCGGCTCGCAAGCTACGTGCTGCGCGCGCCGAGCGCCGGCCAGGTGCTGCGCCAGGACGGCGAGATCGGCGAGGTCGCGGAGCTCGGCACCGTGCTCTTCTGGGTCGGCGAACCGAAGCCCCTGATCGTCGAGGCCGAGGTGAACGAGGAGGACATCCCGCGCATCGAGGTGGGTCAGCGGGCGCTGTTGCGGTCCGACGCGTTTCCCGGGCGTGAACTGGAGGCGGTCGTCGATATCATCACGCCGAAAGGCGATCCGGTGACGAAGACCTACCGTGTCCGCTTCCGCCTGCCCGACGACACGCCGCTGAGGATCGGCATGTCCACCGATGTCAATGTGATCGTGCGCCAGTCGCCGAACGCGTTGATCATTCCCTCGGGCGCCGTCAGCGGCAAGCGGGTCGCCGTGGTCGAGGGCGGAGACGTGCGCTTGCGCGAGATCGAGACCGGCATACGCGGCACGGGCGGTGTCGAGGTTCTTTCAGGACTTGAGGAAACGGCACAGGTCATCTCCCCCTTCCCCGCCGAGCTTGCGGAGGGCACGCGCGTAACCATTGCGGGAGGCGGCGGGAACTGAGGCCATCATGCACCTTATCCTCGATATCGCATGGACGCACATCGCCGGTCGCGGCCGCCAGACTTTCGTCGCGATAGTCGGCGTGGCCGTCGGCGTCGGCTTCTCCATTGCGATGGCGGCGCTGATGCAGGGCGGCCAGGACGATTTCGTCCGCCAGCTGGTCGACACCATGCCGCATGTCGAGGTGAGCGACGAGCAGCGTTCGGCGCGCCGGCAACCGGCGGAGGCCGTTTTCGAGGTCGCCGCCATATCGGGCTTGCGACCGCGCGACGACCGCCGCGGCATCATCAATCCGACGGCCGCGCAAGCATGGCTCGAGGAATGGATCCCGGGACGGTTCGCCGCAAGGCTCAACGCCGAGGGAGTCATCCGCTATTCCGGCCGCGAGGTCGGCGCCGTGGTGATCGGCATCGATCCGGAGCGAGAGGCGAGCGTCTCGCCGATCGTCGAGGATTTCCGCGAGGGAAGCTTCGACGCCCTCACCGCCGGCGGCAACAATGTCGTGATCGGCGACACGATGGCTTCGAGACTGGGCGCTGGGCTTGGCGATACCATCACCGCGGTATCGTCCGAGGGTCTTACCCGTAACTTCAAGATCGTCGGACTGTTTCACACCGGGACCACCGCGCGTGACGAAGGCGAGGCCTATGTGCTGGCGAAGAATGCACAGATCCTTTCCAACCGGCCGAACGCGATCAACCGGATCAGCATCAAGCTCGACGATCCGAATGCCGCCCCCACCATTGCACGGCGCGTCGAGGCGGAACTCGGCTACAAGGCGGTTGCATGGCAGGAAGCGAACGAATCCATCCTGGAGGCGCTCGTAGTGCGCAACGTGATCATGTACACGGTCGTGGCCGCCATCATGCTGGTCGCCGGTTTCGGCATCTTCAACATCATCTCGACCATCACCCACGAGAAGGCGCGCGACATCGCGATCATGAAATCGCTCGGCTTCTCGGAGGCCGACATGCGCCGCCTCTTCGTGCTCGAGGGCGTGGCAATCGGCGGCGCAGGTTCGCTCTTCGGCTGGGCGCTCGGCTTTTCCATTACCTATGCGCTTTCCCTCGTGCACTTCGAAATTGCCGCCACCGGCCAGGAAATGACGCGGCTACCGATCGCCTGGAGCATGCTCCACTACCTGATCGCCACGGCCTCCGCGCTCGGCTCCGCGGCAATCGCCGGCTACCTCCCCGCCCGGCGCGCGGCCCATCTCAATCCGGTCGACATTATCAGGGGCGCGACATGACGAGCCTGATCGAGACGACGGACCTCACGCGCATCCTCCATGAGACGGTGCCGGTCACGCTGGTGAGGGATGTCACGCTCAATATCGGCGAGCGGGAATTCGTCGCCGTGACCGGCCCCTCCGGATCGGGAAAGTCGTCGCTGCTCTATCTCCTGGGTCTGCTCGACCGGCCGACCGCGGGGACGATAAAGGTTCGCGGCCGCGACGCCGAACCGATGAGCGAGCAGGAGCGCGCAGCGACGCGCCTCGCCAATATCGGCTTCGTTTTCCAGTTCCATTTCCTGCTGCCCGAGTTCACTGCGCGCGAAAACGTCGAGATTCCGATGCGCAAGTTCGCCCGCCTCAGCCGTGCCGAGATGCGCGAACGGGCGACAACGCTGCTCTCCTCGCTCGGGTTGGAGGATCACCTCCACAAGCGACCCGACCAGCTTTCCGGCGGCCAACGCCAGCGTGTCGCGGTCGCCAGAGCCCTCGCTAACGATCCGCCACTCATCCTCGCCGATGAGCCGACCGGCAGCCTCGACAGCAGGAGTTCGGAACAGGTCTTTGCAATCCTGGAAGCGCTCGTCAACCAGCATGGCAAGACGGTCGTCGCCGTCACGCACGACCTCGACATGGCCGCCCGCATGCATCGGCGCATTCATCTCGTGGATGGCAGGATCAGCGAGGAAGAAGGCGCCAATCCGGAATTTTAGACTGTTCGGGCGAGACGCAGCAGGCAGGCGGGGCCATGCGGCTCCCGCACTCGCCTCACTTCACCGCCGCAGTCTACTTGCTCCGGACCGCCCCGACGATCGTCTCGCCGAAGATCGCGCGTTCAAGGGGAGCCGCAAGCGATTCCGCGTAGGGCGTGGCGATGTGATGACGATCACGGAAGGTCAGCTTGCCGTCGATCACCGCGGGGCAAGTGGTTTTGTTGCAGAAGAGATCGATGACGTCGACATAGGACACATCACCCACTTCGGAAACGACATTTCGCTCCGCCGCCGGAATCGTCTCCTCCACCGCCTCGTTGCGCGGCGTGTCGCAAACGCTGGGGCTCTCGTCCTGCCACAGGGCGCGCGCGACGCATTTGTCGAGATAGGATTTGTGCAACGGTCCGTCCCGGAGCAGGACGACATCGCTGCCGTCCTCCTTCAATGTCTCGACCGTACGCTTGACACCCTTGGCCCACTCGCCGACGTCGATCTGGTAGCTCGATATGTAATTGATGTCGTTTCGCACATAGCTGGAGGAATATTGCGAAAGGATCACGACGTCAGGCTTCAGTGAGGCAATCTCCCCGAACACCAGCTTCCTCCACTGATCGCACTCGCTATAGTCCCGCGCCAACACCGAGTTCCAGGTCGTGACATTTGCCGCCGGGCATGACGACTTCAGATAAGTGACCAGCCGCCAGCCGTTGTTCTCGGCAATTCGCTTGAGCGGCGTCGACCAATGGTCGGCATGGGAATCGCCGAAGAGAACGATGGTCTTTTTCGGATTTGCAGCGCCGAATTCACAGGCCCTTGGCGCGATCTCGTTCCTTTCGAGCACGCATGCCGAATCGAATTCCCGCGCCGCCGATTTTCGCTCGGCGCTTTTGAGGACCTGCCTTTGCTCGGAATCGAGGTTGAAGCTCGCGAGCGCCGCACTTCCATAAGCGACCGTCGCACCCGTCGCCGTCAGCATCGCCGCGAGCCCCAGCGACCGGCTGGTCTTGGCCGCCAGCCAGCCGCTGTGGCGTACCGGATTTTCGATGAAATGGTAGCTGAAGAGCGAGAGAACGAGCGTGAGCGCCAGGCACAGGAGCCGATGGGCGATGGTCAGGTCAGGCTCGAGGATTCCCGCATAGACGATGACCGGCCAGTGCCAGAGATAGAGGGAATAGGAGAGCTTTCCGATCCCCTGGAATGGCTGAAGGGCGAGAACCGACCGCGGCCCCATGCGGCTTTCATGGGCGCCGCTAAGGAGCACCATCACTGTGCCCAGCACCGGCACCAGGGCAATGGAGCCTGGAAAGGGAATATCTTCCGTGACGGTCAGATAGGCGGCCGCGATCAAGGCGAGCCCAAGCCAGCCGAGCGCCGGCGAAAAGCGGAACCGCCCTGCCCACTCCTGCGAGACCGCCATCGAAGCGAGGCCACCGGCGGCGAATTCCCAGGCTCTGAGCGGCGAGAAATAGAACGCCCATGGTTGGGCAATCGCAGTCACCCGCCAGCAAAGCGCAAACGAAACCACGGTCACGGCAGCAAGCAGGAGGAATAGGCTGCGATTGCCCGAACGAAACCGCGCAAGGACCAAAAGGAGCGCAGGCCAGACGAGATAGAATTGCTCCTCGACCGAGAGAGACCAGTAATGGATGAAGGGGTTGTTCGATGCGTCCGACGCAAAATAATCGACCGTCCAGCGGATGAGCCACAGATTGATCATGTAGGACGAAGCAAACAGCGATCCTTTCGAATAAAACTGCTGCTCGGACGGCGAGAGAATGAAGTAGCCGAAGAGCAGCGTCACCAGGATGACGAACAAGGACGCTGGAAGCAGGCGGCGGGCGCGGCGGCCGTAGAAACGCCAGAGATTGACTGTGCCGCTCCGGGCAATCTCCTGCTGCAGATGCCGGGTGATCAGGTACCCGGATATGACGAAGAAGATATCGACGCCGACGAAGCCGCCGGGCAGACCGGTCATGCCGAAATGAAAGGCGACGACACCGGAAACCGCCAAGGCGCGCAGTCCTTCGATGTCCGGGCGAAAGGTTCCTGGAGTCGCTTGCATGCTCATACCGCTGGTTGCATTTCTATCAGGCGCCCCAGTCATTCATGACACGAACAGATCTGGAAGCGAAGGGCGAATTTGATGCGACGCAGCATTCTCCGCCGCAACGCAGCACGTCGTTGCGGGGTGATCCTGACCGAAAATGAGGCGGCAATATGGGGCTTTCTTCAATTCTTTCTGAAGTTTGCGCGCGCCCGGACGTTTGTGGCTCTCACGCAACTCGAAGAAGCCGGATAATTGCCGTGCAGGCGCCCCTCAGCGGCAAGCCACCGGAGCGCAACCATTGATTGATTTGGTCAAATAACAAGCCCCGTGAAAAACGAAGGGTCGGCGCCCAAAAACGCAAGAGACTCAGCGGTCCGGCAGGGACTTCCCGGCTCGCCGCAGAAGGGCAATGCTCTTGCAGCGGCTCCCGGGTTAGGTGCCGCTGACGAGGAGAAGTGTGGCGCGATCAGCCTGGCGACACCCGGAGGTCGCGGGAGCCGTTCGAGGCGTTCCGTAAACACCTTTTTAGACAGCGGTCCGCTGCACGGGAGCAGGTACCGGCGATTGGGCGACGACAGAGAAAGAACGATCGCGAGTTCCCATCACGATCGAATGCGAGGCGCATCTGACGATAACAGAAAGGCCCGGCGTTTTGCCAGGCCTCCTCCAAATGCTCACCCGGTCTTTTGGGCTCAGGCCGCCTCGGCCACTTCGCCGCGGATCAGGTCGCCGAGCCGGCGGATGCCTTCGTCGATCATCCTGTCGTTGGCGCAGGAGAAGCTCAGGCGCAGCGTGTTTTCGCCGGAACCGTCGGCGAAGAAGGCACGGCCCGGAACGAAGGCGACCTTCGCCGTCTGGATCGATTTTGCCAGCAGCTCGGCACCATCCGTGCCCTTCGGGAGCGTCACCCAGACGAACATGCCGCCTTCCGGCTTGGTCCAGGTCACCCCTGCCGGCATGTATTTTTCGAGTGCGGCCAGCATGGCGCTGCGGCGATGCTTGTAGACCTTGTGGATCTTCGCCACCTGCTCGTCGAAGCCGCGTTCGGCAACAGTGCAGATCGCCATCTGGTTGATTGTCGAGGAATGCAGGTCCGCTGCCTGCTTCATCAGCACCAGCTTGCGGATCACCGCTTCGGAGGCGCAGACCCAGCCGACGCGAAGGCCCGGCGCCAGCGTCTTGGAGAAGCTGCCGCAATAGATCGTCCGGGCGCTGTTGATGTCGCCCTTGCGTGCGATTTCCAGCGCCAGGATCGGCGGGACCGCCTCGCCGTCGTAGCGCAGCGACTGATAGGCCGCATCTTCGATCACCGCGACATCGAGTTCTTCCGCGAGGTCGAGCACGCGCTCGCGGCCGGCGCGATCCACCGTCTCGCCCGTCGGGTTGGCGAAATCGGCGGAGAGATAGGCGAACTTCACCCGGCCGCCGGCTGCAGCCGCCTGCTGGCGATAGGCCTCTGGGGTGCGGTTGCCGCGGGGGTTCAACTGGTCGTAGGTCGGTTCGTAAGCATTGAAGGCCTGCAGCGCGCCGAGATAGGTCGGCCAGGTGACGAGCGCAGTATCCTTCGGCGACAGGAACAGCTTGCCGAGATAATCGAGTGCCTGTTGGGAGCCGGAGGTGATGAAGATGTTGTCGACCGTCGCCGGAATTCCGAGGGCCGCCATCTGCTTGGCCAGCCACTCGCGTAGCGGCCGATAACCTTCGCTTACGGAGTATTGCAGCGCCGCGCTGACGGCCGGGCCGCCGAAGATCTCGGCATAGGCCGCCTTGAATTCCGCATCGGGGAAGAGTTCGGGATCGGGAATGCCGCCGGCGAAGGAGATGATATCGGGACGATCGAGCAGTTTCAGAAGCTCACGGATTTCGGAGGCGCGCATCCGGCTCGAACGCGTCGCGAAGATATGGTCCCAATTCAGCATGGGCGGTTTCCTCGAGATCTTGGGAACGGGACCGCGGAAGATGAAGCGGCTTTCCGACGTCCCGTGTTTCTTTGTCGATTGTCCGGCGACAGGATCACGTCCGCTAATTTATGTCAACGTTATTGACCTAAATCAGTTCTTTTTTCGTGGCTCCCCGCTTACAAACCGATCTCCCGCTTGGTTACTTGCATGACGTAGCGTGAGGCATGGGCGCCTCGTGTGGCGCGCGCAGATATCGCACGCTATGCTCCTTCCATCCGTGGGAACCGCGTCGGGAGGTTTGCGTGAACGATAGGTCAGCAGAGTCCGCTTCACTCAGGATTCCAACGTTCGAGGATGTTCAAGCGGCACGGCAGCGCATTTCCGCCGCCGCGCATCGCACCCCCGTTTTGACATCGCGGACGGCAGACGGAATGGCTGCGGCGTCTCTCTTCTTCAAGGCGGAGAATTTGCAGCGCGCGGGCGCCTTCAAGTTTCGCGGCGCCTACAATGCGGTTGCCGCGCTCGACGAATCTTCCCGCAGAAACGGTGTCGTCGCCTTCTCCTCCGGCAACCATGCGCAGGCGCTCGCCTACGCGGCGAAACTGCAAGGCGTTCCGGCAACGATCGTGATGCCGACCGACGCGCCGCAGATAAAGACCGCGGCGACGAAGGCTTACGGTGCCGAGATCCACTTCTATGACCGCTACACCGAGGATCGCGAGGAAATCAGCCGACGCCTCGCCGTCGAGCGTGGCGCAACGCTGATCCCGCCCTTTGATCATCCCGACGTGATTGCCGGACAAGGCACCGCCGCGCTGGAACTGATCGAGGAGGTCGGGGAACTCGATCTGCTCGTCGTACCGCTCGGCGGAGGCGGCCTGCTCGCCGGCAGCGCGCTCGCCGCCCGCGCGCTCTCACCCGCCTGCAGGATCGTCGGCGTCGAGCCGGAGGCGGGCAATGACGGCCAGCAATCGTTGAGGAAAGGCGAGATAGTGCATATCCCGGCGCCGAAATCCATCGCCGACGGCGCGATCGTCACCCATATCGGCGAGCGCAACTTCGCCATCGTGAAACGCACGGTCGACGAGATCGTAACCGTTACCGATGCCCAACTGGTCGAGACCATGCGCTTCTTCGCCGAACGCATGAAGATCATCGTGGAGCCGACCGGTTGCCTAGCTGCAGCAGCCATATTGCAAGGTGCTCTGCCGAGCCCGGGTGCGCGGGCAGGCATTCTTCTGAGCGGCGGAAACGTCGATCTGAAAACGTTCAATACGCTGCTGAGCGCGCAGTAGGCCCCCCTCGACCCGCGCGCCTGCCCTTCGGCGCTTGTCCTGCGTCACGACGCGCCTTATCAGGCACGCATGACGTTCTATGAAGGAAATGAGATGCCGCCGCTCAGCGACGAGACGAATGCCTTCTACCGCGATAACGCAGCAGCCTATGCCAACCGAGAGCGCAAGGCGCAGGCGGCACGCCTCGATCGGTTCCTCGCCGGACTTGAACCGGGCGCCAGGATTCTCGAACTTGGCTGCGGCGGAGGACAGGACAGCGCCTATATGCTCGCCAGGCGGTTCGATGTGACCCCAACCGACGGCTCGCCGGAAATTGCAGCCGAAGCAGAACGTCGGCTCGGCCGGCAGGTCGAGGTTGTCCGGTTTGACGAGATCGGATGGCATGACGTCTTCGACGCGGTCTGGGCGGAAGCATGCCTCCTGCATGTGCCGCGTGTCGATCTTTCCAGCGTCCTCACCCGCATCCTGCGCGCACTTAGAGGCGGCGGGCTACTTCATGCCAGCTTCAAGGCAGGAAACGGCGAAGGCCACGATCGCTTCGGGCGCTATTACAATTATCCTTCGCGGGAATGGCTGATGCGACAGTTCGAGAACGGCTGGGCAAACGTCGAGATTGGCGAGACGGACGCCGGCGGCTACGACGGCGAACCGACCCGCTGGCTGCATGTGTCGGCCGCAAAACCGATTTCAGCAGAACAACAGTAAAGGAGGCCGGACTGCATCCGGTCTGCAAGGTTTTCAGTCCGACTGCGCCGCTCAGGCCTCGCCCTCGTCCCAGTAGCTGCAGATCAGCAGGGCGCAGATCGCAGCCAGGATCAGGAAATCGAAGAGAGCGAAGTGCTGCAGAATCGTCGTCATCACGCTTCCTCACTGCCAACCAAAACATCAGAACACGATTTGGCTTCCAGAGGAAGAACATATTCAGAATATTATTTTCGCAATACCGAAAGCTATGACTGCTATTCTTGCGTCGCACAACAATATTCTGCAGCGCACAACAGTTTTTTGGCCCAACTTAAATGTGGAGTACTTCCCCTCGTAAAAAATCGTTCGAAGAAAGCAAAGCCTATCCCGGAGTTGACGAATCAGTGTCGCATCGGCAGCTTTCGGTTTGGCGTGGCCTACGCCTAACCTCCAGGGCCTTCCTCAGCACGGTCTTAAACGGAGGCAAAGGGACTCCTGTCTCGGGTCGCTGTCTTGGTCCGATCGTTTCGGGCGTGGTTGCTGGGGAACTCCGTCCGGGACGTGAAAGGCCCGACAATGACACAAAATGGAAACTTCAAACGTCGTGTACGCGCCCGTGCGGCTAAAACGGGTGAGTCATACACGACGGCTCTCATGCACCTTCGCCGGAACTCGCCGAACGATTTAGGCTCCAGACTCAATTGGCCCACCAGATAACAATCGCAGCGATGTGGACGGCTGCCTGGAAGTTTGTGGCGAGCTTGTCATAGCGGGTCGCGATCCGCCGCCAATCTTTGAGACGGCAGAACATG
>NZ_JADYVD010000033.1 GCF_020193575.1 Ensifer sp. IC4062
GTCAGATTGTCGGATTTGAGGCGTTGATGCGCCTCGATCATCCGGAAAAGGGGCTGATGCCGCCCGGCAAGATCATCGGCATTGCCGAGGAGACAGGCATGATCGGCCGTATCGGCGACCGCGTGCTCGACAAGGCGATCCGCCACCTCGCCGCGATCTCCGAGCTAGATGGAACGCAGAACACCTATCTGGCGGTCAACTTCTCGCCGCTGCAATTCGAGCTGACGCTGCCGCACAAGCTCGCTGCGCTGCTGCTCAAGCACCACATTTCGCCGCAGAGGATCGTCGTCGAGATCACCGAGGCGGTGCTGATGCTCGACAATCCCGAGGTTCACGCCGTCCTGAAGCAACTCAACGAGTTCGGCTGCCGCATCGCGCTTGACGATTTCGGCACCGGCTATTCGTCCCTGAGCTACCTCAATCGCTTCCCCGTCGATATCGTCAAGGTCGACCAGTCCTTTACCCGGTCGCTGAGTTCCGGTACCGCCGACGTCAGGCGCAAGAGCCGGATGCTCATCAAGGGCATTCGCACCATTTCGCATCAGATGGGATGCACTGTCGTCGCCGAAGGAATCGAGACGAAGGAACAGTGGCAGCTTCTGCGCAAGCTCGGCGTGGATAATGGCCAGGGTTATCTCTTCAGCCGGCCCATGCCGATCGACGGCATGCTCGCTCTTCTGGAGAACGAATCCGAGGCCAAGACGGCCAATCCGGCATAGCGCCGATCGAAAAGGAGAAAAGGGCGTGAAGCATCTGATCCTGGCATTCCTGCTCGGTTGTTCCACCACCGCTCACGCCGAGATGATCCATTTCGTCACCGAGGAATATCCGCCCTACAACTTCTCGACCGGCAGCGGCGCGAACGGCGCATCGGTAGAACAGGTCGCCCTGATCATGGAGGCCGTCGATCTCCCCTACGAGATTAAGGTCCTGCCTTGGGCGCGCGCCTATACGCTTGCCGAAAGCCACGCTTTCCATTGCGTTTTCACTACCGGTCACGACGCGGAACGAGACAGGAAGTTCAAATGGATCGAACCGCTGCTCGTCGATCACCTGACCTTAGTGCGACGCAAGGGTGCGGCGATCGCGCTGCAAACGATCGATGAGGCTAAACAGTTCGTCGTCGGAACGCAGCGGGAAGACTTCTCCGCGGCCTATCTGAAGGCGCATGGCTTCGAAAAAATCGACTATGCCGCCAATCTCGACTCCACCATGAAGAAGCTCGCCGCCGGTCGCATCGATCTGCTCATGACGTCGGAAAAAACCTTCGAAACCATGCGGGCCGACGGCAAACCGGTCGAAGCGGCGTTGGTGCTGGAAGGCAAGCAATACGGCATTGCGTGCCAACGGGACATGCCCGATGAGACCGTTGCCCGGATGCAGGCCGAACTCGATCGCCTGATCGCCAACGGCACCCAGGACCGGATCTTCAGGCGCTACGGTCTGCGCCCGAACCGGATTGTGCAGGCGGCGAAATAGGCGTTGACTTTGGCCGGGCCGCAATGATTTGGGTTTAAATTGCGAAATGTGGTGGAATTGCCCCTCACCCTAGCGTCGTCCCGCAAGCGGGGGAGACGGGACAAGAAGAGCATAGCGAGTCCCTTCGCCCGCTTGCGGGGAGAAGGTGGCCGGCAGGCCGGATGAGGGGCGACCCCCTCTCCGTCAAGCAGAAACATCAGGAGTTTGCCGACATGCTGATTATCGCGGGACTTGGCAATCCGGGTTCGAAATATGCCGGGAACCGTCACAACATCGGCTTCATGGCCGTCGACGCGATACAGCGCCGCCCGGGCTTCTCTTCCTGGTCGAAGAAATTCAAATCGGAAGTTTCCGAAGGCGAGATCGCCGGCGAGCGCGTGCTCCTGATGAAACCGCAGACGTTCATGAACCTGTCAGGAGAGGCCGTCGGCGAAGCCATGCGCTTCTATAAGCTCGCGCCGAAGGACATCGTCGTGATTTATGACGAACTCGACCTT
This sequence comes from Ensifer sp. IC4062, assembly GCF_020193575.1. Classification (GTDB taxonomy): domain Bacteria; phylum Pseudomonadota; class Alphaproteobacteria; order Rhizobiales; family Rhizobiaceae; genus Sinorhizobium. The sequence goes on from NZ_JADYVD010000033.1 coordinate 1,977, forward strand.
CCTGCCGGCAAGGCACGGATCAAGACGGGCGGCGGCCACGGCGGTCACAACGGCATCAAATCGATCGACGCCCACTGCGGCAAGGACTACCGCCGCCTGCGCCTGGGCATCGGCCACCCGGGTGTGAAGGACTTGGTGCACGCCCACGTGCTCGGCGATTTCGCCAAGGCGGATCAGGCGTGGCTTTCGCCGCTTCTCGACGCTATCGCCGACAACGCGGACATGCTGGTCAAGGGCGAGGACTCGCAGCTCATGAACAAGATCGCGCTGGCGACCGGCAGCAAACCGACAGATGAAAAGCCGCAGGCAGCGAAGAAGCAGCCCGCGCAATCCCATATCCACCAGGCGCGCAATGCGGCGCAGCCGAAAAAACTTCCCACCACCGGCCCAATGGCCGAGATGCTGAAGAAGATGTTCGGCTCGAAGGGGGATTAAGGGAACCGGTCCAACCTACTCCTCCGGCTCCGTCGTGAACAGCAGCGGATAGCCCCCTTCCTTACCGAGATCCGTCGCCTCCTTGGCTTTAGTCTCAGCGATATCCCTGGCGCAGACAACGACGACCGAGGTGCCGAGCTTGTGTGCCGTCATCATCACCCGGTAGCCGGTTTCCTCGCTCATGCCGAAGACGGCCTTAAGCACCATGACCACGAATTCACGCGGGGTGTAGTCATCGTTGACCAGAATGACCTTATAGAGCTTCGGCCGCTGCAGCTTAGGCTTCGATCTGGTCTTGGGTTTTGCAGCAACATCATTGTCACTCATCGGAAATCCACCCGTTGATGACATGAGGAGGCGATCACCATCGCGCAGCACAATATTGCGCGTCGGGCATCCGCATTCAAGGGAAGCCTGGTGAATAGGTCCGCTGCATGCTTCCCTAGGTCGTCCGCGATCTAAGGAAACATGGAGCAATTCAAAAACGTTGCAGCTCCTTTGCGCGTCTGACAACACGCGCGGCGCTTCAGAAGCGCGCGAAGAGCTTGACCGCTCCTCTCCTTTACCCCATAGCCACCGCCAAGCAATCCGAGAAAGACAGGTTTTAGCCATGGGCTTCAAATGCGGTATCGTCGGGCTGCCGAATGTCGGCAAGTCCACACTCTTCAATGCGCTCACCAAGACGGCAGCAGCGCAAGCGGCAAACTACCCCTTCTGCACGATCGAGCCGAACACCGGTGAAGTCGCGGTTCCGGACCCGCGAATGCGCAAGCTCGCCGACATTGCGAAGTCAAAGGAAATCATCCCAACGCGCATCTCCTTCGTCGACATCGCCGGCCTCGTGCGCGGCGCGTCCAAGGGCGAAGGCCTCGGCAACCAGTTCCTCGCCAATATTCGCGAGGTGGATGCCGTTGTCCATGTTCTGCGCTGCTTCGAGGATGACGACATCACCCACGTGGAGGGCCGCATCCACCCGGTTGCCGATGCCGAGACGATCGAAACCGAACTGATGCTCGCCGACCTCGAAAGCCTGGAGCGGCGCACGGAACAGACGCGCAAGCGCGCGGTCGGCAAGGACAAGGATGCGATGGCGCAGCTTCCCGTGATGGAAGCCTCGCTGAAGCTCCTGCAGGAAGGCAAGCCGGTGCGCACCCTGCTTCCGAAGCTCGCTGCGGACGAACTTCGCATCCTGCAAGGCCTCAATCTCCTCACCTCCCATCCGGTGCTCTATGTTTGCAATGTCGCTGAAAGCGACGCCGCCACCGGCAATGAGCACACGCGCGCGGTCGCCGAAATGGCAAAGGCACAAGGTGCGGAAACGGTTGTCATCTCGGCTGCGATCGAGTCGGAGGTCGCGCAACTCCCCGAGGAGGAAGCCAAGGAATTCCTTGCTGCGCTCGGCCTCGAGGAGGCCGGTCTCGACCGGCTGATCCGCGCCGGCTACAAACTTCTCGACCTCATCACCTATTTCACGGTCGGTCCGAAGGAAACACGCGCATGGACCATTCCGCGCGGCACAAAGGCGCCGCAGGCTGCTGGCGTTATTCACACGGATTTCGAACGCGGCTTTATTCGCGCGAACACCATCGCTTATGATGATTATATCTCGCTCGGCGGCGAAACCGGCGCGAAGGAAGCCGGCAAGGCGCGCGACGAAGGCAAGGAATACGTGGTCCAGGACGGCGACGTCATCCATTTTCGCTTCAACACCTGACGCGGTCGCTATACGGCGCAGCGCCGACCTTAAATTGTCTTCGATTTAGGGAAACATGCCGTGGAGCCGCATAGCAGTACATCTCCGGCAACGAGGGGGCCGGCATGCTCTATTTTGAAGACTTCACGCCAGGGCGGCGCTTCGACTATCAGCCCGTCCTGATGCAGGCGCCCGAGATCATCGCCTTCGCCAGCGAGTTCGATCCGCAGCCGATGCACCTGGATGAAGACGCCGGCAAGCGCAGTATTCTCGGCGGGCTCTCTGCCTCGGGCTGGCACACGAGCGCGATCGGCATGCGTATGATGATCGACGCCTTTCTCGGCGATTCCTCCTCTCAAGGCTCGCCGGGTATCGACTTCATGGATTGGAAGAAGCCGGTGCTCGCAGGCGACGTGCTGACGGGTTTCAGCCTGGTGCTCGGAGCCCGGCAATCGAAGTCGAAACCAGGCATCGGCATCGTAAAGTTCCACAACGAGATCAACAACCAGACAGGGGAAGTGATCGCGGTCTCAGAATGTTCCGTCCTTTTCCGCCGCCGGGATCGTGGGCAGCGGCCATGATGACGTTGGCGGAAATCTACGCGGCCGGCCGAAAAACGGTGATCGGCAGTCTGACATTCACGGCGGAAGACATTGTCCGCTTCGCGCGCACCTTCGACCCTCAGTCATTCCATCTCGACGCGGAAGAGGCCAAGCACTCGCTTTTCGGTGGACTTTGCGCGTCTGGTTGGCACACGAGCGCCGGCTGGATGCAATGTTTTGTGCGGTTCTGGAAGGACGAGATCCGGCGCCTGGCGGCCGAAGGGCTGCACGCGCCGAAACTCGGCCCCTCACCCGGCTTTCGCGAACTAAAGTGGCTGAAACCAGTCTATGCCGGCGACACGATAACTTACGCGGTCACCTTTCTCGAGGCGCGAACCATCGCGTCGAGACCTGGGTGGCGTGTGAACACCCTTCTTTGCGAAGGCGAGAACCAGCACGGCGAAACAGTCATCCAGTTCGAAAGCAAGGTGATCGAGTTCACCTGAGGTCAGGCGATCCGCGCAAACCACAAACGCGTCAATGTCCTGCGAACTCGATCAACGCGCGAACCTTGACGCCGAGGGCTTCGAGTTTCTTGCGCCCGCCAAGCTCTGGCAGATCGATGATGAAGCAGGCGGCTACAATTTCCGCTCCCATCTGCTGCAGAAGCTTGACCGCGCCTTCGGCGGTTCCGCCGGTGGCAATGAGGTCATCGACCAGTATCACTTTCTCGCCCGGTTGGATCGCATCCCTGTGCATTTCCATCTCGTCCACGCCGTATTCGAGGCTATAGGCGATACGGACGGTATCGTGCGGCAGCTTGCCCTTCTTTCGGATTGGCACGAAGCCGGCCGAAAGCTGGTGGGCCATCGCGCCGCCTAAAATGAACCCGCGCGCCTCGATGCCCGCGATCTTGTCTATTTTGGTTCCGGCATAGGGGTGGACGAGCTCGTCGATTGCCCGGCGGAAAGCTTTCGGATTACCCAGCAATGTCGTGATGTCGCGAAACATGACGCCTGGCTTCGGGTAGTCCGGAATGCTCCGGATGGAAGAAATCAGTTCCGATTGCACGGTTGCGGTCATGGCGGGAAAACAGCCTCTGCGAGTCTCAAGGAAGGCAAAGCCATAACATCAACGACGCGCATTTCTATAGAAATTTCTTCGCGCTTCAGCTAGAAAGCCGAGCTTCCCGCGGACATCCTAGCCGCCGACGAAATCCTGCAGCAAGGCGGGAACAATTTGGCCGGCCAGGTGTTGATGCTAGGTTTTTGCAGAGCACGCAGGTTGAGGCGTGACTGTGATGCTGCGTGTCTTATCAGACGCGTGGAGGGCACTGTAGCACTTTGATTGTTGCATGTTTTATCCTTAAATCGGCTACGATTTAGGGGAAACTTGCAGTAGAGCCAGCAGCAAGAGGAAGGAGGAGGCCATGCGCTTGTTTGAATGCGGTTCGCTCGTCCCGGGTTGTGAATGGCACACCCGCGCCGACAACGATGCAGAAATCGTCCGTCGTGTTGTGGAACACATGCGGGTGACCCACGGCGAGACCACGATACGCGAGAACATGATCGACAACATCAAGGTTCGCATCGTCGACGAAAGCAAGGCCGCCTGACCGGAGTGTAGCACGAGCGTCTTTGCTGCGTTCGGGTCGAGCGCGACAGGGAAGCGGGGCCGCGTCACCCACCCATGTCACTTGGTTCCAGGCACCATCGTCTCAAGCTGGGCTGCGAGCGCCGCCCGGGTGGGCGTGAAATTGCGCTCGATCCAGAAATTTTCGAGCTTGGATAGCACTTCGCCGACCATGGGACCGGTCGGAACGCCCGCCTTCAGGACATCGGCTCCGGTCAAGGGAAAGACCGGACGCTGCCACTTCTCCGCACGCGACAGAAGCCGTTGAAACGCCGCAGTTTCAGAAAGAAGCGACGGATCGTTTTCGGACGAGCGGCGCGCCGACGCCAAGGAGAGCCGAAGTCGAGCGGCGATCCCCTCGGCTCCATGTCGGTAGAGCTCGCGATCGAGCGCCGCATCCGCGAGCGTCGCGGAAACCGCGGGAGCATTGGCAAACCGAGCCAAATAGGCGGCTTCCGCCTTCGATAGACGCAACCGCGTTGCCATGGCCTCAAGCCGTTCCGCATCCGGAGGGACGATCGCCGCCAGCCTGAGCAGAGGATCGGGTTTCCAGGAAAAGATCTTCTCGGCCGCAACCAAATCGGGAATGGCGTCGATGCCCCATTTCTCGGTCTCCGGCAGGATTTCGGTGAGCACGCCCGTCTGACGCATCCACAGGAGTGCGCGGCCAGGATCGTCGGCAGTCAACAGTTTCTTGGTTTCGGACCAGACCCGTTCCGCCGAAAGCGTCGAAAGCTTTGCGCGCGCCTGCGCGCAGGCCCGGAGCCCATCTGCGTCTGGCCGGCCAGCGCCGTAATAGGCGAAGAATCGGAAGAAGCGCAGGACGCGCAGATAATCCTCCCGGACGCGCTCGGCAGCGTTGCCGATGAAACGCAGCGTCCGGCTCTCGATGTCGGCAAGGCCGCCGACATGATCGATTACCTGGCCTTTGCTGTCCGCATAGAGGGCGTTGATCGTGAAGTCACGGCGCTCCGCATCCGCCCGCCAATCCGTTCCGAAGGCCACTTCGGCGCGCCGCCCGTCGGTTGCCACGTCGCGCCGCAGCGTCGTCACTTCATAGGGCTTCCCGTCGATGACTAGGGTGACCGTGCCATGGTCGACACCGGTCGGCACGACCTTCATGCCCGCGGCCCTCGCCCGTTCAGCAACATCCTCCGGTCGCCAGGTGGTCGCCATATCGACATCGCCGGCAGGCAGACCCATGAGGCTGTTGCGGATCGCGCCGCCGACCACACGCACCTCGCCGCCGTCAACGTTCAGGACGTCGAACACACGCCGGAGCGAGGGAGTCTGAAACCACGTCTCAGCGGCAACGGAAGTCATGCATAAAGCCTTTCGTAAAGCATGCGGACGATCCCCGCGGTAATCCCCCAGATATTCCGTTCGCCATAGGGCATGCGATAGAATTGCCGCTCCGCACCCTGCCAATGGCTGCGTCCGCGGCCGTGATTGACCGGGTTCATCAAGAAAGAAAGCGGCACTTCGAACACGCTTTCCACCTCTTCCGGATTGGGCGCGAGTTCGAATCCCGGTTGCACGACCGCGAGCACCGGCGTGATGCGGAAGCCAGACATGGCCATATAGTGCGGCAGACGACCGATCGTCTCCACAAAGCGAGGGTCGAGCCCGATCTCCTCCTGTGCCTCGCGGAGCGCCGCAACCTCGATGGAATGGTCCTCGGGATCGACGGCCCCGCCCGGAAAGGCGACCTGACCCGAATGCTTGCGCAATGTCGACGTCCGCTGCGTAAAGATCACGCTCGCGTCTTCGCCGTCGTCGACGACCGGCACAAGCACGGCCGCGTCCTTCAAATCGAGGGTTTCGAGGTAGGGCACGATGCCCGGATTGAGCAGGAAATCGCCGTGATCGCGCCAGGACGTCTCAATCGGTCCACCTATCTGGGCGAGCGCCCTGCGGCGGAACTCATCGGCGGAAAAGGGATGATTTGTCATTGCGACAGGGCTTCCAACTCGGCCGCCGGCGTGATCGGAAAAATCGCGCCGGCCGATTTGACGCAGAACATGGCGACGCCATCGATCTCGACGGTTTCGCCCAATTCGACAATGTCGTACATGACGGGCCTCGATACGAGCGCCTCAAGCCGCCCACGCACATGAAGGTAGGGCTTAAGTTCACGATTTTCGCCGTGAACGACGAAGCGAAGGGGATGCTCCGGCCCCGCCTCCACCACGTCGCCAACATTGGTGCGAAATGTCAGGACATTGACGCCGTCCCTGACAGTAACGCTCATTTCCACGGCGATGAACGGAGCATCAGCGATGCGGATGCCGACTTTTTCCACTGGTGTGACAAGGTAGGTCTTGCCGTCTTTGTCCTTGCGGAGCACGGTGGAAAAAAGCCGGACGAGTGGCTGGCGACCGATCGGCGTTCCCATGTAGAACCACGTTCCATCGCCGCGGATTTCCATGTCGATGTCACCGCAAAACGGCGGATTCCAACGGTCGACCGGCGGCAATCCCCGCTCTTCGCCGCCCCTTTCCCCGGCGGCGCGGGCAATCAGCGCGGCAAGGCCGGCCGCATCGCCCGTTTGCTGAATCTTGGCTTCTGCCATCGTTCCGTCCCGTTTGGTCCCGATCTTGCTTTTGAAGCATAACGCGTTCAGACGAAGGTGCGGGGGATGCTCCGGCCTCCGGGTTTTGGGCATTGCGACCGCATCGACGAGCATGCGGGATGCACGGCGAGCGTCCTGCAAGCTCACGACATAGTGCGTTGGCGGCGGCTTGTCAGCCGTCTGCCAGGGTCTAAATTGAAAAATAGGGACTGAATATTAGGCAATGGCGATTCGGTTCAGCAGCGACGATCTGGGAGAATTGCGATGAGTGTTATGAAAAGCGCGACCGATGCGGCCGACGAAAAGGCAATCGTCGCGGCCGCGGAAGCCGCACTGGGTGAGATCGCGCTTATACGGGCCGAGGTCGGCAAGGTGATCTTCGGCCAGGAAAGCGTGGTCGAGCAGACGCTGCTCGCCGTGCTGTCCGGCGGCCATGCGCTGCTCGTCGGCGTACCGGGCCTTGCCAAGACCAAGCTCGTCGCCACGCTCGGCACCGTTCTCGGGCTCGACAACAGCCGTATCCAGTTCACGCCCGACTTGATGCCTTCCGACATTCTGGGCTCGGAAGTGATGGACCAGGATGCCGGGGGCTATCGGTCGTTCCGTTTCGTCCCTGGCCCGATCTTCACGCAACTGCTCATGGCGGACGAGATCAACCGTGCCTCGCCGCGCACGCAGTCGGCTCTGTTGCAGGCCATGCAAGAGTATCACATCACCGTTGCCGGCGTCCGCAAGGACCTGCCTCAGCCGTTCCATGTGCTCGCGACCCAGAACCCGCTCGAGCAGGAGGGAACCTATCCCTTGCCGGAAGCACAGCTCGACCGTTTCCTGATGCAGGTCGATGTCGGCTACCCTGAGCTTGCCGCCGAACGGCAAATCCTGCTGGAGACGACCGGCGTCGCTGAAGCCGAAGCGCGTCCGGTGATCGACGCCCAGCGCCTCCTGCAGATCCAGGGTCTGATCCGCCAGATGCCGGTCGGCGAGAAGGTCGTCGATGCTATCCTGTCGCTCGTGCGCTCTGCCCGCCCGGGAAACGGCAACTCGAGCACCGATAAGAATGTCGCCTGGGGCCCGGGTCCGCGCGCGGGCCAGGCCCTGATGCTGTGCGCCCGTGCCCGCGCCCTCTATGACGGCCGCCTGGCGCCTTCTGCCGACGATATCCTGGCCCTTGCCGAACCCGTGCTGCAACACCGTATGGCGCTCACCTTCGCCGCCCGTGCGGAAGGCATGACCGTGCGCGACGTTATTGCCGGCCTGGTGAAACGAGCCAAGGGTTAGTGTATGGCCTCCATCGGGCACATAGTCGAGCGTACCCCTTCCGGCGAAGTCCTGTCGCGCGCCCAACAGCGCGCAATGCTCGTTCCGGACTGCCTTGTCGAAGCGCGCAGGATTGCCAATACGGTGATTTCCGGCTGGCATGGACGGCGCAAGCGGGGTATCGGCGAAAATTTCTGGCAGTTCCGCCCCTATAGCGAGGGCGAAAGCCTGTCGCGCATCGACTGGCGCCGCTCCGCCCGCGACGACCACACCTATGTTCGAGATCGCGAATGGGAGGCAGCCCATACGATTTGGCTTTGGGCAGACCTATCGCCCTCGATGATGTACAAGTCGACGCTCGGCGCCGTCTCCAAGGAAAGCCGTGCACTCGTGCTGATGCTGGCGCTTGCCGAAATTCTCGCCCGCTCCGGCGAACGGATCGGCTGCCCCGGCGTTATGGAACCGGTCTCGGCGCGCAACGCCGCCGAACGATTGGCAACCGCCATCATGCTGAGCCCGCTTTCGGAGGGTCTGCCCGAGACCAGCATGATCCGCAATGCCAGCGATCTGGTGCTGATCGGCGATTTTCTCGACCCTGCAGACAAGGTGATGGATCGTCTTGCCCCGCTCGCACGCCGCGGCTTCCGCGGACACATGGTCGAGATCGCCGACCCGGCGGAGGAGGTCTTCCCCTATGCCGGGCGAACCGAATTCACCGATCCGGAGACCGGCGAAAAGCTCACCGCCGGACGCGCCGAGATCCTGCAGGAGGATTATCAACGCGCGTATCTCGCCCGCCGCGACAGCCTGGGGTCGAGCCTCAGGCACCTCGGCTGGACCTTCATCCCGCATAGGACCGATCGTCCCGCCTCCGAGGCGCTGGTTGCCGTGCACATGTATCTTTCCGGAATGCCTGGACGGGCGACGCATGGAGGTCTGCTATGATCGGCGGCCTTTCCTTCGTCTTCGCCAATCCCGCCATGCTGGCCGCGCTTGTGGCGCTGCCGGTTATCTGGTGGCTTTTGCGGATGACGCCGCCGCGACCGGCAGCCGAGGTCTTTCCGCCGCTGCGCATTCTCGCCTCGGTTCTGAAGCGTGAAGAGACCCCGTCGAAGAGTCCCTGGTGGCTGACGCTTCTGAGGATGCTGATGGCGGCCGCCGTCATTTTCGCGATCGCCGATCCGGTCTTCAATCCGCGCAGCAACACGCTCGCGTCCTCCGGCCCGCTTGCGCTTTTGATCGATAACAGTTGGGCGACCGCGCCCGATTGGGAGCGGCGGATCGAGGCTGCCGCGGCGCTGATCGACGACGCGGAGTCGAGAGATCTTGCCGTCTCGATCGTCTTCACCGGCGATCGGCAGCATGATGCGACGCCGGGATCGGCCGGGGCTGCGCGCAACCGCCTGGCTGCCGCATCGCCCGAACCGCTTCCAGCTGATCGCCGGTCCGCGATCGCGGCCATGCGGACGGCTTTCCAAGACGCCGCACCCGGCACGCTCGCCTTCGTCACGGACGGCATCGAAGCGGATGATGGCAAGACGATGGAGACGCTCGCCGGCATTGGCGCCGCCAACCTCCGGGTGATCGAGGCCGACGGCAGTCAAGCGATAGCGCTCACCAACAGCAGCAACGAAAACGCGGGCATGTCGGTGACGGCGAGCCGTTTGAAAACCGACGATCGCCGTTCCGTGTCGATTGTCGCTTACGATGCGCGTGGCCGTGCCATCGCCGATGGCGAGATCGACTTCGCACCGGGCGAAGCGGTCGCGAAGGGCACAATCACCGCGCCCTTCGAGCTGCGCAACGATTTCGCCCGCATCGGCATCGAAGGCGCCGCGACTGCAGGCAGCGTCCACCTGCTCGACGATGGTTTCCGCCGCCGTCGCGTCGCTCTCTTGAGCGGCGAGGCTCGCGATCTTTCGCAGCCGCTGTTATCGCCGCTCTACTACATCAACCGGGCGCTGGCCCCCTATGCCGATCTCGTCGAACCGCGCGAGACCGATCTTGCCGTTGCCATTCCGGAACTTCTGGAACAACGGCCTTCGGTCCTGATCATGGCCGATATCGGCCGCCTGCCGGAAGAGATGTACCCATTGATGAAAAAGTGGATCGACAACGGCGGCACGCTGATCCGCTTTGCCGGGCCGCGGCTTGCGGCGGCACCGGCAGACGATCCGCTCGTCCCCGTGACCCTGAGGCAGGGCGAGCGGGCGCTTGGCGGGGCGCTGACCTGGTCGGAGCCGCAGCCGCTCGCCGACTATCCCACCAACGGCCCCTTTGCCGGCATGCCACGTCCTGCCGACATTCTCGTCAAGCGGCAAGTCCTCGCCGAACCTACGGCTGACCTGGCCGAGCGGACCTGGGCAAATCTTGCGGACGGAACACCCCTGGTGACGACGGCTGCCGAAGGGTCGGGACGCATCATCCTCTTCCATGTCAGCGCCGAGGCAACCTGGTCGAATCTGCCGATTTCCGGGCATTTCGTCGAAATGCTCCGCCGTAGCGTGCAGCTCGCGCGTAGTGGCGGAGTCGCGAGCGAAGGCAAGACGCAGGAACAGACGCTGGCGCCCTATCGGCTGCTGAACGCCGACGGTGTCCTTGTCGCCGAAACCGGTAACGCGCGGCCGCTCCACGTCGTTCCCGGCAAGGCGCCGCTTGCGTCTCCGGAAAACCCGCCGGGGCTCTACGGTTCCGAAGACGGTTTCACGGCGTTGAACCTGCTTCCGCGCGACGCGGAACTCAAGCGGATCGACATGGCGGCAGCAGGCCCGCACAGCTCAGAACGGCTGACCGGCGAGGAAAGCTGGTCGCTGAAGCCTGCTCTCTTGACGCTGGCACTGCTCCTGCTCCTTGCCGACGCCGTCGTCGTTCTCTTCATGGGCGGAGCCTTTTCAAGGGTGCGGATGGCAAGGAGCGCCACCGCGGTTCTCTTCATTCTGTGCGGCACTCTTGTCCTCCTGCCGCTGCAGGCGCTTGCGGATGACGCGCGTGCGGATGACCAACGCATCCTCGAACGCCTCGATACGACCCATCTCGCCTATGTCGTCACCGGGGAAGACGACGTCGATCGTCTCTCCGAACGCGGTCTCACGGGCCTCACCGATTTCCTGACCTATCGCACGACGCTGGAGCCAGGTGCGCCTGTCGGGCTCGACATTTCCAAGGACGAACTCAGTCTCTACCCGATCATCTACTGGCCGATTTCCGCCAATGCGCCGATGCCTAGCCCGCAGGCTGTAAGCCGCATCGACGCCTACATGCGCGCAGGCGGCACGGTGCTCTTCGACACCCGCGACCAGTTCTCCTCGCTCGGGGCCTCGTCGAACGGAACGAGCCCGAACACGGAACGGCTGCAGGCGATTCTGGCCAATCTCGACATTCCGCCGCTGGAGCCCGTTCCGACCGATCATGTGCTGACCAAGGCATTCTATCTGCTCACGAATTTTCCGGGGCGCTACACCGGCAGCCCTCTCTGGATCGAAGCGCAACTCGACACCCGCGAAGAGGCAAGCGACCGCCCGGCCCGGTCCGGAGACGGGGTCACGCCGATCATGATCACCGGCAACGACCTTGCCGGTGCCTGGGCCGTGGATACGAATGGCGTCGCGCTCCTACCGACGGTTCCGCCGGATGAGATGCAGCGCGAATATGCTTTCCGTTCCGGCGTCAATATCATGATGTATATGCTGACCGGCAACTACAAGGCCGACCAGGTGCACGTGCCCGCCCTGCTCGAGCGGCTCGGTCAGTGAGGACTGTTCGATGACCGTCGATTTTGCACCATTTCTCCCCTGGCCCTATCTCGCGGCGTTGATCCTTGCGGCGGTCGCGCTCGCGGCGCTCGGCCTGTGGCGTCGCGTTCGTGGTGCCTGGTTGAGAACGGCGGCGCTGGCGGCGTTCTGCCTGGCGATCGCCAATCCATCGGTTTTCCAGGAGGAGCGCGAGCCGCTATCGACCATCGTTGCCGTTGTCGTCGACCGCAGTCAAAGTCAGGAGAACGCTGGTCGCCGCGAACAGACCGACAGGGCACTTGCCGATCTCAAGGATCGCCTCTCCCGCTTTCCGCAGATTGAGACCCGCATCGTCGAGGCCGCCGATAGCGCCGAAACCGAGGCACCTTCGACGAAACTGTTTGGCGCGTTGGCGACGGCGCTTGCCGACGTGCCGCCGGCGCGTGTCGGCGGCGCCGTCTTCATCACCGACGGACAAATCCACGACGTTCCCGACGTCAATCAGAAGCTGGGCTTCGATGCGCCCATCCACGGCCTGATCACCGGCAAGCCGAATGAATTCGATCGGCGTATCGAAATCGTCAGCGCACCGCGCTTCGGCATCGTCGGCGAACAGCAGAAGATGACCTTCCGCGTCGTCGATGACGGCGCCGCCCCCGGCGGTGGCGCCGAAGTGACGATCCGCCTCAATGGCAACGAGATCGCGACCGAGCATGCCGAGCCGGGCACAGACGTGCCCTTCAGCTTCACCGTGCCGCGCGGCGGCAACAACATCCTCGAATTCGCGGTGAACCCGCTCGCCGGCGAAGTGACGGAGGTCAACAACCGTGCCGTCCACGTGCTCGACGGCATTCGCGAGAACCTGCGCGTGCTCCTCGTTTCCGGTGAGCCGCATGCGGGCGAGCGCGCCTGGCGTAATCTGCTGAAGTCCGACGCGGCGGTCGATCTCGTGCATTTCACCATTCTGCGTCCCCCGGAAAAGCAAGATGGCACCCCGATCAACGAGCTTTCGCTGATCGCATTTCCGACGCGCGAGCTCTTCGTCGACAAGATCAGCGAGTTCGATCTGATCATCTTCGACCGCTATCAGCATCGCGGCGTGCTGCCGATCCTCTACTACGACAACATCGCGCAATATGTGCAGAATGGCGGCGCCTTGTTGATCGCCGCCGGCCCGGAACATGCCGGCGACGACTCGATTGCCGCCACGCCGCTTTCAGCAGTGCTGCCCGCGACCCCCACCGGCGTCATGAATGAAAAGGCTTACTTCCCCCGCCTCTCGGAGGAGGGAAAAAAGCATCCCGTCACGCGCGGTCTCGAAGGCGCGTCGAGCGAGCCGCCGGGCTGGGGCCGGTGGTTCCGCACAGTCGACGTGGATCGCCCGCTCGGGCAGACAGTGATGGAAGCGGCCGACGGAAAGCCGTTGCTCGTCCTCAACCGCGTCGGCAAGGGGCGTGTCGCGATGCTTTTGTCCGACCAGGGTTGGCTGTGGGCGCGCGGCTTTGAAGGCGGCGGACCGCATGTTTCGCTTTATCGGCGCACGGCCCATTGGCTGATGCAGGAACCGGCGCTCGAAGAAGAGGCGCTGACGGCGCGCGCCTCCGGCCGTACGCTGGAAATCACCCGGCAGACGATCGAAGGCGATCCCGGTCAGGCGACGCTCACCCATCCATCGGGCAAGACCGAAGAGATCACGCTGGCCGAGCGCGAACCTGGCCTCTACAAGGCCGAAGTCAAAACGACGGAGACTGGCCTCTTCGAAGTGGCCAATGACGAGCTCACGACGCTCGTCCATGTCGGCAATGTCGATGCACCGGAGTTTAAGGCGGCAATCTCCACGGAGGAAAAACTCCGTCCCTGGGCAGAAAAAACCAAGGGGCTCGTGCGGCGGCTGGCGGATGCCGACGGCCCGGTCGATCTTCCTTCGATCCTGCCGGTGCGTGGCGCAGTCCGGGTGGCCGACGACGAGCGGCTGTCGCTGCGCATGACGGACGAGACGGTGCTGAAGGGCATCAACTCCCTGTCCCTGTTCGGCGGTCTCTTCGGGCTCGCCGCCCTGCTCTTCCTGATCTCCTCCACCTGGTATCGCGAGGGCCGGTGACGGGCAGCAAGATAACGATCGCGGATCTGCGTGCCGTGCCGCACTTTTCAGCGGACGTCGCCGATCGGGTCTGGCGGGCCTGGTGGAAGCCGAAGGGAGTCCAGTTGCAGCATATTGCCGAGTTGGTCGGAGAGAGTCTCGGAGGCGGCCCGATGCCCGCCGCCTTCGTCGCTCATCGGGGTCCGACCTTCATGGGTACGGCCTCGGTCATCGCTTCCGACATGGAGGAACGGCCGCAATTCACGCCCTGGGTGGCCGCTGTTTGGGTGGACCCGCCGTTCCGGCGGCGGGGCATCGGCGGCACCATTGTCGGCCACGCCGCACGCGCCGCTTTCGCAGCAGGCTCAGACACCATCTACCTCTGCGCCGTCCCGGCAAAAAGGTCTTTCTATCAGAGGCTTGGCTGGTCGCTGCATGAACAGGATGTGGGAGACCACCGGCTCGACGTTTTCACGCTCAAGGCGATCTGACTGCGCGCCAATGAAGCAACGATGCCAATCAGGCGGCCGCTCCCTCGGCATGCGTCTCTGCGGAGAGTTCGGTCACGGGCGCAAGGCTGTCGTCCCGCCAGCAGATCACACCGCTGAGCCGTGCGTGGACATCAGCAGCTATCGGCACGACTAGAACCCTTGCCGGATCGACAGGCCCCGGGAACTCGAGTGCACCGTAGTGCACCTTCTCGAAACCGAGCGGCTGGTAATAGGGCGGGTCACCAACGAGGATCACCGCGTCGGAACCCTTCCGCCGCGCAGCTTCGACGGCAATGCGCACGAGCTCGCGACCAATGCCCCGGTTCTTGTGCGAGGGCCGCACGGCGAGCGGGCCGAGCAGGTGCCCTCTCACCGACCCTACTATGACCGGCGTCATTCGCACGGAAGCGATCGTTTCGCCGTCGTCGGCACAGATGAAGGACAGCGAACGGTCATGTGGGCCCTGCTCGCGAATCCGGGCGGCGGCGCGCACGAACCGGCCGGGACCAAAGGCTTCTTCGTTGATGATTTCGATGGCTGCGTCGTGTGACGCGTCTTCAGTCAGATAGACGATGTCGTGCTTTTTCATGGATATCGAGAACCAAGCATGCGGACGGACAATAGAGATGGCGCGCCCAAAAAGGGCATTGGCAGCATCAGCGTCGTCGCAGGCTTCCCGACAGGATCATGGTTACGATCGTTCCGAACACGAAAAATTGCCTGATCGCGATAGCAGAAAATTGCCGCCTGTCAAAGCCCAAAACGCAGTGTTCAGAATTTGACACCTATCACCGCTTCGCTGCTGCGTTATCTATCGATGGTAAGAGAAAACCTGAAGGAGCTCAGGCATGGGCAGGCTGGTCAACGGAGTCTGGCAGGACGTCTGGTACGACACCAAGTCGAAGAAGGGCCATTTCAAGCGCAGCGAGTCGCAGTTTCGCAACTGGATCACCGCCGATGGAGCGCCGGGGCCCTCCGGCGAAGGCGGCTTCGCGGCCGAGCCGGACCGCTACCACCTCTATGTCTCGCTTGCATGCCCTTGGGCGCATCGCACGTTGATTTTCCGCAAGCTCAAGAAGCTTGAGAACATCATTTCGGTCTCTGTCGTCGATCCTTTGATGCTGTCCAATGGTTGGGAGTTCAAGGGCGACAACGGCGGCACCCTGGACCATCTCTTCGGTTCCGACGCGCTTTGGCAGATTTATACACGCGCCGACCCCAACTATTCCGGCCGCGTGACCGTGCCCGTGCTTTGGGATAAGAAGAAGAACACGATCGTCTCGAATGAATCGGCCGAAATGATCCGCATGTTCAATTCGGCCTTCGATCATCTGACCGGCTCGATCGAGGATTTCTGCCCCGCGGGACTGCGCGACGAGATCGACGAGATCAACGCACGCATCTACGACGCAGTAAACAACGGCGTCTACAAAGCCGGGTTCGCCACCAGCCAGCAGGCCTATGACGAGAGCGTCAAGGCCCTGTTTGCCATGTTGGACGAGCTGGAAGGCCGTCTCGCCTCGCAGCGTTACCTTATGGGAGATCGGATCACGGAGGCCGACTGGCGGCTGTTCACGACGCTGGTCCGGTTCGATCCGGTTTACGTCGGCCACTTTAAATGCAACATCCGGCGCATTGCCGACTACCCGAACCTCTATGGATACCTACGCGATCTCTACCAGGTTCCGGGCGTGTCGGACACCGTGAACATGCACCACATTAAGAATCATTATTATCGCAGCCACACGATGATCAACCCGACAGGCATCGTGCCGGCGGGCCCGGTGGCTGACCTTACGACGCCGCACGGGCGCGATCACCTCGATCGCGCGGCACTTCCAAACGAGACTGCAAGGCGCCTCACCGCCGGCACCCGCTGACGCCTACCAGAACGTGTCCGGCGCCTCCGTTCCGGCAAGTTCGGCGATCCGCCGGCGCGTCGCGGCGGTTGTGTCCTTCGGCAGATCGTCGAGCGCGAAGAAGTCGGCGGCGACTATCTCCAGATCGGGAACCTTCGGCCGTTGCTGACGGACATTGTCGCAACGAAAGAAGATGACGTGATCGCGCTTGCTGGTGCCCCGGTTGTAGTAGACCTGCACCAGCAACGGCGGTGACGTGAGCTCCAGATTGCCTTCTTCTCTCAGTTCGCGGGCAAGCCCCTCCACCGCAGTCTCGTGGCGATCGAGGCCGCCGCCCGGCAGATGCCAGCCTGGAAGATAGGAATGCCTGACGAGGAAGATCCGGCCTTCGTCGTCGAAGCAGGCGGCGCGCACGCCAAGCGTCATGCCGCGTGAGAGCGCAAAGTAGGCATGTGCGAACCGCGTCAGCAGGCGAATTCGCCAGTTGCGCATTTCCGCCGGTCGCTGTTGTTTCAAAGACGTCTCCTTGCGGGCCGCGGCATTCACCCGAAATCGTTACAATCTGGTGATTCCACTCCGATGGAATATGCGCTAGACGAGGGCGATGTTCAAACTTGCGCATATTTCGGACGTTCATCTCGGACCTTTGCCGGATCTGTCCCTGAGGGAACTTGCTTCCAAGCGGATCACCGGCTTCGTCAACTGGCACAGGAATCGGGCGCACCACCTCTTCGCCGGCACGCTGGATTGTCTGATGGCGGATATCCAGAGGCGCAAGCCGGACCATCTGGCGATCACCGGCGACCTCGTGAATCTCGCCTCCTCCCTGGAGATCGCGGCCGTGACTGAGTGGCTTGCGGAGGCAGGCGACCCCGCGGACATCTCCGTCGTGCCGGGCAACCACGACGCCTATGTCCCGGGTGCCTACGAGAAGACGACGCGCGCCTGGTATCCCTACATGCGCAGCGACGAGGGTCCGTTCGGTTGGATCCGGGATCATCATTGCTTTCCCTACGTGCGCGTGCGCGGCCCCGTGGCACTCATCGGCTGCTCGACCGCCGTAGCCACGCCACCCTTCGCCGCGAGCGGCTACTTCGGTCAGCGACAGGCGCGCGCGACCGTCGATCTGCTGAAGGCGGCAGGCGAGGCCGGCCTCTTCCGGGTCGTGCTGATCCATCATCCGCCGATCCGTGGCGCGACCTCCATGCACAAGCGCATGATCGGCATTCGCCGCTTCGCAGCGACCATCTCGTCCGGCGGCGCCGAACTGGTGTTGCATGGCCATACCCATCTCAATACGGTTTACTACCTGAAGGGACAGACCGCGCCGGTGCCGGTCGTCGGCATTGCCTCTGCGTCGCAGGGGCCAGGCGGCAGCAAGCCGGCAGCCGCCTATAATCTTTTCTCGATAGCGGGCGAGTCCGGCAAGTGGCATCTCAGCCGCGAGCGCTACATGCTCAATGCGGACGGGACCGGAGTCGAACACGCAGAAACCACCTTTTTTTAAGGCTCGGTCTGTCCGTAACGTCGACAGCCTTCCAGGAAAATTCCGCTCGCGCCCGAATAATTTGACATGCCTGTGCGTCATATTGCGGTTCGGGTTCGGCAGCCGGGGGCGCACGTGCGTCAGTCGGTTGCCGGCCGCGCTGCGCCCAGGGAGACAGGCACGATGTTCCGGAAGACCACTTTCTTTGTTCTTGCTGCATTTATGGCTTCGATCGCGGGCCAGTCGGCGATGGCCGTCGGCGACACCAGCGAGCCGCCGCGCAAGACCAAGACAAGCACCCAATGCAAGAACGGCAAGATCTGGGATGCGCGCAAGGGCCAGTGCGTCAACGCGAAGAAAAGCGGCCTCAGCGACGACGTCCTGTTCGAAGCCGCGCGCGAGCTTGCCTATGCCGGCCAGTACGACAATGCGATCAAGGTGCTCGAAGCCGTAAGCGACCAACGTAGCGCCCGCGTGCTCAACTATCTCGGCTACGCCAATCGCAAGGCCGGGCGCATGGAGCTCGGCATGCAGTACTACAGACGCGCGCTTCAGGCCGACGAGAACTATATTCTCGCCCGGTCCTATCTCGGCCAAGCCCTGGTCGAGCAAGGACGGATCGACGAGGCCAAGGTGCAGCTCGTCGAGATTCGCGATCGTGGCGGCGAAAACACCTGGGCCTACAGAGCTCTGCTTCAATCTCTCGGCGGCATCCGTCATCATTACTGATAGGCTGCAGCGTCCGTTGCGCGTCCGGCGCTGTAGGCGAGCAGGACAGCCCTCTCCGTCGCAGGCTGCGGCCGCGAGGCAATGGGAAACTGACGCCGAAACGCAAAAACCTGTTTCCGTTCCGGCTCTTCCCTTGCAGACTTCGGATCAAATGTTTCATATCATTGGGTAGTGCATTTCGCACCGCGAATAGATGCCCGATCCGGTACGTCTCATTGGAAGAGCAATGCGCCCAGCGGCAGAGACGAAAGACTTCAGACGGGATTTGGTCAGCCTGCTGCCCAAGTTGCGCCGCTTTGCGCTGACGCTGACGCGCAACGCCAATGATGCCGATGACCTCGTTCAGGAGGCTTGCGAGCGGGCGATCGCACGCAGCCACTTGTGGAATGGGGACGGCCGGCTGGAAAGCTGGGTCTATGCCATGACACGCAATCTCTGGGTCGATGAAGTCCGCAAGCGCAAAGTCCGCGCCGGGGGCGGAGCCGTCGACATTTTCGACCAGAGCGAGTTGCGTGTGGAGGCTGTTGCCGAAAAGGCGGTCTTTGCCAACCAACTGCAGAAGATGATTTTATCCATGCCGGAAGGTCTTGCTAGCGTCTTCCTGCTCATCAACGTCGAAGGTCACAGCTACCGCGAGACCGCAGATATCCTCGGCGTTCCGATCGGCACCGTGATGAGCAGGCTGTCCACCGCCCGCCTGCGGCTCGCGGCCATGCTGTCCGAGAATACCGAAAGGAGGGCCTGACCATTGCAGCAGACGACAGGTCACGCGCTTGAAGTTCGGTTGTCCGCCTATATCGACGGCGAGCTCGGCGACGCAGAGAGAGCCGAGCTCGATGCTTTGCTGGCCCGTGATGAGGACGCCAAGGTCATACTCGATAAGCTGAAGGCCGGCAGCGCCTTTGGCAACAAGGCGTTCGAGGACTTTCTCCATGATCCGGTACCGCTGGCGCTGGTGCGTCAAATTAAGCAAGGATCCGGCATAAATCCGAGATCCGAGCGCGTCGCGACGGCCAACCTGCCAGCGCGGACGGTTCGCGTCTGGCCGCGGGCGCTGGCCGCGGCCATGGCGCTATTGCTTCTCGGGGGCACCGCGGGTTACCTGGCCGGTAGCGCGCATTACGTCACCGAACCAGAAAGCGCCGCCCCCGCGCGCCCGTGGATCGATGAGATAGCCGACTATCATCGCATCTATTCCCGGCAGAAGGAGCACCTCGTCGAGGCACCTGCGTCGGACGGGCCGAAGATCGAGGCCTGGCTCGCCTCCAGTGTCGGCATCGGCTTCAAGACCCCGGATCTCGCAAGCAAGGGCCTTACCTTCGAGGGAGCAAGGCTGTTGGTGGTTGACGGCCAGCCGGTCGGTCAGCTCGTCTACCGCGATCGAGAGGGCGATATCTACGCGATCTGCTTCCTCAAGCATGGCGACAAGCCGCCACCGGATCAGTTCCGCGAGGATATCCGCGACAATCTCGGACTGGTCTCCTGGCAGAAAGGCGATGCATCCCTGGTGGTCGTCGGCCCGTCCGCGGATGCTGGTCTCCGCGAGCTCGCAGAGGCCGTGGCGGCGAGCATCTGACCACCACACGGTTTGCAAAATGAAAAAGCCGCGCGGTCCGACGAACCAGCGCGGCTTTCCTGCATAGCCTGACGTTGGCGGTGCTTACACCGCCTTCATTTCCAGCACCCGGTTGGCCGCCGAGACGATCGCCTCTAGCGATGCGGCGACGATATTGGTGTTGATGCCGACGCCGAACAGCGTGCCGCCGGGATATTCGACCTCGACATAGGCAATGGCCGCCGCATTCGAACCATGCTGCAGCGAGTGTTCCGAATAGTCAGCCACCGAAAGCTCGACACCGAGATAGATCGACAGCGCATTGATGAAGCCGTCGATCGGGCCCGTGCCCTTGCCCTCGATCCGCTTGGTCTCACCCCTGTCGGTGATTTCCGCGGCAACCACACGCAGGCCCTTGTGCTCGCCGACCGGATAGGTGTGGTGGTCGACGAATTTCAGCCGCGCGTGGGGCTGCTCTACATAGCGCTCGAGGAAACGGGCATGGATGCGCTTCGACGGAAGTTCCTTGCCCTCTTCGTCGGTGATCCGCTGGATGTCCTCGCGGAACTCGACCTGCAGGTTGCGCGGCAGGTTGA
The DNA here is from genome assembly GCF_020193575.1 of Ensifer sp. IC4062. GTDB lineage: Bacteria > Pseudomonadota > Alphaproteobacteria > Rhizobiales > Rhizobiaceae > Sinorhizobium. The sequence continues at coordinate 22,635 of NZ_JADYVD010000033.1, forward strand.
TGCCATAGTCTTCCTGAAGGATATAGGCGATGCCCCCCTTACCGGACTGGGAATTGATGCGGATGATCGCCTCGTAGCTGCGGCCGACGTCGCGCGGGTCGATCGGCAAGTAGGGCACTTCCCAGAGCGGCTTGTTGGCCTGCTTGATCGCCTTCATGCCCTTGTTGATCGCGTCTTGGTGCGACCCGGAGAATGCCGTGTAGACGAGTTCGCCGACGTAAGGGTGGCGCTCCGGAATGACCATCTGGTTCGAATATTCGTAGACTTCCTTGATCCGCTCGATGTCGGAGCAATCGAGCTTGGGATCGACCCCTTGCGTGAACATGTTCAATGCCAGCGTCACCACATCGACGTTGCCGGTGCGCTCGCCATTACCGAAGAGCGTTCCCTCGACGCGGTCGGCGCCTGCCATCAGGCCCAGTTCGGTGGCGGCGATGCCCGTGCCGCGGTCGTTGTGCGGATGCAGCGAGATGATCAGGTTCTCGCGATTGTCGAGATTACGGCACATCCACTCGATCTGGTCGGCATAGATATTCGGCGTCGCCATCTCGACGGTCGAAGGCAGATTGATGATCAGCTTGTTGTCCGGCGTCGGCCTGACGATTTCGGTGACGGCGTTGCAGATCTCCAGCGCCACTTCGAGCTCGGTGCCCGTGAAGCTTTCCGGCGAATATTCGAAGCGATAGCCGCCGCCGGCCTTGGCCGCCATGTCGGTAATCATCTTGGCGGCATCGGTCGCGATCTGCTTGATGCCGGCGACGTCCTTGCCGAACACCACGCGGCGCTGCAACTCGCTGGTCGAGTTGTAGAAATGAACGATCGGCTGATGGGCACCGCGGAGTGCCTCGAACGTGCGTGTGATCAGTTCCGGCCGGCATTGCACCAGCACCTGCAGGGACACGTCCGCCGGGACATTGCCCTCCTCCACGCACCAGCGTGCGAAGTCGAAATCGGTTTGCGAGGCAGACGGGAAGCCTATCTCGATTTCCTTGAAGCCCATGTCGACCAGCAGGTGGAACATGCGCGCCTTGCGGTCGTGCCCCATCGGATCGACCAGCGCCTGGTTGCCGTCGCGCAGATCCACCGAGCACCAGATCGGCGCTTGCGCAATGGTCTTGGACGGCCACGTCCGGTCCGTGAGTGCGATCTGCGGGTAAGGCTGATATTTCACCGCCGCCTCAGGCATGCCGGTCTTGATGGAATGCGATTTCAGAATCATGTGCAGCTTCTCTTCGTCACTGGGGCGTGGCTTGCCACATGCAATAGCTGATCATCGAAGACATTACGATCGCTAACGCCGCGGGGTCGCGCCTTTTTGTTTCAGCTCTCTTGGGATTCGAGGAGCATCTGCCGGCTAGGCTTTTCGGCCGCCGGGCGCTCCTCAGCGAACCCGGCAACCGCGAATAAGGCCGAGAAGAAGAAGCGAGGCGAAGGCATGAGACGGCGCACGATTGTTATCGTGTCCGGGGAAGATCGCTGCGATCTTATGTGCCTTGGCCTGTATCATGGGGAAAGCCTATACACGGCTTGGCGCAGCGGAGCAAGGGAACTGATGCGCGAGGTGCAAACGCGCTTCTACCTTGAATTCCCCTCACCCTAAACCTCTCCCCGCGCGGGGAGAGGGAGCTTTGGATCGAAGCTCCCCCGCGTGTCCCGTCTTCCCTCATGCAGGGAGACGGTGACGACAGGCGAATGAGGGGCCGATCCGGATCGCGAATCCGCCGAAATCAAATGTCGGCGATCGACGTGATGATCCGCGAAACGAGCCCGTAGTCCTTCGCTTCTTCCGCTCCGAGCCAGTAGTCGCGGTCGGTATCCTTGGCGATCTTCTCGACTGGCTGACCGGTTGCTGCGGAGAAGATCTTGTTGAGGCGCTCGTTCATCTTGAGGATTTCGCGTGCCTGGATTTCGATGTCGGAGGCCATGCCGCGTGTGCCGCCAGACGGTTGGTGCAGCAGAAAGCGCGTGTTCGGCAGGCAAAGGCGCCGCTCCTTCGGCGGACCGACATAGATCAGGGCGCCTGCCGAGGCGACCCAGCCGGTGCCGATCGTCCAGACCTTCGGCTTCACGAATTTGATCATGTCGTGAATGCTGTCGCCGGACTCGACGTGCCCGCCGGGCGAATTGACGAAAATGCGGATATCGTCATCACTGGCGGAAGCGAGCGCCACGAGCTGCGAGCAAACCTTCTGCGCCAGTTCCTGGGTGATCGTCCCGTAGATGAAAATCGAACGCGACTTGAAAAGGTTCGCCTCCGTTTCCTTGCCGAGCGGCAATTCGGTCTTCTTTTCTTCCTGTTCGTCGTCGTTCCGCATTCTTCGGACTCCTCATGAAATGTCTTCAAAGTCAGATAATGCGACTCGACGGCGAAGACAATGCAAACAGGCGCTCGAAGACCGGGTTCAAATGATGGGCGCTGCCGCCATGGTAAATGTTGGAGGCGCAAACGCTGCTTGGACAGCGCGCGAAAGGCAAATAAGATCAGTGCGTCATGGAAGCGGCGCACCGCATGCGGCTCGCCTTCCAGCCGACCCTGATCGTTTTATGAGGCAAATCCAAAATGCCGGTAATCCGCTGCGCCATGCCGCACGAGTTGGAAGCTCTTGCTCAGATTGGTCTATCCGCGTGGTGCAAGGGAATAAAGCCGCTTGTGCCAGCGCCAGTTGCGGCGAAGATCGAACGAAGCAATCCGTTCCTTCCGTTCCTACAGGAACTGGGTTCACGCGTTTTGGTCGCTGAAATCGATGGCGAACCGGCCGGCCTCGGGGCCTCCGAGCACGCAGATGACACCATCAGCGACATTTGGGTAGCCCCCGCCTTCGAAGGGCGAGGCGCCGGATCAGCCCTTATAAAGGCGCTTGAAACGCAGATTGCCAATCGTGGCTACACGAACGCTCGAATTCAAGTAGCGGCTGCGAACGAACGGGCGCTTCAGCTCTATGAGCATCTCGGTTACCGGTTGCTCTGGAGGAAGCTCGCGTTCGACCCCATACTAGAGACCGACCTTGAGAAGGTGGCCCTGTCCAAAGCACTCTTTCATCCCCAGGTCAGTGGATCCAGCCGGAGATAGAACGCGAGCCGGTCTTCGTCTGGGTTCGCGATTGCATGAATGTCGAAGAGGCTGTCGCGCGCCATCTGCGCGTCGCCCCGCCAGCTTTCCCGGGCATTTCCGAGAAGAAGCGAAAAATCGACATAGCGGTCCGCTGTTCCGAGCCGGCCGAGATCAATGACGCCCGTGCAGCGATGCGTTTCCGGATCGACCATGAAGTTCGGTAAGCAGGCATCACCGTGACAGATCACGAGATTGCGCGGCTCCTCGACTAGGCGCTTCGGCAACTCGGTCCGCAGCACAGCAAGCAGTTCGCTCGATGGAACGTCCCGATCCTCGGGGGCCAGGAAGTCCGGGTTGACGGCGCCGCGGGCAACAACGTCCGTGGCGCGGTCGAACATCAAAGCCAGGCGCCGCTCGAACGGGCACGATTCCACAGGCAGTTCGTGCAGCGCCTTCAACTGCCGCACGATCGACCGCCATGCCTTCTTAAGATCGGGGGTGGCGAGGTCACTCGCGGGCACGCCCGGAATGGCACTAATGACGATGCATGCCTCATCCTGGCCGGCGATCCAGTCGTAAACGGCTGGCGAGCCTATGCGGAACGCGGCCAGCCAGGCAACACGATCACGTTCCCCCTCGAGCAGTGCTGCGGCCTTGCCGGTCGCGATTTTCGCATAGGCGGCGCCGTCGCTGCGACGATATACGCGGTCGCCGGATTCGCCGTGACGAACCGGAACCCACTCCCCGCCTCCAGGCAATCTTGGGAGAAGCCTCTCGGCACCTGCGTCTTGCTTACTCATGAAAAGCTGCCATCGCTTTCTGAAAGCGCCGGTCACCCGCGACCGCGATAGGTCGGCACACCCTGGTCCGGCAGCCAGACGCCCTCCGGCGGCTTGCCCGTCTGCCAGAAAACGTCGATCGGAATGCCGCCGCGCGGATACCAATAGGCGCCGATCCTCAGCCACTTCGGCGAAAGCAGCGACACCAGCCTCTTGGCGATGTCGATGGTGCAATCCTCGTGGAAAGCGCCATGGTTGCGGAAGGAGTGCAGGAAGAGCTTGAGCGACTTCGACTCCACGAGCCAACCATCCGGCACATAGTCGATGACGATATGTGCGAAGTCCGGCTGTCCCGTCATCGGACAAAGCGAGGTGAACTCCGGTGCCGTGAAGCGGACGACGAAGTCCGTGCCCGCGTGGCCGCTCGGCACCCTTTCAAGCACCGCCTCATCCGGGCTTTGCGGCAGGTCGACCTTTGCGCCAAGTTGTGAAAGTCCCGATACGTCCGTTTTTGTCATTTCCTTACTGCTCCACTAGATCACGAGGATTTGGGTCGCTACGACACAAATCCTGGCCGTGATCGATTCTAAATAGTAGGAGCGGGATGCGGGCGGAAAACCGCATACACTTTTCCTCATCCCGCTCTGGTCTTCACGCGCACGCCGTGCGCCTTCTCGCCTTCCGGCTCGACATGAATGGCTATTCTCGCGCCCGGATGAACGACGCGAATCGCGTCCTCGACCCGGTCGCAAATGTCATGGGCGTCGCCGACGGGCATCGCTTCTGGCACGACCATGTGGAAATCCACGAAGATCACCGGACCGGCCTGCCGTGTCTTCAAATCGTGAACGCCGAGAGAACCGCCGGCATTTGCCGCGATTGCCTGCTTGATCGCCTCTTCCTCCTCCGCCGGCACGGCCTTGTCCATCAGCCCATCGACCGAACGCGAGATGACCTTCCAGCCCTGCAGCAGGATATTGCCGGCGACGATCACTGCCAGCAGCGGATCGAGGATGGCGTATCCGGTGGCAATGGCAAGAAGAAGGCCGACGAGCACGCCTGCCGACGTTGCAACGTCGGAGAGAATGTGGTGTCCGTCGGCGCTCAGCGCCGGCGAGCGATGGCGGGCACCTGCTCGGATCAGCACGTAAGCCCAGATCGCATTGATGACACTAGCGGCAAAGTTGATCGCTAGACCAAGCACCGGCGCATTCAAGAGCTCAGGTGCCATCATCTCCGGCACGGCTTCCCATATGATCAGAAGCGCCGCCACGACAATCAGCACGCCTTCAATGACCGCAGAGAAATATTCGGCCTTGTGGTGCCCGAACGGGTGACCGGCGTCGGCCGGTTTGGCGGCATAGCCAATCGCTACATAAGCGATCACCGCGGCAACCACGTTCACGATGGATTCCAGCCCGTCGGAAAGCAGCGCGACCGAACCGGTCACCCACCAGGCGAGCATCTTCAGCCCCATGACACCGACAGAAAGCGGCATCCCCCAAAAAGCCAGCCTCAGGATCGTTCTGTTACCGGACGCGGTCATCTTCATTCCTCGTGCAGATGCAAACGAGTTGCAAATGCAAGCCCACTCAAACGCAAAACCGCCCGCGCGAATTTTCGCGCAGGCGGGTTCCGAGCACCATATGGGTCATAATGCACGGCTTGTCAAAGACCATGAGGCGCAGACTTGCGTCGGCGCCAAATTCAAACGCCGTCAGGCTGCTTTGGTTTTTGCCCGCTTGGCGAGATGCGCGACCACGTTCTCGATCATCCGCATGCCGGCATCGCCGCCGAGCGTCATGATTGATTCCGGATGGAACTGCACTGCCGCTACCGGTTCTTTCATGTGCTCGATGCCCATGATCGTGCCGTCCTCGCTCTCTGCCGTAATCATGAACTCGCGCGGCAGACTGGAAGGATCGGCAAAGATCGAATGATACCGTCCGACCGTCACGTCCTTGCCGAGGCCAGAGAAGACGATGCCGGGTTCCAGCACGCGGATGCGCGACGGCTTACCGTGCATGGGGATCGCCAGTTGCCTGAGGTCGCCGCCATAGGCCTCGGCGAGCGCCTGAAGGCCGAGGCAGACCCCGAAGATCGGCAGTTCGCGCGCCCTCGCCTTCTTGATCGTTGCCTTGCAGTCGAAATCCTTCGGTGTGCCTGGTCCAGGCGAAAGCACGACGAGGTCCGGTTTGACGCGGTCGAAAATCTCTTCAGCAACCGGCGTACGCACGGTGGTGACGGTCGCGCCCGTTTGCCGGAAGTAGTTTGCCAGCGTGTGGACGAAGCTGTCCTCATGGTCGACCAGCAGAATATTGACACCCGCGCCGACCGGCGCAACGTCGCGCCCGGCCTTGGCGCTGTTGGCGGATTTGGCGTCGCGGATGGCTGCAATCATGGCGGATGCCTTCAGTTCGGTTTCGGCTTCTTCTTCTTCCGGATTGGAATCATAGAGCAGCGTCGCGCCCGCTCTCACCTCGGCGATCCCGTCCTTGATCCGGATGGTGCGCAAGGTCAGGCCGGTGTTCATGTCGCCGTTGAAGCCGACCATGCCGATAGCTCCACCATACCACGCGCGCGGGCTCTTTTCGTGGTTCTCGATGAAGCGCATCGCCCAGAGCTTCGGCGCGCCGGTGACGGTCACCGCCCAGGCGTGGCTCAGGAAGCCATCGAAGGCGTCCATGTCATCGCGAAGCCGCCCCTCGATGTGGTCGACCGTGTGGATAAGCCGCGAATACATCTCGATCTGGCGACGGCCAATAACCTTCACCGAACCGGGAACGCAGACGCGGCTCTTGTCGTTCCGGTCGACGTCCGAGCACATGGTGAGCTCGGATTCGTCCTTCTTCGAATTCAGGAGCTTCAGGATTTGCTCGCTGTCGGCGATCGGGTCGTCACCCCGCTTGATCGTGCCGGAAATCGGGCATGTCTCGATGCGGCGCCCGGAGACCCGGACGAACATCTCGGGCGAAGCGCCGACGAGATATTCCTGGTTTCCGAGATTGATGAAGAAAGAATAGGGCGATGGATTGATCGCCTTCAGCCGGTTGGAAATCTCCGAAGGACGGCTCTCGCAGCGTTCGTAGAATTTTTGTCCGGGCACGACCTCGAAGAGGTCGCCGCGACGGAAGCTTTCCTTGGCCCTGACCACCAGTTCGGCATATTCGCCCGGGCGGTGATCGCCGTGGGGCGGAATGCTGTCGACCGTGCGGAACGGCTCCGGCGCAATGTCCGCCGCCCTGCCCTCGGTCGAAAGGTCGCCCTTGGCAAAGTCATAGCGGTCGATCCAAGCCTTCGCCGCATAGTGGTCGACGACCAGGATTTCGTCCGGCAGGAAGAGGACCATATCGCGCTGGTCGTCAGGCCGCTGCAATTTGAGGTCGATCGCGTCGAACTGGAAGGCAAGATCGTAGCCGAAGGCACCGTAGAGCCCGAGATTGGAATCGTCGGCCGAATGGAAGAGGTTCGTCACGGCGCGGAGAACCGTGAAGACCGTCGGCATCTTCGAGCGCTCTTCCTCGGTAAACACGCGATCCGGCTGGTTGATGGTGAGATCGAGGCGACGCGCCGTCGACGCACCGATGGTGATGTCTGAGACGGATTTGAGATGCTCGCCGATAAGCGCCAGCAACACCTCGCCGCGCCCGTTATAGGCTTCGATCCAGAGCGAGCGACCGAAGGAGGAAATGGCGAGCGGAGGGTCGACGACGGCAGTGTCCCAGCGCGTGTAGCGGCCGGGATATTCATAATTGGAGGAGAAGACCGCGCCGCGCCGCTCGTCGAGCTTGTCGACACAGGCCGAGATCGCGTCCGTGTAGGAAGCATCGCGCCGCCTGCGCGTGACGACGATGCCGCCTTCCGTGGTGTAGCTCTCCGCGCCGTCTTCCAGAATTACCGTTGCCATTCGCCTCGCTCCGTAAAAGCCCGGTCTTTCCACGCGGCCTGAATACGAAAAAGCCGCCTCGAAAATCTCCGGGCGGCTTCATGTCTCAATCACGCATGACTGGTCAAGGCCGCCTCAGCGAGCCCACCACCAGATCGAAATGTTGCGTGCGTTCATCATGGGCGAAAGTGTTAGCGCGGCTTGCGGATACACGCAAGCGGGAAAACACGCGGCGGAATATCGCCTCCAAACGAAAAAAGGCGGCCCTTTCGGACCGCCCCGACTGGAGACCGCTGATGATAATCAGAATCTGGCCTTTGCGGTGACGAGGAACGTGCGACCACGACCGGTATCGACCGCATTGCCCGCGATCGTGCTCGATGCCGGCGTGTAGGTCTTGTCGAAGAGGTTCGTTACGCTTCCCGTCAGTTCGAAGCCGTTTTCGAACTTGTAGTTCGCAAACAGATCGACCAGCCCGTAGCCCGCAACGAAAGGCGACCCCGACGGGGCGTTCACCTCGCCGATGAAGGCGTTGGAGACGGCGTAGAAGCGGGAGCCCACCGTCAGCCGCTGCTCGTCCAGGAAGCGCGCTCCGATCGTCGCGCTGAAGATGTCATCCGGTAGGAAGCTCTGCACGCCGAAACCGTTGATCTGAGACGGCAACTCGCTGTCGGTATGGGTATAGGCGAGATTGCCGAAAACATAGCCGGCATCATAGGCGGCTTGCAGCTCAAAGCCCTGAACCGTGGATACCCCGGGATTGTTGACGAAGAAAACCTGCATGCCGCCGCCGCCCAGCGCCGCAGTGATATAGTTCTCTACCCTCTGGTGAAAATAGTTCGCCTTCAGGCGGAAGCTGTCTCCCGCAGCGATGACATCATCCAGTCTAATGTTGGCGCCTATTTCCCAGCCCTTGGATATTTCCGGCTGGAGGAACGGGTTGGGGAAGAACATTTGGAATCCACCAGGGTGCGAGCCGCCGGCGAAAGTTTCGTTCACCGTCGGCGCCCGCGAAGTTTCCGCATAGGTCACGTAGGGCTGCAGCCAGTCCGTTGGGTTAAGCGCAACTGTCACGCTGGGATTGAGGCGTCCATCCGACTCGTCGACGCTGTATGGTCCGGCCGGCATCCCGAGTGGATTGAGAGCGGAAACAACGCCATCCCCCTCGATTGTGTAGCGGTCGTAGCGCAATCCCGCCGTCAACTCAGCCATGCCGTAAGTGAACGTGTTCGTGCTGAAGATTCCGGTTGTCGAGTTCTTGCCGTCACCGTTTACGCCCCCCGAAGGCTGCGCCGTGCTGTTGATGACGTCGTAGTCGTCCTGGAAATATTCCACACCGTAGTTGGCTCGTACGGCTACCTCGCCAAGATCGAACAGCGACGTGTTCGAGATGTCGAAGCCGGTGCCGGTGTCAGTGATTTCTCGCCCCTTCGCCGCGCCGCCGCCGGTGATGTTACCGTCATATTGCATCTTTAGGCGGTTGTAGTAGGCGTTGGCGCGGAAATCGATGAGCTCATTGTCCGGCGTGTAGGCGTAATTCGCGCTGAGCGTCTGATTCTTCACGTTCTGGAAATAGGAGTTCGCGAAGAAATCGTTGTCGTAGGACATCGCGCTGAACTTGAACGAATGGTCCTTGTCCGGCGTGATTTCAGCCTTCAGAAGGCCCGAGAGCAGATCTTCGTCGGTAAACGGGACCTCGATGCCGTCGCCGTTATCGTAATTGCCGGGATCGCTCTTGCTGATACCACCGAGGACGGAGAAGACGTCGTTGAAACGATAGGCGCCCAGCAGGGATTCCGACCAGCCACTGCCGTTCGTTCCGTAGGTGACCGCAGCATGGCCGCCATAGTTCTTGCCGTCCTGAATCAGGTCCTCGATGTCATAGGTCCGGAAGTTTACCGAACCGGCCAGCGCGCCGCCGCCGACACCCGTAACCGCACCACGCGTGACGTCGATCCCGGCAAGAAAGGCAGGATCGACATAGGCGAAGCCTTGAGCCTCGTGACCGGTAAACCGGAAGTTCTGTCGCACGCCGTCGATCATCATGTTGACACGGCCGGATCCCTCAAAGCCACGGATATTGACTGCGACACCGGGATTCTGCGGGTTGTTGGCCGTTGACGTTCCGGGAACGCTCCGGAGCAGATCGTCAGTCTCCTGCCCTGCCTGCAATTGAATCTCGTCCGTGGTCACCGTGCTCGAAGGGCCAGGCTTGGCATAGGGATCGGCGTCACGCCCGCCCTTTACCACGATGGTCGAGAGGTAGGTTTCGCCCTTCGCGGCGTCGGCTTTCCCGGTGTCTGTCTGCGCGGCCGTAGCATCCTGGGCGAATGTGTTGGGGGCCGCTGATAGTGCGAGTGTCGCCGTGCATGCGAGAAGAGCCAGGCGATGATGCCGGTTAAGCATAGACCAGTCCTTTGAGATGTTGGCCGGGCTTGCTGTTGAGCGGCAAACTCAAGGGGCTGGCTGGGCGAGGGTTTGGATGCGTGCGACGTGTCAGCGCGTCGCCTCATTTACGCCACATAAAAAACATGAGTAAAATTGTCAATATAAATCTAGGGGTGCCGACCAGCCCCAATTCACTCTCGCAGCCGGCGACGTCCTCAGTTTCAGCACATTTTGAAACAGGATTTGCTCTCATGCGTTTTGGTTTCGGCCGCAACGGATGGGAAGGACCTGCATGCGCCACTCCTCCGGAATGATCCTGTTGTCCGTCTTGATGCTTTCGAGCGCAAGCCTTCCCACGAAGGGCCCGGTGCCGGTCCCGAAACCAGCCGTCCCCGGCGAGCAAGCAACGCCAACCCCGGAGCCGAAGCCTGGCGTGCCGCCCAAGGGCGCCGAGACCAATGGCAAGACAGGCGCTCAGCCGGACACAGGAGAGCAAGAGAGTGCCCCCGGGGACGCGACCAAGGACGACAGCATTGAGGAAGTGTTCCCGCCGGTGAAGGAGGAGCCTGCCGAAGAGCACGCAACCTGCCTTGCCGACCTCAAGGCGCTCGGCGGCACATTCACTGACACCAAGCGCATCGACGATGGCAAGGGCTGCGGCATCGACAAACCGATTCGCGTAACGGCGATCTTGCCGGGCGTGGCCCTGAAGCCGGAGGGGACGATGCGCTGCCCGACGGCACTGGCGCTTGCCCGTTGGACCAAGGAATCGGCGATCCCCGCGGCCGCAGCCGCGTTCGGGCCGGAGACGCGGATCACGGCGCTGAACCAGGCCTCGACCTATGTCTGCCGCCTGCGCAACAACGCAACGTCCGGCAAGACTTCGGAACATGCCCACGGCAACGCTGTCGACATCGCCTCGTTCACGTTGGGCGACGGCAGAACCATCGCCATTCAGCCGCGCGACGAGGATGGCACGCTGGACGGCGCGTTTCAGCGCGCGGTCACGGCGTCGGGCTGCCTCTATTTCACAACAGTCCTCGATCCGGGCAGCGACGCCGCCCATGAAACGCACCTACATCTCGACGTAATTGAGCGCAAGAACGGCTATCGCTACTGTCGATAAGCGGCCGTTACGTGCTGTCTGTGCACGTTGTCGCCTTTTCGTATCCAAGTGCGACGAACTCGCCGGAAAGGGAACCCGCCACCTCGCCCTCCGCAAGCAAATCGGCGCTCACCACAAGGCGCGCCCTGCCCCGCCGCTTCAGGAGGCGCGTGAAAGCGGGCCATTGATCGGCGTCCTCAAGACTTGAACGCGCCGAAAAGGAACCGGCGATCGGCTGCAGGTAATCCATGCGGTTGCTTTGGATCACCAAGCGCGTGGTGACGCCGCTAACACGGAGCCGGAGATGGAGGAGCGACCACGCGGCAAGGATCGACAGTGCGGATGCACTGCCACCGAATACCGTTTCGCGGTGATTGATATTCGGTGCAAGCGGCGCGCGAAGGAGTACATTCTCCCAGCCAGCCTTGACCACTTCGACCTGCATGGCCGCCGACAGCGGAATATGCGTGTGAAGGTAAGCCTGCAGTTCCAATGGCGTCATGATTCCTCCACGGGCGGCGCTTTCCCAGAGCCTTACGCCATTGCGAATGGAAAGCTATTGCACACTTTCCTGAACTAGATCTTTCAGCGCGACCAAGGAGCAGTAGCGCCGCGCACCGCAAATCGAGTGGAACGCGTACAGACGCTGACGATCACAGCGACGCGTTTGAAATCGTCGCTGGTGAGCACGATCTATGGCGCAAGCGGCAGAACTGCCGCATCATCCGCCCGCTATCGACCAGACCGAGGAACAATCGATGCCGCTAACCATGTACAAGCTTTCCGTACCCGCTTTCATCCGCGGCTTTTCCGCCATCAGTGGCTTGCTCGATAAGGCCGAAGCCTTCGCTTCGGAGAAGGACGTGCCGCTCGCTGATTTTTTCGAGGCTCGACTCGCCCCGGATATGCTGCCGCTCTCCGGACAGGTCCAGCGGGCGAGCGACACCAGCAAGAACGCCATCGGACGGCTGACGACAATCGAAACGCCGCGTTTCCCGGACGAGGAGCGGAGCTTCGCAGAACTGCGCGAACGCATCACCAAGACAGTCGCATTCCTCGAAACGGTCCAACCCACCGATCTTGAAGGCAGCGAAAACCGCGAAGTGACGCTCAGCTTCCCCAACCTCAAAGTCACCTTCAGCGGCGAGGACTATCTCTTGAAGTTCGTGCTGCCGAACTTCTACTTCCACGTAACCACCGCGTATGACATCCTCCGCCACAAGGGCGTCCCGATCGGCAAGGCCGACTATATCCGCGGCCTCGATTGAGCGCAGCGGAGCCGGGAGTCGATACCCCCTTCTGCCTGGCAGAGCGGGTGCGCGCCCGCCCTCGCCGTGATCCAAGGCTCAGAACAGCCCCTCGATCAGCCCCTCTTCATTGAGCCGTATCCTCTCCGAGGACGGGGCCTTCGGCAGCCCGGGCATCGTCATGATCTCGCCGGTGATCACGACGATGAAGCCGGCGCCGGCCGCAAGCCGCACCTCGCGGATCGGCACGGTGTGGCCGCTCGGCGCGCCGCGCAGGTTCGGGTCCGTCGAGAAGGAATATTGGGTCTTCGCCATGCAGATCGGCAGGTGGCCGTAGCCCTGGTCCTCCCAGGTCCGAAGCTGTTCTCGCACCAGCTTGTCGGCAATGACCTCGCTCGCGTGGTAGATGTCCTTGGCGATCGTCTCGATCTTCTGGAAGAGCGGCATGTCGTCCGGGTAAAGCGGTGAGAACTGCGAGTGGCCCGCATTCGCGAGGTCCACGACCTTGTGCGCGAGTTCCTCGATTCCTGCCGAACCCTCGGCCCAATGCTTACAGAGAACGGCTTCGGAACCGAGCGTCCTGACATAGTCCTTGATCGCCTGGATTTCGGCCTCGGTGTCGGAGGTGAAGTGGTTAATCGCAACGAGCACCGGAACGCCGAACTTCTTTACGTTCTGCACATGCCGCCCGAGATTGGCGCAACCCCTCTTGAGCGCTTCGATATTCTCTCGGCCCAGGTCCTCTTTCTTCACGCCGCCATTCATCTTGACCGCCCGGACGGTCGCGACCACGACTGCGGCGTCCGGCTTAAGGCCGGCCTTGCGGCATTTTATATCGAAGAATTTTTCGGCCCCGAGATCGGCACCGAAGCCGGCCTCGGTAACGACGTAGTCGGCGAGCTTCAGCGCCGTTGCCGTGGCGACGACCGAATTGCAGCCATGGGCGATATTGGCAAAGGGGCCGCCATGGACGAAGGCCGGGTTGTTCTCGAGCGTCTGCACCAAGTTCGGCTGCATCGCGTCCTTGAGCAGTACCGCCATCGCCCCGTCGGCCCTGATGTCGCGGGCGTAGACCGGGCTCTTGTCGCGGCGGTAGCCGATGATGATGCTGCCGAGCCGCTTTTCGAGATCCTTGATGTCCATCGCAAGGCAGAGGATCGCCATGACTTCCGAGGCGACAGTGATGTCGAAGCCGGTCTCGCGCGGGTAGCCGTTGGCGACGCCGCCGAGCGAACCGACGATCTGGCGCAGCGCCCGGTCGTTCATGTCCATCACGCGACGCCACGCGATGCGGCGAATGTCGATCGCCTGCTCGTTGCCCCAATAGATGTGGTTGTCGATCAGCGCCGCGAGCAGGTTGTGCGCCGCCGTGATGGCATGAAAATCGCCGGTAAAGTGAAGGTTGATGTCCTCCATCGGCACGACCTGGGCGTAGCCGCCGCCGGCCGCACCGCCCTTGCTGCCGAAGCAGGGGCCGAGCGATGCTTCACGGATACAGACGATCGTCTTCTTTCCGATGCGGTTGAGGCCGTCGCCGAGGCCGACGGTGGTCGTCGTCTTGCCTTCGCCGGCCGGCGTGGGATTGATCGCCGTCACCAGGATGAGCCGGCCGTTTCCGTTGTTCCGCTGCGCGGCGATGAATTCAGCGCTGACCTTGGCCTTATCGTGGCCGTAGGGTAGCAGGTGTTCCGACGGAATGCCGAGCTTTGCGCCGATCTCCTGTATCGGCTTCTTCTTTGCGGCGCGCGCGATCTCGATATCGGATTTGACCTCCGGCATGGCTGCTCCCCCTTTTATGGCACGCCCAATCCGCCTCCTCCGCGAAAATGGGCAGGCTTCGTTTCTTCGTGCTTACGCTTGCACGCCGCGCATCATCGAGCAAGGATATCGCGCATTTCCACCAGGTTGGACCGGACGCGAAGGATGTAGAAGCCCATCGTCGCCAGATGCGTCGGCATGATCCAGCCATCCTCGCGGCCGTTCGAGATGATGAGCGGCTGGATGTTCAAGGCGCCGCGCAACTGCCGGATCGTCTCCGTCCAGATCGGCGTCAGACCGCGCTGCGCCACCACATTCTCGAAGTCGGCACCGGCCGCCGAAAGAATGCCGTAGTAGCCATAAAGCTGGCCGAAGGCGAACCAGAAGCGGTCGTCGGCACGCGTGTCGAACCAGCCGCCGTTGTGGAATTCGGAGCGTTCGCGGATGATCGCCGAGGTGTTGCCGAGGTCGTTGGCGATGCGGTCGAGGAACTCAACCATGTTGTCGGACCGCCCGTCGAAGATAGCCTCGCACCTGCCGAGCGAGACATTGAACTTCCTGAAATCGCGCATCGCCGCACGATAGAAGCTCGGCGTCGGTGTCTTGGGTCCGAACGGGTTGACGCCGAAATACCAGGTCTCCTCGTCGAACTGGATGTTCCCGCGCGCGCTCTGCAGGTCGTTGTTGATGCCCGACGTGCCGCGGACGCGTCCAAGCGAATCCACGAGCTCGACCGAAGTGCGTCGTACCGCCTGGTTGATGCCGCGCTGGAATGACGCCTTGTTGTCGAGCCAGGGCGTGTCGTCCCAGTCGAGCCCGAAAAGGCCGAGCTTGTAGAGCAGCATCGAGGATATCCAGGAATTCTGGTTGACGTTGAAGTCGATGAGATCGGCCGCAACGTCGACGATGGCCGAGGTCTGGCAAACCGTTCCCGCCGGCAGCTGCGCCACGGCCAGCGCCTCGGTCGTGTTGGCCTCGCCCGATGGACCGGTGGCGGCAGCCTGTGCGCCGGCGGCCCCTGCATTTGGCTGCCCCGGCGTTGTTGCGCCGGGACCGCTTACCGGCGACCCAGCCGGCACCTTGCGATCGGCAAGCTTATAACGATCGACATAGTCCGGATCGAAGTTGGTCCAGGCCTGTGTCTGCCAGATGAAGTAGCCGTAGAAGAGGATAAGACCCAGCAGAACGAGGCCGATCGGGCCTTTGATAATCCAGCTTCTTGCCCGATACCAATTGCCGAGTGCAACGAAGGGCCAGAGGAGCCAGGCAACCGCGAGACCGATGCCACGGCCGATCGCCGTGAAAACCCGCTGGAAGAACGCAACGATCGGATCGAACATTTCCTATTCCTCTTTGAGACCGTAAAGCTTGTGGCGGAAAGCGGCCTTGTCCTTGAGATACGTGCTGGTCAATATCGCGACAACGTATTCCCGGAACTTTTCGCCGTAGTGCTCGTAGGCGCTATAGAATCCCTGCTTGTCGAACACGAAGCGGGAGACGAAATCGCGGGGGACGAGCTGTGAGATCAGACGGTTCACCAGCCATTGATCGGGATGCATCGGTGCCGCGCGCACGAGCAGGAAACGATGTTCCGGCGGGACCTCCGCCATGGTGATCGTGCCCGTTGCCGCGATCGTCCGGGCCATTTCCTGAAGAAAGGGGTAGGTTCCGTCGCGCGATACAAGCGCCGCGTTGCGGTGGATCCAGGTCTGCAGCCAGATCCGGTCGGCATTCATGAGATCGGCTGTCGGGTCGGCAGCGTTGATCAGCCCGCGAATGATCATCTCCGCCCGGTGCTGGAACAGCCCGGATTCCTGCACCCAGGAGGCCTGCGGCAGTTGCAGCCGGTTGGTACGGGCGAGAAATTCGTAGATGCGGGCGTGATCGTTGATGGCGATGTAGCTGACCTGCCATGGCCGCGACCGCCTGAACCCGGGCACTAAGGGATCGCAGATCACCGTCGTCGTCTTCTGGTCTAGGAAAACATAGACGCCGCCGAAGTGATTGGCCCAGAAGGCTTCATGGCGAAAAACGAGTTCGTTTGGCACCAGAGCGTTCTGTCGGATGTCGCCGGTCACTTTTGCCAGTTCCACCATCCGGTTCAGCATGGCGTCGTCGGCCCAGGCGGTCGGTACCTTCTTCAACCGGTCCACCAGCTCTCTGAGCTCGGTTGCCTTGCCGAGCATGTCCTCCGCGGAAAGGACCCGGAAGCGAACCTCGTTGATCGACAGGAGGTCGTCGATGTCCTCAATCACGGAAACCGAGTCCTCGATCTCGCCGTAGAGCGCATCCTTGATGGTCACCGCGTTGATCGCCCGGCTGTTGGCGTTGAAGAATTCATGCATCAGCGCCGCGGTGTTGGAAAAACTCGTATGGACGACGGGAAGGTCCGCCTGAGCCGGCGTCAGAATGATGAAACGCCGATTGACCCGGTTCGGGTCGAGATAATCGCGGTCCCCCAGTTCGTCGGCGATCTCCGGCGAGAAACCGGTCATGTCGATGCTGAAGTGATCGAGCGCGGTTGGCTTCAATCCGAGGCCTGCCAGCGCCTTGTTGTAACGCGCGACGAGATGCGGCTCCGATATGTCAAGTAACCGACCGCAGATCAACTCGGCTTCGAGGAGGCGTTTCATGCGGAAATGCTCCTCGCCGTGGCAACTGAGCGTTCGGGATCCTCTTCGCTCATGCCTGCCACCTGCCCTCGCGCTTCATGGTCTCGATTTCGCGGATCGCCTTTTCGCGCTGGCGTTCGCGCCGGATGATGTCGCCGACGGCGGCATCGTCCGACTTGTCGGTGTAGCGGAACTCGCTGTCGGCGTAGCGGTTGATTTCCTGCAGCACCATCTCGATCGTGATCGGGCCGCGCAACTCCTCGATCATCGCCTTCTTCTCGTCGTAGGACTTGTGCATGAAGGCGGCGGCATCCTTGAACCAGTCGTCCGGGAGCTCGACGTCCATCGCCCGCATCTTGATCGCATCGGTGATGTTCCTGATCGCGCGGCCGGTAAAGCGCGGCTCGGCCTCCTTGATCATGTGCAGATAGGCGCCGACGTCGGCGAGCGTGGCAATCTTGCCCCTTTCCTTCTCATAACGCTCCCAAACGGTAGCAAGCCCCTCTTCCTGCGGCCGCGAATGGGCCGCATAGGACTGCGAGACCGCGCGCTTGATCTCCTGACCTGCGTAAAGATCATGCTCACCAAGCGGAATCTTGTGGTTCTTGCCGACAAGCAGCGCGAAAATATCGATATAGTCGTCCTCTGTCTGAGGCCCGTCGACGAGCCAGCGCGCGCCCGCGCGTTGACGCAGCGCGTCATCGACGTTCTCCGGGTAGTTCGAGAACATGCCGAAGGTGCAGTTGCCGCGCACCACGGTAGAAGCACCGGCAAAACTCTCCATCAGCACCGCCGTCACCTCATGCTGGCCGGCCGAAGCGCGATCGTCGGAACGCCTCGCCGCCACCTGATCGACATCGTCGATCGTGCCGAAGCCGATCGCCCGAGGATTGGTGACGTTGTTGACGAATTCCTTGCAGTTCTGGCCAGACTTGCCCTGGTAGGAGGAAATCTGGTCGACGCCGAAATTCTCGTAATGGAAAGCGTAGCCGGCAACGCCGCAGTAATCGTGGAGCATCCCGGCCAGCATCTGAATGAGAATGGTCTTGCCAGTGCCCGGCATGCCGTCGCCGATGAAGGTGAAGAGAAAGCCGCCAAGTTCGACGAAGGGATTCATCTGCCGGTCGAAGTCGTAGGCCATCAGCATCTTGGCAAGCTTCAGCGCCTGGTACTTCGCAATGTGGTTGCCGATGATTTCCTCGGGTTTCTTGAAGGTCATCACCAGCGGCTTGCGCTTCTGCCCCGGCGCAATGTCGAAACCGTTCAGATTGAAGTCGTCCTGGTCGAGCCGGATATGGACGTTTTCGAAGCTCTGGAGGCCGGTGAACCGCGCTTTGCGGGCGATCAGGCCTTCGATCGCGACGCGTGAAAAGGCGCGCGTGCGGGCCGTCAGTGCAAGATCATCCGGCGCACCGGCAATGCTGCGGTCGAGCGCAGCGACCATGCTCTTCAGTGTATCTTGGGGCGTATCAAAGAGAGAGTCCGGCTCTGCGGCATCCTCGACCGGTTCGCCTTCGCCCTGCAGGGTCGCACCCAAATAGGCAGCGAGCGTAAACGCGGCGACATAGGCGGCGGCCGAAAGCAGCGTCTTGAAATGGCCCGCCTCTTCGCCGCCGAGCGGCGCTGTGGCGTTGCGCGCCTGCAATTGCTCGAGATTTGTCTGCCGCGCAAAGACGTCGGCGACGGCAAGCGCCACCTGAATGCCGCGGCGCGTACGGTAGAGGACGGCATGCTGGGCCGGCGACAACAGCGGATCGGCGCCGCGCACCGACTGGATCGTACGTTGAAGCTCAACCTCTCGCGTGCGGCGCTGGCCGGCGGTCGAAACGGTCGAGACAAAGCGACGGCCGGTGCCCGCGAGCGGCGTCCCCGCTGATGCGTCGTCCCGTTCGAGGATGACTAGCTTGGTGACAAGGCTCTGGGCTATCGCCTGATGCTTGGCGATCTCGTCCTCGTGCAGCGTCGTCAGGCCGGTATTCAGCGTCATGGTCAAACCTCGCTCACCACCTGGTTGCCGGAAATCACGTGCACCTTGTAGTCTCCGAAGACCTCACGCGCCTCGCCCTCGGCGTAAAGCGCCTGATAGGCGTCGTGCGGCACGAGTGCGTGCTTTTCATAGGAGCTGACGCCCATCCGGGCAGCCTCAAGGTTGTCTGTGTCTATGTGGAATTCCTCCTGCGCTGGAGTCGAGGACCAGAAGCCGCGCTCCGCAGGACGTTCGGCCTTGGAGAAGACCTCCTGCACCGTCCAGGTCAAAAGCCAGGCATTCTCGGCCTTGCGCACCTTCGAGAGGATATCGTTGATCCTGGCGTTGTTCTCGGTGATCCCGGCCGAATAGAACGGGCCGAGCACAATGCGCCGAAGCTGTTTCGGGTGAAGTTCCGGAAAATCCTTGTCGAGATTGGTCGCGATCGTCACCGGCGTCAGCGAATAGGCGCTGTTCTTCGAGGCGAAGTCATCGAAGCGGCTAGCGAGGTCAGGGTTGAGAAGGCCGCCGACCGGCAGCGGAATCTCGACATCCGGATTGAGCTTGCCGTCACGGGTGACCAGCATCTCGACGATGTTTTCCGATGAATCCTCGATCGTCGCCATGTAGACCATGGGGAGTGTCTGGGTACCATCGAACGCGCCCCAGGAGACGACGTAATAGGGCCGCATCGTCTTCGTGTTGACGGCGACCCGGATCGTCTCCGGCAGGATGAAGGGCGAGAAGATTTCGCCCTTGCCGATCTGCTCGAGATAGAGTCTTTCCGCCATGCGGGCTTGCAGCGCCTCGGGAAAGGCCTTCTGCCTGAGGATGAAGTCGGCCATTTCCTCGCGCAGCGCATCGGCAGGAGGAACGCTCGCCAGACGCTTTTCCGCACTCTGCCGGTCGTTTTCCAACTCGAGAACGTTCTGGAACACCGGGAAGCCGCTTTCGGCGCGCGAAATCCGGAACCGCTCTACGAAGCCGATGCGGTTTTCCCAGCACGCGATCGAAGCCTTCAGACGGGCGAGATAGGGAACGACGATCTCCCCGACCACCGTGTCCTGGTAGAGCGGAGAGTTGCGGTCGCCGAGGAACAGTTCGAGCCCCGCCAGCGCGGACCGGATGGAACTGAAATATTGCCGTACGGCTGCGGATGCGGCGGTGTTCATGCCTAGTCCCTCGGCAGGCGCCGAAAGGTGGTCGGAAATCTGGTCATTGCCGCCTTGCCGATCACTGCTTCACGTAGTTTGCCGCATTGTGCTTGTCCATCACCGTTTGGAAGCGACGGGCGAAGGCGTCGTCGGCAAGCTTCTTACGCCGCTGAATATCCTGCGTCGCGAGCATGTTCTTTTCATGCATTTCGAGCAGGTCGCCGATGTGTCGCTGCGCCGCCGCGCCGATGCCGGCCATAGTCTCTTCGGCCGCGGTGTCGACCTGGCTGCCAAGCGTGTTGATCTTGTGGGCAACATCCTGCTGCGCTGCCGTCTTCAATGAGTCCTCCAGCGACTTGTAGAGCACGATGCGCTGTTCGGTATCGATCGTCAGCTTGTTGATCAGCGTATTCTGTGCGGCGATCTGATTGTTGAGCGAATCGACGAAGGTCTGGAACATCGACGTGTATCGCTCGAGTGTCTGGCTCTCTGCGAGCAGCTCCTGCTCCTTCGCCTGCTTCTCGTTATATTCGGTCGCGAGCGTCGAGCGCTCGCCCTCCAGTTCCGTTCTCGTCTTCTGGTCGGTCGAGGCCGCGATCCTGTTCTCGATGTCGAGCAACAGGGGATTTAGCTCCTCGATGCGCTTCTGCGTCTCCTCAAGCGCTGCCATCGTCCCCTTGCGGCGGTCGATCACCTTGATGAGGCTCTGCTCGGAGGTCTTGTAACGCTGGTCGAGGATCGCTCTCTGGTCCTTGAGGATGCCGACGATGGTGTCGGACTTGACGAGAAGTTCCTGCAGGTTGCCGGCAAGCGACATGTTGCGCACGCGATCGGTCCGCAGGCGCTGCATCTTCTGCTTAGAGAACATGCCGATGAATTTCTCGTAGCCGGTATAGCTCTTCATGCTTTCGAATTCGGAGCCGAAGACGTTGGTTGCATCTTCGAGTCCGATGATCAGATCGGCGATATTGGCTTCCATCACCTTCTGCTGCTTGATCACGTCCTGGATGCGGGCGTTCTCGATGTCGAAATTGACGTCGCCGAGTTTGGTGTCGGCCTTGGCGAACTGGTCGAGAACAACGCCAGATTGCTCAAGCTTGCCGCGCATCTCCTGGACGACATTCTTCGTCTTTTCGATTTCCGCGTCAAAATTCTGAAGAGTCGCCATGCCTTCCCCCCCTTTAATCCGGCCCATTGATCGGGACAGTCACCCGCATCGGCGTGCCGAATTTATTCAGCCTTCGATTGCAGTTATATAAAGGATGTTTGGTCGGTTAGGACAAGTATAGCACAAGGCTTTTTCACGCGGGTCGTCGAACGGAGGCGAGCAATCGCGGCAATCGTCTATGTGCAGCCGAAGTGTCGTTGAAACGGGCGATCCCTATCAGCAATTTCTGCAGGCTTCTTCAGGCGTCGCGCATCCGGTCTTCCCAGTGACGACGGCAATAGGAAACGTATTTCTCGTTGCCGCCGACATCCACCTGCGCGCCCTCGCGCACAAGGTTTCCGGCGCCGTCGAGTCGCACGACCATGGTCGCCTTGCGCCCGCAATGGCAGATCGTCCTGACCTCACGCAGCTCGTCCGCGATCGCGAGCAGCGCCATCGAACCGGGAAAAAGCTTGCCCTGGAAGTCGGTTCTGAGGCCATAGGCCATCACGGGAATGCCGAGGCGGTCGGCAACGCGCGCAAGCTGCCAGACCTGACCTTCGCCGAGGAATTGCGCCTCGTCCACGAAGACACAGGCGATATCGCCGGAACCGTCTGCGTTCAGGCGTTCGACAAGGGCGTAGAGATCGTCGTCGCCGCTGAACGGGATCGCGTCCGCTGCCAACCCGATGCGCGATGAGATGCGGCCGGTTCCGGCGCGGTCGTCGAACGCGGCGATCAGCATGAGGACGCGCATGCCCCGCTCCTGGTAGTTATAGGAGGCCTGCAGCAACAGCGTGCTCTTGCCGGCATTCATCGTCGCATAGCTGAAATAGAGTTTGGCCATATTCCCCGTCTCCGGACTTCCTACAGCGCCGTGCGTCTTTTCGGACACATGCAGTAATCCGCTTCATGACGGGGCCGGCGGCCGATGGCCAGAGGGGGTCAGCATGACCCACAGATTTTCCCTTCCGGGCGATTCCCCAGAACCACGCCGCTGGCCGAAGCATGACGACAACCCCTGCGCGTCGGCGCAAGCGCGTGACGCAAAATGGCTTCCTTTTCTTGGATATTGCGACATCGGGCGTCGCTTTGTGTATCCCGTCAATGTATTGACGCAATACACTTCCTTCGACATCAAGGCGCTTGAATTCACGCTCCATTGGTGTTTGGCTAAAACAATAAACAGAGGCAGGGGAACGACAACGATGATAAGGATACGCTCTCTCAAATTCATGCTGGCTGGTGCCGTTTGCATGGCAGCCCTGACCGCCGGAACTGCCGTCGCGGCCGAACCGGAAAGCTGTGGCACCGTCCGTTTCTCCGACGTCGGCTGGACGGACATTACCGCGACGACGGCAACGGCAACGACGATTCTCAAGGGCCTCGGCTACCAGACGGACGTGAAGGTCCTGTCGGTTCCCGTCACCTATACCTCGCTGAAGAACAAGGACATCGACGTCTTCCTCGGCAACTGGATGCCGACGATGGAAGCCGACATCGCACCCTATCGCGAGGACAAGTCTGTCGAAACCGTGCGCGAGAACCTCGAAGGCGCCAAGTACACGCTAGCGACCAACGCCAAAGGCGCGGAACTCGGCATCAAGGATTTCAAGGATATTGCCGCGCACAAGGACGCGCTGGACGGCAAGATCTACGGGATCGAACCGGGCAATGACGGCAACCGCCTGATCATCGATATGGTCGACAAGGGGACCTTCGATCTCAAGGGTTTCGAAGTGGTCGAATCCTCCGAGCAAGGCATGCTGGCGCAGGTCGCCCGCGCCGAGAAGGACGGCGAGCCGATTGTCTTCCTCGGGTGGGAGCCGCATCCGATGAACGCCAATTTCAAGCTTACCTATCTGTCGGGCGGCGATGACATCTTCGGTCCGAATTTCGGCGGCGCCACGGTGCTGACCAATGTGCGTGCCGGCTACACGACCGAATGCCCGAACGTCGGTGCCCTGCTGAAGAATCTGAAGTTCTCGCTCCAGATGGAGAATGAGATCATGGGCAAGATCCTGAACGACGGCGAAGAGCCGGAGGCAGCTGCGGCGGCATGGCTCAAGGCCAATCCGACGGCAATCGACCCCTGGCTTGCTGGTGTGACCACAAGGGATGGCGGCGACGGACTGGCTGCGGTCAAGGCGGCTCTCGGTCTCTGATCGACCAGAGGGCCCACGTGTCCTGCAGCACGCATAACGGTCGCTGTGGCACTTTGAAGTGCTGCACGTTTTATCCTTCAATCGCTCCGGTTTAAGGAAACATGCAGCGGGCGGGGCACCACCCCGCCTTTTTTCACCGCTTAGCGCGATCCGGTTTTCGACCCTGACAAGAGGGATCCAAGCTCGTGGAATTTCTGACTGAATACCGCATCCCCATCGGAGGCTGGGCCAAAGCGTTCGTCGACTGGCTGACGACCAATTTCGAACTGTTCTTCGATCAGCTCGCAAATTTCCTGTCGGCGGTCGTGGCCGTCCTGCTCTTCATCCTCCAGACACCGCACCCGCTTATCGTTGTTGCTATCGTCACTGCGCTTGCTTGGTGGCTGCGACGCTCGATCGGAATTGCGCTCTTCACCGGTCTTGGGCTGCTGCTGATCATCAATCAGGGCTACTGGCAAGAAACGACCGAAACACTGGCGCTGGTGCTCGCGGCGAGCTTCGTCAGCATGGCTGTCGGGGTTCCGCTTGGCATTGCCGCAGCGAGACGTGCCTGGGTCTACTCGATCATGCGTCCGATTCTCGATCTCATGCAAACCATTCCCACCTTCGTCTATCTCATTCCGGCGCTGATCCTCTTCGGCCTCGGCATGGTGCCGGGCCTGATCGCCACGGTCATCTTCGCGATACCCGCGCCGATCCGATTGACCAGACTCGGCATCATCTCCACGCCTCCGTCGCTGGTCGAGGCAGCCGAGTCCTTTGGCGCCACGCCATGGCAGGTGCTGCGCAAGGTGGAACTGCCTTTCGCAATGCCGCAGATCATGGCCGGACTTACCCAGACGATCATGCTGTCGCTCTCCATGGTCGTCATCGCCGCCCTGGTTGGCGCCGACGGCCTCGGCGTACCAGTCCTCAGGGCGCTGAACACGGTGAACATCGCCAGGGGGTTCGAATCCGGCCTCTGCATCGTCATTCTCGCCATTGTGCTCGACCGTCTGTTCCGCTCGTCCGATGAAGGAGAAGGCGCATGACGGACGCCGTCGTTTTCAAGAATGTCGACATCATCTTCGGCAAGAGCCCGCAGGCCGCCCTGCAAATGGTCGACCAGGGAAAAAGTCGCGACGAGATCGGCGCGGCCACGGGTCTCGTGCTCGGCGTTGCAGGGGCTTCGCTGACCATCAACGAGGGCGAAATCCTCGTCCTGATGGGTCTCTCCGGGTCCGGCAAATCGACTCTGCTCAGGGCCGTCAACGGTCTCGCGCCCGTGGTACGCGGCGAGGTCGAGATCAAGACGGCGAACGGATCGCTGAACCCCTATCGCTGCACCGCGAAGTCGCTGCGCGACTTCCGCATGCACACGGTTTCCATGGTGTTTCAGCAGTTTGCGCTTCTTCCCTGGCGCACCGTCGCCGACAATGTCGGCTTCGGTCTCGAGCTCGCGGGCATGGCCGAGGCGGAGCGAAAGAAGCGCGTCGGCGAACAGCTCGAGCTGGTCAACCTGACGAAATGGGCGGACAGGAAAGTCAACGAGCTTTCGGGCGGCATGCAACAGCGCGTCGGACTTGCCCGCGCCTTTGCGACCGGTGCGCCAATCCTACTGATGGACGAACCATTTTCGGCGCTCGATCCGTTGATCCGCACCCGCTTGCAGGATGAATTGCTCGAATTCCAGCGTCGACTGAAGAAGACGATCATCTTCGTGAGCCACGATCTCGATGAGGCCTTCCGCATCGGAAACCGTATTGCCATCATGGAGGGCGGACGCATCATCCAGTGCGGTACACCACAGGAGATCGTGAAGAACCCGGCAAACCAGTATGTCGCCGACTTCGTCCAGCACATGAACCCGATCACCATGCTGATGGCCAAGGACGTCATGCGGACCGGCGTCGAACGCGGCGCGACCATTGCCGGCGTGACGGCGACGGCGAAACCGACGACTCCTCTCGTCGATATCCTGGACGCGATGTCGCGCCAACCGGGCAGCATCGGCGTCGTCGACAACGGCGCGGTGGTCGGCACCATCGACGCGCAAAACATAGTCGAAGGCCTGACGCGACATCGCAACAAAAGTTGACGCAACACGCCGAACGGCCAATAAAGCCCGGAGCAAACGGCTTCGGGCTTTTTTGTTGTTCGGGGCGACGAGCGGCGAAAGGAAGACCGGTCATGAGCGAAAAACCCAACGTGCTGCGCGAAACCGATGATGAGGCCCGCAAGCTCGCCCGGACATTGCTTCGCTCGGCGAAAAGCGGCTCGCTGGCTGCGATCGAGCCCGAAAGCGGCGGATTCCCCTTTGTCAGCCGTGTGTTGATCGGCATCGACATCGATGGCGCGCCGGTCGTTCTCGTCTCGCGATTGGCAACGCACACGCAGGCGCTGCTCGCCGACGAGCGCGCGTCGCTTCTGACCGGCGAGCCCGGCAAGGGCGATCCCCTCGCTCACCCGCGCCTTACCGTTCAGTGCAAGGCGGAAGAGGTCTCGCGCGAATCAGAGGCCCACGCCCGCATCCGCGCGCGCTTCGTCCGCCGCCATCCCAAGGCCAAACTCTATGTCGACTTTCCCGATTTCGGCTTCTTTCGCCTGAGCCCATTGAGGGCGAGCCTCAACGGCGGCTTCGGGCGCGCCTACGCACTGATGGCCGAAGACCTCGCCATAGCTTCACCGGCCGCCGCCGCGCTCGCCGAGATGGAAGACAGCGCGATCGACCACATGAATGCCGACCATGCCGACGCCGTGAAATACTATGCGGTTACTCACTGCCGGGCGCCCGATAGCGATTGGAAGATCGTCGGTATCGATGCGGCCGGTCTCGATCTTTCCGACGGCGACCAGCTCAGGCGTCTCGAATTCCAAACGCCCCTGCAAGATGTGACCGAATTGCGGCCGCTTCTGAAAAAACTTTACGGTTAATCGGGGCTTAGCTACCCCCATTTCTTGCAGGGGGTGGTTGCCCTTTTATGCATCACGTCTAATTATCGTGCTTCACTAATCATAACTACGTGTGATGTAATTTTCGCATGGAGCACGCAATGCAGCCCCTTCCGCCTGAAAAACACGAGGAAGCCGAAATAGCAGCCGGTTTCCTTTCGGCCATGGCAAATCCTAAACGCCTCCTCATCCTTGACTCTCTCATCAAGGAAGAGCTGGCGGTCGGTGCATTGGCCAACAAGGTCGGGCTGAGCCAGTCGGCCCTTTCCCAGCACCTTTCGAAATTGCGCGCCCAGAACCTGGTAAGCACCCGTCGTGACGCCCAGACGATTTATTATTCGAGTTCCTCTGACGCGGTCATGAAGATCTTGGGCGCCCTCGCTGAAATCTATGGCGAAGACAATGCCGTGGAAGAAAAAGTTCTCGTCCGCAAATCGGCGTAATCTCCCAATACGCCCGTTACGCTGGAACCGTCATGAGCCCCCACGAGCAATCGCGCGGGGCTTATGTTTTTTAGGCGAACCACGAAAACGCCGACCATCTTCTCGCGAGACTCAAAGCCCCAGGCTTGACGCTATCGGACGCGCTGATAGTTTGACCAAAGGGTAAAAGAATCCGGTCTACAACGCCGCGCGTCTTATCAGACGCAGGACGCTGTGGCACTTTGAATTGCTGCATGTTTGAGGACTGCAGTGGCCAGCCACGCGCACCGCCAGCAAACAGATCCGCCGAGGAGAACAGGCCATGTCGAACCGATTGAATACAACGCCGAACGATCTGCGCGCCTTCTGGATGCCGTTCACGGCCAATCGGCAGTTCAAGAAGGAGCCGCGCCTCTTCGTCGGCGCCAAAGACATGTATTACACGACCCACGACGGCCGCACAGTTCTGGATGGAACCGCCGGCCTCTGGTGCGTGAATGCGGGGCACTGTCGGCCCAAGATCACCGAAGCGATCCGCGAACAGGCCGGTGAACTCGACTATGCGCCGGCTTTCCAGCTCGGCCATCCGAAAGCCTTCGAGTTAGCGAACCGGCTAGTAGACATCGCGCCTGAGGGCATGAACCATGTCCTCTACACGAACTCCGGCTCGGAATCGGTCGATACAGCACTCAAGGTCGCGCTTGCCTATCATCGCGCCAAGGGCAATGGCTCGCGCTTCCGGCTGATCGGCCGCGAGCGCGGTTATCACGGCGTCAACTTCGGCGGTATCTCGGTCGGCGGCATCGTCGCCAACCGCAAGATGTTCGGCACGCTTCTGACCGGCGTCGATCACCTGCCGCATACCTACCTTCCGGCCAAGAATGCTTTCACCCGCGGGGAGCCGGAGCATGGCGCCGATCTTGCAGCCGAACTGGAGCGGATCGTCACCCTGCATGACGCCTCCACCATCGCCGCCGTTATCGTCGAGCCTGTTGCCGGCTCCACCGGCGTGCTCATTCCGCCGAAGGGCTATCTCCAGAAGCTGCGCGAGATCTGCACCAAACACGGCATCCTGCTAATCTTCGACGAGGTCATCACCGGTTTTGGCCGCCTGGGCACGCCGTTCGCCGCCCAGTATTTCGACGTGAAGCCAGACATCATTACGACCGCGAAAGGCATCACCAACGGCGTGATCCCGATGGGCGCCGTCTTCGTGACATCGGAGATCCACGACGCCTTCATGACCGGGCCGGAACATCTGATCGAGTTCTTCCACGGCTACACCTACTCCGGCAACCCGATTGCCTCCGCTGCCGCACTTGGCACGCTCGACACCTACAAGGAGGAAGGCCTGCTCACGCGGGCCGCCGAGCTCGCCCCCTACTGGGAAGAAGCTCTGCATTCGCTCAAGGACTGCCCGCATGTCATCGACATCCGCAACATCGGACTGATCGGCGCGATCGAACTGGAACCGATCGCCGGAGAGCCGACGAAGCGTGCATTCTCCGCCTTCCTGAAGGCCTATGAGAAGGGACTGCTTATCCGCACGACCGGCGATATTATCGCGTTGTCGCCACCGCTGATCATCCAGAAACAGCAGATCGACGAATTGTTCGACAAACTGCGAGACGTGCTGAAGAACAACATCTGAGCTTTCGGCACCACGCTTTCTCAGGCCCTTTCCCCGCATGCGGGGAGAGGGTTATTGTTATGAATCAACTACTGCATGATTCCCTAAATCGGAATCGACTTAAGGACAAAACTCATGCAGCAATTCAAAGGGCTACAGCGACCTTTGCGTCCGATGAACGCGCGGCGCGGTAGATGCGGAGTGCGCGCATGTCTGAGATGTTGGAACGTTTCATCGATCAGGGTGTGGGCCGCGCGCCGGCTGATATCGTGCTCAAGGGCGGCCGTTTTTTCGATCTCGTCACCGGAGAGCTCATTGCCTCCGACATCGCCATTTGCGGCGACCGCATCGTTGGCACCTGCGGCGACTATCAGGGACGCGAGGAAATTGACATCGCCGGCCGCATCGTCGTGCCGGGGTTCATCGACACGCACCTGCACATCGAATCCTCGCTCGTCACTCCTCACGAGTTCGACCGCTGCGTCCTGCCGCTCGGCATCACGACAGCAATCTGCGACCCGCACGAGATCGCCAACGTCGTTGGCACCGAGGGGATCCAGTTCTTCCTCGATTCGGCGATGGAAACGATCATGGACATCCGCGTCCAGCTTTCGTCCTGCGTGCCGGCAACACATCTGGAGACGGCCGGTGCCGACCTGCCGATCGAGCGCCTCGTGCCCTTCCGCGACCACGCCAAGGTGATCGGGCTCGCCGAGTTCATGAACTTTCCCGGCGTCGTCCATAAGGACCCCGTCTGTCTGGCCAAGCTCGACGCATTCCAAGGCGGTCACATCGACGGCCATGCACCGCTTCTCTCCGGCAAGGAGCTGAACGGCTATCTCGCCACCGGCATCCGCACCGATCACGAATGCACGACTGCGGAGGAGGCGCTTGAAAAGATCCGCAAGGGCATGCACATTCTCGTGCGCGAGGGCTCGGTCTCAAAGGACTTGCATGCCCTGATGCCGATCATCACCGAGCGGCTGTCGCCCCACCTTGCGCTCTGCACCGACGACCGCAATCCACTCGATATCGCCGAACAGGGTCACCTCGATCACATGATCCGCACCGCGATCGCGGCCGGCGTCCAGCCTCTGGCGATCTATCGCGCTGCCGCGATTTCCGCTGCTCGCGCCTTCGGCCTCAGGGACCGCGGCCTTGTCGCCCCAGGCTGGCGCGCCGACCTCGTCGTCATCGACAGTCTGGAGAACTGCAAGGCCGAGATCGTGTTTTCCGGCGGCAGACGGGTAACGGATGCGCTGTTCGCGACGCGCAAGCCAGTCGAGCCGGTCGGGCTCGACAGCGTCAAGGCTCGCCAGGTCAAGGCTGCCGATTTCGCGGTTCCCTTTGCCGATGGCCAGACCTCGGTGATCGGCGTCCTGCCCGGGAAGATCATCACCGAACACCGGCGCTTCCACCTGCCTGCTGAAGGGAATCAGACTGGAATTGACCTCGGCAGGGACATCATCAAGGTGGCCGTCATCGAGCGTCACGGCGTCAACGGCAACCACGCCAATGGCTTCGTCCAGGGCTTCGGCCTGAAGAAGGGCGCGATCGCCTCGACCGTCGGCCACGACAGCCACAATATCTGCGTAGTTGGCGTCAGCGACGAAGACATGGCGATCGCTGCCAATCGGCTCGGCGAAATCAAGGGCGGTTTCGTCGTTGTCGAAGACAGCAAGGTCACTGGCGAAATCGCCCTCCCCGTCGCCGGCCTCATGAGCCTCGAACCCCACGAGCGGGTGCGTGACACTCTCCATCACCTGCGGCAAGCCGCCTTCGCCCTCGGCGCCACGCTGGAGGAGCCCTTCCTGCAGCTCGCCTTCCTGCCGTTGCCGGTGATTCCGCATCTGAAGATCTCGGACAAGGGCCTTGTCGATGTGGATACGTTCACGCTGATCGGGTGACGGTCACCGCAGCCGACCGCAAAAGACGTCGAGCGCGGAAAGCGCTATCACGTCGGCGACCAAGCGCGGTGCGAAGCCCGGCATCGGAAGCGCTTCGTGAACAATCACATCGACGGGGAGCCGCAGCTCCTGCGGTTCCCGCGTGAGATTGAACACGAACAGGAGCCGCTCGCCATTCTTCTCCCTCGTGAAGGCCAGGACGTCCTGGTCGACGGTGAGGAAGGCCATGTCGCCGTCGAGAAGCGACTCTTGTGCCCGGCGAAAGGCGAGTGTCTGGCGATAATGCTCCAGCACCGACCCCGGAACACCCTCCTGCGCATCGACCGCGAGCAACCGCTGTTCTTCCCGGACCGGCAGCCAGGGCGTCCCGTGGGAGAAGCCCGCATGGGGCAATTCCTGTTCCCACACCATCGGCGTGCGGCATCCGTCGCGGCCCTTGAAGGCTGGCCAAAAGCGGATGCCGTAGGGGTCGCGCAGCTCCTCGAAGGCAAGTTCCGCCTCCGGCAACCCCAGTTCCTCGCCCTGGTAAAGGCAGATCGACCCGCGCAACGCGGCAAGCAGGGAAATCGCGAGCTTCGCCACCCGCTCCCGTTCGGCTTCACTGCGTGCGAACCGACTGACATGGCGGATCACATCGTGATTGGAAAACGCCCAGCAGACCCAGCCGTCGGCTACCACCGCCTGGAAATTCTCGACACAGCGGCGAATATGCCCTGCCGTGAATTCGGGTCCGAGAAAATCGAAGGTGTAACACATGTGCAGCTTGTCGCGGCCACCCGTGTAGGCGGCGACCGTCCTCAGCGAACGGGCGCCGTCGCCCACCTCGCCGACCGTTGCGCGTCCACCGTATTCATCAAGCATCGCCCGCAATCGGCGCAGAAAGCCGATGTTCTCCGGCTGCGTCTTGTCGTAGAGGTGATCCTGCATACCATAGGGGTTGACATCCGGTGCATCGTGGCTCGTTGCATCCGGATCGGGAACGAGCGGCGGATTGTCCCTGAGGTGCCGGTCGTGGAAATAGTAGTTGGCGGTATCCAGCCGGAAGCCGTCAACGCCGCGATCGAGCCAGAAGCGGACGGTCGAGAGGACGGCCTCTTGGACCTCGGGATTGTGGAAGTTCAGGTCCGGCTGCGACGACAGGAAATTATGCATGTAATATTGCCTGCGGACGCCGTCCCATTCCCAGGCGGGACCGCCAAAGATCGCAAGCCAATTGTTCGGTGCCGTCCCGTCCGGTTTCGGGTCGGCCCAAACATACCAGTCCTCCTTGGCATTGGTCCTGCTCGACCGGCTCTCGATGAACCAGGGATGCCGGTCCGAGGTGTGCGAGATCACCTGGTCGATGATCACCTTCAGGCCCAATCGGTGTGCCTCGGCCAGCATGGCGTCGAAATCGGCAAGCGTGCCGAACATCGGATCGACGTCGCAATAGTCGGAGACATCATAGCCCATGTCGGCCTGCGGTGACCTGAAGAAGGGCGACAGCCAGATCGCATCGACGCCAAGCGAGGCGATATGGTGAAGCCGCCGGGTGACGCCGCGAAGATCGCCGATGCCGTCGCCGTCGGTGTCCTGAAAGGAGCGCGGGTAGACCTGATAGATCACCGCGCCGCGCCACCAGTCGTCCGCTGATCTCGATGCTGTCGCCATCGGCAAATCCCCTCGTTTTGGTCGTCGTCTCCAGGAAGATGTATCTTTGCGGGTTCTTCGAGTAAACGACGATAGTGAGATTCGCGGGCTGGACATCGTCTCGCGTGCAGGATCCGGGGAATGGCACACTGCTTTCGATCGGCGAGTGCATGGTCGAACTGATGCAGCAGGAGGAGGAGTGCTGAGCATGCGTGCCGGCGTCGGTCGTGGTCGATACAACCAGCGCCAGCGACGGTTTCAACGGCGCGTTCCTTGTCCGCCTTGCGGCGGACGACAGGCATGCCGCAAGGCGGCATTCGCCGTTCGCATCGTTACTGCCGTGATCAGCTACGGGGTATTGATCGCGCGAGACAAGTTGCCCGCAGCGGTCGCCCGCCCTGGTCAGCGCTTCTTGCGTGCCTTCGATTCGTAAGGATTGTCCGACGCGCGGAAATGCACCCGGATCGGGACGCCCGGCAGGTCGAAGTCGTTGCGAAGCCCGTTGATCAGATAGCGGGTGTAGGATTCCGGCAGGGCCTCGGGACGCGTGCAGGAAATCATGAAGCCCGGCGGACGGGCCTTTACCTGCGTCATGTACTTGAGCTTGAGGCGCCGCCCGGAAACGGCCGGCGGCGGATGCTGCACCTGCTGCGATTCGAGCCAGCGGTTAAGCCGCGCCGTCGAGATGCGCCGGTTCCAGACCTTGTCGGTATCGATGATCGCCTGCATCAGCCGGTCGAGGCCATAGCCCGTATGTCCGGAAATCGGCACCGCGCGAATGCCGCGCGCCTGCGGCAAGAGACGCTCGGTCTTTTCACGGAGGTCGGCCAGCACGGCTTGCCAGTCCTCGACAAGATCCCATTTGTTGAATGCGAGGACGGCCGCCCGTCCCTCGCGCAGGACCAGATCAACGATCTGCAAGTCCTGCTTCTCGAAGGGGATGGTGGCGTCGAAGACGACAACCACAGTCTCGGCAAAACGGATCGCCCTCAACGCATCGGCGACCGAGAGCTTCTCGAGCTTCTCCTGGACCTTGGCCTTGCGGCGCATGCCGGCCGTGTCGAACATCTTGATCGTGCGGCCGCGCCATTGCCATTCGACGGAGATCGAATCGCGGGTGATGCCGGCCTCGGGACCGGTCAGCAACCGGTCCTCGCCGAGGAAACGGTTGATCAGCGTCGATTTGCCGGCATTCGGCCGGCCGACGATCGCCACGCGCAGCGGCTTCGTCTCGTCATAGGCGGGCTCGGCATCTTCATTCTCAGCCCCCTCGCCTGGAGCGGTCGGGCGGATGTCGACATCCGTCTCCGCCACGTCCTCCTTGGGCGGAAAGGCCCTCTCCTCACCGAGTGCTGCGACGATCGCGTCGCGCAGGTCGAGCATGCCCTCGCCATGTTCGGCCGAAATCGGGCAAGGATCGCCAAGGCCGAGCGTGAAGGCGTCGTAGAAGCCGCCATCGGAACCGCGCGCCTCCGCCTTGTTGGCGACGACGATGACGGGCTTGCCGCGACGGCGCAGCATCTCGGCGAGCGTTTCGTCCGCCGGTGTCAATCCCGCCTTGGCATCGATCACGAACAGCGAAAGATCGGCCTCGTCGATCGCCGCCTCGGTCTGCGCCCACATCCGCCCCTGCAGGCTATCGGGCGCCGATTGTTCGAGGCCGGCGGTATCGATGATGCGAAACTTGAGGTCGACGAGCTTGGCGTCGCCGGGGCGCCGGTCGCGGGTCACCCCCGGCGTATCGTCGACAAGGGCCAGCTTCTTGCCAACCAGGCGGTTGAACAAGGTGGACTTGCCGACATTGGGGCGCCCGACGATGGCGACGGTAAAGCTCATCTCGAAATATCCGTTTCCGCTCTTACAGTGTCGTGCATCCTTTAGGACGCACAAAGGACGCTGTAACTCTTTGAGTCTACGCATCGTGCTTTCCGAAAATCAGGTCCGATTTTCGGGCCGATGCGCTAGGCTTTTCCGCTCGCGGCAATCACGTCAAGCAGCATCTGCGCACGGCCCATGACTCCGCGTGGGCTCTCGGTATCTTCGGTGATCTGCTGGAACCAGCTTTTTGCCTTGGCAAAGTCGCCTGCCTTGTAGGCCGCAAGCCCAAGCGCTTCCCGGGCGGAGTGGCGCATCGTGTTTTGCGGAACGGCCAGTTGTTCAACCTCCGACGACACCTGCTCATAGGTTCCGTGGTCGACGAGCAGATAGGCGGCGCGCAGGCGTGCGGCATCGCGCAGCGCCGGCGGAATGCGCGTATCCTTGCCGATTTCGGAGAAGGCAGTGATCGCCGCATCGGTCTCGCCCTTCTGCGCCTGAAGGGTCGCAGACCGCAGCCGAGCCAGCACCGGATAGGAACCGTAGCCGTCCTTTTCCAACGACGCCAGTGCCGCAAGAGCCTCGTCTGACTTGTTCTCCCGCGCAAGATTGAGCGCGGCGAGGAAGGCGTCGCCCGATTGCGACGAGGATGTTTCCTGCCAATAGTCGTAACCGACCTTGCCGACGGTGCCGAGAACGATGAAGGCGGCGAGCGCGACGATCAGCCCGCCGAAGCGTGTCCAGATGGCTTTCATCTGGTCCGAACGGAGTTCTTCATTGACCTCGCGGATAAAGCTGTCGTCTTGGTTCGCCATGTCCCTATGTTCCGGCTGCCCGGCCTTCATGCTGAGAATTTTGCGCCTTCTACCCGATTTTGCGCCTCTTGTAAGGGGGAGAACGTCATTTAGGCGATAGCGATAGGTGCTACGCCGATCACCAGTTCGTGCAGCTTCCAGACAATCGCAACGAAGAGCACGGCACCGAGCAGGATTGCGCCGATATCGTTGCGATAGGAAGCAACGGTGGGATAGCTGATCTCGCCGGCTCGCCAGCGCTTCTTCATGGAAATGCGGAGAACGATCCCCCAGACCAGAAAGGCGCCGAAAAGCACGACGGACGAGGTCTCGCCGTTGGCAAGCAGATGGGCAAGCGCCCAGATCTTGATGGCGAGAATGGCCGGATGCTTCGCTGCAACGCGGATCTTTCCGGCCGGCAGGAAGGCGGCGGCGAGACAGATGCAGGCGA
The DNA here is from genome assembly GCF_020193575.1 of Ensifer sp. IC4062. Taxonomy (GTDB): domain Bacteria; phylum Pseudomonadota; class Alphaproteobacteria; order Rhizobiales; family Rhizobiaceae; genus Sinorhizobium. Next base: position 57,473 of record NZ_JADYVD010000033.1, read on the forward strand.
TCAGCATGAGCGTCAGGGCAATATGCGCGAGAAAGACTGGCGGCGTGTAGAGGATGCCGGTGGTCGCGCGCGCCTGGTCGAAACCGATGGCGATAAGTGCGAGGCCAATGACCGCCGAAATGCCGTGGATCGCATGCCAGGTTCCAACACCCTGCCGCTCGATTACCGCCTTGCGCACGCCCGGTGCAAAGCTTCGAACGAGGTGGATGCCGAAAAAAATCACAATGCCCAGAATGAGAAGCGCCATATTTGACCCGCCGCAGTTATTCATTTGTTTACCAAGCCATAGCGATATCGATCGCGGATTTCCAGATGGATCAAAGGATTGCCGCATTCCTCAAGAAGGGACGGCACGAACAAGTCCTCTACTGATTCTCCCAAGTTGCCTCCGGAATGACACGTCAGATCCTCGCCCTCTCTTTTTGCCTTTTTCCCGCCCTCGCTATTGCCGAGCCGCTGTCGGTCCTCGCGGTCCCCGAGAACAAACAGCTCGTAATCGTGTCCTTCGACGGCGCACATGACAACGCGCTGTGGGAGAAGAGCCTCGCCATGGCAAAGCGCACCGGCGCTCACTTCACCTATTTTCTCTCCTGCACCTTCCTGATGACGAAGGCGGACGGCAAGCAGATCTATAAGGCGCCGGGCCAGAAGGCCGGACGCTCGAACGTCGGCTTCGCGCAAAACCGCGAGGAGATCGCGACGCGCGCCGGCTACATCTGGCAGGCCCGTCTCGATGGACACGATATCGGCAGCCATGCGTGCGGCCATTTCGACGGCAAGGGCTGGAACGAGACCGATTGGCAGCGGGAATTCACCGCCTTCCGCGAGGCGCTAATCGATGCCTGGAAGAAGGCCGACATGGCAGAGGCCGAGCCGCAAGGCTGGGCGAAATTTGCGACAAACGATATCAAGGGCTTCCGCGCGCCCTATCTTTCGTGGAGCGACGGCCTGCTGCCGGCGTTGGAGGCATTCGGCTTCACCTATGACGCAAGCCTGGTGACCAAGGGGCCTGGCTGGCCGGCGGTGCAAAATGGCTTGCCGCGCTTCGGCCTGCCTCTCATTCCCGAAGGCCCGTCGCATCGGCCGGTGATCGGTATGGACTACAATCTCTTCGTCCGTCATTCGATGGGTGTCGAGAACAAGAAGAACAGCTCGGTTTTCGAAGAACGTACGCTTGCGGCCTACCGCGAGGCCTTCCGCAAGGAATATGATGGCGACCGAGTTCCGCTCCAGCTTGGCTTCCATTTCGTCGAAATGAATGGCGGCGCCTATTGGCGCGCGCTCGACCGCTTCCTGACAGAGACCTGCAGCAAGCCGGATGTCGCCTGCGTCAGCTACGCGGAAGCGCTCCCCCTGATCGAGAGCGCAAAAAAGAAGGCGGATCGCTCCGCCTTCTGATGGCACGTCTTAAAGGGCGAGCTCTTCCTTGCCGCCGACCTCGATGAACTGCTGGTCGATCTCCGGCAGCGGCTCCTCGTCGAGGATCGCTTCGAAGGCGCGCAGGCGCTTGTAGATTGAGAGGAGTTCCACGATCGTCGGCCACGAATTGACGAGATACTGGAACGACGACGTTACCTGGCCGAACGCGCCGGAGATCTGGTTGAGGGCGCCGAGCGAAATCCTGCCGGCAATGATCGACGGAGCGAGGATCAGCAACGAGAAGATGTTGTTGATCTGCAGGTAGAAGATGCGGGCGATATTGAAATAGAGATAGTGGAAGTAAAGCCGGAAATAGTTCCGGCGGACGTTGTCGAATAGGTCGGCGACCGTCGGCGGCTGGGCGCGGTCGGCGTGATCCTCGCCGTAAACGAGTTCCTTGCGGTACGCGGCCTCCACGCGCTGATTTCGGAACTCCAGTCCCGGCAGCTTGATGCCAACGAGAGCCAGGAACACGGTGCCGAACAGCGACCAGAGCACGGCGGCCGTTACCAGCGGATAAGGAATGATGCCAACTATCGGAAGCTCGGTGACGTTGGCCGACAGCCGGATCAGCACCGGCGTGAATGCGATCAGCGTCATGACGCTATCGATCAGGCTGACGCCAAGCCCCTCGACTGTGGTCGAGAAACGCATCGTGTCCTCCTGAACGCGCTGCGAGGCGCCCTCGATATGGCGAAGCCTGCTCCAGTTCTCCATGTAATATTCGTTCATCGCCGTGCGCCAGCGGAAGATGTAATGGCTGACGAAGAAGCGCGTCATGACCGCAACGGCGACCGCGACCATCGCAATCGCCAGGAAAGTGCCGATTTCGCCATAGAACTGCTCAGCCGTCACAACGGCTGACTTCGAAACTGCTGCCTGCACCAGATCCCAGAACGGGCCGTACCAGTTGTTGATCGCGACACTGACCTGGACCTGGAAATAGGTAACAAAAAGGATCAAGGCAGATCCAAGAATGGACCAGGTCTGCCAGCGATGCGGTGAATAGATATACCAGAACGCCGTGAAAAGCCCGACGACCACAGCAAAGTAGATGTAAAACCACAGGAAGGCAGGCGACCAGAATGCCGAAATGCCGACAATCGGCGGCGCGTCAATAGCCAACGGCGGGAGGCCGAAAGCTGCTCCCATTCTTTCGCCCCAGCCGTACCAGAAGGCAATGGCTAGCAGCGACCATACGATGACGGAAATGAAGAATTGCTTCGGCTTGGGGAAAAAGGATTGGAACAAGGCGCGGCACTCTCGCTTCTGAGGAGGGACAATGACTTGCCCCCTGATGTGCCGAAACTAGGGCAATTCGCTCTAGGCAACAATTAGGTAATGTGAATGTTACTGTTATTTCATCAAGCTGCGCGTCTACAAATTTTCCTGCGGAGGGACCGGTTGACCTTGGAAATCAACGATCCAGGGCGGATCTGATCTTGCGCAACTCAACGGCGACCACACCTCCGCAGCAAAAGAGAACGCCAGCCGCTACGAGCGTCGGCAAGGTAAAATCGCCGGTCCGTTCGGCGAGCCAGCCGGCGACGAGCGGCCCGACGATCTGGCCGATGCCGAAGGCTGCGGTCATCAAGGCAAGCGCCCGGCGCGGGCTTTCCGGTGCAAGGCGCCGCCCGATTTGCAGGCCGTAAGCTGTGATCATCATGAAGGTGGCGCCGAGCATCAAGCCGCCCACGACCGGCGCGAAGGGCAAGGGCAACGAAACGGTCAGAACAAGCCCGGCGGCCTCGACCAGCAGGCCGATGGCGTAGACGCCCGCAAGCCCGAAGCGCGGCACGGCGAAGCGCCAGAGATAAACCGAGACCGCGGCGCTTGCGCCCGTCAGCAGCCAAGCGAGGAATTCGACGCTGTGGCCGCCACTGGCATCCCGGGCCATGGCGACGAGAAACGTAGCGGTGATCACATAGCCGAAGCCGAAGAAGCCGTAGGTAAGCGTCATCACCGTCAACGGCCGCGTCCACGTCAGCGGTCCTTCGCGTTCACCCCCGCTCGCGGCCAGATGGCCGCGCGGCAGAAGCGCAGCCACGACGACCGTGCCCGCCAGCGCGACGAGCGCACCGGTGAACCAGTCGGCCTGCGACGTGGAAAGACCGGCTGAAGCAAGCGGTGCGGCCCAGACACAGATCGAGGAAAGGGCAATCCCGAGGCCAACGCCGCCGAAATGCACCGACGGCACATGCTCCGATCTGGCGCGCAATCCCTCTCCCAGCACGATTCCCGAGATGAAGATCATCGCAAAGGCGCTGGCGAGGCCGGCAAGGAAACGAATGACGCTGTAGGCGAACACGGAGGACGTCACCCCCATGGCAGCGAGCAACAGCGTCGTCGCCACGAGCGCGGCGAGGCCGATCCGCCGTTCGCGACCATGAGCCCAGCCGTAGGCCGCAAGCACCGCGCCGGCGAGATAGCCAACGAAGTTCGCCGATGCGATCAGCCCGGCGTCGCGCGGTGAGAGCCCCGCATCCGCCATCATCGCCGGCAGGATCGGCGTGTAGGAGAAACGGCCGAAGCCCATGGCAACTGCCATGGCGACGGCACCGGCGACCGCTGTTGCCGCGAGGTTGCCGGGATGCACGAGGGAAGACGCCGGCTCTTGGCTTCCGCGGTGTTTTACCTCATTGAGGCCGGCACCGGCTTGCTTCGATGAGACGTGATCCCGATCCGGCAATTTGTGAAACGTGCTCATAGTCTTCTTATTGCACCGCAGCAATAAGACGACAAATGACTATAATTGAACGTCCTATTGAAGGAATCGAACAATCCCTGGATCAGGCGTGCGTCAGCCCGGCAAAGTCACCACGAGGGGCCCGCCGCGTGTGACGACGACTGTATGTTCATACTGCACCGTCGGGGCGCGCGGCTCGCTGTAGAGCGTCCAGTCATCGTCTCCTCCTTCCGCCCAGTGGGCGCCCATCGACAAAAACGGCTCCACGGTGAAAACCATGCCGTCGGTCATGCGCCGCCGCTCGGACGGATCCGGCCAGGTGGCGATCTCGCCCGGTTCCTCATGCAACGAACGGCCAATGCCGTGGCTCGCGAGGTTGGTGAGGAGCGAATAGCGGTTCTTGCGGGCAAAGTCGCCGATGGCATTGCCGATCGCCGCCAGGGATTGACCCGGGCGCACCTGCTTCAATCCGAGCCACATCGCGCGCTCGCCGTCGCGGCAAAGCCTGTCGATTGCCGCGGTTACTGGCGGTACCGGAAAGGAAGCGCCCGTATCGGCGAAGATACCGTCCTTCTCGGCCGAAACATCGATATTGACGAGGTCGCCGGCGCGGATCACGCGGGCGCCAGGGATGCCGTGTGCGACTTCCTCGTTGACGCTGATGCAGGTCGCGCCGGGGAACTTGTAGCAGAGCTCCGGCGCCGAGCGCGCGCCCGCGTCCTCCAGCACCTTGCGGCCGATCGCATCGAGTTCCGCCGTGGTGATGCCAGGTTCGAGTGCCTCGGCCATCGCCTGGAGCGCATTGGCGCAAATGCGGCCAATTTCCTTCAGTCGCTCAAGATCTTCGTCGTTGTTGAGGGTCATGGTGTCTCGCTTTCGCGGCCACATGTAGCGTGCCGGCGCGGCATATGCCAGAGTCGACAGCGGACGTTCAGTCGCCGGCAGGCTCCGATTGGCGTTCCTCGGCCAGCATCTCCCGGACCAGCGGCGCGACCTTGGTGCCGTAAAGCTCGATGCCGCGCATGATCTGGTCGTGCGGCATCAGGCCGATCGCCATCTGCAGGAGGAAGCGATCGTTGCGGAAGAGTTTTTGATGCACGACGATCTTTTCTGCCACGGTCTCGGGATCGCCGAGGAAGAGATTGCCGGTCGGGCTGCGCGCCTGGTCGAAGTGGGCGCGGTTTGTCGGCCCCCAACCGCGTTCACGGCCGATGCGATTCATCACCTCCGCCTGCGGCCCGTAGAACTGGTCAGCCGCCTTCTCGGTCGTGTCGGCGATGAATCCATGAACGTTGATGCTCGTCTTCAGCTTTGCGACGTCCTGGCCGGCGCGGCGCGCCGCCTCGCGATAGAGGTCGAAGAGCGGCGCGAAACGGCGAGGCTCGCCGCCAATGATGGCAAGCGCCATCGGCAAGCCGAGCGCACCCGCCCGCGCGACCGACTGCGGGGTGCCACCGACCGCGATCCAGAGCGGCAGCGGATCCTGTAGCGGACGCGGATAGACGCCACGGTCGTCGATCGGCGGACGCAACTCGCCCGACCAGGTGACCTTTTCGCTCTCCCGTATCGCCAGCAGCAAATCCAGCTTCTCGGAGAAGAGCTGGTCGTAGTCGTCGAGCGACTGGCCAAAGAGCGGGAAGGACTCGATGAAGGAGCCTCGGCCCGCCATGATCTCCGCGCGGCCGTTGGAGAGAAGGTCGAGCGTCGAAAACTGCTGGAAGACCCGCACCGGATCGTCGGAGCTCAGCACTGTCACCGCGCTGCTTAACCGGATTTTGCTGGTGCGGGACGCCGCGGCGGCCAGGATCATCGCCGGCGCCGAAGCCGCATAATCCGGCCGGTGGTGCTCGCCGAGGCCGAAGACATCGAGCCCCACCCGGTCGGCAAGCTCGATTTCCTCAAGCAGATTGGCAAGACGTCGCCGTCCTTCGGCACCCTTGTCGATCGCCTTCGGATCCACGTCCGCGAATGTATAAAGCCCGAGTTCCATGATGCCTTCCTGTTGCTGTTCGCACAGAAATAGTTGGCATCATATCGAGCCGCAAATGGGCGTTCGGGAAACGCACCGTTTCCATTGCTGCCATTGTGCTTACTTCATTGCAGTCGCGGGGCGACCACGCGACTTCGCAACGTACGGCAACATGAACATGTAGAGACCGGTGAACAGCAGCAGGAAGAGCGGAAGCAGTGGCGAATAGACCACCCAGGCAGGAGGCTCTCCCAGTCCCATGGCGACGAAGTTAGCGATCACAGTCACCGTGAAGGCGATTGACAACCAGCGGTGAGTTTGCCGAATCCGCGTGTTCCAGTTCATTGATACCTACCATTTCGTAGTGAATCGGGGGCTCGATTGGCCCGTCTTGGACGGTGCCGGTGGACTTCAATCCATTTGCGCCAAGGCGCGCTCCAGGTTGGCCAAGAACTGCTGCCATCCCGCTTTGGCGCCTCCGTAGGCCTGCCGCTGTTCCGGCCGGAAGCCCGACTGCTCCACGCGCAGTTGGGTCCCCGTGCTCGTCGGGATGAGAGTGAAAGTCACGACGCTCCTCAAATCGTAGGCCGCATCGTCGTGGGCGAAATTCCAGGTGTAGGTCAGCCTTTTGTTCGGCTCTACGGCGAGGACCTCGCAGTCCAGTACTCCGCCCCAGTCTCCGCGAAGATTGAAATGGTGACCCACCACAGGCTTGAAATCGTTCTTCATCAACCACTCCTCGACCAGGTGCGGCTGGGTGAGCGCACGCCAGATCTTTTCCGGCGGATGAGGGAACTCGCGTTCGACCACGACAGAGCGCGTTTCGGGCGACGTTTCGTTCATTGGTCGATCCTTTTCAGTAGGTCTTCGAGGTCGTCGAAGCGGCTTTGCCAGAACCCGGCCATCTGACTTGTCCAATCGACCAGCGGGGCAAGCGCGCCGAGTTGGGCGCTGTAGTAGGTGTGGCGGCCTTCGTGGCGGTCGCGTACCAAACCCGCCTCCTTCAGGAGCCCGAGATGCTTTGAGACGACCGGTTGCGACACCCCGGCCCGCGCCGTCAGGGCCCCGACTGTCCTTTCCCCCTCACGGCACAATCTCTCAAAGAGAGCCCGCCGAGTCGGATCGGCAAGCGTCTTGAAGAGCACATCGTGAGCGTTAGACATTTGGGATCAATACCCTGTTGGCTATGGATCATATATAGCCATCGAGCTATGCGTTAGTCAAGTCGATCCCAGAGTCGGTTACTGGCCTTCCTACCAGGTCCGCTAGTCGCGAACCCACGACCGTTTGCTGGGCCTGTGAATCGCCCCGAGAGTGAGCGCGTGCGCGGGAATGGCAATGGCGCGCAGAGTCACATATCCCGATAGCTATGCTTTCCGGTATTATCGATGTCGATGATCTGACCGTCGTAAATACTGCGGCTCATATCCCCTCTGCCCTGCCGGGCATCTCCCCCGCAAGGGGGGAAGATCCGAAGTGGCACCGCTGTACGCCACGTCTGACCCCGCACCAAGGTCGACCTCATCGGAAAGGAAGCGGGGAACCCGCAACTAGCCATTCTCCCTCCCTGTGGGGAGATGCCCGGCAGGGCAGAAGGGGTTGCCGCCGGCGCATGGGCAGCCGCGATTTCGGTCCGATCGCGACGTTGCTCTAAGCCGCGATCAGCGTCCTCTTGACCGCACTGCGCCAGCCCTTGAGTTTCCCCTTACGCGTCGCCTCGTCCATCTTCGGCTCGAAGCGCCGGTCGCGCGCCCAGGACCTGGCGAAGTCCTCCTGGCTTGGCCAGATGCCGGCGCGGCTTCCGGCAAGCCAGGCTACACCAAGCGCCGTCGTCTCGAGAATCACCGGACGATCGACCGGCGCGTCGAGCAGATCGGAGAGGCGCTGCATCGTCCAGTCGGACGCTACCATGCCTCCGTCGACCCGTAACACCGTATCCTTGCCGCCGTTCCGCCAATCCTTGTGCATGGCCTCGAGCAGATCGCGGGTCTGGTAGCAGACAGCTTCGAGCGCCGCCCGTGCAAACTCCGCCGGGCCCGTGTTGCGGGTCATGCCGAAAATCGCTCCGCGCGCGTCCGGATCCCAGTGCGGCGCACCGAGGCCGGTAAAGGCGGGAACGAGGTAGACGTCCTGCGAGGGATCAGCGCTTTCTGCAAGCGTGCCGGTGTCCGGGGCCGCCTTGATCACCTTGAGGCCATCGCGCAGCCATTGCACGGCGGCGCCGGCAACGAAGATCGAGCCTTCGAGCGCGTAGGTGGTCTCTCCGTTGAGGCGATAGGCGATGGTGGTAAGCAGGCGGTTCTTCGAACGGACGATATCCTTGCCGGTGTTGAGTAGTGCAAAGCAGCCGGTGCCGTAGGTCGACTTCAGCATGCCGGGCGTGAAGCATGCCTGACCGATCGTCGCTGCCTGTTGGTCGCCGGCAACGCCAAGGATCGGGATCGCCGCCCCGAAAAGCGCTGCATCAGTCACACCGAAGTCGGCGGCGCAGTCCTTGACCTCCGGCAGCATCGCCCGCGGAACGCGCAGAATTTCGAGCAGTTCGTCGTCCCAGGCGTTGTCGGCGATGTTGTAGAGGAGCGTGCGCGATGCGTTGGTCGCGTCCGTGGCGAAGGACTTGCCGCCGGTAAGCCGCCAGATGAGGAAGGTATCGATCGTGCCGAAGCAAAGCTCGCCCTTGGCTGCGCGCACGTGCGCCCCTTTCACGTTCGAAAGGAGCCAGTTGAGCTTCGTGCCGGAGAAATAGGGATCGAGCAGCAAGCCGGTCCTTTTCGCAAAGGTCTTTTCCAGTCCCTTCTTCTTCAGCTTTTCGCAGAAGGGCGCCGTGCGGCGGTCCTGCCAGACAATCGCATTGTGGATCGGCTTTCCGGTCTCCCGCTCCCATACCACCACTGTCTCGCGCTGGTTCGTGATGCCGATTGCGGCGATCTCGCTTGCGGCAATACCCGCGTTTCCGATCGCTTCCTTGACGGTGAAAAGAACCGTTTGCCAGATCTCTTCCGGGTCGTGCTCGACCCAGCCCGACTTCGGGAAATGTTGCTTGAATTCCTTCTGGCCGATGCCGACGACCTTCTGTTTGCGGTCGAAAACGATCGCCCGGCTCGACGTCGTGCCCTGATCGATCGCGAGAATATATTCGCCCATGCGCCCCTCCCCGGCCTCACTTTGACGTCGTGCCTTCCTCAACGACGACATTCGAAAACTTCAATACGACGGAAAAACGAATGTCAAACGAAAACGAAACGCAATATCACCGATCCTCGAAACAGCGCCAAATCTGTATTGGCAATCCCAAAAACACAATTGTCACTCGTGCATTTTTCCGCGTAGGTTGACGCTGTTGCATTGCAAAACCGAACCGAGGGCGGAACGAAGAACAGTGCGGCGAGTTTCGCCCGCGGCGCACTCGAACCGGTGACAAAGAGCGGCAGCGCGAGGGAGAGAAGAAATGACGAAAACTGCGGTCATAACGGGTTCGACGAGCGGCATCGGTCTGGCGATTGCCAAGGCCTTCGCCAAGACCGGCGCCAACATCGTACTGAATGGCTTCGGCGCGCCGGACGAGATCAGGGCGGTGACGGACGATGTCGCCGGACTCGGAAGCGGCACGGTCATCTATCATCCCGCGGACATGACGAAACCCGACGAGATTGCCGACCTTATGGCGACCGCCGCGGCGCGCTTCGGCGAGGTCGATATCCTCGTCAACAATGCCGGCGTGCAATACGTCGAGAAAGTCGAAGACTTTCCGGTCGAACAATGGGACCGCATCATCGCCATCAATCTCTCCTCCTCTTTCCACACGATCCGTGCCGCACTACCGGGCATGAAGGCGAAAGGCTGGGGGCGTATTATCAATATCGCCTCCGCGCATGGACTCGTCGCCTCGCCGTTCAAGTCCGCCTATGTCGCGGCCAAGCATGGTATCATGGGCCTGACGAAGACGGTTGCGCTGGAGGTCGCAGAAAGCGGCATTACCGCGAACTCGATCTGCCCCGGCTACGTGCTGACACCGCTTGTCGAGAAGCAGATCCCAGATCAGGCGAGGACGCGCGGTATCACGGAGGCGCAGGTGGTTAGCGATGTGATGCTCAAGGGCCAGCCGACCAAGAAATTCATAACAGTCGAGCAAGTGGCATCGCTGGCGCTCTATCTTGCGAGCGATGACGCTGCGCAGATCACCGGCACACATGTCTCGATGGATGGCGGCTGGACCGCGCAATAGTGCGGGTTAAGTGAAAGTACGAGCGGTTTCCATCGGAGCCCCCGCTCCAACGACCTACAGCACCGCTTCTTGTCAGCCGCACAAAGCACCTGTAGCACTTTGAATTGCTGCATGTTTTTATCCATATATCGGCTACGATCATGGGAACATGCAGCAGCAACGGAATGGTTGGCATGGCACAGGCATCCGATAGCATCCGCTTCATTCTGAACGACACCGAGGTCGCCCTTTCGGACGTCTCGCCGACCACAACCTTGCTCGACTATCTGAGGCTGGAGCGCCGGCTAGCCGGCACCAAGGAGGGCTGTGCCGAAGGCGATTGCGGCGCGTGCACGGTTCTGGTCGGCCGTCTTTCGAACGGCGGCGACGGCGAAAGGCTCGTCTACGAAAGCGTCAACGCCTGCATCCGCTTTGTCGGCTCGCTGAACGCGACGCATGTCGTGACCGTCGAGCATCTCGCGGCCAAGGACGGCACGCTCCATCCGGTGCAGCAGGCGATGGTCGATTTTCACGGCTCGCAATGCGGCTTCTGCACGCCGGGCTTCGTTATGTCGCTCTATGGCTTGTGGCTGACGCATGACAATCCGAGCCGAGCCGCAATCGAGAAGACACTGCAAGGCAATCTCTGTCGCTGCACCGGCTATGAACCGATCGTGCGGGCGGCAGAGGCGGCAGCGCGCGAACGCCCCTCGGCGATCTTCGATCCGATCACCCGTGCGCGGGAAGCTGTCACCGCACGGCTGAAAGCGCTCCGCTCCGCGGAAACGATCGTGATCCGCAAGGGCGAGGACTGTCTGATCGTGCCTGGGGACGCGGCGGCACTCGCAACGGTACTCGACGAACATCCGACAGCGACAATCGTTGCAGGCGCAACCGATGTCGGCCTCTGGGTGACCAAGCAGATGCGGCCGCTCAATCCGGTAGTGTTCATCAATGGCATTGCGGAGTTGCAGCGGATCGACAGCACGGAAGCGGGCCTGACGATCGGCGCCGGCGTCAGCTACACGGCGGCGTTCGACGCTCTCTCCGACACCTACCCAGCCTTCGGCCGGCTCATTGACCGCATTGGCGGCGAACAGGTGCGCAACATGGGCACGATCGGAGGCAACATCGCCAACGGCTCGCCGATCGGCGACAGCCCACCACCTCTAATCGTCCTCGGTGCATCTGTCACCCTGCGATCGAAGAACGGCACGCGCACGCTGCCGCTCGAGGACTTTTTCATCGCCTACGGCAAGCAGGATCGCAAGCCGGGCGAATTCGTGGAAAGCATCTTCGTTCCGGCATTGCCCGAAGGCGATCGTTTTGCCACCTACAAGGTTTCGAAGCGCCGCGACGAGGATATCTCCGCCCTCCTCGGTGCCTTCCGGGTTGCGCTTGGGGAAGACAATCGCGTCCGCATCGCCCTCGTCGCCTTCGGCGGCATGGCCGCGACGCCAAAAAGGGCGAAGGCCGTCGAGGCGGCCCTCATCGGTCAGCCCTGGAGTGAGGAGACCGTGCGTGCGGCGCAGGCGGCTCTCGAGAGCGACTACCAGCCGATCACCGACTGGCGCGCCACGAGCGCCTACCGCATGCTAGCGGCAAAGAACCTGCTGATGCGCTTTTTCCTGGAAAGCACCGGCGAGACCGTTCAACTCCAGCGCTTCGAGAATGTGGCATGAGCGCGGCATTCGAAGCCTGGGCCGTGAGGTCGCCCCTCACCCTGACCCTCTCTTTGCAAGCAGGGAGAGGGAACAGAGATGGCGCGGCAACGTTCCTTCTCCCCGTTAGAACGGGGAGAAGGTGGCCGGCAGGCCGGATGAGGGGCGCGTTCTTCGAAAGGAATCGACAAGATGGATAAGTCCACCTTCGAAGGGCAGACCACTATCACTGGCCCGATGCACACAAGGCTGCGCCACGACAGCGCCCACAAGCACGTGGCCGGAACCGCGGACTATATCGACGACATGCCCGAACCCGCCGGCACGCTGCACGGCGCGCTGGGCCTCACCGATCGGGCGCACGCCGAAATCCTGGAGATGGATCTCTCGGCCGTTGCCGCCGTACCAGGCGTCGTCTGCGTGCTGACCGCAAAGGACATGCCGCATTCGAACGATATCAGCCCCACGCACCTGCATGACGAACCGGTGCTCGCCGACGGTCGCGTACAATTCCATGGTCAGCCGGCCTTCGCGGTTATCGCCGAAACACGCGACGTTGCCCGCCGTGCCGCGCGGCTTGCGAAGATCACCTATCGCGACCTGCCCCACATGATCGATGTAGCCGATGCGATAGCCGGAGGAGGCGAACTCGTCACCCCGCCGCTGACGCTTCAGCGAGGCGATCCCCAAGGAGAGTTGGAACGCGCGCCACGACGGCTGAAGGGCCGGATGCGCATCGGCGGCCAGGAGCACTTCTATCTTGAAGGACACGTCGCCTTGGCGATCCCGGGCGAGGATGACGAGATGACCGTCTGGTCGTCGACGCAGCATCCGAGCGAGGTCCAGCGCATGGTCGCGCATGTCCTCGGCGTCCCTTCAAATGCCGTCACCGTCCATGTCCGGCGCATGGGCGGCGGCTTCGGCGGCAAGGAAACGCAAGGGAACCAATTCGCTGCGCTTGCCGCTGTCGCCGCGCGCAAGCTGCGCCGTGCCGTGAAAATTCGCCCGGATCGCGACGACGACATGATCGCTACGGGCAAGCGGCATGACTTCCTCGTCGATTACGACGTCGGCTTCGACGATGAAGGACACATCCTGGCGGTCGACGCAACGTATGCGGCGCGATGCGGCTATTCCGCCGACCTTTCCGGACCGGTGACCGATCGAGCCCTCTTCCATGCGGACAACGCCTATTTCTACCCGCATGTAAAGCTCGCCTCGCAGCCTCTGAAAACCAATACGGTCTCCAATACCGCCTATCGCGGCTTCGGCGGACCGCAGGGCATGCTCGGTGGCGAACGGATCATGGAGGAGATCGCCTATGCGCTCGGCAAGGACCCACTCGAAATCCGCAAGCTGAACTTCTATGGCGACAAGGATTCAGGTCGCAACGTCACGCCCTACCACCAGAAGGTCGAAGATAACATCATCCGGCAGATCGTGGACGAACTGGAAGCGAGCGCCGACTACCAGGCGCGGCGGGCGGCGATCATCGACTTCAACAGATCGAGCCGGGTGATCCGAAAGGGAGTTGCGCTGACGCCGGTGAAATTCGGCATCTCCTTCACGCTCTCCCACCTCAATCAGGCGGGCGCGCTCGTTCACATCTACACGGACGGCTCGGTGCAGCTCAATCACGGCGGCACGGAAATGGGCCAAGGGCTCTACACCAAGGTGGCGCAGGTGCTTGCCGACAGCTTCCAGATCGACTTCGATCGAGTGAAGATCACCGCGACCACGACCGGCAAGGTGCCGAACACCTCGGCGACCGCGGCTTCCTCCGGCTCCGACCTCAACGGCATGGCCGCCTTCGACGCCGCCCGTCAGATCAAGGAACGGCTCGTCGCCTTCGCTGCCGAGCGCTGGCAGACGACCGCCGAAAACGTCACCTTCGTGCCGAACCACGTGAAAATCGGCGACGAGCTCGTGCCCTTCGCGGAGCTCGTCGCGCAAGCCTATGCAGCGCGCGTGCAGCTATCGGCCGCCGGCTTCTACAAAACGCCGAAGATACACTGGGATCGGTCCACCGGACGCGGCACGCCCTTCTATTACTTCGCCTACGGCGCCGCCGTCTCCGAGGTCTCGATCGACACGCTGACCGGCGAATACCTCGTTGATCGCGTCGACGTGCTGCACGATGTCGGCCGCTCGCTCAATCCGGCCATCGACCTCGGTCAGATTGAGGGGGGCTTTGTCCAGGGCATGGGCTGGCTGACGACCGAAGAACTCTGGTGGGACGAAAAAGGACGCTTGAGAACGCATGCGCCCTCGACCTACAAGATTCCGCTTGCTTCGGACCGGCCCAAGATCTTCAACGTGCGCCTCGCTGAATGGTCGGAGAATGCCGAAGAGACTATCGGACGGTCCAAGGCGGTCGGGGAACCGCCCTTCATGCTGCCGATCTCGGTGCTCGAGGCTCTGTCGATGGCGGTCGCCAGTGTCGCCGACTACCGCGAGTGCCCCCGCCTCGACACCCCGGCGACGCCGGAGCGCATCCTTATGGCGGTCGAACGGTTACGGCAGATCTGATTCGGCTTAGGTGAAGGCACCCCTGGCTCTCTCCCCGCAAGCGGACGAGAGCGGCGACGCAAGTCCCCTTCGCCCCGCAAGCGGGGAGAAGGTGGCCGGCAGGCCGGATGAGAGGGCGACCAACCTCACCTACCGGAACATCTCGTCCTCCCGCCGCGGTGTGCCCCAATCCATGAAGCCCATGTCTCTTTTCATGTGATCGGGCAAGACCCTGATGTCCACTGTCGGATTCGGACGGAACAGGATCGAAGCTAGCCGAAAAATCGCATCGAACGAAAGAAACGGTTTTCTTTCAGTGGTTTCCAGTGCATCGCAAGTCATTCGTGTACCTGTTGTAATTGCTGAACTCGGCTTGCAGAATGCCGCGAAAGGTACTCGAATTCCAATCGAACATCCGTCTGCATGCATCAAGAGAACTTATCCATGAAGATGTCGAAGCAGTTTCCGCTGAACGCGTTAAGGGTCTTCGAGGCCGCCGCGCGGCTTGGCAGTTTCACCAGGGCGGGCGACGAGCTCGGCATGACCCAGACGGCCGTCAGCTATCAGATCAAGTTGATCGAGGAAAATGTCGGCGAGCCCCTGTTCCTGAGACGCACGCGGCAGATCGCGCTGACGGAAGTCGGCCAGCGGCTGGCGCCCAGGGTGACGGAAGCATTCGAGATGCTGCAGGAAGCGGTTGCCTCGGCGCGCGGCGATGCGGCGTCCGCCCTGCTCATCAGCTCGACTGCGACCTTCGCGTCGCAATGGCTTGCCCGCCATATCGGCTCATTCCAACTCGCCCATCCCAACATTGCCGTTCGCCTGTCGGCGAACGATGCGGTGATCGATTTCAGCAAAGAGGCAGTGGACGTGGCGATCCGGTCCGGATTGGGCGATTGGCCGGGTCTCGTCAGCCATCGACTGATGAAAGTGGAATTTGCACCGATGCTCAGTCCGGCGCTCGCTTCAACGATCGGCGGAGTGACTGAACCGCGAGACCTCCTGAAGCTCCGCATCATCGACCCTCAGGACCGTTGGTGGCCACTGTGGTTTCGCGCCGCCGGCGTCCGCGATCCGGATCTCGAGGATCGGGTTCCGGCACGACTCGGCGCCCAGTCATTCGAGGCGGGCGCGGCAATCGCCGGGCAAGGTGTGGCGATCCTGACTCCTCAATTCTACGCCGATGACGTCGCGCTCGGTCGGTTGTATCAACCTTTCGATCTGCGCGGCAGCGAGGGGCACGACTACTGGCTGGTCTACCCGCATGCTCGACGCAACGTCGCAAAGATCCGCAGTTTTCGCGACTGGATCCTTGCGGAGTTCAAACAGGAAGGCGGCGCGTAGATACTTACCGGCAGAGCGGCCACACTTTTCCTCATCCCGCTCTAAGCCTCTTACGTAGATCGTCGAGAACGACCCTTCCCCGTCGCGGGTTTTTCTCGCAAGCTGCGTCAACGGAGAAAACGAGGGGACCTGAATGTACGAATTCGCCATTGCCTGGGAATGGCTGGCCTTTGCCGCCCGCTGGCTGCATGTCGTCACCGCCATCGCCTGGATCGGCTCATCCTTCTATTTCATCGCGCTCGACCTCGGCCTGGTGAAACGCGATCATCTTCCCCCCGGCGCCTATGGCGAGGAATGGCAGGTGCATGGCGGCGGCTTCTACCATATCCAGAAGTATCTGGTCGCACCGGCGACGATGCCGGAACATCTCACCTGGTTCAAATGGGAATCCTACATGACGTGGCTCTCGGGCTTCGCCATGCTCTGCATCGTCTATTATGGCGGCGCCGACCTCTTCCTGATCGACCGCCACGTGCTGGATATCTCGGCGACCACGGCGATCCTGATCTCGCTCGCCTCGCTCGGGGTCGGCTGGGCCCTTTACGATCTTCTCTGTAAATCGCCGATCGGCAAGAACACCTGGGGGCTGATGGCCCTCCTCTATGTCGTGCTCGTCGCCATGGGCTGGGGTTACACGCAGGTGTTCACCGGTCGCGCCGCGTTTCTGCATCTTGGTGCCTTCACCGCCACCATCATGTCGGCCAACGTCTTCTTCATCATCATTCCCAACCAGAAGATCGTCGTGGCCGATCTGATCGCCGGCCGCACGCCGGATCCGAAGCTCGGCGCCCAAGCCAAGCAACGCTCCCTCCACAATAACTATCTGACGCTGCCGGTCATTTTCTTCATGCTCTCGAACCACTATCCGCTCGCCTTCGCGACGGCTTTCAACTGGATCATCGCCGCACTCGTCTTCCTGATGGGCGTCACGATCCGCCACTGGTTCAACACCACCCATGCGCGCAAAGGCGAGCCGACCTGGACCTGGATCGTGACGGTGATCCTCTTCATCCTAATCATGTGGCTCTCGACAGTGCCGAAAGTGCTGACCGGCGAAGTACAGGCCGAAGCCGCGCCGGCCTTCAAACGCTTCGCCGATAACGCGCATTTTCCGGCGGTTAAGGATACGATCTCGACCCGCTGCAGCATGTGCCACGCAGCCGAACCGGTCTTTGAAGGCATTGCCCGGGCGCCGAATGGCGTCATACTCGAGAGCGACGCCGAGATTGCCGCCCGCGCGCGCGAAATCTATATCCAGGCCGGGCGCAGCCATGCCATGCCGCCCGGCAACATAACCGATATGACGGCGGACGAACGCAGGCTGTTGACTGCCTGGTTCGAGAGCGCCGTCGGGGAGACACCATGACATCCACCCTCATTCGCGGCCGCCTGCTGAGCTTCAACCGCGCCCCGCAAACCATCGACGATAGCGCTGCCTATTTCTATGAAAGCGATGGCGCGCTGCTCATCGGGGACGGCGTGATCAAGACGTCCGGCCCGTACGGGGTAGTCAAGGCCGCAGCGCCCGACGGCATCACGGAGATCGATCATCGCCCGCACCTGATCATGCCCGGCTTCATCGACACGCATCTTCATTTCCCGCAGATGCAGGTCATGGCCTCCTATGCCGCCAACCTGCTCGAATGGCTGAACACCTACACGTTTCCGGAGGAATGCCGGTTCGTCGAAACCGCGCATGCCGAGCGCATCGCCGTTCATTTCTTCGACGAGATGATCCGCCAGGGGACGACGACCGCGACCGCCTATTGCTCCGTCCACAAGGCCTCCGCCGACGCCTTCTTCGCCGAAAGCCTGAAGCGCAACATGTGCATGGTGGGCGGCAAGGTGATGATGGACCGCAACGCACCACAAGGCCTGCTCGACACCCCTGACATGAGCTATGACGAAACGCGGGCGGTCATCGCGGACTGGCACGGCAAGGGCCGCAACCACGTCGCCATCACGCCGCGTTTTGCCATCACATCTACGCCGGAGCAGATGGAGGTCGCAAAATCGCTCGTCAGCGAATTCCCCGACCTGCATGTGCAGACGCATCTTTCCGAAAACCGCGACGAAATCACCTTCACCTGCGAGCTCTACCCAGAAGCGAAGGACTACACCGACGTCTACGCCCGCTATGGCCTGCTTGGACCGAAGAGCCTCTTCGGCCACTGCATCCATCTTTCCGATCGCGAGGCCGATGCCATGAGCGAGACCGGCTCCGTTGCGGTCTTCTGCCCGACGTCCAACCTTTTCCTGGGCTCCGGTCTTTTCCCGTTGCGTGCGTTGACGCGCCGGCAGAAGCCGGTGCGCGTCTCAGTCGCCTCCGATATCGGCGGCGGCACCAGCTACTCGATGCTGAAGACGCTCGACGAGGCCTACAAGATCCTGCAGCTGCAGGGCGAGCGACTGAATCCCTTCGACAGCTTCTACCTGATGACCCGCGGCAATGCCGAGGCGCTGTCGCTCGTCGAGCGGATCGGCACTCTAGAACCCGGCACCGATGCGGACCTCACCGTCCTCAACATGGCGGCGACGCCGGCCATGGCGCTGCGCGCCGAAGTGGTCAATTCTCTCGCCGATGAGCTGTTCCTGCTGCAGACAATGGGGGATGATCGCGCGATCGTCGAAACCTATGTGGCCGGCCGCCCTGCCAAATCTTCGCTCGGCGCCGACTGAATCGAAAGAGAGGTCAATTTTTTTGACCTCTTCGCCGCGAGAGCTATTACGCGCCTCCCGAAATCGTGGTAATGCCCCCTACAGCGCAGTGCGTCTTATGGGACGCACAAAGGTCACTGTATCACTTTGAGTTGCTGCATGGTTTTACCCTTCAGTCGCCCCGGCTTAAGGAAACATGCAGTTGTCATCCATCGATGAAGGCCGTTCCCATGACGCAAATCCTCGAAATCCGCGATCTCAAGGCGCTCGCCAAGCGACGTGTCCCAAAACTCTTCTTCGACTATGCCGACAGCGGCGCCTGGACGGAGGGGACCTATCGCGCCAACGAGGAGGATTTCGCCAAGATCAAGCTGCGTCAGCGGGTCCTAGTCGACATGAGCAACCGCTCTCTGGAAACGACGATGATCGGCCAGAAGGTGTCGATGCCGGTCGCTCTTGCGCCGACAGGCCTCACCGGCATGCAACATGCCGACGGAGAAATGCTGGCGGCACAGGCCGCAGAAGCTTTCGGGATTCCTTTCACGCTTTCGACCATGAGCATCTGCTCCATCGAGGATGTCGCTTCTGTCACCACCAAGCCCTTCTGGTTCCAGCTTTATGTGATGCGCGAGCGCGAATTCGTACTGAACCTGATCGACCGCGCAAAGGCCGCCAAATGCTCGGCGCTGGTCCTGACGCTTGATCTGCAGATCCTCGGCCAGCGCCACAAGGACCTGCGCAATGGCCTTTCCGCGCCGCCGCGCATGACGCCGAAGCACCTCTGGCAGATGGCGACGCGGCCGCGCTGGTGCATGAAGATGCTCGGTACCAACCGGCGCACCTTCCGCAACATAGTTGGTCACGCCAAAAGCGTCACCGATCTTTCCTCCCTCGGCGCCTGGACCAACGAGCAGTTCGATCCGCAGCTCTCGTGGAAGGACGTCGAATGGATCAAGGAGCGCTGGGGCGGACCGTTGATCCTCAAGGGGATCCTCGATCCCGAAGATGCAAAGATGGCGGCAAAGACCGGTGCCGACGCGATCGTCGTGTCGAACCACGGCGGTCGGCAGCTCGACGGCGCACCCTCGTCGATCAGCATGCTGCCACGCATCGTCGATGCCGTGGGACACCAGATCGAGGTCCATCTCGATGGCGGCATCCGCTCGGGCCAGGATGTGCTGAAGGCGATCGCCCTCGGTGCGCAGGGCACGTTTATCGGCCGCCCCTTTCTCTACGGCCTCGGTGCGATGGGCAAAGAAGGCGTGACGCTCGCACTCGATATCATCCGCAAGGAGATGGACATCACCATGGCTCTCTGCGGCAAGCGCAACATCACGGACGTGGGCGGCGACATTCTTGCGGAATAATCAGCTTCCGCGATAGGTGGAGTAGCCATAAGGCGAGAGCAGCAGCGGTACGTGATAGTGGCTTCCGGGATCGGCGACCCCGAACCGCAAGGGGATCAGGTCGAGGAAGGCCGGCTTCGGAAGGACGACGCCCGTTGCCCGGAGATAGTCGCCGGCGTGGAAGACCAGTTCGTAATTGCCCGCCATGAAGGCCACGCCTTCGACCATCGGCCCGTCGACGCGCCCGTCGCTGTTCGTGTGGACGGTGCGGATCAATTGCCGCTCCTCCCCCTCCAGCCAATAGAGATCGATCCTCAGGCCCTCAGCCGGCTTGCCGAGCGCGGTATCGAGGACATGGGTCGTAAGCCGCCCGGTCTTGCTCATCGCTTGATTTCCTTCAGAAGGGAACGGGGATGACGAAGGGCTCGTCGTAGAAGAACTCTTCCAGGTTGTTGCCCGGCCCATCGCGATCGACGACGATGAAATCGCTCGCCGATTCGACCGACATCAGCGGATGATGCCAGACGTTGCGGCCGTAGTTGACCCCCTGCCGTCCGCTCGCCAGGAATACCCGGGGCCTGCCAGGGCGTCCGCCTTCATCCTCGGCAACCACCGCGAGCCACGGCCGATCATTAAGCGGCGAGAAACTCTGACTGCCGAGCGGATGGCGCTCCATCATCGTCACGGCATAGGGGAACGCGCGCGGCTGACCGCGAAAGATGTTGATGATGACGCCGGCGCCGTCGCCCGTCACTTCGGCCCGGGCAAGGGCATGAAACCGTTCGGTGTTGCCGCCATTGATGAAGCGCATCGATGCAGGGTCCGCTTCGATGACGCTGCCAAACGACGCGAAAGCCTGCCTCGACAGGGGCTCGATCGAAAGCAAGCGCGACATCAGCCTTCGGTTCCGGAGCATGCGTGCGCGCGGCACGATGCCGAGGCGGACAGGTCAGGGACGGCAATGTCAGGCATTTTCATCTCCGGGGAGCATGGATTTGAGCCGCAGCCGGGCGATCTGCTCCACCTGCGCGCAAGCGGTTTCAAATTCTTCTTCCTTTGAATTGTCAATCCGCCTTTCGAACGCCGCGAGAATGTCGTCCTTCGTCAGCCCCTTGACTGCAATGATGAAGGGGAAGCCGAATTTATTCGTATAAGCCTTGTTGAGCGCAGTGAACCGCTGATGTTCCTCGGGTGAAAGGCGGTCCAGTCCGGCGGAGGCCTGCTCTGCTCGGGAGTCGGCGGTCAGCTTGCCAGCGATCGCAAGCTTGCCGGCAAGATCCGGATGGGCTTTGAGAACAGCGAGGCGTTCGGCGGGCGAAGCGGCACGAAACGCGTTGCAGAGTGCCGAATGGACGCTGCCAGCGGTCAACCCGGCAGAAGCGGCGCGGTCGTATGCGCGCTCCGCCACCCATGGCGAATGCTCGAAGACACCGCCGAAGCGACTGACGAAGGCTTCCCTCTCGGACATCAGCGCACACCTTCGGGCTTGTGATGGTCGTACCAATGACGCGCAATGTCGACGCGACGCGGTATCCAGACCTTGTCGTGGGACAGCACGTAATCGATGAAGCGGGCGAGCGCAGCCGCGCGGCCGGGCCGGCCGACGAGGCGGCAATGCAGGCCGATATTCATCATCTTCGGGCTGCCTTCCTTGCCCTCCGCATAGAGCACGTCGAATGTGTCCTTGAGATAGGTGAAGAACTGGTCTCCGGAATTGAACCCCTGATTGGTCGCAAAGCGCATGTCGTTGGCATCGAGCGTGTAGGGAATGATGAGGTGCGGCTTGTCGGCGGTCAATCCAGGAACCCAGTAGGGAAGCTCGTCCGCATAGGAATCGCAAGAATAGAGAAAACCACCTTCTTCCAGGACGAGCTTCAGCGTGTTGACCGAGGGCTTGCCCTGATAGATGCCGAGCGGCCGCTCGCCGGTCAGTTCCGTATGCAGGCGCACGACCTCGCGGATATGCTCGCGCTCGACCTCTTCCGGGAAATCCTTGTATTCGAGCCAGCGTAGCCCGTGGCTGGCGATTTCCCAGCCCGCCTCCTTCATCGCCGCGACGGCTTCCGGGTTGCGCGCCATCGCAAGCGTAACACCATACACTGTAAGCGTGACATCGCGGCTCGTGAACATGCGCCACAGCCGCCAGAACCCGGCACGAGCACCGTACTCATAAATCGATTCCATATTGAGATTGCGCTGGCCCGGCCAGGGCGTCGCTCCGACGATCTCCGACAGCAGGCATTCGGACGCCGGATCCTCATCGAGAATGCAGCTTTCGCCCCCCTCCTCGTAGTTCAGGACAAACTGCACGGCGATGTGTGCATCACCCGGCCAGCGCACCTGTGGTGGCGTGCGCCCATAGCCTACGAGGTCGCGCGGATAGGAAGTCTCTGCCATCAAATCACCCTTCGATTATTCCGGAACGGTAGCACCGCGGACCGGATTGTCGAGAGGAATTGACACTTGAGAAGGGGGGGCTAGCGGCCCGCCAGCAGGGAGGCCATGATGAAGGGGATAGGTCTGGCGGCACGACCTTCGGCCAGGCTTTCGACGGCCCGCCTTTTCGCCGCGCCGTCACGCAAACGGGCTGAAATCTTGCCAAGCGGATGCTGAGAATGGACTCGCATCGGCGCGCCCGGATCCTGCTCGATGAACAGGGCAAGACTGCCGATCGCCAGCGGCGTTTCCAAATGCGGCTCAAAAAGCTCCCTGAGCGGCGCCTCCATGCGCCGAGCGGTTTCCGGATTCAGGGCGCCCGTCAGCTTCATGTGAAAGCGATACTCGTCCATCACGTAGGGATCGCCCCAGCGATGTAGGTTTGTGAATTGCGGTGCCGTCAGCCGATCCGGATCGCATCGTTCGATTTCGTCCTCGCTCATCGGCGCTCGAAACCTGTCGAACGCCTGCACGACGCGGGCGGCGAGCAGATGCACTTCGTGGCTCGGAACCTGCGGCACCAGCCCCAAGCATTGGCTGAAGCGGGCAACCTCCATCCGCGCGATTTCGAAAGGAGTCTCGGCGCTGGCGAAATGCATCAGCGCCTTCAGCAGCTCAGTCTCGTCCGTCGCCGAGTTGAGGCAGAACGGTGCCATGATCGTGGCATGAAAGCCGAAGCGGCGGGGTGCCGCCGTATGGAAGGCGATCTCCGATACGCTCAATCCGTTAACGGAGGGCAGTTCCGTCGGTTCATCCGAATAGACGTTCCGCCCGAGCCAGCTGGCGGCCACTGCCGACAGCGGGTCCCCCATAGGCGGGGTGAAACAAATGGCGTAACGCATGGCGCAAGCTCCGGAAGGCCGTGGATGGCCGGCTAATAGGTGATTTGCGTGACAGATTAACGAAGTCGCGGCTTGGAACCGGGCCCTGGGGGCGAGCAAAGCACGATGGATCGTCGAAATGCCGCCCGATCCAGCACGGGCCCTATTGTCAACACAATAAATGCAGTTACTACCTCGCGGCGCTTCCTTGAAGCGTGGAAAATCGCGCAGCGGTGCAAGACAGCAACCTGCCGTTCAGAGCACCGCCGCACCGAAGGAAATCTACCCGCGGTTTCCTTTGAAGGTTGGTAGCGGCCGCCGACGATGCGGCGAATGCCTTGTTATCTCCAGGCGAGATGCCGGCGACCAACCGCACACACTCAGCTGAGTACTGAAGCGACGAGCGGGGATCGGAGCGAGGCAGGCTGTGCTCGACCAACCTTCTGTATCAATCATCATCACCAACTATAACTACGCACGCTTTCTCAGGCGTTGTATCGACAGCGCGTTGGCTCAAGACCACCCGCATACCGAGGTTATCGTCGTCGACGATGCCTCATCCGATGGATCGTCAGACATCATTCGAACATACGGCGACAGGATCCGAGCCTGTCTTCGACCGGCCAACGGCGGACACGCGGCCGCCTTCAACACCGGTTTCGCCGCAAGTGCGGGCGACATCGTGTTCTTTCTGGACGCCGACGACTACCTCTATCCGACTGCCGTATCCGAGGTCGTCAATGCATGGGATGCCTCGGCCGCGCAGTTTCAGTTCAGGCTCCATCTTGTCGATCAACAAGAAAGGGTAATCGATATCTTCCCGCCGCCGGAACAGCCCTTCGATACCGGCGACGTGACACCAAAACTGTTTCATCGCGGTCGCTACCAGACGACAGTCACTAGCGGCCTTGCCTTCGCCCGTTCGGCCCTGGAAGCGGTGATGCCGATGCCGGAAGGGAAATTCCGCCAAGGAGCCGATGGCTATCTTGCAACTGTGGCGCCGCTGCATGGACAGGTCCAGGCTACCGACGATTGCCTCGGCGCATACCGTATGCATGGTTCCAACCATTCGCTGTTCGCCGAAAAGCTGGCTGAGCGGGCCCGCTGGCGCGTGCAACATGACTTCCGCCGCCTTGAGGCTCTTTCTGCTGAGGCAGCAGCCGCCGGATCGCAACTGCAATCGGGAATTGCGTTGCGCGATCCGACTCACCTCGAAGAGCGGCTTGCATCCTTATGCATCGAGGAGACGCGGCACCCGGTCAGAGATGATTCGCGGCTGCGCCTAGCGGTAGCCGGTGCAACCGCCAGCCTTGGCATGAATTACTCTATCCGTAGGCGTGCCGTAGAAGCGGTTTGGTTCCTTGCAGTCGGGGTGCTTCCGCGGCAGATGGCGACATCGGTGCTATCCTGGAAGCTCGTGGCAACGTCCCGCCCGGCCTTCCTGTCTCTGTTGTCAAAAACCATACGGCGGGCAATGGGCTAACGCTACTTCATGTTTCCTTACCTCGTAACCGATTTAAGGATAAAAACGTGTAGAATTCAAAGTGCTACAGCGTCCTTTGCACGTCTCGTAGACGCGCGGCGCTGTAGATCAAGGAGCGCCCCCAGGCAGACTGCGGACTTGATGCCGCAGCGCGGCGATGTGGTGCGCGCACGCAAAAGACTCGGGAATATCGATAGTCGGCGGCCCAATGATGTCGTCGATCACGAAACGCGCCAGGGCATGTGCCACGCCGAAACTGACTTTGAAGCCGCCGGTCAGCACCGATAGATTGTCATGATCGGGATGGCGGCCGACGATCGGCTCGCGTCCGGTCGCCTTTGGGCGCAGCCCGGCCCAACGCTCGATTACCTGCGCGCCACGCAACGCTGGCGCTAAAGCTTCGGCTCGCCGGATCAGGGCATCCAGTTGATCGTCCGTCGAATATGGTTCGTCGAAGCGGTTCTCGCTGGTGCTGCCGATCGCCACATGACCATCTTCGTGCGCGACGATGTAGAGCCCATCGGTGAAGATGATCGGCGAAGCCGGATCGATGTCGGCGCTAAGCAGCGCTGCCTGCCCCTTGACCGCACCGCCGCTCGGCGCCTGCGCCGAATGCGCCAGGCGGTCGATCAGGCCAAAGCTCTCGACGCCGGCGGAGAGGATGCAATGGCCGAACGAGACAGCCCTCCCGTCTGAGAGCGTAAGCCGTCCACGTTGAGGATCGAGCGACGCAACCTCTGCCCCCTCTTCGACCCGCACATGGGGAAATTGCGCGAGGGCAGTCTTCAGCACCTGCATCAGACGCCGCGGCGCCACTCTCGCAGCGAGCGTATCATGCACAATGCCGAAGGACGCCGCCGCCGCCGCCGGCCAGTCGCGGCCGGCATCCGCATCCCGGACATACCAATGGAACCGGCGTTCGCCGGAAATCCAATGCCGCGCCGCATCTTGCTCATGCCCCAGGGCGATCTCCCTCAGGTGCGGTTTGCCAAGCGGCATAAGCCGGCCGCAGCGGCGATAATCGGCCGACAGTCCGGTCGCTCGCTGCAGTTCGGCGATCTCGTCTTCGAGCGAGACCAGCGCATCGAGCTGGAATTGCTTCTTTGCGTTCCACCGATCGGGCATATGCGGCATCAGCGCGCCGAGCAGGCCTCCGCTCGCGCCCGCGCCTGTAACGCTGCGCTCGACGAGGCACGTCGCGAGGCCGGCCCGACCAGCCATCACGGCGGCCCACAGCCCCATGACACCGCCGCCCACGATCAAAAGTTCACTCATCGATTGACCTTCTACGGCAAAATTTCCTAGATCGAGATGGATCGAAGGGCAGATTATGCAGCGTTCCACAGTGCTACCGCGACCCCCGCACGTTTTTTCAGGGCCGGAGATGACCACGCCATGACAGGAACTGATCTCGGCCAGAACCATCCGCCATCGCTGCAGAACCTAGAATGGCACGAGGGCGATATGCCCTACTCGAAGGAGTTTGGCGATCACTTTTATTGCCGCACCGACGGCCGGCTGGAGTGCGGTCATGTCTTCCTCTCCGGCAACCGGCTGCCGCAACGCTGGCAGACGGCAGAAACGTTCGTCATAGGTGAGCTTGGCTTCGGCACGGGCCTCAATTTCTGCGAAACTTGGCGGCAATGGAAGCAGACGCGGATGGAGACGGGCCAGTTGCACTTCATCTCCTTCGAGCGTTTCCCGATGCCGGCGGCCGATATCGACCGAGCACTTTCGC
The DNA here is from genome assembly GCF_020193575.1 of Ensifer sp. IC4062. GTDB lineage: Bacteria > Pseudomonadota > Alphaproteobacteria > Rhizobiales > Rhizobiaceae > Sinorhizobium. The sequence goes on from NZ_JADYVD010000033.1 coordinate 83,746, forward strand.
ACTGGCCGGAAATCTCCGAGGAAAGACAGGCGCTTGTCGCGAGTTGGCCGGAAACACCGGAAGGCCACGTCGATCTCAAGTTCACGGACGAAGTTCGGCTGACGGTTGTGTGCGGGCCTGCGCTCGAGAACCTCGGCGCGTCGGAGGACACATTCGACGCCTGGTACCTCGACGGTTTTGCTCCATCGCGCAATCCGGATATGTGGTCACAGGAGCTGATGCGGCTGGTTTTCGACAAGACCGCGTCCGGCGGCACCTTCGCGACCTATGCCGCGGCCGGCTTCGTCCGACGGAATCTCGAGGCGGCCGGGTTCATCGTCGAGCGGCGCCCAGGATTCGCCGGCAAGCGCGAGATGCTGCGCGGCGAGAAGCCCTGATCACTGCATGATTCCTTAAGTGCAACAGCGTCCTTTGCGCGTCTGATAAGACGCGGCGCTGTGGACCCGCGTTGGCAATTGTGACGGTGCTTTTCAACCTCTGCTACGCTGCACGAAGTGAACTGTCGCAAATGGCGGGGGCATGACGCGTCAAAATCTGCGAGAGAGATACCAACGGAAACGCGGGGGTGGAATCTTTCATGACCGACAATCAATTCCGGGACGCTGCGGCAGACGAAACTTCACCGCTGGAGCGACGCCGCCGATCCGGCGGCCGAGGCGCGGAACGGTCACGAAAGCCCGCGGCCGCGAAATACCTCAACCTCGTCAACACGCTTACCAAGTCGACGGTCCTCTCGGAAGATGCTCTCGAAGCGATACATGACGCTTCCCTGACGATCCTCGAAGAAATCGGCATGGACATCATCCTGCCGGAGGCGCGCGATCGCATGACGGCGGCCGGCGCGGACGTGACGCCCGGGACCGATCGCGTCCGCTTCGATCGCGGTCTGATAATGGAGATGATCGCCTCTGCGCCCCCCGCTTTCACCATGCATGCGCGCAATCCAGTGCGAAACGTCGAGATCGGCGGCAACAACCTCGTCTTCGCGCAGATCGCCAGCGCGCCCTTCGTTGCCGATCGCGAGGGCGGCAGGCGCACCGGCAACCAGGAGGATTTTCGCAAACTGGTCAAGCTGGCGCAGTCCTACGACATCGTGCACACCACGGGCGGCTACCCGGTCGAACCCGTCGACCTCCATGCCTCGATCCGTCACCTGGATTGTCTCTCGGACATGGTGAAGCTGACCGACAAGGTGTTTCATGTCTACTCGCTCGGTCGCCAGCGCAACATCGACGGCATCGAAATCGCCCGTATCGGCCGCGGCATCTCGCTCGAGCAGATGGAGCGGGAGCCGTCGCTCTTCACGATCGTCAATACCTCTTCGCCACTTCGCCTCGACGGCCCGATGCTTCAGGGCATTATCGAGATGTCGTCGCGCGATCAGGTGGTCGTCGTCACCCCCTTCACGCTTGCCGGCGCCATGGCTCCTGTCACTATTGCCGGCGCTCTGGTGCAGCAGAACGCTGAGGCGCTTTGCGGCATTGCCTTTACCCAGATGGTGCGCAAGGGGGCGCCGGTCATGTATGGCGGCTTCACCTCTAATGTCGACATGAAGACCGGCGCGCCGGCCTTCGGGACGCCGGAATACATGAAGGCCGTCATCGCCGGTGGCCAGCTTGCCCGCAAGTACAACATTCCCTACCGCACATCCAATACCAATGCGGCAAATACGCTGGACGCGCAGTCCGCCTATGAGTCGGCACTTTCGCTCTGGGCCCTGACACAGGGCGGCGGCAATTTTGTCATGCATGCGGCCGGCTGGACGGAGGGCGGGCTGACAGCCTCATTCGAGAAGTTCATCCTTGATGTCGATATGCTGCAGATGGTGGCTGAATTTCTCCAGCCGCTCGACGTCAGCGAGGATGCGCTCGGTCTCGATGCAGTGCGTGATGTCGGTCCCGGGGGGCACTATTTTGGGACGCTGCACACGCTCCAGCGCTATGAGACGGCTTTCTACTCGCCGATCCTTTCCGATTGGCGGAACTTCGAGACCTGGACTGAGGCCGGTCGGCCGACAACCTACGATCATGCCAACCGAGTCTTCAAGCAGAAGCTCAACGACTATGAGCGCCCGCCGCTCGATCCGGCGACAGAAGAAGAGCTCGACGCTTTTGTCGCCAGGCGCAAAGAGGAAGGCGGCGTGCCGACCGATTTCTGATGGAACGTCTACAGCGCCGCGCGTCTTGATCAGACGCGCAAAGGACACTGTAGCATTTTGAATTGCTGCATGTTCCTATCCTTAAATCGGGTAGGATTTAAGGATACATGCAGTAGAGTGTGACGCCTGGCAGCATGTCTTGCGCTACGGAAACACCACGGAGCGGACCGTTGCGATCAGTTGGTCCGTGGGCACTGCGACGCAGTTGCGATCGATCTCCGCAAGGGTCCTTTCTTTGACCTGGTGCGAAAGCAGCTTCCTGAGGTCGCCCAGCGTCTTGGGTGCGGCGCAGATCACAAGGTTCTCGAAGGCGTGTTCAAGCGCGTAGTGGTCGAGTTTCCCGGCAATCTCCATGGCGAAGCGGTGCTGCTCCTCGCGGACCGGGTCAGTGCTGTATTCCATCGCCGAACGGCCGTAACCGACCGACGAGTGGCTGCGGCCCGGTTTATCGGCCATTATATCCCGAGCACGCTTGGTCTCGATTTCGTATGTCTCCACTTCCGGTTGCTGGCGTCCATCCTTCAGCAAGTTGACGTCCTTCAAGATGCGCGCCGTGTTTCCGTCGGCTGCCAGTATCCAAATCCGGTTCCGCACTATTTTCTCCCCTGTGTCGTGGATGGCAGATAGATCGGCGAAGGTCATCAGGCAGAACGGCCGAAGCCGTTTCAGGTTCCCTCCTGCCGAAATCTTTCACACGCAATGCGCGCGCCCGGACTACATTCGGGCAAGGTAAGCGTCGAAACTGCGCTCCGGTGTTGGTTCGTATTGCTCCCGCTCGGTACTGAGCGAAGTGATCCTATCAACCCGAAAATCACGGAAGTCCTGGCGCAATTCGCACCAAGCCGTGAGTAGCCAGTTGTGCCCGAAAACGCTAAGACCGAGCGGCCAAATTGTACGCTCGGACGTCAGTTCTGCAAGGCTTTCGTACGTCACGTGCAACTTCCGCCTGGCCGCAATCGCCCGACGTATTTCGCCAAGCAGCAGAGGCGGATCAGGCTGCATTGCCGAGCGGAAAGCTCGCAGCGGCGCTTCTCTCAACCTTTTTGCGTGATCCGGCGGCAATCCATGTCCGATCTTCTCTATCGCCTCGCGCGCGGCTTGCGCCAGACGCCTATCTCCAAGCATCTGAACGGCGCGGGCGCCAAATGCGATCGCCTCCAGTTGCTCGAAGGTGAAGGTGAGCGGCGGCACATCAATGGCCTCCCGCAGCAGGTAACCCACGCCACGTTCACCGTCGATCGGCGCTCCCGATGCCATCAGATGCTCCATGTCGCGGTAGATCGTGCGCGGCGCGACTTCCATCCTTTCGGCAATTTCCCGCGCCGTCATTGCCTTGCCAGACGCACGCATGAGCTGAATGATGCGAAACAACCGATCGGCGGGTCGCATGATGTCACCTCCCCAAACACTATGGCCATAAGGCTGGCAGTTGGAGTGTGGTTAAGTCAAGCTGTGTTGAAAAGGAGGCTACGATGACGGCCCAACGTGTACTCGAACTCGCTGTCTGCACCGTGAGGGACAAGAAGGCAGCACTCGCCGCTCGCGACCGCGCCATGCGGGCCGTGTCCCGCTATCCCGGTTTCGTATCGTGGCGCGCCGTGACTGCCTGCGAAATGACCGATCTGCTCGCCGACCTGGTCGAGTGGGAAACACTAGGCGCCGCCGAGGCCGCCGGCGAGCGTGTACTGAGTGATCCGGAATTTACGCCGTACATGGCGGCGATCACGCGGGTAAGACTGATGCAGCACTTCGTCACCGAACGGCAGATCTGAGCAGGGAAGACGACCTGACCGATGGCAGAACCGCTCAAGCACCTGTTGCACCCGGGTGTCGTCCTTGACATCGCGACGCATCTGGGCCGGAATGCGGCCGCATTCGACCGCGAGCGCTTTATTGCGCTCGCAACGCACGACCTGGATTCGCTCGAACTAATGCAGCGGGCACGGCAGATCTGCGACGCCCTCTTTCAAACGCTGCCCGAGCATTTCCCTGACGCCGCCGAGACCCTGGAGCGTGCGCTGCCGAGAGGCGACGCACCGGGGCTGAGCGGCTGGGCGCTTCTTCCGGTGAACCAGTTCATCGCGGCCCGCGGCCTTGACGATTTCGAACGCTCGCTCTCGCTTCTGCGCCGCCTGACACCGCATTTCACGGCGGAATTCGGCATCCGCGCGTTCGTTCATCGGGATCTGCAACGGGCGCTGGCCACGATCTCAGGCTGGACCGGCGACAGCAATCATCATGTCCGGCGGCTAGCGAGCGAAGGCACGCGCCCGCGTCTGCCTTGGGCCATGCGGCTCCCGGACCTCATCTGCGATCCACGCCCCATCCTTCCGATAATCGCCGCGCTGATCGATGACCCGGAAGATTACGTGCGCCGCTCCGTCGCCAACAGCCTCAACGACATCGCCAAGGATCATCCGGATCTCGTCGCGCGGTTCGTGGCCGCGCATGTCGACGGCGCATCGCCGGCACGCCTGAGATTGCTCCGCCACGCTTGCCGTACGCTTCTGAAGCAGGGGCATGTGGAGGCACTCGCCAATTTCGGTTTCGGTGCATTGTCAGCCATCGATGCCAGTTTGACACTGGGCACACCACTTGTCCGTCTCGGCGAGCATCTTCGCTTCGGTCTCGAAATACAGAATTCCAGTGCAGCCGAACAAAAGGTCATGATCGACTACGCCGTGCATCATCAGAAGGCGAACGGCACGAGATCGCCGAAAGTGTTCAAGTGGACGACAATGACGCTCGAACCAGGTGCGGTCCTCGAAATCGAGAAACGCCACGCGATCCGCCTGATCACGACGCGGCGCTACTATGCCGGCGAGCACCGGCTGGTCATTCTGATCAACGGCCAACCGGTCGCGGATACCGATTTCGAACTCTTGATCGACTGAAGGGGACGGTTTCGCACGTGCGAAAAGATAGGTCTTGACTTTTGAGGCCAAAACAACGACATCGGCGCAGCGTCACCTTCCGGCCGCCGCGTGAGCGCGCCCTCGGCAACCACTTCCAAGCCGTGAAGAAGGAAAAGCGCGAACATCCGCCTGATCGGCGGCAGCACAGGCGCATGACGATTCTTCTTTAACCCACAAGTTCCCAATTCACGCGGGGTTCTTGATGCCAGACTGACCGGAGTTGCAAAAGGGCGATTCCGGCGAATGCGTTTGGCGTCCCCGAAAGGTATATCCTTTGTCCACATTTAAAGAGCTTGGCCTCTCGCAGCAGATTCTGGCGACCCTCTCCGCCAACGGTTTCGAGAAGCCGACCCCCATTCAGACGCAGGCCATCCCACTCGTCCTCAAAGGTCACGATCTCATCGGCCTCGCCCAGACGGGTACCGGCAAGACCGCTGCCTTCGGCCTGCCGATGATCGAAAAACTCCTCGCCGAGGGCAAGCGCGCCGACCCGCGCAACATCCGCGCGCTCGTGCTTGCCCCGACCCGCGAACTCGTCAATCAGATCGCCGCCAACCTCAAGGTCTTCGTCAAGAAGGCCCCGCTCAAGATCGGCATCGTCGTCGGTGGCGTCTCGATCAACAAACAGACCGAACAGCTCGCCCGTGGCGTCGACATTCTTGTCGCGACTCCCGGCCGCCTGCTGGACCTCGTCAACCGCAAGGCGGTGACACTCACTCAAGGCCGCTATCTCGTCCTAGACGAGGCCGACCAGATGCTTGACCTCGGTTTCATCCACGACCTGCGCAAGATTTCGAAGCTCGTGCCGAAAAACCGCCAGACGCTGCTTTTCTCGGCGACCATGCCGAAGCAGATCGCCGAACTCGCAGGCGAATACCTGACGGATCCGGTGAAGGTCGAAGTCTCCCCTCCGGGCAAGGCCGCCGACAAGATCGAGCAATACGTCCACTTCGTTCCCGGCAAGGACCTGAAGACCTCGATCCTCAAGCAATCGCTTTCCGACAATCCCGATGGCCTTTCGCTCGTCTTCAGCCGCACCAAGCACGGCGCTGAGAAGCTGATGAAGCATCTGGACCACGTCGGCTTCAAGGCTGCTTCGATCCACGGCAACAAGAGCCAGGGCCAGCGAGAGCGTGCGCTGAAGGCCTTCCGCGACGGTGAAATCCGGGTGCTCGTTGCGACCGATGTTGCCGCCCGCGGCATCGACATTCCGGGCGTTACCCATGTCTACAACTACGACCTGCCGGAAGTGCCGGACGCCTACGTCCACCGCATCGGCCGCACGGCCCGCAACGGCCGCGACGGTGTCGCGATCGCCTTCTGCACCCCGGACGAGATCCGCCTGCTCCGCGAGATTGAGAAGCTGATGGGTATCCAGATCGCCATCGCCAGCGGCGAGGCACCTGCCGATCAGGCGCGGCCATCCAAGGGCCGGGGCGGTCGCGGCAATGGCCAGCGTCGCGGCAATGGTGGCGGCCACCGGCAGGAAGGGCGTCCGCATCGCGAACGTCCGGCACGCGAAGCGGCGGCAGCTCCGTCGAGTTTTGCTGGCGACGATCTGCTGCGCGATGAACGGCGTCCGCCAAAGCACGACCGCC